>CAYSUS010000039.1:0-67096 GCA_964434165.1 uncultured Pirellulales bacterium
GTCATGCCGGGCCGCCCTCACCCCCGGCCCCTCTCCCGCGGGCGGGAGAGGGGAGTGAAATGTGCTCACCCTGTCACCCCCTCACCCCGTCGCCTGCGAAGTCTCCAAGATCTCGAAAGGCCGCTCCGCCCCGTTCGATGGCCGCCGTTTGCGCCGCAGGCAGCTCTTCGCCAGGCTGAAGCGGTACAGGTTGCCCGGCAGGTCGGGGATTCCCTCGCGGATGATCTGGTCGATCTCGTCCGGGTCGTTGGAGTCGATCACCGAGGCCAGGGCGCTCATCAGGCGCGCGCCGAAGTCGTAGGCCCCCTCGTTGGCCCCGTAGCAGCCGATGCAGGGCGAGTTGACCTGGGGGCAGCGGGCTCCGCACCCGGCGCGCGTGGCGATTCCGCAGCAGAGGATGCCCTGCTCCAAGAGGCACAGGTCCGGGTCCGGAATGATCTCCCAGGTGCGGTAGAACTTCTTGATCTTCTTCTCCTCGCGCGTGCGCGGGCAATCCTGGCACACGGTGGTCTCGCTGCCGATCACCGATCCCGGCGCCGGCAGCTTGCCCGAAAGGATCGCCGTGATCGCGTCCCAGATGCGGTCGGCCTCCGGTGGGCAACCCGGCAGGTAGTAGTCCACCTTCACCGTCTGATCGAGCGTCTTGAGCGTGTCGTAGAACACCGGGAGGTAGAGCTTGCCCTCGGGCATTTCGGTCTCGGACTGCGGGCGCAGGTCGTCCGGGTTCTCCGTGGATTCCTGCTGGCGATAGACCGTGTCGAAGATCTCATTACGGTCGTTCATGTTGGCCAGCCCGGGTATGCACCCTTCGTGCGAGCACGAGCCGAAGGCCACGAGGACTTTCGACTTGGCTCGGAGGAGCCGCGCCATGTACTCCTGCTCGCTGGTGCGGATGCCGCCGTTGAACAGGCAGAGGTCGATCTCGCCGTCGGCCATCTTCTCCACGTCGCGGACCTTGCCGTCGGCGGCGCAGGGCCAGAACACGATGTCGAAGGCCGCGGCCACGTCGAGGATCCTCTCGTTGATCGCCAGGACGGCGATCTCGCAGCCGCCGCACGAGGCGGCCCAGTACAAGGCCAGCTTGCCTTTTGGCGGTTCGTTCATGCCGGCACCTCCAGGGATTCGGCGTGCTCGTGGACGATGTCTTCCAGGGCCTTCTCGATCTCGGGAGGCTCCTCCCAGTTGTGCGCCCAGTCGAGGGGGCCGAGCCGCCGGACCTCGTCGACCATCTGGTCGATCGATTCGGCCAGGTAGCGGCCCTCGGCGGCCGAGGCCCACACCAGGCGGAGCCGCTCCTGCTCGACCCCCATGGTCTTCAAGAGCTGCTTCATCATGGCGAAGCGCCGCATGGTCTTGTAGTTCTGCTCGATGTAGTGGCAGTCGCCGGGGTGGCAGCCGGCGATCAACGCGCCGTCGGCTCCCAGGGCGAAAGACCTAAGGATGAACGTCGGATCGACCCGCCCGCTGCACATCACGCGCACGATCCGCACATTGGGGGCGTATTTGATCCGCGCGGTGCCGGCCAGGTCCGAGGCCGTATAGCTGCACCAGTTGCACAGGAAGGCGACGATCCGCGGCTCGAACCGCTTCGCGCCCGGGCTCGGCGATGCTTCAGACATAGCTCAGCAATCCTTCGATTTCGTCGTGGACTTGTTCGTCGTCAAACAGGTGTTGGCGCGCGGCGCCCGAGGGGCAGGCCGCCACGCACGTGCCGCAGCCCTTGCACAGGGCCTGATCGATGACCGCGATCTTCTTCTCCTCGTCGCGCGTGATGGCATTGTAGGGGCACAACGGGATGCAGGTTTTGCAGCCGGAGCACATCCCTTCGTCGATCCAGGCCGTGTTGGGCTCCAGCTCGATTTGCCCCGCGTCGATCAGGGCCAAGGCCTTGGCCGCGGCCGCGTCGGCCTGGGCCACGGTGTCGGGGATGTCCTTGGGCCCCTGGCAGGCCCCGGCCACGAACACCCCGTCGTTGGCCGTGTTGACCGGCGCCAGCTTCGGATGCTTCTCCAGGAAGAACCCTTCGGAGGAGCAGGAGATGCCGAAGGCGCGGCGCACGTCGTTGGCGTCGGACTGGGGCTCCAGGGCGATGGCCAGGATCACCATATCGACGGGGATACTGCGGATCTCGCCCAACAGCGTGTCGTCGACTTTCATCACCAGCCCCTGGCGCCCGTTGCCGCTGCCGTTGGTCTCGGCGGCCGTGACGTCGGCGACCTTGCCCCGCACGAAATGCACGCCCTCGTTCTGCACGCGGTTGTAGAACTCCTCAAAACCCTTGCCCGGCGTGCGCATGTCGATATAGCAGTCGAAGACCTCGGCCCCGGTCTTCTCGCGCACCAGGTGCGAGAGCTTCAGGGCGTACATGCAGCAGACCCGCGAGCAGTACTCGTGGTAGTTGCGGTCGCGGCTGCCCACGCAGTGGACGATGCCCACGCGCTTGGGCTCCGTCCCGTCGCTCAAGAGCAGCTTGCCGTCGGTGGGGCCGCCGGCGTTGAGCAGGCGCTCGACTTCCAGGCTCGTCACCACGTTGGGCAGCTTGCCGTAGCCGTAGTAAGGGATCACCGAGGGGTCGAAGGCCTTGAAGCCCGTGGCCACGACGATCGCCCCCACTTCGTATTCCTCGACTGTCTCCACCTGGTCGAAGCGGATCGCGTTGCGCTCCCCGCAGGCCTCGACGCAGCCCTGCTTGCACTTGCCTCGGGCGAGCTGGAAGCAAGTCCCCGGGTCGATCAGCGGGATCTGGGGCACGGCTTGCGCGAACGGGACCCAGACCGGCTTTCGCAGTCCGAGGCCCTGGTCGAAGGGGTTGGGGAACCTGGCCTTGGTGAACGCGCATCCGTCGATGCACAGCATGCAGCCCACGCAGAGGTCCTCGTCGATGTAGCGGGGCTTGCGGCGCACGCTGACGCGGTAGTGCCCCACCGAGCCTTCCACCTTCTCCACGCTGGAGTAGGTCAGGAGGCGGATGTTCGAGTTGAGCTTCACCGCGGTCATCTTGGGCGTGAGAATGCAGGCCGCGCAGTCGAGCGTGGGGAAGGTCTTGTCGAACATGGCCATGTGGCCGCCGATCGAAGGCTCGCGTTCGACGAGAATCACCTCCTTGCCGGCCTCGGCCAGGGTGAGGGCGGCCTGGATGCCGGCAATGCCGCCGCCCACGACCATGGCCCGGGGCGTGATCGGCACGAACTGGCGCTGCAGGGCCTCGTGGTGGGCCACGCGACGCACGGCCGCAGTGACGTGCGACTTGGCCTTCTCAAAGGCCAGCTCGCCATCGTCGGTCACCCACGAGACCTGCTCGCGGATGTTGGCGATCTGCACGAGGAACCGGTTCAGGCCCGCGTCCTCGGCCGCGCGCCGGAACGTGGCCTCGTGCAGATTGGGCGAACAGGCCGCCACCACGATGCGGTTGAGCCGGTGCTCGGCAATGTCGCGCTTCAGCAGTTCCTGCCCGGGATCGGAGCACATGTACTTGTAGCTTCGCGCCAGCTCGACGTGGGGCAGGCCCTCGGAGAATCGGGCAAGCTCCTCCACGTCGATGGTCCCGGCGATATTCGACCCGCAGTGGCAGATATAGACGCCGATCCTTAGATTGTCGCTGCGCGGTTTCATGCTTTCTCCCCTGCTGGGATGGTGGCTTTCTGGCTGGCGCCGGCCGCCTCGAACACGAGCTCCCCGAGATCGACGACGCGGAGCTGCTCCTCCGCGCCCACGGTCTTGGCGGCGTCCTGGAACATCACGAGGTCCTTGGGACAGGCTACGACGAGCATCTCCACGCCCGGCAATTCCAGGGCCTCGCGGATGCGGTTCTCTGCGGGCCGCTCCTCGATGCCCGGGGTGTCCTTCATCCAAATCCGTCCTCCCCCGGCGCCGCAGCAGAAGCTGTTCTCGCGGTTGCGGGGCATCTCGACGATGGTGACGCCCAGCGCGCTTAGCACGCGCCTCGGTGCGTCGTAAATCCCGTTGAACCGGCCCAAGTAGCACGGGTCGTGGTAGGTGACCGTGTGCTTGAGTCGATGGAGGAACGGCAGCTTGCCGCTCTGGATCAGCTCATCGAGCAGCTCCGTGTAGTGGCGGACCCGCTTGCCGGCGAGCAGAGCATGGGCCTCGCCGCTTCCATTGCCGCCGGCCGCGGCGTACTCGTTGCGGAGCGTGTTGTACGTGTGCGGGTCGGTAGTGATGATCTGGTCGTAGTTGTCGGAATCGAGGAACTTGAGGTTCTTCTCCTGGAGCATCCCGAAGAGGCCCTCTTCGCCCACGCGGCGCACGTCGTTGCCTGCGTTCTGCTCCTTGTCGAACAAGAGCCCCACGTCGAGCTCGGCCTGGTGGAACAGGCGCGCGATGGTGCGCGTGATCTCCTGGGCCCGCTGGTCGTAGGAGGCGTAGTCGCCCACGAACCACAGGTACTCGGCCTTCTCCTTACGCACGTCCTTGAACTGGAAGCTGAGCCCCTTGGCCCATTCGGCCCGTTTTCTCGCCGACTGGCCGAAGGAGTTGCCGTACCGCTGCAGGTTCATCAGGGCATCCTGGAGCCCCTCGTCGATCTTGCCCTGGTCGACCAGTTGGCGGCGGAGATCGATGATCAGCCGCGGTTGCTGGACGAACACCGGGCACACCTCCTCGCACGCCCGGCACGTGCAGCAGGCCCACAGCTCCTCGGCGCTGACCGTACCGTCGTGGAGGCTGGGAGTATCGCCGTTGGCCTTGAAGGGAGTGCGCAGGAGCTTGGCATCGATCGCCTGCACCAGATCGCGGGGCGAGAGCGGAAAGCCCGTGTTGTGGCCCGGGCAGGCATCCTGGCAACGGCCGCACCACGTGCAGGCCTCGACCTGCATGAGCTGGCGCCAGGTGAAGTCGCGCACGGTGCTCACCCCCGACTCGGCCGCCACGGGCAGCGTTCCCACCGGGGCTTCCGTGCGGAGAAGCATGTTCAGCGGCGAGGCGAGCAGGTGAAACGCCTTGGTGAACGGAATCGCCAGGATCAATCCAAAGGCCAACAGGCCGTGCACCCACCAGTTGACCTGATGAATCGCGCGGAGCGAGTCGAGCGACAGGGGAGCGAGCATCGTGCCGACCGCGTATCCGACCGGGGCCCAGCGGGCAGCGGGAAAGACCTCCTCGCCCTCGGCGATCCGGGCGATCTCTGCTTCGCGCTTCGCCTCGCTCATGTGAAGGTGCTCGGCCATCCCCTCCTCTTCCAGGACGGCGATGGCCGCCTCGGTTCCGTCGGCCCTAGCTGCCTGGGCCCGCGCATCCCAGTGAAATCCCTCGGCGATGCGCAGGCCCTCGGCCAGGAAGCCCGTCAAGGCGATCAGGGCGAGGAAAGTGAGAAAGGGGAACTTGTCCCACAGGCTCACGCCCTTGCGGGCCACAGCCAGACGCGGGGGGCGCACGAGGTACCGGCGGTAGGCGGCCATTGCCACGCCGACGATCAACAGGACGCCGAACGCGTCCATCGCCAGCTCGAAAAGGCGGTAGAAGTCGCCGCGGAGGATCTGCGCATCGAACAACAGCCACCCCACGTCCTGATCCACGGTGGCCAGGGCGGTGCCGATCAGCAGCACGACCATGCCCCAGAAGATCGCCAAATGCATGAACAGGGCGTAGCCATCGGACCGGATCCGCGACTGGAACAGGGCGGTCTTGATCCACGCGACCAGTCTTGGCCCGTCGAGCAGCCTCACGAGCCGCTGCCGGATCGTCTCCGTGTGCGGCTCGGCCTGCCCCAGGAACCACTTGCGCACGCGCCAGACCATCCCCAGGATGAAGCCGATGACCACCAGCGGGATGAGCAGGTAGAAGAGGATCTCCGCCGCGTGGGGCACGTTCCACATGATGGGGCGGGCGAAGTTCATAGGTTCATCCCCACGATTGGTTCAAATCCGACCGAAACAAGATCTCAGCGCGCTCAACTCAGCTCTTTGTCATTTGTGTTTTGATTCGGATTTGTTTCGGATTTCGGCATTCGTATTTCGTTTTTCCCCTACACCGCCGCTCCTCCCTGCTTCGCTTTGATCGCCTCGACCAGCGCGGGCAGCAGGTCCAGGGCGTCCAGTTCGGCACCGTAGTGCGCGGCCTCAAAGATCGGGGCCTTGGGATCCGTGTTAACGGCCACGATCAGGTCTGATCCCTTCATGCCCTCCTGGTGCTCAGGCGCACCGCTGATGCCCAGGGCCAGGTAGAGCTTGGGCTTGACGGTCATGCCCGACTTGCCCACCTGGCGCGTGGCCGGCAGCCAGCCCTGGTCCACGACCGGGCGCGAGGCGCACACGGCCCCGTGCAGTGCCTCGGCCAGCTCCTCGGCCAGCTCCACGTTGTCCTGCTGCTGGATCCCCCGTCCGATGCCGACCAGGGCGTCCTGGGCCGTGATGTCGATGTCGCCGGCCTCGGGGAACACCCATCCTTCGAAGCAGATCGACCCGGCGCCGAGCGGCACGGGACCGGCCTTGGTCTCGACCTGACCCTTGCCTGGCTGCTCGGCCGGCGCGAAGCTGCCCGGCAGCACCATCAGGACGGCCGGGCTGGCATCGATGCGCACGTCGGCCAGCATCTTGCCGCCGCAGATGCCGCAGGTCGCCGTGACGGCGTCGCCGTCGATCACCGCGGCCTGGCACCCCACGGCCAGCGGAACGCCCAGCCGCGCTGCGAGCAGCGGGGCCAGATCCCAGCCCATCGAGGTGCTTCCCACCAGAACGGCTCTGGGGCCTAGTTCGCCGATCACCGCGGCCAGCGCCGCCACAAAGGGTTCCGGCGTGTAGGCGGCTAGAGCCGGATCGTCGATCACGAGGACTCGGTCCGCTCCCGAAAGTGCCGAAGCGAACTGGTCCCCGTCCGCGCTGAGCAGCACGGCCACCACCTCGCCGCCCGAGGCGATGGCCAACTGCCGCGCCCCGCCGAGCAGCTCCTGCGTCACGTCGGACACGGCGTCCTGCCAGATTTCCGCAATCACCAGGATGTCTTGTGCGCTCATTTGATCAATCCTTTCTCGGCCAGCAGGTCGGCAAGCCGGGCGGCGACTTCCTCGGGCGAGCCATCGAGCATTTCAGCGCGGCCGCCGGCTTCAGGCGCGTACATCCGTTCGACGGCCGCGCCCGTCAGCGCCGTGGGCGTCTCGGCCTCGACCTCCTCGAACTGGGCTGTCTTCATGGCGCCGCGGATACGGCTGACCGGCACGTAGCGCGGGGCCTGGTCGGCCCCGAGGATGCCCAGCACGGCCGGCGTGCGCACCGCCATCCGCCCCATCACTGCCCCCGGGAACTCCTTGCAGACCGAGACGCTGCCTGGGTCGCCGCCCGCCTTCACGCCGCGGATCACGCCGACGTACGGAAGCTCGAGCGAAGCAGCCAGAAGCGGGGCGAGCACGCCGGTCAGCTCGTCGTGGGCCTGGACTCCGACGAGCACCAGGTCGGCGTCCAGCGGCTTGACGGCCCCCGCGAGCATGGTCGCGGCAGCGTGCGGCTCGGGCGGCAAATCCTCGTCCAGGGCGACCTTGACGATTCGGTCCGCCCCCTTGGCCGCAGCCGTGTAGAGCGTGTCGTCCACGTCGCCGCAATCCAGGGCCACGACCGTGACCGTGCCCGCGCCGGCCTCCTTGAGGAGGATAGCCTGCTCCAGGGCGTGGTCGTCGGCCTCGTTCACGAGAAACGTCGCGCCATCGTAATCCAGGGCATTGCCCTCGGCGGCGATCTCCAATGGCTCGATGAGGTCCGGGACCTGCCGGACCACGACGGCGATGTTCATGATGTCTCCCTTTCTCCCAGGTCCATCGACTCGGCCAGCAGTTCCACGACGTCGCGCACCCGGAGCTTCTGCTCCAGCCCCTGGACCTTGGCGGCGTCCTCGAAGCGCGACAGCTCGTAGGGGCAGGACACGGCCAGGACCTCGGCCCCCGTGCCGGAGGCCTCGATGACGCGGTCGTCCGAAAGGCGCCGGCCGCCGTGATCGGTGATGTGGGCGTCGAGCCACATGCCCCCGCCCCCGCCGCCGCAACACAGGGCGCTGGCGCGATTGCGGGGCATCTCCACGAGCTCGATGCCCGGGATCGCCTTCAGCAGCGACCGCGGGTCCTCGTAGCACCCCGCCCTGCGCCCCACGCAGCAGTTGTCGTGGTAGGTCACGCGGGCCTCGATCGGCCGCACGAGAAGAGGCTTAAGCTGCTCGAGGCTCTCGGCCAGGAGCATGGTGGAGTGACGGATCGGGTACGCCGCTCCAAACTTGGGGTAGTAATGGTGCAGGGCCCAGTAGGCGTGGGGATCGAGGACCGCGATCTTCTGAAAGTCGCACTTCTGGAGGAGCTTGCGGTTCTGCTCGACGAGCGTCTCAAACAGTCCCTCCTCGCCGAACATCCGATCGCACTCCCCGACTGCCTTTTCCTTATTGCCCAATACGCCCCAGGTGAGCCCAAGCTGGGTTAGGATCCGGGCGAACGCACGAGCCACGACCTGGTTGCGGGGGTAGTAGGATGGGTAGCAACCTACCAGCCACAGGACCTCGACGGGACGCGGCTCCTTGGTGAGGTCCAACACGCGCACGTCCAGGTCTTTGGCCCAATCGAGGCGCTGGCGCGGGGATTTGCCCAGCGTGTTGCCGTAGCGGAAGATGTTCTGAAAGGTCTCCTGCAACTCGGTCGGCGGCTGCAGGCCCTCCTGCATGGCCGCATCGCGCAGGGCGGGCCAGAGGCCGTCGGTCAGCTCGATCTCGCGCGGGCAGCGGCTCGAGCACGTGTAGCACGAGACGCACATCCACAGGGCCGGACTGGCCAACACCCGATCGAGATGGCCCGAGCCGGTCTCGAGGATCAGCTTACGGGGCGGAAACTCCATGGCCTCGCCCAACGGGCAGCTCGCCGCGCACAGGCCGCACTGCATGCAGCCCAGCGCCGGCTCGCGTTCGGCCGTCTCTGCCAGGTTCTCCAGGAACTCGTTGCCGAGAGTGGACTGCGGCGCGATCATGGCGATCCTCCGGCCGGGGATGGAAGGCTGGGCACGCTCGACCTGGGCGGCTTCGCCGGCCCTTGGCTCGGCTGGCCGATGGTCGGCCGCATGCTAGCAATCGGCGTGCCCTAATCGCGTGTCAGCGGTGGATGGGACGCTAAGTGCTTGTCGCCGTGTAGATTGGGGAGAAGACCCTGCGGCAATACGCGAGAAGGGCGCTAGGGGGGATTTCCACGGAATTCCGTGGCTCTAGCGCGGGAACCCGCGACAAAGGGCGGCTGGCCCATTCGGCCGGCGCACTTGGCCGCCGCAGGCATCCCCCGAGGAGCCTTGGTGGCGCCGAAACCGGAACCGCGACCGTCAAGGCGCGGACAACCGTCAGCGTCGCTGCTACTCGCCAGCATGGACCTTGTGGCGCGGTCTCAACTTTGGATGTACCCCGTAGCGGCTTTCAGTCCGCCAAACCGAGCAGGAGCGCCCGGATGATCCTCGGCAGCTCTGAAGTGGTGTTCTTCACGGCAGCCTTTCTGGTACCAGGCTTCGACTGGTCCGCCGTACTCGCGATGCGCGTTCCTGCTCGCATGGGGTCGCCACAGATCCGCTTCCTCGAATCTCTCACCCTCAGTTGCATCAACCACGGACTGTGGTCGTGGGTGCTCTTTCCCGTTTTCAAGACGGGCTACCTCGACCAGCACCCGTACCTGTCGGGACTGTTCCTGTTCGGGATCACGTACGTCTCGCCAGTGATTCTTGGGCTGCTCTCCGGGATGCTACAGCAGAAAGATGCGGTGGCCCGTTTCCTTCGGTGGCTGGGTCTTCGCACGGCACATGCGACCCCTCGTGCGTGGGACCGGCATTTCGCACGGTCAGAGCCATGCTGGGTCCTGGTGACGCTCAAGGACGGTTCGCGAGTCTACGGTTTGTTCCATCGTCGCTCCTTCGCCGCAAGTGACCCCGAGCATCGCGACCTGTTCTTGGAGGCGCACTTCCACCCTACGGATGGTGGCCAGTGGGCGCCCGTCGAGGATAGCGGTGGTGTTCTCATCATGGCCGAAGAGATCGCGGTCGTCGAGTTTCGCAGATTCCTGGAGGAGGACCATGAGCGATAATGCCGAGCCAGCCAGTGGTCGGGAGAGCCGAGGGGTCCCTGGGCTGGGCGAGAAGATCGAAGGAGGCTACCAACCTCAGGCGAGCGCCGACGTTGATCCGAGCAAGATCAAGCCTCCGCGCGGCGACAAGGCGACCGTCACTCCGCAGAAGCCGGCTCCCAGAGAGTAACCCGTCCTGACTTCACGGCGAAGACACGTCCGGCGAACGCCAGGGCGGCCGGCGGAGTTCAGCGAGTTCGGCCCGGCCCGCCGCTAAAGCAAATCCTTGAAGTACTCGGCCGCCGACTCCCAATCGACGGTCTCGTCGGGCTCCCTGCCGAGCTTCTCGTAGAGACGGCGCCGGCCCTTTTTGTCGTTCACGGCGATCCGGGCGGCAAAGTACAGCACGTCCTCGGCGACCTCGATGGGCACGACTACCACCCCGTCCCAGTCGCAGCCGACGATGTCGCCCGGCCGCACCAGCACGCCGCCGCATCCCACGGGCACCTCGACTCCGACGAGCTCCACGCGGCCGGGGATGATCGTCCGGCCGATCCCCCGACAGGCCACGGGGTTCTTCTGGAGTATGATCTCCTCGGTGTCGCGGGCGTAGCCGTCGGTGACGATGCCCGCCACGCCCTGGGCCTGCATGGCCATCGAGTTGTTCGATCCCCAGTACCCGCACTCGCGGGCCCCGCCGGTCGAGGTGACGACCACGCAGCCGGGGCGGACCTGGAGCTTCGCGTGCATTCCTCCCATCTCGTTCCATAGCGCGTGCTGCCGGAGGGCGTCCTCGCGTTCGATCGCCGGCATGGGTCGGTTGGTGGGCACCACGCGCATCGTGACCGCGGGCCCCCAGAAGGTCATCCCCAGCCACAGGGGGCGCACGGCCGGGTCCATCAGGGTCAGGTTGGCGCGGCCCACCGCGTCCAGGCCGTCGGCCACGTCCGTAACGCGCAGGTACCGGCCGAAGCGCGCCGCCAACGCGTACGGGTCCTGGGCCGACCGGGCCGGAGCCGCGCGCGGCTCCTCGGCGGTCGCTTGCGCGCCCCCCAACCCGTGCGCCCCGGCCGCCGCGGCGGCCGCGGCCGACAGGGCGAGGAACTCCCGGCGCGAGGCGTGCGCGGCGCTGGGTTTCATCGTCTCGCTGGAATCCTCGCGTGGGTCGAACATGTTGCGTCTCCTCAAATTGGTGTGCTTTCACGGATAGGGCGGCCTCGAGTCGGCCCGCACGACGGGTGCAGTATATCAGGCCGGACGGGATGGGGAGATCGCGGACCGTGCAAACCTTGGCTGCGCTGCCCGCTTCGGTTAGGATGCCGGGCCGGGGGGACTCGGAGGCCTGCGCGCCGTCGCCGCACGCGAGGAGAACCTCATGCGATCGCTTCTGGTTCCTGCCGCCGTTTCCCTCGCGCTTCTCCAAGGCTCGGCCGTCCTGGCCGAGCGATGGCGCGTCGAGCAGATCACTGACGACGACGTGGACGACATCCAGTATCGGGTGTCGGACACGCACGTCGCCTGGCGCCACAATCACGGGAACGCCGCCGAGGCGTACTACTACGACGGCCGGTCGGCCTGCCAGGTGAGCAACGCCAAGACGCCGCGCCTGTTCGCCAACGACTCTCCGGCCCTGGACGGAGCCACGCTGGTGTGGCTGGGGTTCGCGAACAACTACGACCTGTGGATGTTCGACGGCGAGAAGGCCACGCGTCTGACGCAGACCTCGGGGCGCCACGAGCGGAGCCCGAGCATCTCGGCCGGAACCGTCGTGTGGAAGGTCCCCGCGGAAAACGAAAAGGACCACGAGATCTACCTCTGGCGCGACGGCAAGACCGTGCGCCTGACCGAGAACGACTACGAGGACTCCAGTCCCATGGTCTCCGGGCAACACGTCGTCTGGCAGGGAAAGAACGGGGAGGACTGGGAGATCTTCCTCTACGACGGCACGTCCACGCGGCAACTGACCAACAACCAGCACGACGACATCGAGCCCCGCGTGTGCGGCCGGCACGTGGTGTGGCGGGGGCACGACGGGAACGACTGGGAGATATTCCTTCACGAGGGCGGGCGAACGGTCCGGCTCTCGCAGAACGATTACGACGACCTGGAGCCGAGGGTCTGGGACGGACAGGTGGTCTGGACCGCCAAGTCGGACGGCGACTCCGAGATCGTACTGTACGACGGCATCTCGGCGCGGCCGCTGACGGTGAACGACTACGACGACCAGCATCCACAGATCCACGGCCGCCACGTGGCCTGGCAGGGCAAGGTCGGCGACGACTGGGAGCTGTTCGTCCGTACCGATCGGCGAATCCGCCAGTTGACCGACAACGACTACGACGACACGCTCCCCGTGTTGGGCGGCCTCGGCCTGGTCTGGCACGGGAAGGTGGGCTCCGACTGGGACCTGTTTCTCGCCCGGCCCATGTCGCTCCCGGCCCCGGTCGCCCTGCCCGACGCCCAGGCGCAGCGCGCGGCCATGGCGACCCTGCGCGAGGCGTACGGCGGCGCCCACGCGGAGGCGAAGACACCGGAGCAGCTCTCCGCGCTGGCACGCGATATGATCGACCGCGCGTACGAAACGTCGGGCGGCGAGACTGCGGCGGCCGAGCGATTCGCGCTGTTCCGCGCCGCCCGCACGGTGGCGGTCCAGGCCGGCGACGCCCAGGCGGCGCTCGACGCGGTCGAAGGCCTGGGCGAGTCGTTCGAGATGGAGCCGATGGAGGTGGACACGCTGCGCGAGCTCCTCACCCGGGCCCGCAAGCCGGACGAATGCCGCGAGATCGCCCGACATGCCCTCGGACGGATCGACGCGGCGACCGACGCGGAGGACTACGACCGCGCGGTACGCCTGGCCGGGCTCGCCCGAAGTGCCGCGGAGAAGTGCCGCGAGAAGGCGCTGGTCATGCAGGCCGTCGGGCTGCAGCGCGAGGTGCTGGCGGCCAAGCGATGGTCGCGGGGAGTCGCCCGCGCCCGGGAGAAGCTCGAAGACGATTCGGCGGACCCCCAGGCGAACCTTCTGGTGGGCAGGTTCCTCTGTTTTGCCAGAGGGAACTGGCAGCAGGGACTGCCCATGCTCGCCGTGGGCAGCGACACGGGGCTGAAATCCGTGGCCCAGACGGAGCTGAAACAGCCGGAGAGCTTCGAAGATCGCATGGCCGTGGCCGATGCCTGGTGGGACCTCGCCTTGAAGGCTACCGGCGACGAGAAAAAGGTCCTGCTCCTCCGCGCGCGGCACTGGTACGAGCAGGCGGACCAGCTTTCGCCAGCCGGTCTGATGAAGGTCAAGATCGACCAGCGGATCCGCCAGGTCCACGAGGTCATGGAGAAGCTGAGCGACTGAATCGCACATACCCCCAAGTGAGGCACATCGGGTCCGGCGAATTCCCTTCTGCCCGATCCTTACGCGGCCGATAACGAGGGAGAGCGGGCAAGGCCCCCCTTGAGCCGGGCACTGGCTTGAGCGAGCCGCTGGATCGGCTAGAATAGACGGTTCGACCGAGGGACCGCCCCCTTAGCTCAGTTGGCAGAGCAATTGACTCTTAATCAATGGGTCGAAGGTTCGAGTCCTTCAGGGGGCACTCCTAAAGCCCGTCGCAGCAACGAGTTGCGGCGGGCTTTGCTTATGGGTCGGGGGGTTTGGGCCGCGTCCCCTGCCCTTCGTGCCCACTGCTTGACACCGAGCCGCCCGGGCCGCGGGAATCGGAGCCGGCCAGTCTTGAAGGCCCGCGATTCGGCAGATATTTCCCTGTGGTGATGAAGAGGCGAGGGGCGGCGCCGCCGGGTATAGTCCGCCCTCCCCCTGCACCTCTACGGATGGGTACGAGGGCTGGAACTCTTGAGGGGACTGACTGGCATGCATGCCCTGATCTTCCTGGCCGCCTTCGCGGCGGCCCTGGGCGAGGCGGCGTCTCGCGAGCCGATCCGCCCTTTCGAAAGCGACGCCCCGGTGGTACCACGCAACAAGATCGACGAGCTGGTCTCGGCGCGCCTGGAGGAGCTGAAGATCGAGCCTGCCCGGCTCTGCTCCGACGAGGTGTTCGTGCGCCGGGCGCATCTCGACGTGATCGGCACGCTGCCAACGCTTGAGGAGACCGAGGAGTTCCTCGCCGACCGCAGCCCGGACAAGCGCGAGGTGCTCATCGACCGCCTGCTGCGGCGCGAGGAATTCGCCGACTACTGGGCCATGAAGTGGGGCGACGCACTGCGGATGAAGGCCGAGTTCCCCATCAACCTCTGGCCCAACGCGGTGCAGGCGTATCACCGCTGGGTGCGGACGTGCATTGCGAACAACGAGCCGTACGACCGCATGGCTCGCCGGATGCTGACGGCCAGCGGCAGCAACTTCCGCGTGCCGCCGGTGAACTTCTACCGCGCGGCGCAGAGCAGGGAGCCGAAGGCTTTGGCCCAGGCCGTGGCGCTCACCTTCATGGGCGCGCGGGCCGACAAGTGGCCCGAGGATCGCCTGGCGGGCATGGCGGTGTTCTTCTCGCGGATCGAGTTCAAATCGACGGGCGAGTGGAAGGAGGAGATCGTCCAGTTCGATGCGCTACGCATCGGACGGCGCGGCGCCAACGTGCCGACCGAGGCCGTGCTGCCCGACGGCTCGCGCGCCAAGTGGGCGGCGGAAGCGGATCCCCGCGAGGTGTTCGCCGACTGGCTGATCCGGCCGGAGAACCCGTGGTTCGCGCGCCACGCGGTCAATCGCATCTGGTACTGGCTCATGGGCCGCGGGATCGTGCACGAGCCGGACGACCACCGGGCCGACAACCCGCCGAGCAACCCGGCCCTGCTGGCCTACCTGGAGAAGGAGCTGGTCGAGTCCGACTACGACCTCAAACACATCCACCGGCTGATCCTCACCTCGACGACGTACCAGCTTTCCTCGATTCCGCGCTCGGACCATCCCCAGGCCGCGGCCCAGTTCGCCTATTGTCCGGTGCGGCGCCTGGACGCCGAGGTGCTGGTCGACGCCCTGTGCCAGATCACGGGGACGACCGAGGAGTATTCGAGCCAGATCCCGGAACCGTTCACGTTCGTCCCGGAGCACCAGCGCTCGATCGCCCTGTCCGACGGGAGCATCGGCAGCTCGTTCCTGGAACTGTTCGGGCGTCCGCCGCGCGACACGGGCATGGCCTCGGAGCGGAACATGCGGCCCTCGGCCGCGCAGCGCCTGCACCTGCTCAACTCGAGCCACATCCGGCGCAAGATCGAGCAGGGCGAGGGGCTCCGCGCTCTGGCCGGACGCTCGCGCGACCCGAAAGAGACCGTGGACAAGCTGTGCCTGACCATCCTCTCCAGGCGTCCCACGGCCGAGGAATCGAAGGCACTCAAGGAGTACGCGGATTCGGGCGCCGCAAGCGGGCGCGAGTTGCTGGTTGACATAGCGTGGGCACTGATCAACACGGCGGAGTTCCAGTACCGGCATTAGCAGGCCGCGCATCGCCGGCCATGAAGGGTGGGAAAAGGGGGCGGGACCCTTATGCCGGCACGGCCGGAAGGGTGTTTCGCACGAAAGGGGTCCCGACCCCTTTTCCCGGAACACGCAAGGTTGTTTCAAGGGTCGGCCGTCGTTGGCGGCCAAGGAGAGAGCAGTGAAACCGAACCACGACAAGGATCCCCAGGCGGCGGTCTCGCGCCGCGACGTGCTGCGGGGCGGACTGGGCGCGGCGGCCGGGCTGCTGCTGACCGATCGGCTGGGGCGACCGGCGCCTGCCGCTCCGCGACCGGCCAGGGCCAAGGCCGTGATCCAAATCTGGATGTGGGGCGGCCCGGCCCACCTCGATACGTTCGATCCCAAGCCGGACGCCGGCTACGACTTCTGCGGGCCGCTGAGCAAAGCGATCCCGACCAGCGTGGACGGAATCGTGGTCGGCGAGATGCTCCCCCAGCTCGCGCAGCAGGCCGACAAGTACGCGATCATCCGCAGTATGACCCATGGGGTGAACGCGCACGAGACCGCCTCGTACATGGTGCAGACGGGCCGGATGTCGGGCGGGCGCGACGTGTTCCCCTGCGCCGGCGCGGTGGTTTCGCTCTTCAAGGGATACGACGCCGGCTACGAGGGGCTTATCCCGCCCTACATCGTCCTCACCCAGCCGCAGGGACGGTTCTCCGAGGCCGGGTTTCTGGGCGCCCGCTATAAGCCGTTCGCCACGGGCGGCGACCCGGGCCAGAAGCAGTTCGTGGTCGAGGGGGTCGTGGCCGAGGGCATCTCCGAGCAGCGCCAGGCGGCGCGCCGCGGGCTGCTCGGGAAGCTCAACACGCTGGCCCACGCCCTGAAGACCGACCCCGAGATCGAGGCCTTCAGGAAGTGCGAGGACCAGGCCTACGACCTGATCCTCGGCGACGCCGGCAAGGTGTTCGATCCGGCCCAGGAAAGCGACGAGCTCCGCGACCGGTACGGGCGCAATACCTTCGGGCAGTCATGCCTGATCGCGCGGCGGCTCGTGGAGCGCGGCGTGCGCTACGTGACCATCAACTACAAGGGCTGGGACACGCACAAACAGCACTTCCAGACCATGCGCCGCAAGCTGCCCGAGATGGACAAGGGGTTCGCCACGCTGCTGGCGGACCTGTCCGATCGCGGCCTTTTGGACAGCACGATCGTGTGGTGGAGCGGCGAGTTCGGGCGCACGCCGCGCGTGCAGTGGGACCCGCCCTGGAACGGCGGGCGCGGGCACTACGGCCGCGTGTTCTCCGCGGTCGTGGCCGGCGGCGGCTTCCGCGGCGGACGAGTGGTCGGGGCCTCGAACGAGAACGGCATCGCGGTCGCCGAGCGCCCCGTTTACCCCTGGGACCTGATCGCGAGCATGTACGAGCTGCTGGGCATTCCGTCCGACGCGACGCTCCCGCATCCGGAGGGCAAGGTCGTCCGCGCCACGCCCTCCGCCGCCGAGGGCTACGAGTCGGGCGGAATCCTGCGCGAGATCATGGAAAAAATGTGAGGACCCCATGAACCCGAACCCAACGTGTCTGTCGGCTTGCCTCGTTGCGCTGGTGGCGGCCTCGCCGGCGGCCCTTGCGCAGAAGGACCCGCACGTGGGCTACGTGTATCCGGCGGGCGGACAGCAGGGCGCGGTGTTCCAGGTGCAAGTCGGCGGCCAGTATCTGGACGGCGTAAGCCGGGTGATCGTCTCCGGGGCCGGCCTGAAGGCCGAGGTGGTCGAGCACACCAAGCCGCTGTCCCCGCAACAGATCAACCAGCTTCGGGAGAAGTTCCGCAAGCTCCGGGAACTCGCCCAGACCCAGCGGCGCAAGGGCCGCCGGCCCGCCAGGCCGGGCGACTTCCAGTCGTACCGCGACCTGGCCGACCAGGTGGGATTGACGGAAGAGGATTTCCGGCGCGCGGCCGAGGCCCGCAAAAGGCTCAACGATCCCAAGCGCCAGCCCAACCCCCAGATCGCCGAGACGGTGGCGCTCGAGGTGACGCTCGCCGCGGATGCCGAGCCCGGCCCGCGCGAGATCCGCCTCCTAACCGACGGGGGGCTCTCCAACCCGATCGCGTTTCACGTGAGCCCGTGGGCCGAGGTCCGCGAGAATGAGCCGAACGACCAGGAGCCGGATCGCGGCATCGAGGGGCCGCTGCCGGTGGTCGTCAACGGCCAGATCATGCCCGGCGACGTGGACCGCTTCCGGTTCGAGGCCCGCAAGGGCGAGCGAATCGTGGTGGCCGTCAGCGCCCGGGAACTGGTCCCCTACCTGGCCGACGCGGTGCCGGGATGGTTCCAGGCCACGGTCGCGCTGGAAGACGCGGGCGGCAGGGAGGTGGCCTACGCCGACGATTTCCGCTTCCATCCCGATCCGGCGCTGTGCTACGAGATCCCGGAGGATGGGGCTTACGTCGTCGAGATCAAGGATGCGGTTTACCGCGGGCGCGAGGACTTCGTCTATCGCATCGCGCTCGGTGAGGTGCCGATGGTGACCGGCGTGTTTCCGCTCGGCGGGCGCAGTGGCGAGCCCACCGAAGTGGAGCTGGCCGGGTGGAATCTCTCCCAGGACAAGATGAAGATCGAGCTGGACGGCAAGGCCCCGGCACGCCGCCGGCTCGATCTGCTGAAAGCGGGGGGCGGCTCGGGCCGCGTGCCGTTCGCGCTCGACACGCTGCCCGAGTGTCTGGAGCGCGAGCCCAACGACGAGGTGAGATCCGCGCAGCAGCTTGACGCCCCGGCGATCGTCAACGGGCGCATCGACCGGCCGGGCGACTGGGACGTGTTCCGCGTGGTGGGCCGGGCAGGCGACGTGCTCATCGCCGAGGTCGAGGCGCGGCGCCTCGGCTCGCCCCTCGACTCCGTGCTCAAGCTGACCGACGCGGGCGGGAACCTCGTGGCGGCCAACGACGATTGGGTGGACAAGTCGGCGGGACTGACCACGCACCACGCCGACTCGCGCCTGGAGATCGCGCTTCCGGCGCACGGGGCGTACTACGTGCACCTGGGCGACGCCCAGCGCCAAGGCGACTCGGCCCGCGCCTACCGGCTGCGGGTCGCGCCGCCCCGGCCCGACTTCGAGCTTCGCGTCGCACCGTCGAGCATCAACGCGCGCGCGGGCCAGCCGGCCCTCGTCACGGTGCACGCCGTGCGCCGCGACGGCTTCGACGGCGACATCACGCTGGCTTTGACGGACGCTCCGCCAGGATGCGTGCTCAGCGGCGCGTGGGTGCCGGCCGGGCAGTCGCAAGCGAGGGCCACGCTCTCCGTGCCGCCGGGCGCTGGGGACGGACCGATCCGGCTTTCGATCGAGGGCCGTGCAGAGATCGCGGGAAAGACGGTGCGTCGAACGGCCACCCCGGCCGAAGACATGATGCAGGCGTTCATCTACCGCCATCTCGTGCCTTCCGAGGCGCTGATGGTATCCGTCTTCGGTCAACTCCGCATGCGCGAGCCGGTCCGGCTCTTGGAGAAGGGCCCCGTGGCGCTGCCGGTCGGGAAAGCAACCAACGTGCGTTTCACCTTGCCTGTCGGTCGGTTCGCCAACCAGATCAGGCTCTCCTTGAGCGATCCGCCCGAGGGGGTCGCGATCGCCGACGTCTCGCACGTGGGATCCGTCGGCGTCGTGAAGGTCCAGGCGGATCCGGAGAAAGCGAAAGCGGGCCTGAAGGGCAATCTCATCTTCGAGGCCTTCCTGGAACGCTCCGTGGGAAACAGGGCCGGGCAAGCCGGCGGCAGGACTCGCAGGGTCCCCATCGGCGTGCTGCCGGCCGTGCCCTTCGAGGTGGTCGGCAGCGTCAATGCCCCGGAAGCTTGACCCGGTGGGTCGCGATCGCCCAGGATCGCGGGGTCGGCGCAGGGGAACTGCCTAACGGCCGCGCCGCGTCGTGGTTCCCCGCTACGCGGGGCGTTCGATGCGCGTTCTCTGGCTTCAGCCCGGCAGCAGCGGAAGCACGGGCCGAGAACTGACAAATGGCCGAAAGCTACGTGCCTTGCTGGGTCTTTCGTCTCTCTGGCACCCTAATAGCAACACCCCACAATCCGCCCGAATCCGGGGCGTGCGGGCGCCAGTGACCCCCGGTCCCGAGACGCCCCAGCACGCCGCCTGACGCACGCTCCGGCCGGTCGGGTGCTGCCGAACGGCTGCGGTAACCCGCCGGCAATGGCGGCGAGGAACGTTGTCTTCAGTTGGAAGACCGCCCGCCATTCCCGGTCGAGGTCAATCGCGTAGTAGTCGGAGGGGTCACTCAAAGAAGAGGATTAGCAGCAGGACCACCATCTGAGCTTTCGCAGATTTCAGCGTGAGTTTTGATAGCGCAAAGAAGACGGGGTTCCTTGTAGACTTCGCGTGGTTCACGGCGTCACAGACGCGCGCGAAGGACAAGGAGGTCCCCGTCGATGTTTGCGAGCATACCCTCGATCGATCCGATTTTGCAATGCCTGTTGCCGGCTTTTACCCAGCCGTCGTTTCAGACGCACGTCGAGGTGTTCCTCGGCTGGGTGATGTGTTTGGGCAGACGGACGGAGTACGGCGTGTTCCAGACCGTTCGGGCCGACACACCGGTCTCTCGAAAGAAGCGGCATCCGTTCGACCGGTTCTACAACTTCTTCAGCCGGTCGGCCTGGACGGTGCAGGGGCTGGCCCACGAGGTGGCCGTGGCGATCGTCGTGCGGCTGAACCCTCACGGGCGGTTGCATCTGGCCGTCGACGACACGTTGTTGCACAAGCGGGGCAAACACGTTTACGGCTTGGGATGGTTCCGCGATGCGGTGGCCTCCACGGCCAAGCGGGTAGCCACGGCCAGCGGCAACCATTGGGTGGTGATGGGACTGGCCATCCGCATTCCCGGCACGGACAAGATCTATTGCCTGCCGATCCACGCCAAGCTGCATTTGCCCGGGAAGGGCCAGCCCAGCGAAGCGACCTTGGCCCGAGAGATGCTTCGGGACGTGCTCGAGTGGTTTCCCGATCGAAAGCTTGTTTTGCTCGGCGACGGGGCCTATTCCACGAAAAACCTGCTGGGCGATTTGGACGAGCGGGTGACCCACGTGGGCGTGATGCGCAGCGACGCGGCCATCTACGACCCGCAGCCGCCGAAGCAGCCGAAGAGCAAACGGGGACCGAAGCCTCGCAAGGGCCCCCGTCTGCCTTCCCCCAAGCAAGCCATGAAGAAGGCCGATCGCAATCGAAGCGGCAAGGGACCTTGGGTCTGGCAGGAGGTCGAGGCCACGGCCTACGGTATCTCGCGCTGTTTGCAGGTCCTCTGCTTCCAAGCGGTGTGGCCGAAGGTGCTCGGCTTGCGTCCGATCCTGGTGGTGCTGGTCCGGGATCCGCAGGGCAAGTTCAAGGACACGTACTTGTTCACCACCGACCTGACGGCCTCGGCAAGTTGGGTGATCGCCGCGTACGCTCGTCGCTGGAGTATCGAGGTTGCCTTCAAATCGAGCAAGCAGGTGATGAAGATCGAAGCCCCGCAGCACTGGTGCAGGCAGAGCATCGAAAAGCTCTCGCCCTGGGTGTGGCTGATGCAGAGCGTCGTCGGCCTCTGGTACATGACCGAAGGCCGCAAACTGCCACAAGCCCGGGCTGCACGCAGGCGTTTCGGAGCGTGGGACACGGAATGGTCGCTTGCACATATGCTCCGCATCCTCCGTGCCGCCATCCTCGACAATACAATTACCCCCACGTCGGCCACTAAGGCTGACCTGGAACAATTCATCAAACAACTCGAAACCTACCTAAACCTGGCTGCGTAAGCAGCCGGATACTTGCGAAAGTTCAGCCATCACGAAGCCTCCGAGTACGAAGCACATCGCGAGCAGCGCGCGTGGCAAATCCTCGCGAGTAACACCTGGCTGGAAACGGGGACCGGTCCCGTTTACCGTCGCTTGGGTCTGCCGGGCGGGCGTATCGTTGCCTCCATGCCAAGTTCTTTGACCGTCTTGTCGACCCAATCCCTACTGCCGTAAGGCGAGCCGCGGTGGCAGCATCGCCGCAAGGCCCCAAGTTCCGCTTCCGTCTCCGGTTCGTTTACGTACTGCAGCCACCTGCGAGGCCGCGGGAGCGGCCAATTTGCAAGGGGCGAAAAGGGGTCAGGACTTTTTTGGGGCCAAACAAAGGGTCCTGACCCCTCTTGTCGCCTCAAGAATCGTCGCCCGGCCAGGCATGGCGGTGCACAGGGGGGCACGCGGGGCGTCGGGAGAGAATGGGACACAAAGCGTTAGCAAGGAGGAATTTGGCACGCCACAGCACACCCACCCACGACCCCGCAGAAGTACACTGGAACCAACCCTCTTCGTAAACACTCTCGGCCGCTAATTTCCCCCAAACCGTGTGTGCTACGCCACATGCGGAGTTCGCATATAATGCGATTAGAGCGAAGGACAAAATGCGCACGAGATGCCACGACCATTGAAGCCCATGAATGTTCGCGACATTTACTTGTTCTCAATCATCTTAATAAATTCCTCGGCAGCATCTCTAACCAATTCCTCGTTATCCTCGTTCGCAGTCCTGCGAAGCAACTCTATGGCATCCGCCGACTTGTTCGCCGCAATTCCCTTGATCGCTCGCACGCGAACAAGAGGATTTGGATGAGTCAAGGCGGCTTTGAGAGCATCAAAGGCTACCTCGACGAACTCCTCCCTGCCCGACAATTCGCAGACGTAATCGGCAGCGTCTGCTGCCTTTCCTCGATGTTTCTTCAATTCTTCAAGCAGAAGTTTTAGTCCAGGCTCGTCATTTCCTGAAATCGATGCATGTGCGAACGCAGCTGCCAGCCGAACACTTCTATCATCCTCATCCAGCATAGTTCGTAGCTTCGGCAGGGCTTTTTCTGCATTGGGGCCGATTCTACCAAGTGCGACCGCGACGTCGGCCCGAAGTAGTATCCAGCCGCCGGCGTCGGCGGAAACAGATTCGCCACGAAGCTCTGTACTGTCAAGTAGGGGGATGAGTTCGGGAACAAGGCCCTTCGCCACAGCACCTTGACGGCCGATGCCCCGAACGCCTGCTGCCTTGACGCTAGGATCATCATCTCTAATCGCTCGCCGAAACGCACGAAGAGCCGCTTGGTCGTTCATCGACACCGCAGAAAGAGTTCTGACTGCATAAAGTCGGACAAGGCTATCCTCGTCCTTCGCCAGGCGCACCAATGTCGGAATCGAATCCCTTGCCCTCTCTCCCAATGCCCTCAATATCTGGAGTCCCCGAATTTGCGAGTTTTGGTCTTCCGTACTGCTTAGGAACTTGCACACAAGACTCACCACTTCGGGCGAACCGACGCGCTGAAGTGCATTCGCCGCATAGTCGCCAACGGTCGGTGGGCTGGCGGTCACGAAAGCAGGAAATCGCTCTGCGTCGCGTTCATCTCCCAAGTGTTCAATCAATGCAACGATTGCCTGATCATCTATCAATTTCTGATCCCCCATCCACAGTGCAGCCGCGCCAGCAGCAACGGCGTCTTCATTATCCAGCAAGTTAATGGCGCGCTCGATAGACATGTCCTGTGCTGTTGCAACATTGCATGCAGACCAATTCGCGACGAACCCCGCCAACAACACAAATGCCCACCCGCGCACCAGATGGAAACACCGGCCTTCCGTTAGGTCATTACATTGAGACAACCGAATCGCCAGGCGACGAAAGCCCACGCCAATGTGCAGGTGCATTGCTCTGAAACCCTATAGGGGGAAAGGAACCTCTGGAAACGGTGGACATTTGCCGCTCACTTTCAGATCGGGACACAAATGACCACAGCTAAAGCACACCCCAGCTTTTTTGAATGCGTCGTAAAACGGCTCCGCATCAGCGAAATCAGGTGGGTAGAGATGTTCAGCTTGCGCCTGATAAGCAGGTGTTTCCATTTTCATGCATGCCTCGCAACTGCCGCCTCCTGGCCGTGGAAACGGAGGATTCTTCCCCGTGAAGGGCTTGTCCTTACAGTCGCACTTGTTCTCGCCCAGATACTGATCAAGATGAACAGCTTCGTGGATAAATAGCGCCTCAATCGCGACCAACGGTTGCCCCTTAAGCTTCGCGCTGTCCAAGCACATGTGCGGGTAGCCGTTGTTTCCCACCCAGTAAGCCATTCCCCACGCTTTGCCGGGACAGTCGCCACAGAAAATGTTAGCGTGACACTCGATCGCCCGCTTGACTGCGGGGTGCAGAGATTTCGCAGAATCTGGCTGACTCTTGATCCATTTCAGAAAGGAAGCGCAATTCGAGGTTATGGGCTTCAAGAGGTCCGGACCGGATGGGATATCAGCGCCGAACGGTGGCAACGGCTCCATAAGGTCGGGCGGTTCGATTGCAATGACCGGGACATCGATCTCGATCGGAACAGGATTCCATATGGTTGTTGGCCGATCCTGAAGTCCAAGAGCATCGCTACGATGCAGCGGCCGTGACGAAGCAAATCGATACAGATTCCACTGACGGGCTCGATACGCAATCGGATCTCTGTTCAAGAACGAACCGAGCTCCGCGTGGTAGAAACGACGTCGCATGCAGTAAAGGCGCGACTTTAGATCGATACTTCTGCAGGTGAACAGATAGGTCCAGTCATAGCCTGAAGTGGTATCCAACCCAAAACCAGTGGTTAAGGGTAGCGCCTGCCCATACGCGGAGTGCGCGAACCGCTGTTGGGCACTTCCAGCAGAATCAAGCAATGCGGTGACGTTAAACATTACGTCTTGCAGTGAATATAGCCTTTCGCCGATAGCTGGTCGATCTCGCAAAATCAGTTCATCAATGTAGCGGAGGCCCCACACATACTGACGATCAACTTGTGTGCTGCCAGTTCCACTTGATGAAGGCGCAGTCACTTCTCGTTCTTCGAGTGACCGCCATTGAACACTAAAGTAATAAGCACGAGCTTCACCATCGGCGATCTGCGCGGTGCGACGATTCAGGCCATCGTACCGATTCAGCTGGACGAAGCTCAGCCCGTCATCGAGCTTGACGAGCCGGTTCCAGGCGTCCCATGTACCCTGATACGTCTGGGGCATCTCCTTCGGCTGCGGGATGACCGTCATGTTGCCGTTGCGGTCATACTCGGGCGTGGCCCACTGTTGACCAACGGTGCGGGCGATTTGGGTGATCTCGTTCACCCGATTGTGCAGCCGCTGCTGATCGAGCGTCTGGTCGGCGTCGGCCTGATCGTTCTGGGTGAAGTTCCGCCAGTTGCCGGTGGCGTCGAGATGCCAGCCTTGCTGGAGCGTGGGCGATTCGATGGCCGTGTTGTTATCCACGAGGCGGCCACGGTGGAACTTCTTCAAACGGTGCAGGCCATCGTATTCGTAGAGTTCATCAAAATCCTTGCCGTAGCTCTTGGCGACGAGGTCTTCGCGGTAGGTGCGGTTCGATGCGCGGTCGTAGCCATACTTCAGGTGAACCAGTGCGCTGCCAGGGCTGCTGCCGGATGAACTCGACGAACTACTCGATGACACGTCAGTCCGCTGCCAGAGCAGCTCGATGATCCGGCCGTAGCGGTCCAGGCCCGCGTAGCGGTTCGCCCCAGGGCCAGTCGCCAAGTTGTACTCAATGCCTGGCTCGGGGTACTCGACCGTGACAAACGAGTTCAAGCCGAGGTAGGCATAACGGCAGACGTCCGTGCCATCGAACCGCAGCGTGCGGATGCGCGAGAGCTTGTCGGCGTGCGTGGCATCGTAGAGGTAATCGAGCACGCGGCCGTTGGGGTACGTCATGCTCGTTTGACGGACAGTGTTGGCGCTGCCGTCGGCGTAGCCGTACTGCACCTTGGGCGTGGTGCCCGTGTTCACCGCGCCGGCGTGCTCCTGGTACTGCTCGGCAAGCTGGGCGAAGCTGTTGTAGACGTTTTGGACTTCGTTGACCGGCGTGGTTCCAGCCACGTCGCCGTAACTGGTGATTTTCTCGACCAACCCGCGAACTTCATACGTTTGCCCAATCCGCCGGATGGCACCGTCCACGCCCGCGGCGAGCGTGGTCACGGAGTCGGCCGTCTGGCGGCCGAGGCCATCGAACGCATACTCGTGAACAGAGCCATTCTGATCGCGCATCTGTTTGCGCTGCTGCAGACGGTTCCAGGCGAAGGTCACGCGGTCGGCCGAATCGGCGGCGTCGGGATAGATTTCCGCACGGAGCAGGCTATTGGAGGCAACGTCGTTCTCGCCCAGGGAGACGCCATGCTCATAGCGAGTGACCTGGTTGCCGGTGTCGAGATTGACCGCTACGAGTTCTTTGAGGAGCGAGCCTGGACCGTGAATAAATTCGGTGACCACATTCTGTTCACTGCCCGGACAGAAGCAGGCGGGATCGGAAGCGGCGACGTAGTTCTGAATCGTCCGCACCGTGCGGCCGGCGTCATCCGCGTAGGAACGGTTGACCATGCCGGCCGGGTCGGTGGTCTCGAACGCCTCGCCCCGCTCATTATACGCCGTGAAGCTGACCAGCACCTCGTTCACGGATTCCGGCGGCGACTCGGGCCGCTCCGGTGGGCCGGCATTGTCGTTGGTGCCATAATTGGCGCTGGCAACCATACGGCCAATGCCATCCTGCCACATGGCGACATAGGTATCGCGGCTCTTCGGCTCGGAAGCCGACGCACCTTGCAGTGGACCGGTGCCGGTGGCGTTGTCCCAGCGCTGACGCGTGGTGGTGAAGATGACGTTACTGGCGGCGTCGTACTGCGGCACGACCTGCTCGAAGATCAGGTCGCCCGCGACCGAATCGGGCGTGACGACGCCGGAGGGGTTGTAGCCAACGTAGCGGGTTGTGGGGCGACCGATGCCATCGAAAACGGTCTTTGAGAATGCTTGGCTGCCAGCCGGCAGGGTGCAAATCACATGGCCCGAGGCATCGTGCCACGTGTTGTCGACCAGACTGTTTCCGATGGAGCCGGTCGCCGGGTTCACGGCGAAACGGATCGTCTGGTAGACCTGTCCCCGATTGTCGAACTTGGCTTCGTTGCGGGCGACAAGGTTACCGCCGCCAGTGGTATCGCGGCGGTCGGTGCGGATCACCTGGTCGAGGTTGTCGTAAGTCAAATCCTCGTAGAAATCTTCCTCGCCATCGGTGACAATGCGGC
The DNA here is from genome assembly GCA_964434165.1 of uncultured Pirellulales bacterium. Lineage (GTDB taxonomy): Bacteria > Planctomycetota > Planctomycetia > Pirellulales > Thermoguttaceae > CAYSUS01. The sequence goes on from CAYSUS010000039.1 coordinate 26,520, forward strand.
GGTTACGGAAGTCGTACTCGTAGTCGGTGACCCGCGTCGTGGCAGCGTCAACGTGCTCAGTTTCCTGTGTCAGGTTGCCATCGCCGCCAGCCGAGCCTCCGTCATAGACGATGCCCGTGACTTGGACCATGTTGTTGCCAGGCGCGCCGCCGCCGGTGGGGTCGTCATCGGTCGCTCCATTGTCGTTGGTGCCGATCCAGGTTGAAATCGCCAGCCCACGCACGTCGAACACGATCCGGTCGATGGTGCCCGTGGGGTCCACGGTTCGGTTCCGCCGCCCCATGACGTCGTAGCCGAACAGCGCTTCGTCATAGTTGACGCCGACCGCACCCGTGCCGCTGGCTGGGATGCGATGGTAGACGCGCTGGGCGATCAGTTGCTGGTGGTCGTTATAGAGGCTCTGCGACCAGCGAATCCAGGAGGACTGCGGGAAGCAATCACTCGCGGATAGTGGGCCGGGGCTTTCCACCGTGCCGGCGTCCGGCACGAGGCATTCGCACGGACTGGACGCCGCGCAGTCCCGGACGGCCACGATGGAATCGCGCACGCGGCCGTCCTCGCTGGTCCGCTCAATGGACACCGGATTGACGAGAACATAGGCATAGTCAGGACCGGTCCCGATGGCGTACCCTTGCCCGCCAAGAACTTCATTCTCAAGGTCACGATACACCGACCAAGCGGCCGTGCGAACTGATTGGCCATTGACGATATGCGACGGTCCCAACGACCGGACCGTCCGCCCAAGCGCGTCGTGCTCGAAATCGCTGACCAGATTCAAGCCGCCGGCCGAGGGCGTCGACCAGCCCGAGGGGAGCGTTACCTTCGCTCCGTCAACGTCGCTGATTTGCTGGACGAGCGCGCCGGTCGGCAGATCGTAAGACCAAAAGGTGATGAAGCCGCGTGGATCGCGCCTCCAGATGAGATTGTTCTCTTCGTCGAAGATCTCGGTGATCGTATCGGTCGTGCCGGGACCGTTCTGGCCAGTGGGAACCACCGGCAGTGTTGTCGTTTTCTGCTCGATTTGCGCCGTGCCGCTGAACCAGGTATAGGCGAAGCTGGTCGTAATCGCCCCGGTTCCGTCGTCGTGCCGAAAGCGGGTCGATTCGGCGACGGGATAGACGGTCACCTCGCCGGCGGGGCGCTCAATGTACTTGATCTCGGTCTGCTTGATCGGCGCTCCGCCCGTCCCCTCGGTGAGCTTGCGGAACTGGACGTAACCCGCCGCGCCGCCAGGTGTAGTGGGAGTCGCCGTGGTCGTGGCGTAGTAGTCGGTACGATGGATCAGGCCGGCACTGGCCTTCAGGACCACGCCGAGGTCGGCTTGGCCTTCGTCGTAACTTTCGACGGCCGACGGGCTGGCGTGCAAAATCTCGTGGGCATCGTCGTCGAACCGGTGATACGCAACCCAACGATCACTCCCCGACACGAGGTCGGTGAGCATCGTCTGGCCGATGTAGTTGTTGTACGTGACCAACTGGCTGCCGTCGGGACGCGTCTCCGTCACCTTCAGCTTCCAGTGGTTGTAATCGTCGCTGTGGGCGCTGGTCTGATAGGCGAACGTGTAAGTAAACAATCCGCCCTGCGTCACGGACTTGGTGACTCGCTGGTCGCCGTCGTACTCGAAGTAATTGTCCGCGTACTTGGCGACCTGCGCGTCGGTCGTCAGGAAGGGATCGGCCACTTGCGGGTCGCGTTTGAGCCGTTCGAAAGCTTTTGGATCGAGCGCGTATTTGAGGCCGTGCTCGAAGCCGTTTGCCTCGCCAGCCTTGTAGTATCGATAGTAGCTCGTTTCATGGTCAACCCACGTCGTGCCGACAAGCAATTGCTCGGTCGCCGTCTTCAGATCGCCCAGACTGCCGTGTTCCTCGCCGCTGCCGTAGTATGTGTAGACCATGCGGCGGATGCCGACAGTCGGATTCGTGGAACGCTCGAACGTGGCCGACTTGAGCTTGCCGGCGTTTTCGCCAGACGAGTAATACTCGAAGGCGTTGGAATCCGTCGTGGCCTTGCCGTCTTGGGTGACCGTGTGGCTGATCCGATCGATCTGGCCGCTCGGCGTCAATTGGGCGACGCTACTCTGTCGGGCGTTGGAGTAGAGAACCTTGTCGAATTCGCCTTCTTCCGTGAAATACCACACGTCGCCGTTACAGTCGGCGAAGATGAAGCGGCAGATGCCGTAGTCGAATCGCAATGTCTGCTTCGCACCGTTCTGCGGCTGGTAGCTGCCGCCCGATTCGGTAAACCAATAAGCCGTGCAAAGATCGAAGACGACGGCGATCTCGCCAATTGTGCATTGCGAGAGATAAGGCAAGCTGCCGCTAACCCAGTTGTAGCCTTGGGGCGAACCGAATTCGCCGACCGAGGAGCCTTGCAGCCAGCGGCTGGAATACTTCGCCCCAAGACCACCAACGGTCGATGGAGGCCCAGGCTGCTTGACCTGCGCCGCGCCAGTGTGCGGGCAAACGCCCGTCTCGCCGCCGCATTCGCAACCGCACTCTTCGCACTTGGGGGCTGTGCGATCCGGCGTGCCCCGGCAAGGCACGCTGGGTTGGCAACTCGAACTGCTGCTGGAGGAGCCGGAACCGCTCGATGAACCGCTGCTGGAAGAACCACTGCCCGAGGAGGAGCTGGAACCGGATGAACTGCCGCTGGAACTCGATGAAGAAGAGGACGGCCCAGAGGAACTGCCGCTGGAACTCGACGAACCGCTGGAACTGGATGACGATGAGGAAGGGCCCGAGGAACTTCCGGATGATGAACTGCCAGACGACGAAATACCCGACGACGAGCCGATGGACGAAGAACCTGAACTGCTCGGACCCGACGAAGATGGACCGCTGGACGAAGGGGCGCTCGACGAAGACGAATCGGGAGGGCCTGACGACGAGGAGCTTGAGCTACTGGAGGAAGACGAGCTTGAACTGCTCGAAGAAGATGAACTCGACGCGTCCGAACTGGAGCCCGAGGACGAACTGCCCGAAGACGACTCCCAATAGCTGGAACTCGAGGAGTTTTCCCCACCGGAGGAACTGGGATCGGGCATACTGGATGACATCAACTCGCCCCTATGGATCAGACAAACACGGCACTCCGAACGGAGGATGGCGAAACACAATTCGGCGATTCTCACGAGTATAGCGATTCCCGCAAGACGCGGCAAATCCCAGTCGCGTTGACCCACCGAAAGCGAGAGCGCGACGCACTACTTTTCGAATCACTGTCGACGGCGATGTCGTCTTCGGCGTCAAGCGGCAGAAAGCCGAGCGGCTCCAGCCGCTGAGTCGGCGCGGCGAAGAAACGCCCCTTCGAGATGTCGACACTGGCTATCAACCCGCGACGTTGCTCGCAAAACGCGAACTTCGAGTTCTGGAACTTCTATTCACTCCAGCGTTCCACGTCGGCATCGTCAAGAAGCTTGAGCGTGCGGATTTTTTCACCGCTCCCCGCATCGAAAATCACAAATTCCGATCCGCCTATGAGCAGCGTTTTGCTGTCTGGAGAAAAGCCGATCATGCCCGCTAACTCGGGAAGCTTCGCACCGGTAAGTTCCTTGCCGGAGTTTATGTCGTAGAGGCTGAGCGCTTGCTCATCCCGCTCCGACCCGCTCCAGATGATAGCCAGGCGTCTGTCGTCGGGACTCACAACCGCGGCTTGTAGCCCATAGGGGCCTTTTTCGGCTTCGGCCATCACCTTGCCGGAAACGATGTCCCAAATCTGGATCGCTTCATCACGCCCGATCACGGCAACCTTACTTCCGTCGTGTGTCCACGCGAAGCCGCTCACCCGCTTCAGGCCATGCGGCAGGCTGTAAACGGCGCGACCGGACTTGATGTCTATAACGCGGAACTTCTCTCTATCGACAAATGCCAAAGTCCCGGCGGAAGTGTATTGACACTCGCTTCGCCCACTGAATGTATTCCCTGCATCGATTCTTGCAATCTCACGCCCGTCATCCGTTTCGTAGAGCACGACGGTCGTGCCGCCGAGCTTGACAAAATTACGCCCGTCGGGTGAAAAGTGCAAAGTGTCCCTGCCAGGACCACTATATTCGTCGAGATTTGCTTTGACGAGTTGACGGCCTGTGTGTGTATCCCAGACAGCAGCGTTGTCGAAGCGGTTCACTGGAACAGTGGATTTATGCCGCCTTACTTCTCCCGTTTCTGGGTTGGTATATTCGTAAGTGGCTTCGTGCTTGTCGAGCCGTTGGGTAAACGTACTAAATCGTTTTCCATCTGGGCTGAACTCTCCGGCCACTTCGTCTCGGAAAACATCCCGCTTCCGGCCGATTCCCAGGTTCCATAGAATCGTGCTTGTATCTTTCGACTTCACCCCTGGTAGTGTCGGTCCAGATCCGATCCACGAGCTACTGAGGGCATGGTGACCATCGGGGCTGAACTGGACCACGTAAATCCGCTCGTTGTGTCCTTTCATCCTGTGAAGCACCTTGCCGGTCGTCGCGTCCCACAGGCAGATGTCATAGCCGATGTGTCCGAGAATCCGCGTGCCATCGTAGTCCCAACCGCGAGTCGGTCGTTCAATGCTCGCCTTCCATTGCGACGGATCGTTCGACACCGGCTCGCCCGCCACGGCCTGGCTAAGCGGGCTAAGGCACAAGATCAATGAAATAAGGTGCAAGGCTCCGAACCGCCTTGGAAACGCCCTTCCGCTTCTATTGCGGCGAGCTAGTTTGCGTTTAGCCATTTTATCAGTTCCTCGAGTTGGAATTTCATCGCCGTTGTCGCATTCGCCACGGTGATTCCATAATCCACATGCGTGTGCCACCCAGCTTTGCAGGAAGCCGCCGAAGCGTCGTACCAAACGGCATGATACCCCGCGAAAGCCGACACATAATTGTCCGGGGCAATGCCCTGAAACTCTGCGTCTTGTTTTGCTTTCAAAGCGGCTGGAGCGAACTCTGTGTTCAGTTTTGCGATGATTGCTTGTTGTATATCATCAACGTCGCCTGTGATTGCGCGGCCGACCTTGGCCCCAGCAACTGGGTCTGCAGCTCTTGTAGCGTCTGGCGGATCGCCTGCCTTTGGGCCGTGACCGGCGTTAGGACCCCAGAGCTTGGCCGGATCAATATCGCTGCCACCGATATATGGTGGTCGACCTGTATTCCAGGGCAAGAGCAACCAACCAAGCCGCGCCAAGTTCTTCGCCCCAATTTCTAGAACCCACTCTTTCGTGGCGTCGTTTCTGCTTGTCGTCATGACGGCGATGGGCGTGTACTTGTCCATCAACTTCCAAAACGTGTAGGACGTCAACAAATAGTCGACCTGCCAGAACCCCATTCCCCCTTTCCAGTCTTTGTTCACACCAGGCGTATAGCCTCCTTGACCAGGGAATTCGGTTGCTATCGTTACTATCGTGTAGCCTGTGTCTTCGTAGTCGTCGATGATGTACTCACCCAGCGTCCCTCTCTTCGTCGACTTGAACTGCTTTAGCATTCCATCGGGCTGTTCAATGTTCGTCGGCGGCCAGTAGCCACTGATAAAGATCGTTCCTTTCGAACTCGGAGGGCCCGAAGAGCTGGGGGCGGAAGATGATTGGCCACTCGAGGAGGGTCCACTTGATGACGGCCCCGAACTGCTCGGTCCCAAAGACGACGAACTGCCCGACGACGGGCCGCTGGACGAAGAACCTGAACTGCTCGGGCCCGACGAAGATGAACCGCTGGACGAAGGAGCGCTCGACGAAGACGAACTCGAATCGGGAGGGCCTGACGATGAGGAGCTTGAACTACTGGAGGAAGACGAGCTTGAACTGCTCGAAGAAGATGAACTCGACGCATCCGAGCTTGACCCCGAGGACGAACCGCTCGACGAGGATTCCCAATAGCTGGAACTCGAGGAGTTTTCCCCACCGGAGGAACTGGGATCGGGCATACTGGATGACATCAACTCGCCCCTATGGATCAGACAAACACGGCACTCCGAACGGAGGATGGCGAAACACAATTCGGCGATTCTCACGAGTATAGCGATTCCCGCAAGACGCGCCAAACCGAATGTTTGAGTTGTCTTCGTACCTTTCGCAGTCCGTCGGCGGGTTATTTTTCGAACCGCCATCGGTGAGGTTCTTCGCGAGCTTGCCAATATCCCGGCCACCGACACCAGTTTCCTGCCCGGACGGCAACTCACGCAGCCGATCCTGAAGGACGGTCGGCATCACGTCACCTCCCAGTTCGATTTAGGCTTCGGACTCTTCATCGGACAGTCGCATGCTCATCGTCCGCGCGGACAGAAACGGGAACGACCGATTCGATTGGGTTCGCCCTGGCGATCTCCAGCGCTGCGATCACCCGCTCCACGATTCTCGCTGTGCTGAAGCTCTCGGCCGCCGCGGCCCTTACATCGCGGCGATCCATGTCTTGGGCCTGTGACAAGGTTTCAAGATAACCGCGAAGCGCGGCCTCGTCGTCGGCGTTGACGACGCACTGGCGGCCCGGCGGCAGTCGCGCGACGAACTGCCCCGTCCGGTCAGGTTCGATCAGCGAAGCGCCGGTGCGCACGCCGACTGCGGGACATCCGGCCAGCAGAATTTCCTGAAGCGCCAGCGGGCCGTGGTCGTCGTCGGCCAGGTAAGCGCATACTCGCGAGCGACGAGCCGCCTCAAACAACTGCTCACGCCGATAGTTGCCGTAATGAATCTGCACGTGGCGCGGAAAGAGGTCCGCCAGATGCTCGAGCAATTGCGGCCGATTGCCATTCTTGGCGTAGATCAACAGATCGTACTCGTCCGGCAGCGGCTCGCCGGGCCACGGATCGATGGGGTAGGGCCAGAGCGCGATCGTCGACTGATTGGCGGGACCGCGGTGTTTTGCAATCAGGTCACGGTACCAGGGGCTATGGCAAAACATGGCCCGGCAGTGGGCGGCATCCAAGAGGCCGCATTCTTCGTGGTCGATACGCGGCCTGCCCGAATGGGTAAACAGCATATTCGGACCCTGGACGAACGGCTGTCCCTCCGAGTCCCACCAGACGGCATAGCGCCGGTCGTCCCAATGCCAGAACCAGGCCAATGCGCCGCGGCTGGCCGGCAGCGACTTGATGGAAAGCCAGTCGAGACCCTCGGCGATTCGCTGGCGGAGCGCCTTTTGCAGTCCGTACATTCCGTTGGTGGGGCCGTTTCGCCCCGGCGCGGTGACGGGTCCGATCAACTCGACGGGAAGCTTGCCGTCTCGCGGAGCGACATGCGGCGCGAAGCCATAACGCCGCGTTACAGGGAGTTTTTCATACTCGCGGGGCCAAGCCGGACGGACCACGGCTTTTTCCACCTTCTTGCTACCCAGAGACTGATAGCCGCGGTCGTCCAGGTAACTGACGTGATAGCTGTTGTTGTAAACCCGGTAGATATAGAATGGCGAAGCCAAGGCGCACGGATCAAACTGCGTCGCGCCGGCCTCGTTCAGCCGGCCGGCGAGTTCCTGATCCTCGCCGTTGTTGTGCGGCCCGTAGCCGCGCACCCGATTAAAGATCTCACGCCGCAGGGCCCAGCCGCCGTGATACAGCCCACCGGTATCGTGTTCCTTCAGCCCGTCGCGGTGTTCCATGAGCACCAGACCCGGTTGCGACCAATCCGCCCGTCGCAGGGCCTCGGCCTGCGTCTTGAACCAGTGCGGCAAATAGATGTCGTCGTCATCGGCCACCAGGAATCCTTCGGCATCCGGCGAAGCCAGCGCCGCACAGGCGTTTCGCTTTTCACCAAGGGTCCGAAAGCGACTCGGGATCGAGATAATTCGCCAGCCTTCGCCTTCTTGGTTCTCGTATTGCCCCGCATCGTCGAGGACGATCAACTCGCGAAGCTTGAGCGGGTAGTCCTGCCGTTGGAACGATTCAATCAACTGCCCCAGCAGGTGCGGTCGATGATAGGTGCAGCACAGCGCGGCGAGTTTCATGGAGCCTCCGAAACCATTTGATCCCTGAGTATGTCGGGCGGCGCAAGAATCCGTCCCTGGCGGTTGAAGTCTGTCGGCTGCGTTGGAGCGACAATCACCTGCGTCAGCTTCAGCTGTTCGGCAATGGCGTCAGCGAGCCGAGCATCGCCAGGGCGTTCGGTGTCATCGCAAACGAAGATCGTTCGTTCGTGAGCCAGCTTTCGAATGTGCGGCAAGATTCCCAAGCGTCCACCACAGTCGGCCGGAGGACCATCGATGAGAATCAGATCGAATGGCCCTTGAGGCTGCCAGTCATACCAAGGAGGGTCGCCGACCAACCGGCAAAGATGGACCTCGGGCGTGGGCGCCGCGAATCGTTCGTCGTGCTCCAGGGCAAGATGGTCACAGCCCGACGAGACAAACAACTGCGAGGAAAGTCCCGAACCGCACTCGAGCGTTCGCATGCCAGGGCGCAGCAGTCGTTGCAGATGCTTTGCCAGCGTGGGGCCGATGGTCCAGGCAGAGTAAGCGGCTGCGGAAGGCGATTCGCCGATGAAATCGCTGGCCTCACGGAGATCGGTCACGAGGTTGTCTCCCAGCGCCGAGTTCTTCAGTCCGATGTGCTGGGCCAAGCTGGGCGTGTGATACCAGCAGTCGAGGCCCGCACCGACCGCCCAACGGCCCACGATGGCATCAACGCGACTGAATGACTCGACGTCCGATAGCTCCACGAGCATGCGCTTTGCCGTTGCTGGCGGAATGACCCAGCACTGTGCCGCCACCAAATGCCAACCATGATTCTCGCAGTGCCAGCCGGCCGAGTTGCGGCGATAGGCTCCCGGACAAAACGGAGAACAGAGCGCCGACTGTTCAGAAGGCCAGAGCGTTTCTTCCAGGTAACTCCGCAGATCTCGACAGAAGATCACGTCGTCCTGCACCGTCACGTAAGCCGTTGCGTCAGGATGCGCGTCGACGAGACGGCTGAGGGCCGCCAGCCAAGTGGGCCAGGAACCGGCCTGGGATACATCTTCCACCACCAGCGGATTGGCAAAACCTGCCGCGGCCAAGCTGGCAAGCGTCCGCTTGAGTGTGCTCCGCGGCCGGGGAGCGGTCGTTACGGCAACAGCCCAGCGCCAAGTAGCGATCATCATGCCGCCTCCCTCGCCGCATCGGCCACAGATTCGAACAAAGCACGCCAGCCCGCCCAGACCTTCTCGGCATTGGCGAAATCGTCCACCAGCCGCCGGTGCGCCGCCGTAATGACCCGCATTCGCAAGTCCTCGTCGTAAGCGAGCATGGCCGTGTAATGGGCAAGCTCCTCGTCGCAGCTGCCGAGAAAACCAGTGACGCCGTGCTCGATCATCTCGCGCCAACCCCATTCGTTCTGGGCGACGATCGGCACGCCGGCTGCCATTGCCTCCAGTCCGGCACGCGGCCAGTTCTCCCGCGCGCCGCCATTGACCGGCAAGAGGCAATGTAGCGTGGCGAAGAACTGCTGCACCGGAATCGCCATCGGCTTGAGGCAATCGGCCCACGGCGGGGGCTCGCCGAGTTTCTGATGCGTACGGTCGTCCATGCCGAGCATCAGCGCCCGCTTGCCCGCGTATTGGATGCGGTTATAGATTGGCCAGGTGTTACTCGACCATTTATCGAGATCGGGTCGGGCCACGCGGCCGACGACGAACGTTTCATCCTTGCCGTGCGGACGGGGGCGCAGCTCCCATTCATCAAGGTCGAACGCGCCGCGAATGAGGTGGCCGGTCGACGGCTCGTAGCCGTATTCCGCCAATTGCGGTTCGATTTCTTGCCGCTGGAAATCCGACTGGAACACCAGTGCGTCGGGGAGTCCGTGCTCGGCGAAGCAGTTCTTTTCGTGATCGAACAGGAACGTCATGCAGTTGACCCACACCAGCGGGCAACCGAGGGCGCGGAAGCGATGCGCGTGGGCGGTGAACTGGTGATTGCACATGCCCACCACCGGCGAACCGGGGAGCGCATCGATGCTCTCTAGCTCGGCCGGAGCTACCGAGTGCGTAATGCAGCCCAGCGCATCGAGCCGCTTTCGCCAGGCGACGTCGCCGCCCCAGGTAGGAATCAAATGCACCTCGACCCCTTGCGAGCACCAGAGCTTGATCGTGTGCCAAGCCTCGGTGTTCGCCCCGCCCATCTCGCCTGGATAGCCGATAAGAAATACACGCATGAGCCACGCCTCCTGAAACAGCATGATTGGTTTATTGACATGATAACACTTGACTACTCCGTCGGTGAGTCTGAGGACGATCCGGAGTTGTGATTGTCGGTGTCTTGCCACCAACTGCTGGACAGCAAACTGGATGAATCGCTGGACGACGGATGCACAGCGGTTTCGGACGAAGAGCCGCTGGATGTACCGGACGAGCCTGGCTCCGAGGAAGACGGCGCACTCGAAGAAATGGACGAAGACGGACGGGATGATGAACTACCGGAACTGCTGCTAGGCGATGGGCTGCCGGAGCTGCCAGAGCTAGAGGATGATGATGGGGTCGCTAATGAGGAACTACTGCTCGACGGATTCAACGATGAACTTGAGCTGCTCGACGAACTGCTGCTCGATGGTTCGGACAGTGATGAACTGGATGAACCGCTTGAGGACGATCCCTCGGAACTCGAAGACGGCAATGGCGTCGAAGACGAACTGGAAGATTCACTCAAAGACGAACTCGACGATGGCAGGCTCGACGACGAGCCGGAAGGGCTTGAACTTGACGACGAACTTTCGGGACTGCTGGAGGAACTCGAGCAACATTCACAGCAGCAACAGCCGGCCTGGTGGCTGAACGTCCACGGACCTTCCTCTCGCGTCAACGATCCGCCTGAAAGGCAAATGGAAACCGCCCGCGTGTAGACATTCAGCTTGTCGGATTCACAGCGGACATCGGTTTCGTAGATCGTCACGCAGCTCTGCGGTCCGCTGCTGGATGAATCACCACTGGAAGAGCCGCTGCTGCTCGAAGATCCCGACGAACTGCTGCCCGATGAACCGGAGGAACTCGACGATCCGCTGCTGGAGCCGGATGAACTACCGCTTGATGATGACGAGCCGGAAGAACTGCTGGAGTAACCAGACGACGATGATCCCGAAGACGAGGCCGACGAACTCGACGAATCGCAACAACCTTCGCCGAGTTGCACGACCTCCCACTTGCGGCTGTCGGCCATCCACTTGGCCCAGCCGAACGTGCCAGCAGGAACGCTTTCCGCCGGATCACAGCACTCTCCAGACGATTGCGGCTGGCAAACGTCGGGGCAAACAACGCCGATCGAATCGTAAACGGTGAACGGGCAGTCGACCTCGCACCATTTCAATTCGTCCGGCATCGGCGTCGGACAGGGCGGATTGGTTTTCGAGCCGTTGTAGATGACCCGAACAGCCGAGGCGGAACCGCAACGGGCCAGCGGCGTGATCAGCTTGAATCGCCGCATGTCGTCGGGATAGTTCGACAAACGCACGACGGCCCATTGCCCGCCGGTTCCACCCTCGCGCCAGAGAATCTTGGCCGAACCGGCGGGCCGACTGATCAGTGCCGTCGGATCGCAATGCTTCACGTCGGCGAATTCGTGACAGGGGTCCTCGACCTCGATGTAAGCCGGGCAGACACCGGAAACCCACGCGCGGCCGATCTTGCCGTCGCGCAGCGGATCGAGCAGGATGGCAAACCGTGTGAAATGAAGCGGGTGCTTCGGTTTGACGCCTTCCAACGCGACCTGGTTCTTGAACTCGCGCAGGTGTTCGCCGGGCGAGATGATGGGCGAGTCGATTCCGAGCACGTGAAAACGCAGCCGGTCGTCGCCGCTGTTGTTGCGGACCTTGATGATGTCAGCCTGGCGGACTTGGTCGAGCGCCTCGGCGAGTTGGTCGTGCTTCTTGCCCTTCTGTTCTCGAACGGTGTCGAGAAATGAGTTCCAGACTTCCGCCGAGACATCGAGCGGCTGGCCGGCCTGGGTCTTTTTGTAGCGATCTCCCATCGTTACGTTCCGATCCCCAGGCCAGCGAAACTCCCGTACTCGTAGACCCGCTCGACGTAGGCGGCGATCGGCTTCTTGATCAGCACTTTGGCCGCGTTGTCCTCCTCGTCGGCGAATCGCACCCACAGGTAATGCCAGCCCTCCTTAGTGATGCCGGCGATGTTGCCGAGTTGCAAACCGGCCACGTTCGGACTGGCCGCGAACCGAAACGTGATCTCCCAATCCTCGAAGCCGCGCTTCGCGCCCGACGCACCGAGAAAGAGCACCTCCCCCTTGGCAAACCCCTTGAAGCCGGCGTTGTTGACCCGGCCGGTCAGAAAGAAGAGCGTGGCCTTGTACGCACCGGTGACCAGAGCGTCGTCGATGTAATGCGTCTCGGTGAAGTTGTAGACCGGGACCGTGATGTCGGTTCCTTCGATCTGGTCCTGGTTGACGCCGATGGCGCTTTCGAAGTCCGGCGCGATCTCGCCCGGAGCCGGGTAGCTGTTGATCGTCTCGATTGCCTGGCTGATGTGCTGCGTGCCGCCGCCCGTGTCGAACGTGAACTGCGAATCGCTTTCGAGCTTGACGTACTGAACAGAGCACTCCCAAACGCCGCCGCCCACCGTCTTGATCGTGAAGCTGTCTCGGACGAGTCCCGCATAGGTCGCCGGAGACGTGGCCGCCACAAGCGCTTTGACTTGCAGATCGTCATCCGTGCCCTGCACGACATACAAGAGCTCTGTGGTCGGGCTTTCGCTCTCGGTCGCCTCGCGGCTGTCGAATTTCTCATCAATGGTGATGGCCATAACGATCTACTGTGCGAAAACGAGTTTCCCTTGCTTGGCCTGGTCCACCAGGTCCTTCGTGTTGACGACGATCTGTTCGGCGGCCCGCGCCGTGCGCTCGGCCAGGTTGTCCGCGCCGAGCCCGCGGGCGGCCAGCGCGTTGAACGTGCCTTTGACTTCGACCTTGCGCTGCTCTTCACCGAGCGCACCGGCGCTGAAAGACAGACTGTCCTGGAGTTCCTTCATGCGCTCGGGTTCGCTCGACTCGGCTTCCGCCCGTTTCTTCGCCGCCTCGGCGATGGCCTCCTGCCACTCGCGGCGAGCGTCCGCCAGTTCGCCTTCCGTTTCCCCCAGGTCTTCGGCGAACTGCCGTTGCCGGCGGGCGTGTTCCTCGCGCTGCATGTCGGTGAGCGTGCTCTCGATGCCGGCCCGGTCGCGCTCGATTTGGGCGCGTCGCTCTCGTCGCTCGCGGTCCCGCCGACCGACCGCTTCCAGCATCCGGTTGTCGGCCGCCTCGTTCGCCTGGCTGGTTTCGCGATTGATCCGGTTCACCTCGGCATCGACATCGACGTCCGAATCGAAGAGCGACTTGAGCCGCACCCACGCCTTCTTGATGAAGCCGACGGTGGAGTGCCAGGTCTTGGTGAGTAAGTTGGTGAAGACCGACCAGGCGTCGGCGAGGAATCCGACCGTCTCGGTCCAAGCGACTTCGATGGCTGCCCAACCGTCGTTGAGAATCTTCGCCGCGCCGAACACAGCGTTCGTGGCGATGGAGAGGAAGAATTCTTTGAACTTGATCCACAGGCCATTGAGGAAATGGATGCCTCGCTTCCATTCCATCTTCAGCGTCAGCCACAGGATCTTCGCCGCCAATGCGAGATCGCCGGCCGCCAGTGCATCGCCGATTCCCTGCCACGCGGCGAGGGCGTCCGACTTGAGCACCTGAAACCGCTCGCCCAACCAGGCGAGCGCCTTGCCGCCGATCCCAGTCGCGTACAGCAGGTATCCGGCCAGCGCCACGACAGCGAGAATGACCAAACCAATCGGGGTGAGCAGCAGAGCTATGATTTTTCCCAAGATGGCAATCGCGGTGCCGACAGCTCCGATGACCGCGACCAGACCGCCGATCACCGCGCCCGCACTGGAAATCAGCGTGCCAAGAATAATGAGTGCGACGCCGGCCGCAACCACGGCGGCGGCGATCTTGAAGACCGTGACGACCAGCGTCTTGTTCTCTTTGATCCATTTGATGACCGACGTGATGAGGGGTGCGATTCGCTTCTGCATTTCCGTCAGCACCGGCGCGAGCGCCGCGCCGATCTGCACGACGATGGCCTTCAGTTGGCGCTTCAGACGATTCAAGGCGTCGGTCAGCTCGGCCGCTGACGTGGCGTCCTCGTCCGTCATCGTGATGCCCAGCCGACGGGCCTCTTCCTGCAGCGCTTCGATGGACGCTCGTCCGCCCTCGAGCATTGGCAGCAGCTCGCGACCGCTGCGGCCGAACACGTTGAGCGCGATGCCGGCGCGAAGAGTGGGGTCTTCGATCTTGGAGATGGCCTCGGCCAAGAGCTTGAAGCGCTCCTCGGGGCTGGCTTGTTTGAACTGCTCAGCGGAGACGCCGAGCATGTCGAGCAGATCCGTGGACGTCTTCAGGCCGCGCTCGACCATCACGGAGAAGCGAGCCATCGCAGCGAGCGAGCGGTCAAGCTGGTCGATGGACGCGCCGCCTTGTTCCGCAGCAAATCCGAGTTCGCTGAGCGCCTCGGCCGAGAAACCGGTCCGCGCCCGCATCTTGTCGAGTTGGTCGCCCGTAGAAGCGAAGAGTTTTGCTGCTCCCAATAGCGGTGCGAGCATCGCGGCTCCGGCGGCCGCGACTTTGAGACCCATCGCGCGGACGCCCGCACCGAAGGCCTGCAATCGCTTCGATGCGCGGGCCAGGCCACGGACGAGGCGACTGTCCTTCGTGTAGAGTTCGACGTAGGCCGCGCCGGCGCGGATGGCTTGAGCCGAGGGCATGGTTTATGTGAATCACCTTCTGTCAACAAACACTCGTTTCAGGACGCGAATGCCGATCTTGTCGATCCGGGTACCCTCTGGGTTCGGCGTCCGCTCGACGAGCGGGTGGAACTCGGCGGGCGAGTACGGCTTCGAGCGTTTCTTCGGGTTGCGGTGGACGTTGGCCGTCAGAGCCAACACCGCCGCCGTGTGCGACCACTGGTCCTTTCGCCGCGCGTCGGCCATCCAGATCAACTCCCGGAGCGTCAGGGGACTCGGGTCCACGCCGACGATGCCGGCCAGTTGCCAGATCAGCTTCCAGGCGTCAGTTCCGGTAACTCGCCCTCTTGCAGCAGCGCTTCCAGTTGCCGATCCAGTCTCGGATCGTCCAGCCGCTTGCTCGCCGTCTCGACCGCCTTCGTCTGGAATGTCTTCAGTTTGGCCAGCGCCTTGGCCAGGACCTGGCGCTTGCCGCTCGGGAAAAAATCGACGAGTTCCTCCAGCAAAGCGGTCGTCGCGTTGTCGATGGCATCGCCGGCCATCGCGCGGCCGAACTCCTCGTCGCTGACTTCCTTCGTGTCCGCCTCGGGTTTGCAGATCGCGTAGATGACGTCGCAGAGCAGCACCGGGTCGGAGACGAGTTGCTCGATCAGCTTCCCCTCGATGGCGTCCAGAAGGTTGACCGAGAGCAGCGTCTTGACCCGCTTGATGCACTCGACGTTGACGGCGACCGTCCAGGTGCGCCCGGCGTTGTCGTTGAATGTTTTCATGCGTTCCCTTCGTTGGCTTACGGTCCGCCGGTGATCCACTCGGGCGCGTTATCGGCGTAGGTCGGCTTGATCGATACGTCGACCAGGATGGCTTCCTCGAGCGCCTCGTTGCGGGTGAAGTTGAAGATGTCGAACGTCGCCCGCAGGCCTTCGGAGTCGGGATCGGTGATGTCGCCGTCCATCACCGCGAACTCCAGCGGCGTGTTGTTGAAAAACGCCTGGCGGATCGCGTCGAAGCCCGCATCGACCGTGTCCCAGACCATCTGGAACTCAATCGAGGCGTCTTTCAGCGTGCCGACGGTGGCCCGCCAGCCGGCGTTGGCGCGGGTGGTGACATCCGCTTCGCCTTTCTCCAGGTTCAAGGTGACGTCTTTGACGTTGCTCACCTCGACCCAGACTGGCGTCGCATAGTCACCCGTGTTGCGATAAAGATTTGCGTCCATGCCCAGTCGCGTGGCCATGACGTTCGTCTCCTATCCTGTTGCCTTGACGGAACCCGCCCACTTACGGGGCAGTCGCTCCTTGGTGCTTTCCAATGCGGGGCCCATGAACGGCCGCTTCGGATACCGCTGCCGCTTGTACCGACCGCCGTGCTCGTGAGCCGATCCCGATTTGCCGACCTTCGTGTGCTCGGGACCGATCACAACCAAGTCGTTCTGTTTCTCGACGGCGTACAAGATCGCGCCGCGAAGCTGGCCCTTGCGGGTGCTGGGAGGCTGCCCCTCTCCGCTCGCCTTCTTGCGGCGGCGGATGCTGCGCTTGGCGGTCAGGCGAATGGTCGCGCCGGCGTGGCCGAGACTTTTGATGCTGCCCTTCTTGGTCTTGGACAGCACCTGCTTCGTGTTGTCGCGCGTTCGCGCCCGCATGGCGATCATTCGTTACCTCACGACTCGAAACGTCAGCGTCAGCACGCTGGTGAACTGCCGTAGTTCGTCCCAATGTTCCTGCGAGTAAATGGGGGCGTGTTCCGTCTTGATCCAATGGGCGTTCGGATAAGCGGTCAGCCGCCGCAGCCGGAAGAAGTCGGCGATCTCTTCCACCAGCGACATCAACGGATCGATCTCTGCTGCATCGCCCTTCTCGAACTTCTTCTGCACCGCCACGTCGATCTGAAAGTCGTTCGTGTTCCGGCTACGGTCGCTCTTGGTGATCACGACGCCCTTGGGCACGATGCTTACGTGCAGGTCCTTCATGTCGGGCAATTCGAAGGACGGCACATAGTGCCGAGCTGCGGCGAGCGGCAGGCTCAGCGAGGCGGCATTCAGTTCCGCGACCAGGGCGTCGGCAACGTCCGTGATGACGGCCATCAAACGTCCTCCGTGGCGATGTGTTTGGTATGGATTCGCAACGTCTTGCGGTACGAATCGCTGTAGCGCCAATGCGGCTCGGTTCCCAGCGGCATAACCTCGTAGGTGAACTTCTTGCCGCCTTCGGTTTCCTCGATGCGGTCGCCACGTTCGGGAAGCGTTGGTTGACCGGCAAGCACCAGGTCCACCGTGTCGATCAGGTAATCCCGAATCTGCGTGCGGATAATGACGCCGCTGCCGTCGTCCTGCTCGAACAGCGTGCGGCCGACCGTGGCTTGCACCGGGACCGAATCGACGCCGCGCCGGTACGTGACCTCGCGCGTGGCGTGTTTCTTTCGCTGGCTTTGCAGCCAGTTCGATCCGGTTTCGAGGATGTCAGCCATCGTTTCCCTCCGTGCCGCGATTACTGGCTCAGCCGAACCCGAACGGTCGCATCGGCGTCGGCCGCGTCCGCGACCGCTTTGCCGAGCAGCTTGTTCGCGCCGCCGCCATCGGTGGTGACCGCGACGTCGTTGGCGTCATCCCAGTACGCCTTGTCGCCCGTCGAGAACGTCACGCCGCCGCCGGCTTCCTTGGCCACATCGAACACGCCCTCGACCGCCAATGCGCCGAGCTTGCCGGTCGCAATGTCGCCTTTGGCGATTCCGATAAGATCGCTCTGCACGACCACGTCGCCCGCCGCGACGTCGCTGCCGGGCGTGTGGTCGATGTAGTTGCCGTCGTGAATGAACTGTGCCTGTGCCATGTGGATTTACTCCTTTGATTGCGTGGATCAGGCCGCGCCCTTGCTCTTGATGCCGGCCAGGTACTCGGCCAGGTCGACACCGAAGTCGTGGTAGCCGCGGAACTGCACGCCGAGTTGGTTGAAGTCCGCCTCGGCCATGTCGACGGTCGGGTTCTGCTGGCCGTTGAGGAACGAGACCACCACCGACGCCAGGCTGCGGGGCGCGCGAAACAGATACCATGCGGTCGTGCTGTTGCCGGTGAAGTCGGCGTCGCTCAGCCAGTCGCAGACGACCGGTCGATACTTGCCGGCGTGGATGTTGGCGTCGGGGATCGTTTCCGCCGTCGCCGCGCCGCCGCTGTTGACGGTCGTGCTCTGGTGCAGACGCTGCGCGATGAACTCCAACTCCGGGGGCACGAGCAGCAGTTCCGGCCGCCCGCCGACCACGCGCTTCTTGCCGTCGGCCGTGGGCGTGCGGAGCTTGCGGAAGGCGGTGATGCCTTTCTGCAGGCCGGTTCCGTCGACGCCGAGCGCCGAGTCAGCGCCGGTGATGTAGTTGCCGCGTCCCGCCGTGAAGAACGACGAGTTATTCATGAAGCGAGCCCAGAAGACGTTGTTGAGTTTCTTGGCCGCCGCCGCGCCGACGCGGCTTCGCAGATCGTCGAAAGCCGCCAAGTCGTCGTTGATGATGTCCACCCGGTCGAGGCTGAACATCTTCGCGTAGGTCCGCACCTGCCGGGTGTACGACTCCTCGCCAACCTTGCCGTGCTTGATCTCGCCGTGCTTGGGAAGCTCCTCGTACTCCATGTCATCCAGCAGTCGGTAGCTGGTGATCTCCTTGAAGTCGCTGACCGACTTGACGGTGGCGATCTCACGCCACGTCTGGTCCTCCTCCATGTAGCCGGCGAGCAGCTCCTTGTTCGCCAGGTTCTGAAGAATGCCGGGCAGGCTGAGCGTCGAGAACGACGCCTTGAGCGTGCGCGGCGGGAATGCGTGCAGAAGGACTTCCCGAATGTTGCCTCGGTGAATCGACTCTCCGGGGCGCGCGGGATAACCATTGGCCGCCGCCGCCATCATGAACAGTTGCTGGAAGCCGAGGTTCTCGTACTGCCGGTCCGCCGCCTCCAACACTTCCGGCTTGAACCGCTTCTCGACGTCTTCGTGCTTGCGCGAGATCCGTTGCGAGAGGTTGATCCAAGACGGCGTCGTGGCCAACCAGTCGGAACTGGCCCGCCTCGGCCACATCACGACCGCACGCATGACCCAAATCACATCGCTTTTGAATCTCGCCCCCGATTTGCAGGAGCAAATCCTATTCCTGCCGCGCATCGAGCGCGGCCGCGACGTGATCAAAGAAGCCGACATCCGCCCCATCGCCGCCGTGCTGGATTGGCGCAAACAGCGGCGGATGTGGTCGGCGCTGCAACGGAAACTCGAATGTGACCAAGTCGGTTCGCAGTAGGTTGCGTCCGCCCCGCGAACCCAACCAGAGTGCTAACAAGCAAGGGGGTTCTCAACCGAGAGCGCGAGAGTTCGCGGGCGATTTCTCGCACGGGCGGACGCAACCCTCGCCCACGGCGCTCTACACGGGGAAATGGAGAGAGCAAGAAAAACGCCGCCGTTACCGTAAACTCTTTCGTACATTGCGGATAACTCGCGACCCGCCACCGACACCGTTTTCGACCGGAGAGCTAACTGGTGTGCCATTCTTATTTCGCAAAGATAAACGAGTACCCCCGGCAGGACTCGAACCTGCGACCCTGGGATTAGAAATCCCATGCTCTATCCAACTGAGCTACGGGGGCAAGGTGTTGCTGGTCAATGAGTTAGACAGGTGGTGGCGAGTGGCGATTCAGGCGCATTGGCATGAAGGCATTCTAGCCGCTCGCCGCGAGCAGCGGTATGCGGATTGGAGGACGGCAAGCTCAAAAGGGGCATCACCCCCCAGAATGGACTTGCGTTCTTCGGGGTTTTGTTAGCCACGTCAGCGGATCGCCTCACACCAGGGGAAATCGCCCCGTGCGAACCGTCACCGCACGTACTCCACGACCAGCTCCGGCGGGGTGGCGCCCTCACGGGAGACGTAGGTCACACCGTCGCAGGAGGTGGGGTCGATGGCCAGGGTGACGTCGGCCTTGGGCTTCAGGTCCAGTTCCAGAGGGCATTTCACAACCTCGTTCTCGGCCAGGCGACCCAGGCGCGCGACCTCCTTGCCGACCGCCGGGCGGCGGGCGTAGGTGATCGCCTTCTCGCTCCAGGGGTTGGTGACCAGGCAAACTCGCCCGGCGTCGCCGCTGGGGTTGCCGGCGTTGCGCAGGCGGAGCGTCGCGCGGACCGGCCGGCCCGGCACGTCGATGCGGAACTTGAGGTACGCCACGGCGTGATCCGAGTCGCCCATCTTGCGGCTGCCGCCATCGACCAGCAGGACATCGGCCTTCGCCTTGTTCTGGTCCGGATAGCGCTGGATGACATAGGCGTCTTCCACAGGCTTGAGCACCGCGCGCCCGCGGCGGCCGAGGTGCTCGATCGTCGCCGTGGCCTGCGTGTCGAGCTTGCCGCCGGGGCCTTCCATGCGAGCGGTCAGCGCGTACATGCCCGCCGGCTTCGACTCCTCGACCCCGGCCTCGAAGGCGATTTCGGCCCGCTGCCCAGCAGCGAGCTTGATCGGCGACGAGGCGGGCGTGACCGTCAGCCCCTCGGGCACACTGAGCTTAAGCACGCCCTCGAACGGCTCGCTGCGGAGGTTGGCGAGCCGGACCGACCCCTTCTTCGCCGGCTCCACGACGTTCACTTCCAGATCGGGCACCACGCAGCCGAGGCTTGTCACCCGCTCGCGCACGATCTCCAGGGCGCAGATCAGGGGCAGTCGGTCGGCCGTATCATGCTTCGGATGGAGCTGGACCGTGAGGCGGTCTTCGACCTCGATCCCACGGAACTCCTTGACGAGCGCCCGACGCGGGCCGCCGGCCTCGGCCACGGGATCGAGATCCTCGGCCACCGTTTTGCCCTGGAGCTTCACGTCGCACACGCGTCGTCCCGCACCGGCGTCCTGCTCCAGGTCGGCCACGTGGAGGCGCACGGTATAGAGGGCCTTGCCATCGCCGGGGGAAAGGAGCGGCACCACGCACCTCGACGGTCCCCGCGCGGCCGATGCGTACAGCCAGGGATCGGCCGTGTTCTCCACCTCGGTGTACGCCGAGTTGCGCTGAACGTAGCCGCCGCCGGGAGAGAAGGTGACCTCGCAGGGGAACTGGAGCACCAGCGATCCGCCGGGGCGCGGCATGCCGAGCCACAGTCCGCCCTCCGCGTCGTTGCGGTCGCCGGGGCCGCCCAGGTTGAGGGCCAGGCGCTTGACCGGCGTCATCGGTCCGGGCGCGCTGTAGAGGCCGAAGGTCTTGTTCCTTTCGACGGGCTGAAACGCCACGCTGCACATGTTGGGGAAGGGGCACATGCAGCCCGCCGAGGCCTCGGGGAACAGCAGCAGCCCGCACGCCGGGATGAAGTTGATCCAGCAGCCGGGGCGCTGGGCCCCGAAGTGCATCGTGCCCTGATCTCCCACCAGGTCGTAGAAGCCCAGGCAGTAGGAGCGGAAGAAGAGGCAGTTGGCCGAGCCGGCGGGGCAGCCGCAGTGGTGGCCGGGGCGGGCGAACTGCCAGCGGTCGGGCTGGCCCGTCACGGGATGGATTCGCGTCCTGGGCTCGCCGGTTTTCAGATCAAAGGCCCAGGGCTCGGTGTGCAGCGTGTCGCCGACGATGACCGGGCGCACTCGATAGCCGACCGGCCGCGACCAGAGCACGCGGCCGTCGTCGGTCGCAAGGGCTTTCACGCTCCGCGGTCCGAACTCGCCGGCGAAGAACTGCCGCCAGTAGTGCCCGTCGAGGTACACGCCGAACAGCACGAGCACTCCGTCGTGGCTCATCGCCGAGAGCGTGCCGCCGGCAAACAGCGGCGCGACCGTGGCCCGGCGCCAAAGCTGCTTGCCGGACCTCGCGTCGCGGGCGACGACCGCGCGCACGTCGCCGCGCGCCAGGACCTCCTCGACCCGAGCGCGATCGGCCCTGGGCGTCTTCGCGACGCGCTGCTGCTCTTCTTGGAGGGCCCGCTTGCGCTCCTGGGGGGTGACGGTTGCGTCGATGACGAACAGCTTGCCCTCGGCGATCGCGAGCGCCGAGTGCTGGATCGTATCCGGACTCTGGTACGTCCAGAGCGTGTCGCCCGAGGCGACCTCCAGGGCGAACACGGCATCGCTGGTGCCCAATCCGGTGGCGCGGCTGCCGTAGAGCCGCCCCTCCTCGACGGCCACGTAGCCCCACCGCCCGCCTTCGCCGTCCAGCGCGGGCATGGAGTACTCGCGCCGCGTCGCCCCGGTGGCCGGGTCGAGGCAGAGGCACCGCTCTCCCACGGCCAGGAACAGCCCCTCGCTTGCCGCGGCCAGGTTGCTGCCGTCGTGCGAGGCGTTGACGCGCATCGCCCCAGGGATCTCGCGCCGCCAGAGGAACAGGCCGTTGTAGGCGTCATGAGCTATAAGGGTGTTCTCCCCCTGTACGAACAGCCTGCCGTCGATGGCCAGGGGGCCGGCCGCGCGCTGGTGCCGGTTGACCATCCGCCCCGGGCCGGGACTGCCGAACCAGAGCACGCCCAGCGGATACTTCACGCGCCGGTCGTCGCCGCAGGTCGTGTTGCCCGGATTGGCGTACTGGTGGGTCCACGCACCGGCGCCGGGCAGGGCCCCGCGCACCAGCCTGGCCCAAAGGCCGCTCTGCTCCACGAGCTGCCCGCCGGGCAGCTCGCCGGCCTTGAGCCAGTCCTTTAGGGCACGGCGATCGGGAGCATGCTTGCCCCCGTCGGCGGCAGGAGCGCCGATCAGCAGCACGCCCCCTTCGGGCTTGAGCATACGAAAGGCCTCGGCGGCCGGGGGCAGGTCGCCGTTGAACGCCGACTCGGACACCACCAGGTTGGCGAAGTAGTCGCTGTAGGGGACCTCCGCGAGCGGCCATTGCTCGACGGTCACGCGCCCGCCAAGCAGGCCGGCGGCGTCAAGGCGCCTTCGCGCCGCCGCGACCTTCTTCGCATCCGGCGATACCGCGCAGACGGTGAGCTCCGTCTTGCGAGCAAGCTGCTCCGCCAGACGGCCGGTCTCGGTGCCCAGCACGAGGCAGAACCCGCGGCGCACGCCGGACAGGTCGAGGATCGCCTCGGCGGCCTCGCGAAACCTGGCGTCCTCGGGGCTGCGCTGCTGGAAAGCCGCGGCCATCTGCTTCCGATCGCCGTGCCGGGGCGACCCTTTGGGGCCGAAGCAGTAGATCATTCCCGCGTCGGTGCTCACCACCAGCCGCCCCGAGGCGACGGCCAGCCCCTTGGACGCTCCCTGGACGCTGGCGCGCCATGTCCGCTCGCCTGTCTTGCCGTCGAAGGCGACGACCTCGCCGTTTCCGCCGGCCACAAGCAGGTCGTCGGCCAGCACCAGAGCGTCTTCGCAACGGCAGGGCGCGGCCCAGCGGGTGGCGGCGGCCAGGCGGCGCCGGGCCTCCTCCAGTTCGGCCTTGGCGTCCCTGAGGGCCCGGGCGGCCTCGGTCATCTCGCCCGCGTCAGGCAGTGGATGGCGCTTGAGCCGGGCCAAGGTCTCGGCGACCGCGGTGTGGCGCGACCGGGCCGCGTCCCGACGACGAGCCGCCGTCGGATATGCCTGCCGATCGAGGGCCTTCAGCTCCCCCTCGCCTGCCAGAAAGGCCGTGGCCTCGGCGACCACCATCTTGCGGCCCTCGAACACGGCGAACCGGTCGCGGGTGTCCTTGTGGTAGGCGATCATCCCTTCGGTTCCCGTGTAGATATGATCGCCGGCCAGGAGGGCGTAGGTGCCGCCGACCTGCTTGCCGAAGAAGGTCAGCATCTCCAGACTCCCGTCGGCCCGGTCGAAGGCAGCGGGCGAGACGCGGCCCATCGGCGCGTAAAGCCGCGTCGAAGAGGCCAGCAGGTAGCCTTGCGGGGAGATGCGGCTTTGGGGGGCCTCGCCGCACGTGTCGTTGCGCCAGATCTCCTTGCCGGACGCCGCATCGACGGCGTAGAGGAACACGCCCTCGGCCGGGAAGATGCCGGCCCCGAAGTAGGCGATGCCGTCGTCGACGAGCACCCCCGTGCGGATCGGCCACAGCGAGATCATGCGCCCGTGTCCCAGCACGCGGCGGTCCTCCGGCGCGGCGCGAAACTCCCACACGCGCGAGCCGTCTTCGAGGTTCAGGCAGCGCGCCCAGCCGTCGTCTGAGCCGAAGTACACGCGCCCCTCGTCCACGCAGGGGGCGAGGCGAATCGGGCCGCCGCTCAGCGCGGTCCAGCGGATGCGGCCCGTCTGAAGGTCCAGGCAGTACAGCTTGCCGTCGCCGGACGAGCCAAAGAGCACCGCGCCGCCCGCCACGACCGGCTGAAACACGTCGTCGAAGTGGTTGCGGCGGAGCTCCAGGATGCCCTCGACCGGCTCCGGCTTGGGATCGCCCCAGGCCGGAGCCGGCTTGTACCGCGGCTCGAACGACCAGCAGGGCACCAGGGGCGCTTGCAGATTCTCGTCCGTGACGCCGCTTCGGGCGACGTCGTGGCGGTAGGTGGGCCAGTCGTCGGCGAAAGCCTGCGGTGGGGACAGGCAGGCCGCGGCGCAGACGGCGCCCCAAGCCAACAGCCGACGACAGCACGGACGCGGAAAGCGATCGGCAGCGCAGGAAATCATGATCGGCCTCTTCGTGAGAGTCCATTCGGTGCGCATCGGGACGGTCGGAAGCGCACACCTTCGCCGTTCTATCGTCTCCCTGGGGCGCGTGCAAGCTCCGCCCGGTTGATACGGACCCCGGAATCCCGTATGGTGGAAGCCTTCGCTGCCGCGCTCACTCAGCCTTAACCATCGCAGTCGCATGCGCCACGACGGCCGAACGCTCGACGAGATCCGCCCCGTGCGGATCAAGCGGCGTTTCACCCGGGTCGCCCCGGGCAGCGTGTTGATCCAGGCGGGCGCCACGTCGGTGCTTTGCTCGGCCAGCGTCGACGACGCGGTGCCCAAGTGGATCGAGGGGCAGGGCCGCGGCTGGGTGACGGCCGAGTACAGCATGCTGCCGGGCAGCACCGCGCCCCGCAAGCGCCGCGAACGCGACGGGCGCCTGGCGGGCCGCACCAGCGAGATCCAGCGGCTGATCGGGCGGAGCCTTCGCGCGGTGACCGACCTGGCCGGACTGGGCGAGCGGACGGTGACCATCGACTGCGACGTGCTGGAGGCCGACGGCGGCACGCGCACCGCCGCGATCACCGGGGCCTTCGTGGCCCTGGTCGACTGCCTCTGGTCGATCCGCCGCGAGCTGCCCGACGCGAAGCGGCTGCCGCTGCGCGACAGCGTGGCCGCGGTGAGCGTGGGCATCGTGGATGGCCGTGCCGCGGTCGATCTCGACTACCGGGAGGACGTCGCCGCGGCCGTGGACATGAACGTGGTGATGACCGGTGGCGGCCAGTACGTGGAAGTCCAGGGAACCGGCGAGGAGGCGACGTTCGACGACAAGCAGCTCGCTGCCCTGTTGCGACTCGCCCGGGGCGGAATCGCTCGATTGACCGACTTGCAGCGCGAGGCGCTTCGCAAGCGTTGGCCGTTCGACCTTTGACCGCATGAGAGCCCGATGAAGCAACAAGTCGCGGTGATCTTCGACATGGACGGCGTGCTGATTGACAGCTACGTCGCGCACCTGAGGAGCTGGCAGGTGATGGCCCGGGAGAACGGCCGCGCCATGACCGAGGAGGATTTCGCCGCCACGTTCGGTCGCACCAGCCGCGAGATCATCGCCGCCTGGGACGGCGCGGACCTGACCGAGGACGCGATCGAGCAGATGGACGCCCGCAAGGAGGCGGCGTTCCGCGAGATCATCGACGAGGATTTCCCGGCCATGCCGGGCGTGGAGGCCATGCTCGACCGGCTCGCCGCGGCCGGAGTGGCGATGGCCGTGGGGTCTTCAGGCCCTCCGGAGAACGTCGAGCTGGTGGTTGAGCGGCTCGGCCGGCGCGACGCGCTGGGCGCCGTGGTGCACGGCATGGACGTCGCGCGCGGCAAGCCCGACCCGCAGGTGTTCCTGATCGCGGCCGAGCGACTCGGCGTCCCGCCCGACCGCTGCGTGGTGGTCGAAGACGCGCCGCAGGGCATCGAGGCGGCCCGCCGCGCTGGGATGAAGGCAATCGGCTTCCCCAGCACGGGCCGCACCGCGGAGCACCTTCACGCGGCCGACCGGATCATCCGCGCGCTCGACGAGATCACGCCGGAGGCGATTCGCGACTTGATCGGAGGGTGAGGAGAAGGAGCGGTACATGGGTTTCCACGCGGAGCGTGGGAACGAGAGCTCAATCGGGCAGTGTGTTCCACTCGCTTCGTCAGGGAGTCCATCCGCCATGCATGCCATCTGCGTCTGCGTCCACGTGCACGTCAAGCCGGAGCACCGCGACGACTTCCTCCAGGCGAGCCTGGAGAACGCCCGGGCCACGGTCGAGGAGCCGGGCAACCTGCGGTTCGACGTGATCCAGCAGATCGACGACCCGAACCGGTTCATCCTCTACGAGGTCTGGCGGGACGAGGCCGGCATGAGCACCCACAAGGAGACGCCGCACTACGCCAGGTGGCGCGACACAGTGGCCCCGTGGATGGCCGAGCCGCGCCGGGGCGTCAAGCACACCGGGCATTTCCCCGACACGCCCGAGGCGTGGTCGGCCCGGAAGTGATCGCCCCAGAAGCGCATTCTCCGTGGTGCCGCCGGCTTCGCTGCTGAGCTCTGTTCATGGCAGCATCGCGGCCCCTCCGCAGGCGGCCGCTTGACTCGGCCGACTGCGCGTTCTCCTGATGCCGGGCAGGTCGAGCGGGCGGTGGACGGCACACGGAGGTGGACGGCACACGGAGGTGGACGGCACACGGAGGTGGACGGCACACGGAGGTGGACGGCACGCGGAGGTGGACGGCACGCGGAGGTGGACGGCACGCGGAGTGTGCCTGCTACGGTTCGGGCAGCCTGTTCGCGCCCACCGATCCGGGCATCAGCCGAAAGGTGGCGATCTGCTGGGGCTTGAGCCGGGCGAAGAGCCGTCCGTCGCGGAGCGGGGCCGGCCGGCGATCCGTCTCGATGTGCGTCGTCTCCGTGGCCGCGCGGATCGGCTTGGGCAGGGCGACTGCCGTGTGCTGCGGCTGGTCCGTGACGTTCCACAGGCGCACGATCAGGCCCGCGGCAATTCCTTCCTCGGCCGGCTTCACGGCCCAGACGATCACCCGGGGATTATCGGCGGCCAGAAGCCCGAAACGCGCCGCCGGGAGCCGAGCGCCTCCCGGGGCGGCCGCGCCCGCCCGCGGCGGCGGCAGGACGAACAGCGGGTTCTGGTGCTCCAGGGCCATGCGCATCGAGCAGGCCGCATCGTACTCGTCGCAGGTCGCCAGGGCGAAGCGCTGGAGGAACCGCTCGTCTCCGTCCTGCGCGCGAATCCCCAGTCCCGGTCCGTCGACCTGCCCTCCGGCCAGGACGCGGATCAGCGGCGCCCGCGCGTCGAGCCTCTCGGTGGTGCTTCGTCCCAGGCGGAAGAACATGCAATCGGCGTTGGAGAGGGTCACGCCCGCCCCCTTGACGCCCGACATGGCCGCGAAGTGGTTGAGCGTCATCCAGTCGTAGCGCGCCGCCTTGGGGCTGTAGTGGCCGCCGTCGGCCAGAAGCCGCGCTCGGGCGATCGCCCCCACCTCCTCGTGCCGCACGTCAGGCTGCTCGATCTTGAAGGCGAAGCCCCACGTGCGCACGTCGGTGAAGTTCTGCGTGATGACGTTCTCCACGTCGATCCTGGGCACGCCCCGGTAGAGCGTTACCCGGGTGGTGTGCTCAAGCGGCTCGCCCGACTCGGCCACCAGGGTCGCGCAGACCGGGCCGGAGCACTCCGTGCGCACGCGCCCGGCGCCCGGGCCCAGGTCGTTGATCGCCAGGCCCTCGACCTCCGCCGCCCACTCGCGTCCATGTTGCTTGTCGAACAGGCTGATGATCGCGCCGCGCGGCGCCACCTCGACGAGGTACCGGTCGGTTTCCATGACGCGGCCGACCACCTTGGCCGCGTCGGGCAGCCTCTTTCCGCCGCCGGCGCGGAGCGCGTACACCTTGTATCCCAGCGCGGGCACGTCGCTGGCGAGGATCAGGAATCCCTTGCGCCCGTCCCGGTCGGCCGGCTGCGACGGCACCTCGCGGCCCGTGGCCAGGTCGAGCAGGTGCGGCCCGGGCACGCTCGTCGCGCAAGGCACGAACACGGCGTCGGTGCGTGCCCATCCCAGCGGGTTGAACACGACGAAACGCTTTGCCGGCTCGCCGCCCCCGACCATCCCGGCCAGGGCAGTCGCGGCCCGCTCGTGCAGCCGGTCCACGTACGCGGTGATGCGCCCCTCCACCCGGCGCTGCCAGGCGGCCCGCTTCTCGCGCGGCACCGGCCCATTGGCGCACCAGTCGTGCTCGTAGTACAGGCCCAGGTCGATCCACGCCCGGTTGCGCTGGTCGCGCATCGCGGCGGCGAACCCGGGCCGCTGCAGGGAGACGACGGCGGCCATGGCCTCTGCCGCGCGGAGCTTCTCCACGGCCCGCTTCACCCGGGCCGAGACCTCGGCCATGGAGGCCGGCAGCACGTCCCACTCGTTGCCGTGCGAGCAGCCCTGTTCGGGCAGGTCGTTTCCGTATCGCTTCTCGAACTCCACGAAGTAATCGACCTCGTTGGAGACGATGACCTGGCGCTCGTCGTTCGTCAGGCGCCGGGCAACGTGGACCAGCTCGTCGGTCATGGTCTTCAGGTCGTCCCAGCCCTTGCCGAAAATGCCGATCACCCGGTACGGATGGCGCGAGGTGAACCACTCGGCCGTCTCGGCCAAGCGCACGGCCTCTTCGGGGCGACGGGCCTCGGCATAGCCGCCCAGGCTCTGGTTGCCGCGCATGGGGTACCACTTCATCAGGATCCGGCTGCCGTCCGGGCCGCGGAGCCAATACACGGGATGCTCCCGGTCGCCGCAGCCTGGGACGCGCGTGGCGCAGTTGCAGATGCCCTTCCAACTGTAGCGCGCGCCGCTGCCCGCCCAAACGGAGGCCAGGCCGTACGGGTGGGTCTGGTTCTCCATGGCGATGACCAGGGGCAGGCGCAGGTCGAATCGACGCTCGAGACTGCCGGCGTAGTACATGCCGCGGATGGTCGCTTCAAGCGGGGCCCCGCCCCAGCAGCAGCAGAGCGGGTTGAGCGGCACGGTGATGTGCCCCGAGCGCACGCGGCGCATGAGCCGCTCGAAATCGGCCTTGGGCTTGTGGTGCTCGTACTCCCAAACCCAAAAGCTCCCGTCGCAATTGAAACGGCTTTGGTGGTCGTGCGGCAGGCCTTGCTTCTCGGTCTTGTCGGCCAGGTGGAGGTAGTAATCGAGCGTCTGGAGGAAGGCCTGCCGATAGGCCGCCTCGTCGCCCGACCACATGTAGTCGGTGTGGTCGTCCACGGCCAGATAGACGCGGCGAACCTCGTCCGGCTTCTCGGCCGCCGTGGCTTCTGCGGCCCACAACAAGATCAACGCCAAAGGCAGCCCCATCCTCATCGTGTCACCTCGCGTTACGGGGAGAGGGTCATCCATTCCGAGCGGATCTTGACTGGTAATCTTCCGGCGACTCAAGCCACGGTGACGACGAGCTGGTGATGCCAGCAATCGGATGGGAGTACCACTCTGAAGCAGGGATAATTCTGGGCGCTCCTGGTCCTGACAGTGATTGCACCGGACTGGCTCAAACCCCTTTGAAATCGAAACTTACGGCAAGCGATCGCCCTCCGGCGGTGGATTGGTTGGTCAACCGATGTGAGTTTTTCCAGGACCTGGGGGTCGTTTGGGGGGTCTGGAGAAGGAGGTCTTTGCACTGCAATGGTTTGCAACGCGTCCAGGGCGACCGGTGCAGATCGCAACACCGATTGGAGAGCCTGAGGTATTGGGGACAACAGGGCATTATGGAGGGATTGTCGGGGCTCGCGGTTCATGGCTGTCCCGGCTGAACGCCGGCGCGGGGGCGCAAAGGCTCCGCCGCATTATCCTGCGGCGACGGCGCGCCCGCAAACGAAGAATTGGGCCAAGCCCGACCGTGGCGGAAGTGCGCTCAGTCTTCCTCGACCGGGCGTCCCAGGTAGAGCTGGAGAATCTGGCTTTGGACCTTGATCGCGCGGATCAGCACCCAGACCTGCTCCATGGTGAATGCGGAGGGGGGCGCCGCGGCCAGGGCCTCCAACTCGGCGGTCATCGCTGCGTGCTGGTCCGAGGCCGCCTGGAGTCGGATGCCCATCTCGCGCCAGGCATGGTCCAGCCGGTCCTCGTCCTCCAGCTCCGAGAGGTCATCCACGGCGTTGGCCAGCAGGAGGCACAGCCGGGCGATGTCGCGGGGCATCGCGTTCGGCTCGAGATCCTCGATTTTTGCGGCCAGTTCGTGGCAATCCATCGCGTGTGGGTTGCTGAAGTGCGTGGGACAAGGACCGGGCACAGGCCGGCAGGGGGAGGCGGGGGGTACGACATTCGGGCTGCCCCGTCCCTTGCCTCAATTCTAGCTCATCAACCGGCACCCCACCTTCGGCCTCCCCACGTCGGCCGCTTCTACACAGCCCGACCGACCGCTATAATCCGGCCTGGCCCGAGACTTCCGAAGTCTGCGAGACTTCGGGAGTCTGGGTGTTCGATCCCCTCCCACGGACCAAGCTCGTTGCGATGCCCGAGCTAGGCGTCAACATCGACCACGTGGCCACGGTGCGCCAGGCCCGCAAGACGAACGAGCCCGACCCGGTCTGGGCCGCCGCGCTGTCGCAGCTCGGCGGGGCCGACGGAATCACGATCCATCTTCGTGAAGACCGTCGCCACATCCAGGACCGCGACCTCCGCCTGCTCAGGGAGACGGTCACGGTGAAGCTGAACCTGGAGATGGCGGCGAGCGACGAGATCGTGGGCATCGCGCGCCAGACTCGGCCCGATCAGGCCACGCTGGTGCCGGAGCGCCGCGAGGAGATCACCACCGAGGGTGGGCTCGACGTGGCCGCGCAGCGCGATCGGATCGGCGCGGTGGTGGCCCAGCTCCGGGAGGCGGGGATCGCCGTGAGCCTGTTCCTCGATCCCGACCCGGCCCAGATCGAGGCCGCCGCGGGCCTGGGGGCGCAGGCCATCGAGCTCCACACGGGCCAGTACGCCCTGGCCGCGACGCCACCCGTCCGGCAGGTCGAGCTGGTCACGCTGACCACGGCCGGCAAGCTGGTGCGCGACGCGGGGATGGTGCTGCACGCCGGGCACGGACTGACCTACAGCAACGTGCGCCCCGTCGCCGCGATCGAGGGGATGCACGAGCTGAACATCGGGCACAGCATCGTCGCCCGGGCCCTGATGGTCGGCTTCCAGCAGGCGGTGCGCGAGATGAAGCAGCTGATCGACTGAGCGCCGCGCCCCTGGATGCCGCCCGATCGATGGTCTATGATGGGCCGTTCGCTCCCGGCCGACGCGCCGCGGGTCCGCGGAGCTCCAGCCCCCGGGAGTCGGCGCCTGTGGGCCGTTGTGACAACCGCGCCGGAGAGACGTTTCGATGACGACGCGTGCCGAGAAGTTTGCCGGGCTGTCCGTGGCGATCATCACCCCGTTTCGCGACGGGGAGGTGGACTACGACGCCCTGCGCCGGCAGGTCGAGTTCCAGGTGGGGGCGGGCACCCGATGCCTTTGCCCCGTGGGCACGACGGGCGAATCGCCGACGCTCTCCCACGACGAGCACGAGCGGGTCATCGCCGAGGTGGTCCAGGCCGCGGCCGGACGGCTGCTGGTCATGCCGGGCACGGGATCGAACAGCACCCAGGAGGCCCTGCGACTGACCCGCTGGGCGGCCCGCCAGGGGGCCGACGCCGCGCTGGTTGTTACGCCCTACTACAACAAGCCGACCCAGGAGGGTCTCTATCAGCACTACAAGGCCCTGGCCGAGGCCGTCGAGATCCCCATCTGCCTCTACAACATCCCGGGGCGGACCGGCAAGAACGTCGAGCCGGAGACGATCATCCGCCTGGCGGAGCTTGAGAACATCGCGCTGGTCAAGGAGGCGACGGGTTCGCTGGACCAGGCGTCGCAGGTCGCCGGGGCGACCGACCTGACCATCCTCAGCGGCGACGACAGCCTCACCCTGCCGCTTCTGGCCATTGGCGGGCGCGGGGTGATCTCCGTGGTGGGCAACCTCGTGCCACAGGACATGGCGGCGTTGATCGCCGCCTTCGACTCCGGCGACCTCCCGCAGGCCCGCCAGTGGCACCACCGGCTGTTTCCGCTCTGCCGCGACATGCTCTCCCTGGCCACCAACCCCATACCGATCAAGGCCGCGATGAAGATGCTGGGGCGCGACACGGGCGAGCTGCGCCTGCCCATGACCCCGCTCTCGGCCGACCAGGAGGAGAGCCTGCGCTGCACGCTGGCCCGCTACGGCGTGCTGTGAAGTCCGGCAGTCCATGCCCCGCCTGCTCCTGCTCTGCGAATACCCCACGCTCAACGGCGGCGAGCGCTCGATGCTCGCCACGCTGCCAAGGGTCCAGGAGGCCGGTTTCACGGTCGCGGCGGCCGCTCCGCCCGAGGGGCCGCTGGCCGAGGCGCTTGGCGAGGCAAGCGTGGACGTGGTGCCTTTCTCGAGGCGCGCGAGGCCCGACCAGGCCGCCGGTGCTCCCCCGGCGCGGCTCCGCGAACGGCTCGCTGAAGTGCTCAGGCGCCACCGGCCCGACCTGTTGCATGCCAACAGCCTGGCGATGGGCCGACTCGCCGGCCCCGTCGCGGCCGGGAATCGGGTGCGCAGCCTGTGCCACCTTCGCGACATCCTCCGGCTGACGCGCGGCGCGGTCGCCGACCTCAACCGGCACACGCGGCTTCTGGCCGTCTCCCGCGCGACGCGCGACTACCACGTCGCCGCGGGGCTGGACGCCGGCAAGACCTTCGTGGTGCATAACGGCGTCGATCTGGACGCCTTCCGCCCACGGCCGGCCTCCGGGATCCTCCACCGCGCGCTGGGGCTGCCGCGCCATGCGCATCTCGCCCTGACCGTCGGCCAGGTCGGGCTGCGCAAGGGGCAGGACGTGCTGCTCCGCGCGGCGGCGGCCCTGGCCGACCGGTTGCCGCGGCTCGACTGGCTCCTCGTCGGCCGACGCCACAGCGGCAAGGAGGAGGCGCGCCGTTTCGAGGCCGAGCTCCACGCCGCGGCCGCGGCGGGGCCGCTGGCAGGGCGGGTCCACTTCCTCGGCGTGCGCCGGGACGTGCCCGCCATCATGAACGAAGCCCTGATGCTCGTGCACCCGGCGCGACAGGAGCCGCTGGGGCGCGTGCTGCTGGAGGCGGCGGCCTCGGGACTGGCCGTCGTGGCCACCGACGTGGGCGGAACGCGCGAGGTATTTCCGCCCCAGGCCGGGGCGGCCCTGCTCGTCGCGCCCGACGATCCGGACGCACTCGCCGCGGCCGTGGCGCGGGCGGCCGGCGACGAGGCGCTTCGCGGGCAGCTCGGGCGCGCCGCGCGGCGGCGGGCCGAGGAGGCCTTCTCGGTCGAGGGTGCGGCGGAGTCGCTTCTGGGCCACTATCGGGCGGCGCTTCGGTAGCGGCCGCATGCCTGCGAGCCTTGCGCAGCGCGATTTCGGGAAGCCGCCCTACGGATTCCGCTCGAACCGCGCGAGCTGCTCGCGGAAGTGCGATTCCTCAGGGGCCAGCTCGATGCACCGCCTCGCGAGCCGGACCGCTTCGGCCCGGTCGCCGCGCCGGAAATGGACCTCGGCCAGCGTGTCCAGGTACGAGGCCTTGTCAGGCTCCAGCTCCGTGGCCCTCCCGGCCATGGCGAGGGCCTCGTCGAGGCGCCGACCGCAGCGGGCCGCCATCCACGCGCCGTTGTTCCAGTAGAGCGCGGCCCCGGGGAAATCCGCGACCACCCGCCGATAGACGGCCAGGCCCTTCTCGAACAAGGCGTCGGCGTCCTCCTGGCGTCCGGCCTCGTCGAGCGCGGGCACGACGTCCTCGAAGAACTTGACGTCGCCGGGCAGGGCCTGGCGCGCCAGCTCGAGCTCGGCGAGGGCTTCGTCGAATCGGCCCGCGGCCACGAGGCCCCGCCCCCGCGCCTTATGGACCAGATGCACCAGGCGGAGGTAGCCCTCTACCTTGGTGGCCGCGACGCTGGTGCTCAGGCAACTCATGAGCTGGCGCTGCCAGCAGTCGGCGGCGCGCAGGTTATCCTTGCCGCTGGCGCGGTTGCCCAGGTGCCGGGCGGCCTCGTTGAGCGCCCACGCATCGAAGTCGCCGGTCCGGGCGAGCAGTTCCCACTGGCGCGCGGCGTCGTCGGCCAGGCCGCGATCCTCCAGGCCATCGGCCAGGGCGTACCGCGCGGATGCCCGGCCCAGAGGCGCCAGATGAGCCAGGTCCTTCCACTTGCGCCCCTCCTCGGCCTGGCCGGCCTGCTCCAGGGCCCAGCCGTGGAGGAACATCACCAACGCGTCGGTCTTATCGAGCTCCCAGGCCTGCCGGTACGCCTCGGCCGCCTGGGGCCATTTCTTCCCGGCGGCCAGGAGGTCGGCGACGTGCAGCCGGCATGTGGCCGAGGGCTCGGCGCCGTCGGCCGCTTCATAGAGCCGCCTGGCACGCGCCTCCCGGCCGTGCCGCTCGCAGGTGGACGCCATCGCCTTGAAGGCCCACGCCCGCCGGGCCTTGGTGAGCCCCTCGGCCCATCGCGCGGCCTGGTCGAGGAGCGCGTCGCTCAACGGCGTCGCGCTGCCGGCCGCGGGCCCGCAGAGGTCTTCGGTCCGGCCGAGAGCCTCGCGCAGCGAGGCGCCGGCCTGCGTGGAGCGGAAGTACTCGAACCACACCTCCGCCGGGTCCGAGTGTTTGGGATACAGCACGCCGAACACGATCCGCGGCGCGATCCGCTCCAGCAGGACCGCGGCCCGGTCCAGAGCCTTCTCGCGAAACCCGGCCGCGGCCGCGGCGGAAAGGACCTGCTTGACGGGGAGGGTGCGGTCCTCTTCGCAGGCCTCGAAGAGCTCGTCGAAGAGCCGCTCCGCGGACTGCGGCTCCCCGAGCCGGGCAAGCAGGCCGGCCACGCGGGCACCGGCGGCCACGCGATCCTGAAG
This sequence comes from uncultured Pirellulales bacterium, assembly GCA_964434165.1. Lineage (GTDB taxonomy): Bacteria > Planctomycetota > Planctomycetia > Pirellulales > Thermoguttaceae > CAYSUS01. The sequence continues at coordinate 61,112 of CAYSUS010000039.1, forward strand.
GCGCTTGGTCTCCTCCGCCGCCGTGGGCGCCTTCGCGTCCGGTGGAAGCCCCATCCAAGGCGAGGGGATCGACCCCGGGGACTCGACCCCGTCCACGGCCAGGGCCTCGCGGAACTGGAGCCGGGCGGCCAGCACGTCGAACGCGGCCGAGGGATGGTCCGCGCGCAACAGGTCGATGGCGGCGTCGATCCGCGAATTGACCAGCAGGGCCTCGGCCGCGTCCCAGCGCGTCTGCGCCTTCTCCTCGGCGACCTGGCGGAGCTTCTCCAGGGTCTGGGCGGCCGCCTGGCGGTCGCCGGCCAGGCGCTGGTAGGCGGCCAGGTAGCCGAGGCTCTCGACCGGCTTGCTCAGTTGCACCGAGCGCCGCGCGGCCTCCTGCCCCTGGCGCCGGGCCAGCCGGTCCCACTTGCCGGCCTCGCGGAGCAAACCGATCGTGAGGTCGTCGCGGCCCGCCTTCTCCGCCACGGCGAGCGCTCCCTCGAGATCGCCCCGCGCGCGGAGCATGTAGGCCAGGAGCCGCGCGCTGCCGGGGCTCTCGGCGGTCTTCAGCCGGGCGCGGACCTCGTCGATCCTCCGGTCGAGGCGCCCGGTGACGAGCAGATACGCCGTGTAGTCCCGCATGCCCTCGCTTCCCGCGGCCGCCAGCTCCAGGAACTGCTCGGCGCGGTCCTTCTCGCCCGTGAGAAGGAGCTGCGGCACGAGCTTGTGGAGATCGCCGAGCACCGACTGGACGAGCTGCTCGCGGAGGCCCTCGTTCTCCTCGGTCTTCAGCAGACGCAGCAGCAGCGAGGCCTCGCCCTTGGAGGAGAGCTGTCGAAGCACGTTCCGCTTGACGTTCGCGTCGCCCAGGCGGAACTGCATGATCATGATCGACACTTCCGGCGGGGTGTCGGGATAGAAGCCGTACTTGAATTTGGTGAGGATCTGCCGGGCGCGGGCCACGACCTCGGCGTCGGGGCTGAGCAGCGCCTCGCGCAGGGCCGGCTCGGCCTCCCGCCCTGCGTGCCAGAGGAAGCGCGACGCCCGCTCGCGCGTGGCGAAGTCGTCGTCGCCCAGCTCGCGCACGGCCTGCTGGATCTGTTCCGGCGTGGGTCGTGCCGGGACCGGATGCGCCTCGGCCGGCGCCGGGAGCAGGGCGGCCACGATCAGCAAGGGGGCAGCGAGGGAGGCCACTTCCGGCCGTCTCCGGCTTGGGGATTCTCAGCCGATCTTGCGCACCACGAACGGCTCGCGGTAGTCGCGCGTGAGCATGGCGCTGGCCGCCTGGTCGCCGGGGAAGGTCTCGGTGGCCGGGTCGAAGTTGACGGTCCGCTTCAGGCGATAGGCGATGTTGCCCAGGTGGCAGAGGGCCGAGGAGTAGTGCCCCTCCTCGATGTCCACGCCGAGGTCCTCGAGTTTGCGGCTCCGCACGCCGGCGAGGAACCGCTCGTACTCGTTCGGCCCGCCCGAGCCCTCCGGGCCCTTCTCGCGCTGCTTGCCGAGGAAGGTCCGATACCCGAAGTAGAAGACCTGCATGTAGCCCTCCGAGCCGTAGAACGTGACGCCCACGGCGTTGGAGGAGGGACTCCTGCCGAAGCCTTCCTGGTTGGTGATCCAGTGCCGGGTCTCGAACACGAGCATCTTGTTCTCGTCCGGGTACTCGAACATGCAGACGAGCGTGTTGGGCGTCTCCTGGTCGTCGTCGAACATGAAGTGGCCGCCCCCGGCGTGCACGCGCTCGGGCAGCGTCACGCCCAGGCCCCAGCGGGCGATGTCCATCTCGTGGACACCCTGGTTGCCCATGTCGCCGTTGCCGTAGTCCCAGTGCCAGTGCCAGTTGTAGTGGAACCGGTTGCGGTTGAAGGGACGCGCGGGGGCCGGGCCGAGCCAGAGATCGTAGTGGACGCCCGGCGGCACGGGCTCGTCGGGCGTGGTCCCGATCGAGGGCCGCCACTTGAAGCACAGGCCCCGGGCCATGTAGATATCGCCGATGACGCCCTCGCGGAGCTTCTCCACGGCCTCCCGGATGGCCGACGAGCTGCGCCCCTGCGTGCCGTGCTGGCACATCCGCTTGTGCTTGCGCGCCGCGGCCACGAGCTGCCGGCCCTCGAAGAGGTTGTGCGAGCAGGGCTTCTCGACGTACACGTCCTTGCCGGCCTCCAGGGCGGCGATGCCGATCAGCGAATGGGTGTGATTGCACGTGGCGATGGAGACCGCGTCGATGTCCGGGTCCTCGACGAGCCTGCGATAGTCGACGTATCGCTTGATCTTGCGGCCGGAGCGCTTCTCGAAGCGGTCGGCCGTGCTACCCAGCACCGACTCGTCGATGTCGCAGACGGCCACCACGGAGGCCCCTTCCACGGCCTCCAGCCCGGCCATGTGATGCCGCCCCTTGCCGCGCACGCCCACCGTGGCCACGCGAATCTCGTCGTTGGGACTCGATCCCTCAAGCGCCAGCGCCGGTCGGGCGAGGGCCAGCGGCGCCAGGACGGCGGCTCCGGCGGCCGAGCCAGTGACGAGGAAGTCGCGGCGATGGATTCTGTCGTGCATCATGAGGACCTCGCGGAAGGGCGGAGGGGGGCGTCGCGTGCGTGCGGCCATCCCTTTACTATAAGGAACCGCCGCGCGGCGAAGCAAGCCTTGCCGCGGCATGCTGTCGCCGCCTCGGCGGCGGATGCGCGCACCCCGTCCGCGCCGCTTGCCTGCCCTTGGCCGTGGCCCGCCGTCCGTCACGGCTCCGCGCCGATCAGGTCGCGGGTGCCCGGATCGAAGTGCGGGACGGCACCCGTGTAGCGGACCTCGGTGTGCTCGCGCTCCAGGTCGGCCAGCTTCTCGAGCAGCTCGCGGGCGAGGGCCTCTTCGACCTCCTTGCGCACGTCGGCGAGCTCGCGATCGCCCGGCCTGGTCGCGTCGCATCGAATCAGATGCACGCCGAAGGGGGTGACCACCGGCGGGCTCACCGCGCCGACCTTCAGCGCGAAAGCCGCCCTGGAGAACGACTCGACCATGGCACCGTGCCGCGCGATCAACCCAATGTGCCCCCCCTGGGCGGCCGAGGGCGACTGGGAGTGCCGCCGGGCGGCCTCGGCAAAGGAGAGCGCCCCGGATTCAATCTGCCGGCGGATCGACCGGGCGCGCTGTTTAAGGTGCTCGATCTCCGCCGCGCCGGCATCTTCGGGCCCCTTCAGAAGGATGTGGCTTACCGAGACTTCCGTGCCGTCGAGCTCCTGCCGGTGCTGCCGGAAGTAGGCGGCCACGCGATCCTCGGTGGCGTTGCGGGCAGCGTACCTGGGCCAGAGGAGATTCCACGCGAGCTGGCGGCGCAGGTCGTCGAGCGTCACGTCCTGCTCGGTGAGGTAATCCTCCAGCGTGCGCTTTTGCGCCTCAAGTCCCTCGCGAAGCTCGGCCAGGGCCGCGTCGACCTCCGCCTTGGCGGGGTGTTCGCCCTTACGAATCGCATAGGCCAGCACCAGCCGCCGCTCGACGAGCTCCTCCAGTGCCTGGGCGCGTAGCACGGCGCGGGCCGCGGGAGCGACCCGCTTGCCGCCGGTCGCCCTGGCAACGAGGCGCTGAACCTCGGAGGCGAGGATCGGCTGCCCCCCGACCGTGGCGGCCACGGCGCGCTCCGGCCGTTCTGGCCCGTCCGCGGCGTGCGCCGCCGCGGTCGGGAGGATGCACGCGGCGCAAGCCATCATCGCCACGGGCAGGGCGATCCGGTCAGCCAATCGCGGCGGCACGGCGGCTCCTCATCGTCACGGCAAGACTTCTCCACCCAGGGCCCCTCAGGCTTCCAAAGTCTTGGAGACTTCGCAAGTCTGGGCCTTCCGTCGCTAATCCCACCACCAGGCATCGTCCGGCAGGCGCGGGACCTCGGCGGCTGAACGCTGCCTGGTCAGCCGGCCGTCGCGATCGAGCTGGATCGCTTCCCTGCTGACCAGGGAGCCGGGATCGACGCGCACTCCGCCGCTGACGCCGGCGAGGATGTGAATGCGGTTGACGATGCGATGGTTGATCACGGTCTCAACCTTCTCCGGCGCGGTGCCCCGCTCCACGGGGAACGCCTCGGCGTCACCCAGCCAGGCCATGGGCCACTCGGCCTGGTCGGCGAGCCCCTCGCCCCGCAGCAAAGCCCCGACGAGGGCCAGGTCGAAGATGTTGCGCAGCTCGGCATACACCGGGTACTTGTCGCAAAGGTCCCCGAAGTGCTTCGTGAAGCTCTGCGCGAACAGCCGATTCAGCTCGTCGGACTTGCCGGTGTGGACCCGCTGGCCCTGGGCGGTAAGCAGCTCGTTTTCGCTGAGGACCTTGACGCCCTGGCCGCGGATCGCGAACGCCCGCCGATCGGGGCTGGCAAGCACGGCGTCGTAGTTGAGCGTGAACCACCAGCGAAGGACGTCCATCGGGGGCGGCGCCATGCCCTTGGGGACCTTGACCAGGTCGAGGTAGCTCTCGACGCCGGGGACGCCCTCCTCCAGGCCCATGCCCACCAGCTTCATGCGATAGTCGGCTTCGACGAGGATCCGCGCCGCGCGGGTCTGCGGATCCAGCCCGTACACGTCGATCTCCTGCTGGCCGACCTGCGACCGAAGCTCCTCGAGCCACTCGTCGCGCTGGTACGGCTTCAGCGGCCGCCCCTTGGACTTCTCCAGGAACTCCTGCGTGCGCTTGAGGGCCTCGCGCGTGGGCGTGATCGCGCACCCGAAGCGGGCATCCTCCTCGCCCAGCATGTGCCGGAAGACGACCACCAGGTCGTCCAGGCGCACGACCGGCGCTCCGGTGTCGGCGCTCACGATGCGCTGCTCGGCGTCGGGCCGCCAGTCGCCGGCCGGTCCGGCGAGGACCAGGTCGCCCGACTCAGGGTAGGCGAAGACGTACTGGATCCGCTCGAGGCCGGCGAGGACCCGCATCGCCTCGGTGGGCTGGCGGCCCGCCGCCATGCGCAGTTGAATCGCCTTCTCCAGGCGCGGCAGCGAGATCATGCGGAGCGCCGACCGCTGCCGGGCGCTTTCGCCGCGGGCCCCCGCAAGGCTGGCGCGGTGCAATGCCTCCAGACGCCCCGTGGCGTCCTTCTTCATCGAGGGCTGAAGCACGCCCAGGGCATCGACGTACACGCCCGTGGGAAACGGCGCGATCGAGCCCGGGCCGCCCACGTCGTCCCAGGTCGTGGGCCGGATCGTGGACGTGATCAGGTCGATCAGCGAATCGAAGTCGGCCTCCGCGGCGCCTCCCAAGGGCTGCCCCAGCGCGCTGCGCACGGCCTGGGCCCGGGCGCGGTCGTCGTCCATCGCACCGAGCGAGCGGAGCGACGCGTCGAGCGCCCCGGCGCCCGCCTGGGCCGCGGCGATCTGGCCCAGCCAGGCGTTGCGCTGTCTCGGGTCCGGAAGCGCCCGCGCTTTGGCGATCGCCGGCGCGAACTCGCCAGCGTCGAGATGGGCGCGAATGGCCGCGTCCCCAGGACCGGCGGCCGCGGTCTGGCCCAAGAGAACTGAAAACCCCAGGGCGGCCGCGAAGATCGCCGCCCCACTGCCCCCCAACCCATGCCTCGCTCGTTCCGCCATGATACCCTCCGTTCCGAAAGAGGAAGACGCCAGAGGAGGAGCCCGGGCCGCCTCAGGCCCGGACCGGTACGCTGTCCTTTCTAGCGCGCCGCGGGCCCGAACGCAAGCCGGAGGCGAGAAGGCAGCCGCGGAGGGCCCGGCTGCTTGATCGGCCCCGGCCAATCGCCTGGCATCCCCCACCTTCCCAGATTCCCGGCCCCGGCGATCGGCCGATGGCGTGGCCGGCGGTCAAGAACCGACCAGGGCGGCGGGTTGCCCCGCCGCCCTAGCCGTGCAAAGGGGGGAGTGGAGTGCTTCCTCTGCCGTCAGGTCCGTCGTGGCCCTGACGCGACGCGCGGCGCTAGGCGCCGGCGCCTTGGACCTTGAACCGCGCGACCAGGTCGCGCAAGCCCGCGGCCTGGGCCCCGAGCTCTTCGCTGGAGGAGGCCATCTCCTCGCTGCCGGCGGC
>CAYSUS010000040.1:0-13169 GCA_964434165.1 uncultured Pirellulales bacterium
GGGTGACGGGGTGAGGGGGTGACGGGGCGAAGTGAGGCTGGTTCATTGCGGGAGGATCCATGTTTCTGGATGGCGGATCATTCCGACAAGGGTGGCGATGATGTCGTCGTAGATGAGGTATAGGTGTTTCGCGTCGTTTCGATCCAGATAGCCGCACTTCACAGCCAGCTCCAGCCAAACCTGGGTTTCTGCCGCTTCGGCTTCGCAATCCGAGAGCTTGCTCACAAAGGCCGCCTCGTAACGGCGTTTTCTCCAGGCCTCTGCGAGATTCGCGCAAACGCTCCGCGACGATCGGCGAACCTGGTCCGTCAGCGAGTAAATCTCTTCCTTGGGAAAGCCCTTCGACAGTTCAAAGACCTGCATGGCTGCGTCGATCGCTTTGCGATAAACCTCCAAGTCCTGATGCGTCTTAACCTTCTTCTTCACCCTGTCACCCCGTCACCTTGTCACGCGCGCTCGACGATGCCCTTATTGACGCTTGCAAAGCCAATGGACGGAGGGCAACCGACGGGAGCCCGGTATTCGGCCAGTCTGGGCTTAAACCACGCGGCCATTGGCTGCGCAGCCATCCATAGGTGTTCAGCCGGCCCGCTCGATCTGCTTGCTGGCTGCCTCGACCTTCTCGTACAGCGTCTCGGGGGCGATGTCGGCGCCGCTGGGCCACGCGATCGTCCCGCCTTCGATACGAGCCTGCCGGAAGAAGGCAGGGTCCTTCAGGGGCTCGAAGACCGGCCCCTTGCCGACGTACTCGGAGAGGTCCACGTCGGCCTGCAGCCCGTCGCTGAATACGACGCAATAGACGTACCCCTGGCGATACTCGAGCGACGTCACCTCCTGGAATTCCCACATAACGCACCTCAGTCGAGTGGATCAATTCGGTTCAATGCCTGGCCTGACCTGGCGAGGTCCCAGTTCTCTTGAAGCTCTGCTGCGTGCAAGTCGATCCACTCCCGCACCAAGCGCAGAGCCGTTCTGGAACCGAGGTTGCCTTGGAGAATGTTGCCCTGGAAGTCGAGCAGGATGTTGTCTCCTTGATGCTCCGCGTGCAAGTGAGGAGGATGGTGTTCATTGGTAGTACATTCGGATCGTGATCCCAAAGAACCTCGATATCTCGGGCATGGGTCGCCTCCTCGGATGGACCAATGGGATACTGTGCAGCGTCGGCCAGGTGATGCAGCGCGGAAACCAGTCATTCTCCTTCATTCAGCATTCATCACTCAGCATTCCCTTTGTCACTCGAAGCTGCCATGCAAAAACCACTTTCCGTCCCGCAGCCGCCGGAAGAGCCAGAAGCGGTTTCCCGCCGCGGTCTCCACGCGGTAGTAGTCGCGGCCCACGGGACGGCCGCGCCACCAGCCGGTCTCGATCCGCTCCGGCCCCCAGTGCCGGGCAACGCGATGCGACGCGCCCTGCCACTGGAACTGCACGGGCGGGCCGTCGGGCAGGATCGACGAGGCACTCAACCCCGCCGGCCGCGACATCAAACGCAGGGGACGCGGGGGAAGCTCGGGCACGTTGGCATGGGGACGTCTGGGTGCCACGCGCTGCTTGTCAGCCCGTGTTCTCTTTGCCTTGCGGGAAGCACGGGATGGCAAGCAGCCCGTGGCACCCGATTTGGCACCTTTACGGCGTCTCTTGCCCGCGGTGCCTACGACCGACTCATAGCCGTAGGCCAGCTCGGGCTGGGCGTCGGCCAGAAGCCGCGCTCGAAGCACGCCTCGCGGTCCCAGCCGGCTGGAGAGCCGATCGACCAGCGAGGCCAACGACCTCGCATGCCGGGCGGCCCCTTCTTCAAAGAGCTGCTCCTGCCGGTGCTCCAGCGCGGTGGCGACCGCGGCCTCGATGCACACGCCGGTCATCGGCGCAGAAAGGCGGACCCGTTCGAGCTGCATGCGGACCAGTCCGAATAGGTGCTCGGCCGAGGCACTCGCGTGATACAAGCCCACGCTCAGCCGCACCGGCTCGGAGGGAGGGCAGTCGATGCGGCACTCCAGCCGGACCGCCCCGCGCCCCTGGTGCAAGAGCCGATCGGCCACCTGGCCCACGAGTTGCCGGACCACGGCCTCGACCGCCTCGCGCTTGGCCGTGGGATGCTCGGGCGACCACGCGGCGCGGAGCTCCGGCGGGGCGCGGCAGGCGAGGATCGGCTCGGGCAAAAGGCCCAGGGCCTGGTCCAGGCGCTCGCCGAGCCGCGGCCCGAACCGCGCCGCCAGGTCCTCGCGCGGCAGCGGCACGATCTGCCCCACCCGGTAAACGCCCAGCGCGTGGAGAAGCTCCACGGTCTCGTCTTCCAGGCGCAGGGCTTCGATCGGCATCGGCCAGAGGGCGGTCAGGGCATCGCCGGGCGGGAGGCGGGTGAGGGAGAGGTGGGTGGTGGGTGGTGAGGACGAAGTATGGGGTGCGGAGTACGAAGTATGGGGTGCGGGAATGCTTTCCTGCTGTCCTCGGTCCCCTCCCTCGTACCTGGCGGCGGCCCAGGCGGCGGCCCAGGCGGCGCCGGGGGTGTCGGCAATGCCGAGCCGGGCGAAAAGCCCGCGGCCGCGCAGGGCCGCCTGGATTCGCGCCGCTTGCGCGGTCTCGTCGCCCAACAGGTGCTCCAGGCCCGTGATGTCCAGGAAAAGACTCTCCGGGGCGGGGGCGTCTTCCACGCCGACCACGGGGCTAAAACGTTCGCACCAGATGGCTAGGTCCTCCAGGGCCTTGCGATCCGCGCTGGGGTCATACGGGACGAGAACGGTCGCGTCCTTCCCGCAGCCTCCGTCCTTGCCTGCTTCCAGCGCGGCGACCTCGGCTACGGGCATGCCGATCCGCACGCCCAAAGCTTCTGCCTGCGCCGAGCACGCGGCCACGCGCAGGGCGTTGCGCTGCGCGTGGTGGAGCACCAGCGCCTTGCCTTTAAGCTCCGGCTGCGCGAGCGTCGCGCGCGCGACGGGCCAGCGGGGAAGCCACAGACACAGTGTTCGTCGCATCGTCGATTTCCACGAACAGGCTCCCGCCGCTGGTTCCCCCACGGCAGCGAAGCACCTCGATTCTCAGCCGGCGTCCCTGCTCGCTTGTTGCAGAACCTGACAAAGGGGAACCTGGAAACTGGCCGCTGCGCGGCAAATGGTGCCGGTCCCCTGCGGCCGCCGGCTCGACCTCAAACCGCACGTCGGCCCAGGAGGGCTCCCTGCGCGCGGTTTCCGGACGGAGTAAAAGCCCCAAGGCCCCCCCTTGCTCCGCGGCCAACTGCATGCGGCGGAACGCCCGATCGTCGAGCCTCGCGGGCCAGGCCAGCACGGCGGCCACGGCCGGGCAGCGGAGGGCCTGGTCCAGGGCCCAGGCCCGATCGGCCTCGCTCTGGGCCTGGACCACGATCATCCGCTCCAGCTCGATGCCCAGGCGCGCGGCGGCCGGGGGATAGAACTGGCGGCGGTCGTCGAGCACGACCAGGGCCCCGCCGTCGCCGCACGCGCGGCCGGCCACCCCCAGGGCGAGCGTCTCGGCCCCGCTTCCACTCCCCGCGGCGAGCCATTCTACGAGCGTGCCGCGGCGCAGGCCCCGCTCGGGCAGGAGCCGGTCCAGGGTCTCGCAGCCCGTCGAGACCGGCTGCTCGTCCCGCGGCCAGCGGCTCGACTCGAGTCGTTCGATCTGCCCCCGCAGGGCGGCGACGAGTGCCTGGGGCGGCGTCCCGGCCGGCGGATTTTGCGGTTTTTCGCGGTGTTTGCCCATGCTAGCACCCTTCCTGCCGGAAGTGTACATCTGTACCCTTCCCCTGTCAATCCGAATATCGGCAGGAAAGCACCGTCACCTTTGGGGTCAGACGAAGAACCGCTGATGGACGCTAATACGGTGGGAGGCATGCCAATGCGTCCAAAGAGAAACGCCCCGCACGGCCGAACCGGCCGCCGGGGGCGTTGTCCCATGTTCAGGATGTCGCGGCCGAGAAAGCTATCGCCGCCTGCGCCGCCAGCCGACCAGGGCCAGAGCAATGAGCCCCAGCGCGGCCAGCCCCATCGTGGAGGGCTCGGGCACGGGTGTTCCGTTGGTGATGAAGGCCAGGTCATCCACGGAAGTGAAGCTGCCGCCAGGCAAATTCACCAGGATGTTCTCGATCGACTCGCCCTCGGGGGCTTGAAACACCAAGAACGTGTCGTCTCGACCGGACGTCGTATTGTTCAGCAGGTCGAAAACCCGCTGGTCCGTCGTGCTGTCGCTGAACAGAGCCGTGACCGTCACATTGCTGAACTGCCCGCTCGTCTCGCGCGAAAGCAACGTCAGCGCCGCCTCCACCACGGACTCGCCGGGATCGCCGCCCGTGATCGCCCCGAAATCGATCGAGTAGTCGTTGCGATTGCTGGGATCGCTTCCCGTACTGATTGCGGTCAGGTAACGATCCTGGGAGATCCCAGCACGACCACTGGCCCCAGTAACGGCCTCCCAATCATTCGATCCCGCCAGGCCGTTATCGAAGACGATCGTCTTCGGCCGGATCGTCCCGAACGTCGCCGAGAACGTGTCCACCTGCGAGATTTCTGCAATGTCGTCGCTGTCATCGAAGTTCAGCACGCCCCCGACGCCGCGCCCGAAGGCCTCGCTGACGCGCGACTGCCACTGGGCCAGGGTGAAAGGGTTGCCCGAGGCTTCGACATCGACCTCGTTGCCATCCAACGGATCGTAGACCGGATGCGTGATCACATCCGCCTGAGCACTCCGGCCGAAAAAGCCGAACAGGGCCGCAGCCGCCAACGCGAGAGTCCACGGAGAACGGATCATGGAATCGCTCCTTGCAGGATCAGATGCAGGGGCATCACCACCGGCGCCCCCGCGGGGCCGACCGCACCCCAGGCTCCAGTCTAACCACGCCACCAAGCGTTGCAAGAAGAAGGACGGCACCACCCAACAGAGACGAGAGAGTGCTCCGAAAAACACCCCCCGGCCGAACCGGCCGCCGGGGGCGTTGTGGGCTTCCATGCGCGGGCTTCAGGAGGTCGCGGCCGCGGAGGTCACCTTCGCCTCCGCCGCCAGCCGACGAAAGCCACGCCCAACAGGCCCACGGCGCACAGCGTGATGGTGGAAGGCTCCGGGACGGTGGACAGCACCCCGCCGCCGGCGTCGTTGAGGACCAACCCGTAGGAGAAACGTCCCAGTTCCACCACGTCGCCCGGGCTGCCCGTCAACGTGCCGTCGGGAACCTTGTCCCAGCGGAGGTCGCCAATGAACGCGTGCGCCTCCAGGCCGTCGTACACGTCGAACAGCATTTGCGCCTCGCCCACGCCGTAACCGAGCGCCGGCTCCATGGCGAGGTTAAAGACCCCAATCGCTTCGCCCGTGTCCAGGGCGCTGTTCCACAGGCCGATGTCGTCGAGCTGACCGACGTACTCCCCGGATCCGTTTCTCCCGAAGATGTACAGCGGCCGGGTGTTGGAAACCCCGTCGCCATGCTGGTAAGTGCCCGAGGTCTCGACCCCGTTGACGTACTTCCTCCACTCGCCGTTGTCGAGGACGTACACGAGGTGGTGCCAAGTGGGATCCTCGGGCGGGACTGCAAAGGTGTCGGGGGCGGCGGTGGCGATGTTCTGGTTGAACTTCCCGGTAACGACAGGCGGTCCGTTATCGGTAACCGTGTCCACCCGCATGTTGGTCCGGGCGTTGGCGTCGTACCGGTCGATGAGCCAGCTCTGGCTCCCATTGGCTTCGTTGCCGTGCTGGAAGATGCGGGCCCATTTGCTGTTATCCCCGGTGCTGGCCTTCATCCAGAACGAGACCGTAAGCTGGCCGTCGATCGACTCGAGCGACGTCGAAGTGGGGACGGTGATCACGTTCGCGCCGCCCCCGCCATAGTTCCGGGCCGACAGCCCGTTGCCGAAAGGCACGTCGCTGGGATACGTGATGCTTAAGCCGGCCGCGCCGTGGTTGCCCGTGCCCGACCCGTCGTCGGCGTTGCCCCCGTCGAAGCTCCAGTAGCCGATCAGCGACGCGTCGGCAGGCGAGATGAGAAGACCCACGGCGAGCAACGCGCCGAAAACGAACCATGCGATTCGCGATTTCATGGCAACCATCTCCCCCTGCTGCGCACTGCCACCGTATGGAGAGCGGCGCAGCGAGAACGCCTGCGGTGTCGATCCAGATCCCAATCGGCAGCGGCCACACCGCCGCATCGGCACGACTTCCAATATACCCTCGCCCCCCGCGGACCCCAAATGTTTTCTTGCCCCCCCAGGCGAGCGGCAACACAACGAGTGGGCCTCGCAGGCGTCCCGAACGCGCTGGCTGGGGCAGAGAGACTTCAGAAGTCTCGAAGACCTCGGAAGTCTGGCCGGCTAGCTCCCTTCCTCAAGCCACTCGTACAGGCCGTCGAGCCGTTCGTCGGGGCTGCCCGCGGCAAGCGTCTCGCCGCGGAGCACGCCCACGACGCGCTGGTAGAATCGCTCCGCCTCGTCGTCCTTCATCCGCCCCCTGGCCTGGTAGAAGCGGACCTCCAGCAGAAGGCGGAGCTTCGTCTGCACGTCGGCGTCGGCGATCGCGTCGGCGAGGACCTCGACGCGCCGGGTCACCTCCTCGACCGTCGAATCGGGCAGGGGCTTGAGGGTGAACTGCTCGTCCAACACCGCCTGCACCGCGGCGACGAACGCGGCCCCCGCGTCGTTCGCTTTGCCCTTGGTGCTCCACATCCGATTGGTGCTCAGCTCGACCGACGCCCAGAGCGGCAGCCCGGACACGACGTCCACGATGCGGAGACGGATCACGGTGTCGCGCTTCTTGCTGACGGGCATGAGACGCTCGTCCAGCGTGAAGACCGCCAGCAGATCCAGTCCCTGGGCGCGGGCCCACTTGAGCAGGTCGGCCTGCCGGGCGTTGCCCAGAAGCTGCACGCGGCGCAGACGGGCCTCGCCCTCGTTGGGCCAGGTGCCGAAGGCGCCCTTATCCATGCGCACCTGAAGGGCCGAGACCAGTCCGGGCCCGACCGCACCCGTGAGTTTCTTGATGCCGGAGACCGAGTCGGCCCGGCCGGCCGCGGTGGGCGACTCGGTCTGGGCGCCCACGCCCCAGCGCAACCCCAAGCTGGGCCGGCCCCCGGCCGGAAACCACTGCACCAGGCTGGTCAGCGTCGCGTCGTCCGCGGCGATCGCCTGGAGGTAGAAGTCCTCGACATACTGCCGGCTGGCCGCATTGAAGTCCCGGGGCGTCGGACGTTTGCGCCGTCTGACCGTGGCCGAAGCGGCCGGCGGCTTCTCCGGCTGCGGCGGCGACTCGACCTCGCGAGGCGGCGCGACTTCCATCGCCGGGCGAGTCGGGAACAGCCTCGCCAGGTCGGTGGGCGACGCGCGCGAGTCGTCCTTCGGAGTCGGACTACGCGCGGTGACGGTCGGAATCCCCTTGGTGCGGATGGGCGCGGGCCTGGGCGTCGTGTCCATCCGATCCGCTACCTCCGCGCTGGCCCCGTCCTGTTGAATCCAGGCGATGCCGGCCGGGATCCCCTCGTCGATCATCGAGTCGTAGTGGTCGCCCGTGCGCACGGTCCTGAGCGTCACGTCGCGGCCCAGGCGGCGGAGCTCGTCGGCAAACGACCGGCTGTCCACGATCGGCACGTTGCTGTCGTCCTCGGCGTGGAAGAGCATCACGCGGCAGCCGGGCGGAATCGCGGCGGCCCGCGGCGTGTACTCATCGATCGCATCCGACGCCCCGGGCAGCTCGCGCTCGATCGCGGCCAGATCGGCCCCGAACCGCGCGCGGAGCCGGGTGGCCGGGGCGTAGGCAATGCAGCCGTGAAGCCGCGACTCGCCCTCGGCGACGAGCAGGGCCAGCGTGGCCGCCGAGCTGTGCCCCGCCACGTAGATCCGCCCCGGATCAACCTCCGGCATCCTGGCCAGGGTGTACTCCAAAGCGTTGCGGAAATTCACGCGCCCGGCGTCGGCCGCCTGGTATTGGCGCAGCGCCTCGCGGGCCTGGTAAACGGACGGTTCCTCGCTCGGGTAGGGGCCGTCGATCTCGTAGGCCACGACGGCCATGCCCGCCTCGACGTAGGGGAAGTGCTCGGGCTGATCGCCCGCGCCGAGCTCCATGCCGCTGAGGAGGTTGGTTCCCGCCGAAGCGATGAGCACGCAGGGGAGCGACTTCGGCGCGTGCGATCCCGTCGGCAGGTAGAGGTAAAGCCGGCTCTCGTGCCCGGGTTGCCTCGGCGGGACCGGCAAGCGGACCTCGGCGAACTGCACGCCGGGGCGGAGCGCCCGCATCGGCGGCCGCTCGGGGAGGTCGGCGATGGGGACGGGGTCTGCCCGCTCCGCGTCTCCGCGCGTTCCGCGCGGGCCGGGCAGGAGGGGCGCAAACAGCAGGCACAAGAGGGCCGCGCCCATGTAGAGCCAGGCCGAGACACGGAACGCCCCGAACATGCGGCCGAGCGCCCGGACCACTAGCACGACCCCCGCGATCAAGCAGCCGAGGACCAGCAATCCCATCAGGATCATGAGAGCCACCGGTAGCTCACCGCTCTCGGAGCGCGCTGCGAGTCGGATGAAACGGATGACAATCCCGACGGCCACGTAGATGGCGAACACTGTCCCGCAGCCTCGTCCTTCGTCCGAGAGATCGGCCTTGGTATAGAGCGGCCGTCTGGGGTCCGAAGCAAACCCGAACAGCGTCACTCCCACGCCGAGGACAAGGAACGTCCAACCGAGAAACGGCGGGCCGACCACGAAGGCGGCGATCGTGGCCCCCAAGGTGAAGACCCCAACCACAACAGCCAGGACCTTCAATCCCCTCAGGGAGAATGGGTGGCCGCCCTGGCTGGTATCCCACGCCTTCTTCTTCCGCTTCTTCGGGGCCAGCGTGGTTCCGCCGGCCAGAGGCGACTGGGCGGGAATCCCGGCACCCGGCACCCCGGCCGCAGGGCCGGCGGTCGCGGCCCCCACGAATTCCTCGTTGAACAGCCCGGCGAGCGGATCTTCCGCCTGCGGCGAGGCGGGACCGGGCGCCGGCTGCCTCGGACGGGGCTTGGGGCGCGCCGCGGCCGCTACCGACGGCGGGGTCCCGGTCGGCGGGTCGTCGTCCAAGAGGATCAGCCCGGGCACGGCCTGCTGCGGCTCGGCCAAGGGGTATGGGACCTCAATCCCGGTCCCGCACTTGGGGCAATCCACGGCCTTGCCCGCCAGGCGCTCGGGCGCCGCGTACCGCATCCCGCAGCTTCCGCACTTGATTTCGATGCCCACCGCGATTGCCCTCGCTCCTCTCCCAATACCACACGCAGTCACCCCAGCTTACCAGTCGGCAGGGCATCCGTGGAATGCCCCAGGAGGTTAGACGTTCGAGGGTCCAGATCGTTGCGCGAGAATTCGGTTAGGGGGTGCTCCGACCGGGGGAAGACGGCCGGTTGGCGCAAAAAGAACGGGTCTCCCCCCGCGGCGATTGAGCCAACCGCCACGCGTGGAGACCCCGTTTGTAGCCGACGTCGAACGTATGGAGAGGTCCGGACCTTAGCCCGCGGCCGCGCCCGCGAGGACCCCCAAGGCAAGCATGCCGAGGACGGCCACAAGCCCGACGATCAGCAGGATCGTGGCGATCATGCCGAGGATCCGGCCGGCCACGGCCAGCCCCTCGGGCTCGACGCCCATGGCCTGGCACCGCTTCATGTAGTCGTTGCCCTGAATCCAGGCGAAGATCCCCAGAATCGCGCAGACTAGCAGTCCAAGGAGCCCCAGCACGAAGATCATGGTGCCCCCCTCGGGATGCTGCTGCGTGGGGCCGGTCGGTCCGGAAGGTCCGTAGCTCATGATGGCACTCTCGTGAGAAGGTGGTGACGGAGAAAGGTCGATCCGCAGGCGCCGTCGTCGGCGGGCCCCGCTTGAACCACTCGATCAGGTGCCAGACCTTGGCGAGGCCCGATCGGGCGCCCCTGCCGTCGAGCAGCAACCGTTGCCCCGACTTGAGGATGAGGGTATCGGGCAACCGGCGGCATGTCAATCAGGGGGGCGTCCATTCGGCGCATTCGCGCCCGCTTCACCGGGGGCCGTGCATCTCGGCCCCCAGCACGGCGGCCGTATAGGCCCGGTACGCCGCTCGGATCGCATCCGGCTCCCCCGCGTCCTTGTGGACCCATAGTCGATAGCTCAGGCGGATCACCTCGCCGGGCCGGAACGTCTTGGCCTGGACTCCCGGCCAGCCCACGCACAGCGGGCCATAGTGGCGGGTCAGCCACGTCGGTGGATAGTCCGGGTGCTTTGGGCTGACCATCACGGTCGCCCCGCTGCGATGCTCGGCGCCCTTCATGCGCGAAGTGAAATCGGCCCAGGCAAGCGGCGTGTCAGGCAGGTCGGCCTTGGTCTTGCCGTCGGGCACGGTGATCGTCGTCTCCTGACGCGACGCGGGGGCGAAGCGGACCGTCAGGCCTCCATAGCTCTTGCCGCCCGCGCCCCATAGCGTCACGGGGCTGTCGGTGGGGATGAAGAACAGGTCGAGATCCACGACCCGCTCCTGCCCCTGCTGGGCGCGGTAAGCGCGGAGCCACACCCGCTCGATCATCACCTTCTTCTCGCCCACCAGCCAGCCGTTCTCCACGCCCAGGACCGCGCACACGGGCCCGGTCTGGCGGGCGAGCCACTTGACGAACTCCTGGCGGATCGAGCTGCCCGACCATAGGCTATGCTCGCGCCCGTCGACCTTCACGTGCGGCCAGGTCCAGAATATGCCGTGGTGATGGTAATGGTCCCGAGGGAAATCGTCGGTGAGCACCTCTCCGCGCAGTCCGTGGAGCGGGTGGACGTAGCAGGCACGGCTGCGGCGATGGTCCTTCTTGGGTACGTTCTCGTCGGTGATGACCCCGTGGTTATAAACGAGCACCGGCGAGTCGCCCTCCCAGAGGCCCAGCGACTGTTCGCTGACATCGTCGAAGCGGAAAGGCTGCTCCTGCTCGGGCTTGACGCCTTCGAGGTGGAACCGCCTTTGACCCTGTGTCGATTCGTCGCCTGGCACGATCGCCGCCAAACGTCGCGCGTCGTCCGAAGGAAGGCCGTCCTTGCCCGACGCGGGGATCACTTGCGCGGCGGCCGTGAGATCCCGATCCGGCAGGGCCACCAGTTGATAGCGCGATCCCGTGCGGGCGAGGCTCCCTTGGGGCAGCTCCGTGGCCAGCACCAACGGCTCGGAGCTGGCGGGCACCGAGAGCACGGGGCCGGGGGCAACCGGCGTTCCCGTCGGCTCGGCGGCGTCGACTGCGAGACCGGTAAGGGAGACGAGCGAAAGGAAGAGAGGGAGGGGGCGGATCGGCATGGCGTGGCTCCGGGCAGGAGAGGGGAGAAGGCAACGCGTCGTCCGTCCAGTATAATCGGCCCGCGCCCGGCTGGCATCCGCACGGTGCGCTCCCCGCACGGCCGGCCACACGAGCCACACGGTTGCAGGCGCCGGCTGACAGGGATAGACTCGCGCTCCAGCAACCCCGCCTCAACACGAAAGGCATCCCCATGTCCGTGCCGCAGCCACACCTGACTCGCCGCCGGTTCCTCGGTGCCGCGGCGGCCACCGCCGGAGCCATGTCCATGTCAAGCACGATCGGACGGGGCGCTGAGTCGCCCGACCGGGCGGACCATCCTGCGACCGAACACTTCTGGTATCGCCCGCAACCGGCCGACGTGTTCGTGGATTCCCAGCGCGACAACAAGGCCTTCGCTTACACCGCCGACAAGGTCCTGCTCTCGGAGGACAACGCCCACACGTGGCCGCACAGCCACGCATTTCCCGGCGCCCGGGGCATCACGTTCAGTTGCATCCTGGGCGGCGGCAACGTCTTGTTCGCCACGAGCGAGAAGCTGTACCGCAGTACGGACAACCTGAAGACGATCGAGCAAGTCACGGTCAAGGATACGCGGGGAAAGGACTACCTTCCGCACAAGCCTCAGAGCCCCGACCTGCCCGGATGGTACTTCCACACGCTCACGGGAATCAACACCTGGGAGATCGACGGCCGGGAGATTCTCGTGTGGGGGAACTACTGCAACGTCATCGGCGGCGCCGCGCCGGTGAACATCTACTATTCGACCGACCAGGGAAGGACGGTCAAGATCGCGTATACTTTTGGGCAGAACCCGTACTACCGCGACAACGGCCGCGGAGGTGGTGGAAGCACCGGCACGCTGCTCGGCGATCCGGACAACCGGGTCATCTGCCGCCACGTCCATTCCGTGGCCTATAACCCGGACGAGAGCGCGTTCTACGCCTGCACCGGAGACCGCACCCGGCCCGAGGGACCCGAGTGCCACTGGCTCCGCGGTACGTACGACGCCAAGAAGGACCGCTGGGACTGGAAGGTCCTGGTGTCGGACGAGTCGAACACGCGCTACAAGTCGGGCGGGATCAACTTCGCCGACGGGAAGGTGTACTGGGCGGCCGACGCCAACGGCCCCCAGCCGCACGACCGCGGGATCTTCTGTTGCGATCCGGCCGATCTTGCCACGCCCGAGAAGCACACGCGCCTGTTCAACCCCGGCGTGGAGTCGGCGATCATGATCGTCCAGGACGGGGTGATCCTGGCGTCGCACTGCGCCCCCGCCTCGCCGATGAGCACGGGATTCATCGTGTCGCTCGACATGGGCAAGACCTGGGCCCAGCACGATCTGAAGGAGTTCGGCAAGCGGTCGCCCTGCCGCTTCCACAGGAAGAACGGCGAAGGTTGGTTCCGGGTGGACTTGAGGAAGAGCTGGGTCACGCCCTCAGAGATGCTGTTCATCAAGCCCAAAAAGGCGGCAGGCGCGTGACTGGCCCCCTGCCCGCTCGTCGGGCAGGTGAACGAGACTGGGAAGCCAGAACGAACACATCGAAGAACCAGACCCCTGCCGGCTTGTCCGGCAGGTGAATCAGTCTGGGGATGCGAAGATGCTCGCCCAACACGTGCCTCTCGCGCATTAACTCCAAAGGACCGCCCCATGACACGCCTCCATTGCCGTGCGCTGAACGCCGCATTCTTCGCCTTGATCTACGTCCAGGCAGCGCTCTTCGCCGCAGCAGAAGCAGGAGCCGAGGGTGAAGGCCCGTTTGCCATCCCCACGTTTCATTGCCTGGGGCTCTACTGGTCGCCAGAGGGCGGGGCCGCGGGCAAAGAAGTCGCGGTCCGCTATCGGCCCCAGGGCGCGACCCACTGGAGCGAGGGGTTGCCCATGCGCTACAACCCCATCCCCGGCACGGACAACGACCTGACCGAC
>CAYSUS010000040.1:13179-65726 GCA_964434165.1 uncultured Pirellulales bacterium
CCGGGGCAGCATCGTGCATCTGGCGCCGGGCACCACGTACGAGATCGAGCTCACGCTCGCCGGGACGGCGACCACCGCCCGGCTGACCGCGACGACCTGGAAGGAGGAGTTCCCGGTCGGCCAGGCAGTTCGAATCACGGATCGCGAGACGCCGCTGGCGATCACCGAGTCGGGCACGCCCGGCGCGTGGCGTGTCTATGACGGACGGGGCGCTACCATCGACGTGGGCCACAAGCACGACACGTGCATCACGATCGACGCCTCCCACGTGATCGTCCGGGGCTTCACGCTCAAAGGCGCCGGCACGGCCAATGCCAGGCGGAAGTCGATCATCGGCGCCATTCGCATCGACGGGGGCCACGATATCGTCATCGAGGACTGCGACGTTTCGGATTGGGGACAGCTCAATCGGGAGCGCGGCTTCGGATACAACATGGACTCGGCCATCCTGTCGCGAAGTGCCGACCTGAAGCGCCTGGTCGTCCAGCGGTGCAAGCTGCACCACCCGACCTTCGACGGCAGCACCTGGTACGAGCCCGAGTACCCCACGCACACCCGGGGGCCCCAGTGCATCTCGCTGTTCAACACGGCGGGCAACCACGTGATCCGGTACAACGAGTGCTACTCTGACTTGGAGCACATGTACAACGACGTCATCGGGGGCGGCAGCAACGGCAGCTTCCGCGGCTCGCCCGGGCCCGACTCGGACATCTACGGCAATCTCGTCAGCCACTGCTGGGACGACGGCCTGGAAGTGGAGGGCGGCAATCGCAACACGCGCGTGTGGGGCAACTTCATCACGCAGTCGATGATGATGATCGGCAACGCGGCCACGTCGATCGGACCTCTCTACGTTTGGCGCAACGTGAGCGGCCGCAGCCAGTGGAAGCCGGACTACCACGGCGGATACTTCCTCAAGATGGGCTTCGCCGGGGGCGAGAAGTGGATGACCGGCCACCAGTACATCTTCCACAACACGATGTTCCGGGCGGACGAGTGGCTGCCGAAGGGAGGCCTCGGCGGCAATCGCATCGTCAAACACACGGTCTCGCGAAACAACATCCTTCACGTGCGATCGCCCGAGGACCGCAGCATCAGCGAGGCCAGACAGAACGTCGACAACGACTTCGACTACGACCTGTATAGCGGGAGGGTCCCGGAAGGCCACGAGGCCCACGGCGTGCGCGGCGAGCCGATCTACGCCGCTGGCGCAGGCTACGATCCGGAGACTAGGACCGGCCGGTTCCAACTCGCCCCGGAAAGCCCGGGCGCGGGCGCCGCGGAGCCGATCCCCAACTTCGGCGACGGCTTCAGGGGCGAGGCCCCCGACGTCGGCGCACATCAACGCGGGGCCCCGCCCATGCGATTCGGCGTGGGGTCGCAAGACCAGTAGAGCGCTGCAAGAGCCGCCGCGCGGCGAGCCGGTCACTCCAAATCGGCCCCGCACCATGCTACACTGGTCGGATCGTGCGGCTTCCGGAACCCGGCGCACTCGGGCCGGGCGGCCCACGGCGCAGACCCCGCAGACGCGCCCTGCCAAGCAACCCTACCAAGGAGATTGACCATGAGCGACACCCCCAGCCCCTTGACGTCCCGCCGCGGGTTCCTTCGCCGTGGCGGCCGGGTGGCGGCGGCCTCGGCCCTGGCCGGCTTGGCCCTCCCGCGCGTCCACGCCGCCGAAGACAACACGCTGCGCCTTGCCTTGATCGGCTGCGGCGGCCGGGGGACCGGGGCGGCGGCCGACGCCATGTCGGTCAAGCAGGGGCCCGTCAAGCTGATCGCCATGGCCGACGTCTTCGACCATCGGGTGCGGAATAGCCTGGGGAATCTCAACAAGCGGTTCACCGACCAGGTCGACGTGCCCAAGGAGCGGCAGTTCGTGGGCTTCGACGCCTACCAGAAGGCGATGGACTGCCTCAAGCCGGGCGACATTGCCATCTTCGCCTCGCCGCTGGCCTTCCGCTGGGTGCACTACGGCTACGCCATCAAGAAGGGGCTGCACGTGTTCATGGAGAAGCCGCTGACGGCCGACGGCCCCACCTCCCGGCGCATGCTCAAGCTCGCCGAGGAAGGGACCGCAAGGAACCTCAAGGCCGGCGTCGGACTCATGTCCCGCCACAGCCGGCACCTGGAGCAGCTTCACGAGAAGATCGCCGACGGGGCCATCGGCGACATCGTGACCATGCGGGCCTATCGGATGCACGGCCCCCTGGGGTCGGCCTTCTCCAAGCGATGGCCCGGCCAGCCCAGCGAGCTGCTGTGGCAGATCCAGCGGTTCCACAGCTTCCTGTGGGCCAGCGGCGGTTGCTACAACGACTTCTACATCCACGTCATCGACCACTGCTGCTGGATGAAGGACGCTTGGCCGGTCAAGGCCCAGTCGCTGGGCGGTCGCCACTACCGGATGGACAGCGTCGATCAGAATTTCGACAACTACGCGGTGGAGTACATCTTCGCCGACGGGGCCCGGCTAATCATGGACGGGCGCTGCGTGCCCGGGGCCCACACGATCTACTCTAGCTACGCGCACGGGACCAAGGGGAGCGCCGTCGTCTCCCGGGCCGGCGACTGCGGCGCGCCTTCCAGCATCTACCAGGGCCAGAGGCCGGAGCGTTCGGAGATGACCTGGCAGTCCGCCGCCCCCGGCGGCGAGGGCAACCCGTATCAGAACGAGTGGAACGACCTGGTCGGCGCGATCCGCAGCGACAAGCCCTACAACGAGGTCGAGCGCGGCGTGATGGCCAGCGCGGTCAGCTCGCTGGGCCGCCGGGCGGCCCACACGGCCAAGGAGATCACGCTGGAGCAGTTCCTCAAGTGCGAGCACGAGTTCGCGCCGGGGGCCGACGAGTTCACGATGGACTCGCCCGCCCCGATCCGGGCGGACGACGAGGGCAAATACCCTATTCCCATGCCCGGCATCGTCACCGACCGGGAGTATTGAGGAGGAGCTCGATCCCCGCAGCGTCAGCGAGGGGGCGCGGCAGACCGACGCATCCCTCGCTAACGCTTTGGGCTTCAGTAGTGCACTAGTACGTCTTCACCGCGACGGCGGCGCCGTGCCGGTCGGCGGAGAGATAGGCGCTGTACATCGTGGAGATGGAGTCGGCCCCCAGGTGCAGACCGCTCTCGGGCTCCTCGCCGTAGGCGATGGTGCGGTAGAAGGCCTCGATCTCCTGCGGGTAGCCGGTGAACCAGTCCTCGTCCGGCGAGGTGCAGACCCAGCCCTGCTTCGTGCCGATCTTCTCCACCGTGTAGATGTCGCGGAAGTACTCCTCGCGGGGATTGTAGGTCATCATCGCCGTGTTGGGATTGATGTTGCACACCGTGCGGTGGTTGGTGGCGCAGACCTCCAGCCAGTTGTGGATGCCGCCCAGCACGATGTCCGAGGTGAGCAGCGTGCCGATCGTGCCGTCCTCGAACTCCACGTGCATCATGGCGAAGTCGTCGATGTCGTAGTAGTCCTTGCGGATGTGGCCGGCGTCCTGGAAGGCCGGCAGCCGGGTGAGGGCGTGCGTGCGGGCCGAGACGCTCTTGGGGCGAATGGGCTGACCGTTGCGAACGCGTCCCTCGACGCGCTTGAGGTACAGCGCGGCGGTCAACGGGTGGCAGCCCTTGCCGATGAGCACGCCGCCGCCGCAGCGGGCCGAATAGGCATAATCGACCGAGTGCGAGCCGCTGTGGGCCTCCTCGCCGTGGATCCAGAGGATCTGGCCACCGGTCTTCTCCAGGATCTCGCGCTCCTTCTGGATCGACGGGGCGTAGACCCAGTTCTCGGCGTACAGGAGTCGCGCGTCGCTGGCCTGCTCGGCCTCGATCACCTTCTCCACGTTGTCCAGGGCCGTATGGAGGGCGACCTGCTTGTCCGCGCGGTCCCAGTGGAAATCGGGGGAGCCGTCGCCGAAGTAGCCGGTCAGCGGCTTCTCGCAGATCACGAACCTGTCGCGACGGAGGGCCTCGATGGAGATGGGGGCGTGGGCGACCGGGGGCGTGCAAACGTGGACCGCGTCCACCTCGTCCAAGAGCGGCTCGAGGCGGTCGAAGAAGCGGATCCCTCTCTTGGCGGCGTACTCCTGCCCCTGCTCGGCGTTGATCGTGTGGACGCCGACGACCTCGACGTTCGTGCCGTGGACCTTACGGAGGGCCTCGTAGTGGAACGTGGCCGAGAAACCCGCGCCCACGATCCCGGTGCGCACCGTCTTCTTCTGCATGACTTGCGGCGACTCCCAGCGGAAGGAGGAGAACAATGCCCTCCGGCCGTCCCGGGGGGCAGGCCGACAGTCTATCCGCTCGAGGCGGCCCGCGGCAAGTGGCACCCGACCCCCGCGCTACTGGAGCTCGCTGGCGTCGATCGCCAGCCCGTCCTTGCGATTGCCCAGCCGGCGGAAGGTCTCGCGGTCGATCGCGTAGCTCAGCGGCTGAACGTGGCCGTCGCAGAACACGAAGTTGCAGGCCGACGCGTGCGCGGACCCGAAGATCCACTGGTTGGTCACGCCGGGCGTGTCCTGGCGCGGGCCCTTGTGGTCGGGGTTCGTGGTCCGGTACATGTCGTTGTCGTACCCGACGTACATGTTCTCGTTGTCCGAGGGATCGCTCCCCGTCATGTACGTGTCGGGGTTGACGTACTTCTCGCCGATGAGAATCGTGTTGCTCGACCCGTCGCGGACCTTGGCCATGCTGACCTCGCTCCGCTCGTAGGCAATACCCGTGTGCTTGGCGAGGCTCTCCGCGTGGTCGCGCCAGGTCTGCCAGTCGGGGTTGTCGCCGGTCTCCAGGTCGGGCGGACCGGCGAAGATCTCGTTGGCCCGCTGGTCGCCGCAGTTGATCGCGTAGTCGCTGCGCCCGCCTGTCGGGATGCGCATCGACGTGGAGCTGGCCGTCTTGTAGTTGCTGTGATAGTCGGGAAACGCCGCGGGGCGCCGTCGCGTGGGGCAGTAGAACGTGGCGATCGGCGTCTGGCAGCGGGCGATGATGGCGTCGGTCCGCTCCTGTCCCGACAGGCCCAGGCCCGCGTCCCGCAGGTTGGTCTGCTCGAGGTAGTCGAGGACGTTGAAGGCCCAGCCGCCCGGCTGCTCGATCCCCGTGCCGCGCTCCGGCTCGCCGATCCATGTCCAGCCCCAGCCGCCGGAGGGGAACCTCTGGAAGGCCTCGTGGTGGTTCAGCACCGCCAGCCCGAGCTGCTTCAGGTTGTTCTGACACTGCGACCGCCGACCTGCCTCGCGGGCCGACTGCACGGCGGGGAGCAACAGCGAGATGAGAATGCCAATGATGGTGATTACGACCAGCAGCTCGACGAGCGTGAAACCGCGGATTCTGCGCATAACCCACCCCCGGGAAAGGCTTGCCCCTGACCAGTGTGGCAGCACGGGGCGGGCGTGTCAAGATGACGGCGAAGGCCCGGGACGAGCCAAGACCTCCGAGGTCCGCGAGACTTCGGAAGTCTGGCGTCGGCGGATTGCCGCGCGCACCCGGCCCCGATATATTGAGATCGTTAGCACCCGCGCGGTGTCCGCAGCCTGCTCTCCGATGGAAGAAATCGTGCCCCCGTGCTCATCCTTCTGACCAACGACGATGGTATCTACGCCCCCGGCCTGGCGGCCATGGGACAGGAGCTGCGCGGGCTGGGCGAGGTCTGTCTGGTCGCGCCCGCCACGGAGCAAAGCGGCGTGGGCCATTCGATTACTTACCTCACCCCGTTGATCGTCAAAGAGGTCTTCCACGGGGAGGAGCACTGGGGTTGGGCCGTCGAGGGCAGTCCGGCCGACTGCGTCAAACTCGGCATCACCCGGCTCTGCCCCCGCACGCCCGACCTGGTGGTCAGCGGCATCAATTCGGGATTGAACGCGGGCATCAACGTGCTTTACTCGGGCACGGTCGCTGCGGCCATCGAAGGGGCCTTCTTCGGGGTCACGAGCATCGCGGTGTCGCTGGAGTACAACGAGCACGCGCGGTTCGACCTCGCCGCGCGGATCGCCGCCGAGGTGATCGGCCAGACGCTCGGGCAGAAAGGCCCCGATCCCCAGCTCTACAACGTGAACATCCCGACGGCGGCCGTGGAGGCCGCGCCCGAGGTCCGCGTCGTGCCCATGGACGTCAATCGCTACGGGGACCGGTTCGAGAAGCGGACCGATCCGTGGGGACGCGATTATTACTGGGCTACGGGCGGACCCCCGCCCGTGACCAAGGAACGTGAGACCGACCTTTCCGCGCTGGCCAAGGGCTGCGTGTCGGTGACGCCCCTGCACTATGACATGACCAGCCGGCAAGCCCTGGACGCGATGGTGGACTGGCAGTACACCCTCCCGCGCGCGATCGCCGACGCCCCGTCTCTCCCGGCGGCGCCCCAGCGCCCGCTCGTCAAGCCGCGCCGAACTCGCGAGGACCTGGCAGGCGGCGAATCGACCGGGGAGGAGAGCGCCCGGGCCAAAGCCTGAGGTTGGGTTGAATCGGCGAGGCCGGCGTGGAATGGCCCGGAGTCCTGCCACAACAGACTTTGGAAGGGCAATCCACGTTTCTCCCCTGCGGAAAGGACAAACGCCATGCGTTGTGTCGCCTCGATCATCTCGCTTGCCCTGCTCGTGCTGTGCGGCTGTGGCGAGCCCTCCGGTGCCAAGCCCGGTGCGGGCAAGCCCGCAGAGCCGAAAGCGGCCGCCGCGCGCAACCTTCCGCCCCTGCCGGACGCAGCCAAGCCCGCTGCGCAGGCAGGGGCGAGCAAGATGGCATCGGGGATTCTCCGCTCCAACCAGCCGGCAACCGAAGGTCCCCCGCCGGTCCGAGAGAAGGCGGTCGTGGGAGTGGGGAAGCGGGGCCGCGACTACGGGCCGGGCGTGATTACCACGCCGATCTCCGTTTACTTCAAGGCCCCGCAGATGCTCGTCTTCAACGTGAAGATCCCGGCGGCCATGAACCTCTACTACGGCGTCCACGGCCACTTCCCGAAGACCCAGGAGGAGTTCATGCAGAAGATCATTAAGGAGAACATGATCGAGCTGCCCGAGCTCCCCCCCGGCGCCCGATATGCCTACGACGCCGAGAAGGCCGCCAAGATGAGGCGATACGAGCCGGGTGACCCGCCCCTGATGGTCGAGCGTCCCCGCTGAGGTCCGTAGGCCGCGAAAGCGGATGTCCGCGTCAGGCGCGGTCTGGGGAATGCGGTTTGCTCCGCCTGTCTTGCGGCCCGAATGCCGAGCGGATCGCCGGGCTGATGTTTCAGTTCCTGAACATCGCCCGGCCCTGGATGTTGCCTTTCTGGCACGTCCATGCCGTCGGGAGTCCCAAGCCCGGACACGCATCCATGAGACCGCATTTGAGAAACAGGTGGCTCGCGATCAAGGCCCTCCTCTTGGGGGCGATGTTACTCCCCGCCGCCGCCCGGGCGAACTGGATATTTCGACCCGGCCACTTCAGCCATCATCCAGCCACCGGCGACCGGGTGAGCCAGTATCAGAAGCCGCCCGCCGCCTACGTGCCTGAGGACCCGACGTATGTGGAGAGCACCTACCGGCACAAGCGGTCGGGACTGCGCGTGGGCGACAGCTTCGACTTTCGCCACACGGTGCAGAGCTGGGGCGAGGGTCAGTACATCCGGCCCTATGGCGAGTGGCTCTTTCCCTATCGCGCCGGGGCCACGCCCTACGGTCCGTGGGGCAATCCCCAGGGGCCGTGGACGCTGCCGTTCCAGTCCTGGGTGAACCCGTACGGTTCGTGGAACCGATTCGGGTATCCCTCCTATCCTCCCCCCTATGCGCCGTACCTTCCCCAGGCCGCGCCCTACTCGGGGCCAGGCGGCGGTCCCTCGGCCTATCGGCCCCACGCCGGGCCTTCACCCGGCAGATCGCCGCGCGGCCCGCGCGCCGGCGGGCAGCCACCTGCCCACGGCGGCGATCTCTGGAGCCCGCCGCAGCTCGGGCCCGGTCCGCAGAGCTTCTAGTGGTTGCGCGGTGGCAGACCGGCCACCTGATTCACGAGACCGCACGGAGCGCGGCCTTCTGAGAGCTTTCGCTCCCTCACGGTCGCGGCACCGGCTGGCGATGGCTGCTCGCGTTCCCCACGACCATGCGCTCCTCTCTTGGCCTCGCCTGCCCTCGTCCGGGCACTTCGCGCCCTTTGGGGCTATCCGCTCGTCGTCTCCGTGACGCGCGGTCGGCGCACTGCTCCGAAGTCGTAATCCCCCCTCAGCATCTATGAGCCGATCCTCGCCGTTTTCCAACCAACATCCAACAGCCGTTTCATCAAGGCGTAACACGTCGCGGGAGAATCCGGACGTCGATCGGGCGGCCGAGGTGCCCTGGCACCCCGGAAGGTGAGTAGGGACGCGGGGCAGCCGGTCCGGTCGAGCCTTATCGCGGCGGGCAGCGCCGGTGCCGGCGTACCGACCGCGGTGCATCGGCGTATTGACTTAAGGAGGAGTGGATGATGCGAGAGAGATTTGGGCGCAGTTTGTGGGGAGTCGCTTTCGCTCTGACGATGCTCTTGTCGGCCTCCGCGGCGGTGGCCAAGGGCAAAAAGGACAAGCCTTTCAGACTTACGATCCTGCACAACAACGACGCCGAGTCGCAGTTGCTCAACGCGGGCAGCGGGATCGAGGACTTCGGCGGGGCGGCCCGCTTCGTCAGCAAGGTCAACCAGCTCCGGCTGAAGGCCTGGCTCCGTGGCGACAAGGTGTTGATGCTCTCCTCCGGCGACAACTTCCTCGCCGGCCCGGAGTTCAACGCCAGCCTCGAGAAGGGCGTGCCGTTCTACGATTCGATCCTCGTCTCGTTCATCGGCTACAACTGCCTGGCCATCGGCAACCATGAGTTCGACTTCGGGCCGGACGTGCTGGCCGACTTCGTCCAAGGCATCTGCGGCCGCGCGAAGTTCGTCACCGCGAACCTGGATTTCGGCCTGGAGCCCCGGCTGGCCGCGCTGGTCGACCGACGCGACATCGTCAAGAGCCGCGTCGTCCGCCTGGGCCGTGAGGAAGTCGGCATCGTGGGCGCGACCACGGAGAACCTGTCGTTCATCTCCAGGCCAAGGGGGACTTCACCGGTGAGCACTCCCGCCCGACGCCGAGGCGGCCGCGCGTGGACTACGCGAAGTGGCCCGTGAAGGTCCCCGACTGGTTCAAGACCCGCGACGCCGACGGCGACGGCCAGGTGAAGATGCACGAGTTCGCCGATGAGTGGACCGAGGAGAAGGTCGCCGAGTTCAACTCCTACGACGCCAGCGGCGACGGGATCATAACCCTCAAGGAGCTCGGCAAGGCGATGCGCGAGGCGGAGTCGAAGTAGACGTCGTTCGTCGCGGGTCTCGAGTATTCGCCGAGACGGCCGTTAGAGGTAGTCCTGCCAGTGCCCCTCGTCGTGGCCGGTGATCAGCCAGCGGCCGTCCTCCTCGCGCTGAAGCTGCACATTCATCGGGATACGCACGCCGGTGTAAGGCACCTGCAAGGTCCGGTCCACGGCCGAGAAGATGGCCAGCAGCTTGGCCTTGGCCGTGGGAGGGCTGGTCAACTCGTTGATCTCGACCTCGACGTTCTTAATCCGGGCCTCGGAGAACTCGACTTGGCGCAGCGCGTGGCGCGCCCTCTGCGGCGTGAACGAAGCCCGCGGCGAGATGAACTGGAACAGCCGATCCACGTCGTTGGCCTCGATCGCCGCGGCGGCGGCGTGCAGCGTGTTCTCGACCTTCTCCCGATCCGTCACCACCAGCCACTCAAGTCCCACCAGCAGCAGCACCAGGAAGACCACGCCCCCCATTCCAAACAGGATCACTCCGCGCCCGGTCCGCAGCATCACCACGGCCAGCACCGCCAGCGCAATGATGCCGAACGTCAGTGCCGGCCAGGGGCTTTCTACCAACTGCGTCATGGATTGGGGTCCTGCGCGAAGGCGAAGGATTCGAAGAACCGCCCGGCGTTCTCTTCGTTGAGCGACCCGATCGGGCCGGAAACCGAGAGGCAGAACAGGCGTCTTCCGTGCCGATACCAGCGAACCCTGACCATCGTGTCCTCCTCGGGCATGACGATCTCGGCCGCCAGGCCCGGCACGCCGCCCAGGTCGATCTCACGGCTCTCGCGCGTCCGGCCGCCCAGATCGGCCGCGATCTCGTCGCGAAGCAGGCGCAGCATCGCGCGGGGGTCGTCCCTGGAGAAGACATGGAGCAGGGGCTGGTCGGCCTCCAGCACGCTGAACACGAGGCCGCAGAACCCGGCCGTGTAGCTCCGCTGCGAGGCGTCGCCCCCGTCCGACTCCGGCGCGCGCGGCAGACTCACGGAAAAGCGGCTTTGAGAAGGGGCGAACTCGCGCCACCTGGGCACGGTCGCGACCAGGGAGTCCGGCTGGATCTCGCCCGTCGTCCCTTCGGCAAACCCCACCGGAAGATCGTGGTCCGGCTCCCCGCCGCGCGACTGATAAAGCACGACAACCCGCCGCGCGAGCGAGCTTCCCAGGACCCCGGGTGGTGGCTTGACGTACACGTAACCCGGGTCGTCGCCGGTAAGCGGGTTGTACAGCACCTCGCGGAGATCCTCCTCGCCCGAGAAGAACTCGGCGAGCTGCTCGATCGAGTCGGGCGGAACGCCGTGCCGCTTCTCATAGTTGCGCAGATCCAGCGAGAGCCGCTCCAGATGCGCCGCGGATCGTGAAGCGGCGGAATCGCAGCCGGCGGCGAGGGGCAGCGCCGCGCCAAGCAGCAGGGTTTGAAGGATCCGGGTGTTGATGCGCATTGCGAGCGGCGTTCCGAGACGGGGGATGAAGCCCACCTGCCTACTACATTCTAACGCAAAACGTCCCAGGCGCGGGCGATGACGCCTGGGACGCGCGAGAAAGGCCGGTCGTCACGACCCATGACGACGCTTCCGACCGAGCCGGACGGACAAGCCCCGACTCGGAGCGCCGACGGGCTCGGCCAGGCTTCATCCGGTCATCTTGGGAAACAGCGGTCCGCCATAGACGGCCGTCTCGCCGAGCATCTCCTCGATCCGCAGGAGCTGGTTGTACTTGGCCATCCGGTCGGTACGCGAGGCGCTGCCGGTCTTGATCTGGCCGGTACCCATGGCTACGGCCAGGTCGGCGATCGTCGTGTCCTCGGTCTCGCCGCTGCGGTGGCTCATCACGCAGGAGTAGCGGGCGCGACCTGCCAGTTCGATGGCCTCGATCGTCTCGCTCACGGTGCCGATCTGGTTGACCTTGATGAGGATGCTGTTGGCGATGCCCTCATCGATGCCCCGCTGCAGCCGCCTGGTGTTGGTCACGAACAGGTCGTCGCCCACGAGCTGGATCTTGTCGCCCAGCCGCTCGGTGAGCAGCTTCCACCCTTCCCAATCGTCCTCGGCGCAGCCGTCCTCGATCGAGCAAATGTGGTACTTGCCGCTTTCAACCCACTCGGCGAGGAAATCGACCATCTGGGCCGAGGTGAGCTGCTTGCCCTCCACGGTGTACACCTTCTTGTCGCTGTCGTAGAACTCGCTAGCGGCCACGTCCAGGGCCACGAAGACCTCCTTGCCCAGCGAGTAACCGGCGGCGGACACGGCCTCCTGGATCACCTCCAGGGCTTCGAGATTGCTCTTCAGGTCCGGAGCGAAGCCGCCCTCGTCGCCCACATTGGTACCCAGCTTGCGGTCCTTGAGCACCTTCTTCAGGTTGTGAAATATCTCGCAGCCGCAACGGATCGCCTCGCTGAAGGAGGGCATCCCCAGCGGCATGACCATGAACTCCTGCACGTCCACCGCGTTGTCGGCGTGCTCGCCGCCGTTGAGGATGTTCATCATGGGGGCGGGCACGATCTTGGCTCCAGCCCCGCCCACGTAGCGATAGAGCGGCAGGCCGGCATAGTTGGCGCCAGCGTGGGCCGTGGCCAGCGACACGCCGAGGATCGCGTTGGCGCCGAGGTTCTTCTTGTTGTCCGAGCCGTCCATCTCGATCATGCGGCGATCCACCGCCAACTGATCGAGGGCGTCCATTCCGCACAGTTCAGCGGCGATCTTGTCGTTGACATTCGCGACGGCTTGCGAAACCCCCTTTCCGAGGTACTTGGTCTTGTCGCCGTCGCGGAGTTCCCAGGCCTCATGGACGCCGGTGCTGGCTCCGCTAGGTACTGCCGCCCGGCCGAACGAGCCATCGGCCAAGGCGATATCCACTTCCACGGTGGGGTTTCCGCGGCTGTCGAGAATCTGTCGGGCGTGGATGTCGACGATCGTTGAACTCATGGCGATGCCCTTTTTTCGCTGTGGGAGGAGAGAAGGACCGGGTTTGCGGAACGCCCCGTTGTTTCAACCGAAACGGATGATTTTGCCCGATCGCGGCCGGGTTGCCTAGTGGCGTGTGGTTTGCAGGTCTGGCGAAGCTGCCCAGCCGTCGGACCTGGGGTGGGAATCGACCGGCGGGCCGGCCTGGCCCGGCCCACAAAATGGATGCTCGTGGGGCGCGGGGCGAAACGGAATCGCGTGGGGATGACTTCCCACCCGCATGCCGCACCGATAGAATGCTTGCACCGCGTTACCGAAGCGTTAGGAGCGTGCAAGGATGAGCATCAGCGAGCTAACGCAGGCCCGCGCGCGGCCCGAGCCCCTGCCGCCGCAGATCGATGGCGTGCAGCCCGGCGGCGGAACGGGGCGCGATCTGGAGATGGCCTGGGGTCGGCTCCGCCGCTGGTATCTGAAGCGATTCCGCCCCGCCTACGTCCGGCGCATGGCGGAGCTTCGACAGGGGACGACGACGGGGAGTCCGCACGAAATCCTCGACCCCCGCGACCTGAAGTACTGCCGCAACGTGGTCGAGTGCTTCTGGCGGGACGAGGACGACCCGTTTCGATGGCGGCGCCGCCTGCCGTTGGCGCGATGGGGAGCGGCAGAGCTGGTCCTGATCGGGACGCCCCTGCTGGCGATCGCGGGGGGCCTGGCGACGGCAGCCGTCACGATCAGTCCGTGGCTATGGCCCCTGGTGCTCGTGCCCGGCGTGCCGGCGGCGCTGGTCTTCTGGTTCTTCCGCGACCCGCCCCGTCGGGTAGCGCAGGCGCCGGGCGCGTTGGTTTCTCCGGCCGACGGGCGCGTGGTCGAGGTCGTGAAGGTGGACCACGACGAGTACTTGAGCGGCCCGGCCGTGCGCATCGGCATCTTCCTGTCGATCTTCAACGTCCACGTCAACCGCGCGCCCTCTGCGTGCCGGGTCGTCGGCATGCGTTACACGCCGGGCCGGTTTCTCAATGCGATGGGCCCCCGAAGCGCGGAGGAGAACGAGAACATGTGGATCGGCCTGGAAGAGAACGAGCCGCCGCATCGGCGTCTGGCCGTGCGCGTGATCTCCGGCGCCGTGGCCCGCCGCATCGTCTGCGACTTGCGTCCGGACGAGTCGCTGCGGCGCGGCGAGCGATTCGGCATGATCAAGCTCGGGTCGCGGACCGAGCTGATCCTGCCGCACACCGAAGACCTTCAGGTCGAGGTCGAAGTGGGCCGGCGCGTGAAGGCGGGCAGCAGCATCCTGGCAAGATGGCCCGCGAGGAGCGAGGGGTCATGAAACGCTTGCGCACCATGTCCGTCTCCGTCGTGCCGACCATGTTCACGCTGGGGAACCTCGTGTGCGGCTTCTTCGCCATCGTGGTCGCCGCGCGCGTGGCCAAGCCCGACTCGCCCGAGCTGGACGTGGCCAACCTGGGCGACCTGATGCTGAGCGGGTGGTTGATCTTCCTGGCGATGGTCTTCGACGCCCTGGACGGCCACGTGGCGAGGCTGTCGAAGACCAGCAGCGAATTCGGCGCGCAACTGGACAGCCTTTGCGATCTGGTGACGTTCGGCGTGGCCCCCGCATTCCTGCTCGTCAAGCTGTGCCATCGCTTCACCTACCTGCACAGCGAGGCAATCTGGGTCATCGCGGCGGCGTTCGTCGCCTGCGCCGCCCTGCGCCTCGCGCGATTCAACGTGGAGACGTCGGAGGACGACGACCACCTGTACTTCCGCGGGCTTCCGTCGCCGGCCGCGGCCGCGTCGATCGCCGGGTTCGCCATCATGTTTCACTCTCTCCACACGCGCGAGCCGGCGATTCTACTGGCGGACGAGATCTACGGCGTACTCCAATTCGTCCTGCCCTTCTTCGGCCTTTTTGTGGCACTTCTGATGGTCTCGCAGATCCGGTATCCCCATGTGGTCAACCACATCGTTCGCGGCGAGCGGAGCTTCGGCCACCTAGTGGCGCTGCTGTTCGCCGTGGTGGCGGTGATGGTCATTCGTGGCTACTCGGTGCCGATCATCTGCGGGGCCTTCGTGCTCAGCGGCCCGGTTCGCTTCTACTGGACGCGGGTCGTCGAGCGCCGCGTGCACCAGGAAGAGGCGTTTTGATCTGCTGGCCAGGGAAGTCCGGCATGCCCTCCCTTGGCGAAGCGACGAGTGGTCGCGTTCCGCGCCGGGCAAACCCGCCCCGGCCGCGCGGGGCGGCGCCGGTTCTCCAGCGACATAACCCCCTGGACGAGGGGGTCGCGGTTATGGTAGAATGGAGCGGTCAAAGTGCCGGGTCCGCGCCCACCCCCCCGATCTGACAACGGGAGTACCCAGTGTCCCGAATCACGACAATTGCCACGTTGACGCTTGCAGCCCTCGCGATCGCGCCGCCTGGTCGCGCCTCAGCCATGGACGAGGTCGTGTTCCGTCGGGATGGCAAGCAGACCACCGTCCATGGCAGGATCGTCGTCACGGCCCAGGATGGCGGCATTCTGCTGAAGGCCCGCGACGGCATCCTGTGGGCCATTCCGCCCAACGAGCAGGTCGCCACGGCCGAGAGCGAGCAGCCCTTCGTCCCTTTGACCCGCCAACAGCTCGCTCGTCAACTGCTTGCCGATCTACCCGAGGGATTCGAGCTGCACGAGACGGCCAACTACCTGATCTTCTACGATACGTCGAAGTCGTACGCCCAGTGGTGCGGGTCGCTTTTCGAGCGCCTGTACATGGCGTTCACCAACTACTGGTCGCGTCGCGGCTTCGATCTTGCCGAGCCCGAGTTCCCTCTGGTGGCGATTGTCTTCGCCGACCGGACCGCGTATCGCAGCTTCTCTCAGCCCGAGTTGGGCGCCGCGGCCGAATCGATCATCGGGTACTTCAGTCTCCGCACCAATCGGATGACGATGTACGACCTGACCGGGGCGGAGCGCTACAGCCGGAGGATCGACCGACGGCCGTCCGCCGCGCAGATCAATCGCATCCTCGCCCGGCCCGACGCTGCGATCACCGTGGCCACCATCGTGCACGAGGCCACGCACCAGATCGCGTTCAACTGCGGGCTGCACCAGCGGTTCAGCGACTGCCCCTTGTGGTTCAGCGAAGGGATCGCGCTGTTCTTCGAAACGCCCGACTTGGGGAGCTCGCGCGGCTGGCGCACGGTGGGGGCCGTGAACCGCCCGCGCCTGGAGCGATTTCGTCAGTACCTTCGCGAACGCCCCGCGGACTCGCTGGAGACGCTGATCCGCAGGGACGACCGGCTCCGCGACACGACGACCTCGCTCGACGCCTACGCCGAGGCGTGGGCCTTGACCTACTTCCTCAACCGCCAGCATCCCAAACAGTACTTGGCCTACTTGGAAATGCTCTCCAGGAAGAAGCCGCTGATCTGGGATGAGCCGCGAACCCGCCTGGCGGAGTTCAAGTCGGCCTTCGGCGAGGACCTCAAGGCCTTCGACGAGGAGTTCGTCCGGTACATGCGCAAGGTGGAATGATCGCGGCTTGCCACCCGGGCGGAGGGGCGCACGACCGCAGCCGCGCGCCGAGCCGCGCCGGCGCGGTCGGTTGCCGGCTTGCCCTGCGCGGACCTGGCGCATAGGCTTTCTCGGCCACGCGGTTCGGCCCTCGGCCGCGTCCGGCGAAGCCCCTGGAGACCTTCCCGATGCGATTGACGATCAGCCTCGCTGCGGCACTGACCTGCTCGGCGGTGTTGCCCTCGACCTCGGCACCAGCCCAACCCGCTCCGGGGCAGGCCGAAGCCGGCGTCGAGACCCGTTCCCCCGCGGTCCGCCGGTTCGTGTTCCACTACGGCTTCCGCCTGGTGGGATTGAAGCCCGGCGCGGCGGTTCGCGTGTGGCTGCCCGTGCCGCGGTCGGGTCCGCACCAGCGCGTGGATGCCTTGAGGCGTCACTTGCCCTCCGAGCCTTCCTTGCACACCGAACAGCGGCACGGCAACCGCGTGCTCTTCTTCGAGGCCAAGGTCCCTCCCCGCGGCGAGTTGCGCGCGATGGTCCCCTACCGCGTCGAGCGCCGCGAAGTGCTCACGGCCGGTCGGGGTCGGCCGGCTCCCGAGGCGGTCGAGAGGCTTTCGGAACAGATGCGAAAGCTCTATCTGTCAGCCAACGCCCGCGTTCCCATCGAGGGCAAGCCTTTGGGGCTCATCGAGGATATCCAGCTTGCCGAATCGCCGTACAAGATCGCTCGGCAGCTCTACGAGGTGGTCGATTCGCACGTGACCTACAAGAAGGAAGGGACGGGCTGGGGCCGCGGCGACGTGTTGTGGGTCTGCGACAGCCGCTATGGCAACTGCACCGACTTCCACAGCCTGTTCATGTCCCTGGCCCGGTCGCAGGGCATCCCGGCCCGGTTTGAGATCGGGTTCTCCATCCCGCCCGGCAAGAAGCGCGGCAAGATCGGCGGCTACCATTGCTGGGCGTTCTTCCACGCCGGGTCGCACGGGTGGGTGCCGGTCGATATCTCGGAGGCCGACAAACACCCGGAGATGAAGGACTACTACTTCGGCAACCTGACGGCCGACCGCGTGACCTTCACCGTGGGCCGCGATCTGAAGCTCTCGCCCCCGGCTGCGGCCGCCCCGCTGAACTTCTTCGTCTATCCCCACGCAGAAATCGACGGGAGCAGGCTCGGCAAGGAGCACCTGAAGCTGGAGTTCTCCTTCGCAGAGGAGGGCGCGGGGGCGAAACCGTGAGCCCACAGGCCCCACACTCCCGAAATTCCCCGGACCTCCAGAAAGCCGATGCAGGCGCCGAACCTCTGGAGTCTCCAGGACTTCGGAAGTCTCCGCACGGGATCAGGTTTCGGGCACGGCCTCTTTCTCCGCGGGGCTGGTGCGATCCTCGCCGTCGCTCGAGGGCTTGCCATCTCGACCTGACCGCTGCGCCGAGGGGCCGACCAGGTCCTCGACCTGCAACTCATCGAGCGTCTCTTCCTCTTCCAAAGCGCCGGCAAGGCGCGTGAGCTTGTCCCGGTGCTTCTTCAGCAGTTCGATCGCCCGGGCCTCGGCCCCGCGGAGGATCCGCGAGACCTCCTCGTCAATCACC
Source organism: uncultured Pirellulales bacterium (assembly GCA_964434165.1). Taxonomy (GTDB): domain Bacteria; phylum Planctomycetota; class Planctomycetia; order Pirellulales; family Thermoguttaceae; genus CAYSUS01. Next base: position 30,424 of record CAYSUS010000040.1, read on the forward strand.
TGGGCGGTGTGCTCGCTGTATTCCTTGGGCTCGGCCATCTCCTTGCCGAGGAAGGGGTGGTCCTCGCCCGCCCGATATGCCACCGGCCCGAGTCTCTCGCTCATGCCCCAATGGGTGACCATGCGTCGGGCCAGGGAAGTGGCCTTCTTCAGGTCGTCCTCGGCGCCCGCGCTGAACTCCTCGAAGACGAGCTTTTCGGCCGCGCGCCCGCCCAGGAGGAACGTGAGCCGCGTGTGCAGCTCGCTCTCGCTGATGTTGACGCGATCCTCCTCAGGCAGAAGCTGGGTGGCCCCGAGCGATCGCCCCCGCGGGATGATCGACACCTTGTGCAGCCGGTCGATGCCCGGTACGACCCATGCCAACAGCGCGTGGCCCGCCTCGTGAAAGGCCGTCATCGACTTCTCTTTGCCCGTGAGCACCTCCTCCCGCTTGGCGCCCATGAGGACCTTGTCACGGGCGTACTCGAAGTCGTCCATGCCAACCTTCTCCTTGCCATGGCGCGTGGCCCAGAGTGCGGCCTCGTTGACCAGGTTGCGGATGTCCGCGCCGGTCAGGCCCACGGTGCCGGCAGCCACACGGTCCAGGTCCACATCGTCCGCCAGCGGTACGTCGCGGGTGTGAACGTCGAAGATCGCGCGGCGCCCCTTGGCGTTGGGCCGGTCGACGGTGACGTGGCGGTCGAAGCGCCCGGGACGCAACAGGGCGGGGTCGAGCACATCGGGCCGGTTGGTGGCGGCCATCACGATCACCGAGTCGTTCTGCGTGAAACCGTCCATCTCGCTGAGGATCTGGTTGAGCGTCTGCTCGCGCTCGTCGTGGCCGCCGCCCAGGCCGGCGCCACGATGCCGGCCCACGGCGTCGATCTCATCGATGAAGAGGATTGCCGGGGCGGCCTCCTTGGCCGTGGTGAACAGATCCCGCACGCGGCTGGCGCCCACGCCGACGAAGAGCTGGATGAATTCCGACCCGCTGATGGAGAAGAACGGAACGTCGGCCTCGCCGGCCACGGCCCGGCCCAGCAAGGTCTTTCCCGTGCCCGGCGGGCCCATTAGCAGCACGCCTTTCGGCACTCGGCCCCCGAGCTTCTGGAACTTCTCGGGGCTCTTCAGGAACTCGACGAGCTCCTGGAGCTCCTTTTTGACGCCCTCCAGCCCTGCCACGTCCTCGAACGTGACCTTCTTGCCCCCCGTCTGGTAGCGCTTGGCCGGGCTCTTTCCGAAACCGGCGAGGATGCCGCCGCCGACGAACTGGTCGCGGGCGCGGCGGAACATGAACCACAGCCCCACGAACAGCGCGACCGTGACCACCAGGTAGAGGATCATCAGCGTGCCGGTGTTGTCGGCCGGCTCGGTGGCCTTGTAGTGGATGCCGAGCTGCTCGCGAAGCTGCCGATCAAGGCTCTCATCGATCAGAGCGTAGTTCGGCAGATCGCAGACGAATTTCTCCTTCAATCGCTCCGGCTCTTCCGCGTCCTCTTTCGAGCGGCCCCCTTTCTTGGCGTCGGGATCGACGGGTGGCTCGCGGAACTCCCCGTAAGCGGTCCCTCCGCGGAGATCGACCGAGGCGATGTTCTTCTGCTCGAGCTCCCGAAGGAAAAGCCCGTAGGTGATCTCCGAACGCCCCCCGGTGTCGCTGCTGAACAGAAGGAATGCGGCCACCAACAGCAGGACCAGCAAAAGCCATGCCGAGGGCGTGCTCACGCGGGGACGTTGCTGGGGCGACTTCGGGCCTTCGGGCTTGTCCAGCTTCTCGTTGTTGGCTTCCTCGGGTCGCTTCTCAGACGGCTTTTCCATGCGATTCCTTCAAACGTTCAAGCGACCCGCCCCAAGCCCCCCCCGCGCGGAAGGGTGGGATAGGGCGTCCGGCGGGTGGCCAGCGGGCTCCTTGTGCACAAATCTTCGCAGCGTCGCCACTTGCGACATCTAATTGTACGCCACGGACCCCATCTTTTCGACCGCCGCCACAACGCCCGATCGCCCAACGCCACGTCGCGAGAGCGTATTCCTTGGGGCCCGCGCGGACCCTCGTGGCCCTACGCGTCGGTGCGTTGATCGAGGCCGCGGACTCGGAGGAAGAGGAGCACCTCCTCTTCGCAGGCCGGCTCGCCCACCCGTTCGCAAAGGGCCTTGAGATCCATCGGTCCGTCGTCCCGTGCGGCCCGCTCCAGCGCGGCGATCAATCCCTCGGACAGGCACAGCTCAGCGCGGACCGACAGCCCCTGCCCGGCGGCCTGGGCGGCGTGAGCCAGCACGGCCTGCCGCGGGATCCGGCGGATGGCCTCGATCTCCGTCGCCCGGAACCCGGCTTCGAGAAGCCGCCAGGTCCAGTAGGAGTCGGGCAGGGCGTCGGGTCGGCCGATGGTCTCCTCTGCGCGCGAGACAGGCACGGCCCCACGGATCCGCAACTGAAGCGGCCACGGCACGGAAAGCCGCCCCAGCGAACTGGTCTGACCTCGCATCAGGGCGTCGCCCTCTGGTGTGAGCTTGACCACCGGACGCCGCGCGGCGAAGTCGGCTTGCTCCAGATGCCCCGAAGCGATCAAGGCGTCGATCAGCATGACCACGTCCGCTTGTGTGAGCCGCCCAAGAAGCCCGAACGTGCTCAGCTTGTTCAACTTCAGCCGCTCCATGCGCGCCGACTCCGACCCGCAGAGCATCTGGGCCAGCAGGGTCTTGCCGCAGGGGAATCGGGCCTGGGTGCGGGCGACGCCGCTGAGGATGATTCGCGCTGCCTTGATCAGGGCGGGATCGTCCGCCCCGGCACCCGAAGCCCCGGCGGCATTCGACGTGCCCGCGGGCTGGGGTGCTCGTCCGGCCGCGCGCGAAACAGCCCGGGCGCAATTGTCGCAGTGGCCGCAGTTGCACCGGTCCGGATCGCCGAAGTATCGAAGGATCTCGTCCTGGCGGCAGCGGCTGCTCAGCGAGAACCGGACTACCCGGTTGAGTTTCGCGTACTCCGCCTGTTTGCGCTGCTCCAGTGCCGCGAAGTCGATCTCGATCTCCCGGAACTCCAGATCGCGGCGAATCATGCGGATTGCCCGGCCGCGAAACGCGGGAATGTAGGCGAAGGCGTCCAGCCGATTCAACTCGCGGAGCGCGGCCATGACCGAGCTGAAATCCATCTCCGTGTCCCGGGCCAGGCTTTCGGGTCGGAAGTGGACCAGTTCCTGGCGCCGGCGCCCGATCAGCCTCTCCACGGCCTGGAGCACGCGCCGGCGGGTCTTGGCCTGGCGCGGCAGCAAATCCACCAGGGTCGGCAGGTCGCTGTCGATCCGCACCGCCGCTCGATTCTGGGACGGAACGAGCCGCTCCAAAACGCCCGCCCCTTCGAGGAGCTGCTCGCAGGTGCCCACGCCCTCGGACCCGATCCGCAGGCCCAGGCGATCCTTGATGTCCTGCTGCGTCAATTCGATGGGGTTCTGCTTGACGGCGCGGAGGAACTCATACACTTTGGCGACGTTCTCCGGGCCGGGGTAGGCGCTCTCGATGAAGTATTCCTGGATGGAGCGGTCGGCGGCGTGGTAGAGCAGCAGGCAGCGCGAGGGCCGCCCGTCGCGTCCGGCGCGGCCCGCCTCCTGGTAATAGGCTTCGAGGCTGCCCGGCATGTTGTAGTGCACCACGAAGCGGACGTCGGCCTTGTCGATGCCCATGCCGAAGGCGTTCGTGGCGGCCACGATCTCCACGCCGCCGTGCATGAAGCCCTCCTGAGTCAGGCGGCGCTCGTCCGGCGGTAGCCCGGCGTGGTAGGCGGCCGTGCGGCGTCCGCAGACGGCGGCCGTTTCCGCCACGCCCTCCGCCTTCTTGCGCGTCGAGGCGTAGATGATGCCCGCCCCGGGCGTGCGGCGGAGGAAGTCCAGCAGCATCTCGTCCTTCTGCCGCTCGGAGCGGGCCGCGAGCACCTCGTAGAAGAGGTTCGGGCGCGCAAACCCGGTGACGAACGTGCGCGGGTCTCGAAGCTCCAGCAGCTCGACGATGTCGCGGCGCACTGCGTCGGTGGCCGTGGCCGTCAGGGCAATGGTGACGGGACGACCAAGGTTGCGGCGGAAGAGGCCCAGCCGCGCATAATCCGGACGGAAATCGTGCCCCCACTCGCTGATGCAATGGGCCTCGTCCACGGCGAGCAGCTTCAGGCGGCCCGCGCGCACCGCGTCGAGAAACCGTCCGCTGCGAAACCGCTCGGGCACCACGTACACCAGCTTGTACGCCCCCGCGGCCATCTCCTCGAGCCGACGGCTGACCTCGGCCGCCGGGATCGAGCTGTTGATGAACGTGACGGGCAGACCCCGCGCCAGGAGCTGATCGACCTGGTCCTTCATCAGTGCAATCAGCGGCGAAACGACCAGGGTCAGCCCGTCCATGGCCATGGCGGGAAGCTGATAGCAGAGGCTCTTGCCGCCGCCGGTGGGCATCACGCAAAGGCAGTCCTTGCCCGACAGTACGGCCGCGATCACCTCTCCCTGCCCGGGACGAAACGCCTCGAGCCCGAACAATGGGAGAAACGACTCGATCTCCGGCGCAGGCACTTCGGGCATGGCGAAGCGGTCGATGCTCAAAAGAGGAGGCCGCGGCGACAAACGTCGGTCAGGCGGCGCGTCCCGGAACACCGCGGCCTGCCTGGCGGCAAGGTGGGAGCTCACGCCGCGCGGAACGTGCTGCGGGCGTGGCACCCAGTCCCACGCGGGCGATTATAGGGCGAGCGAGACGCCGCATCCAGTCGAGGGGCCAGCAGCGCGGCGATCTGCGACCGGACCAGGGCGATATCCCGCCCCGCGAAGCCGGCCCCGAGGCGCCGTCGCTACTTGCGCACGGCCGTGACAATCTGCTCGACCGCGCCGACCGGGCCCAGCCCTTCCGCGTTGATCACCAGGTCGTAGAGGTGCGGGTCATCGATGTCGTGGTGGAAGAACCTGCGAACGAACTCCCGCCGTCCCAGATCTACCTCGCGCATGTACTTCTGGGCCTCCGGCTCGGTGAAGCCCAGCCGGCGCATGAGCTGGGCGATGCGGTACTTCTCCGGGGCGATCACCCGCACGGCCAGCCCCGCTTGGCGCGGCAAGAGGAATTGCGCCCCGCGCCCCACGAAGACCACCTTGCCCCGCTTGGCGCCGGCCAGAACCACGCGCTCCAGGTGAGCCACGTACTTCTCGTGTGGAATGATCTGCCGATCGATCCACGTACCGAGGATGTCGTGGGCCCAGTTGCTGGTGGTCTCGTCGACCAGCTCGAGCATCGGCCGCGAGAGGCGGAACCGCTCGGCGATGTGGTCCAGGATGGCCTTGTCCAGCACCTCCCATCCAAGCTCCTCGCCGACCATCTCCGCGATCTCGCCGCCGCAGGCCCCGGCCTCGCGCGAGATCGACAGGTAGGGACCGACCTGAGAAGCCGCCCGGTGACTCGGGTCGAGGCGGACCGCCTTATCCGCGATCTCCTGAGCCAGAGCCCACGCGTGCATCTGCCGCTCGGCCGCGGCCATGATCTTGGGCTCTTCCCGCGTTCGCTCCTTCATGACTCGCCCTCCTCGAAGTGCAGGCGGAGAGAAGACAGAACCCGCACGAATCCCCGTCAACGCCACGATCGGACACGGGGTGAAGACGAACCCTCTCGATGGAGGGACCGCCCTCCATCCATTAGTATAATCCGAGGCCGACGCGCTTGAAAGCTCCTTCCACCGCGCTTCTGGCGAGATCCGCCGCGCGATCTCCCGCACACCCTGCAAGGAGCGGATCGACGGTCGTGCTCGAACTCGATACGATGTAGGTGGTTCCGGCGACAATCGAGGCCCCGACGCACCCCCCGTTTCCAGCCATGACCCCCGCGACATCCACGGAAGGACTTCTCGAAGGTCTCAACGACGCGCAGCGACGGGCCGTCACCCACGGACAGGAACCCCTGCTGATCGTCGCCGGGGCGGGCACCGGCAAGACCAAGACGCTGGTCCATCGCGTGGCGTGGCTGATCTACCAAGGCTTTGCCCCCAATCGGATTCTTCTGCTCACTTTTTCGCGCCGGGCGGCCGCCGAGATGCTCCGCCGCGCCGATTTCGTGCTCGCCGCCGTCGAACACGGACGTGGGTCCGGCCGGGGAGTCAGCGGCCGCATCTGGGGCGGCACGTTTCACGCCGTGGCCACGCGCCTGTTGCGTCAGCACGGCGCGTCGATCGGCCTCGCCCGGGACTTCACGATCCACGACCGCGCCGACTCGGAGGACCTGCTCAACGTCCTCCGCACGCAGCTCGGGCTGGCCAGGACCGACCGCCGCTTCCCGCGCAAGCGGACGTGCATGGAGGTCTACAGCCGCTGCGTCAACGCCCGCAAGATGCTGGAGCACGTGCTGGAGACGGCTTTCCCCTGGTGTGCCGAATGGCAGGAGGAGCTGGGCGCCCTGTTCAGCGCCTACGTCGACCGCAAGGAAGCGGCCGCCGTGCTCGACTACGACGACCTCCTGCTCCACTGGCACGCTCTCTTGGCCGACGAGACGGCCGGAGACGCGGTGCGCAAGCAGTTCGATTGCGTCCTGGTTGACGAGTACCAGGACACCAACGTCCTGCAGGCCGAAATCCTCCGCATGCTCAAGCCCGACGGCCAAGGCCTGACCGTGGTCGGCGACGACGCCCAGTCGATCTACTCCTTCCGCGCGGCCGAGGTTCGCAACATCCTCGACTTCCCCACGCAGTACGCGGGCGCGGCCGTGGTGACCCTCGAGCAGAACTACCGCAGCACGCAGCCGATCCTCCAGGCGACGAACCAGGTGATCCGCCAGGCGCGGGAGCGATTCACCAAGGACCTCTGGTCGTCGCGCGATGGAGGAGAGCCACCCGCCCTGGTCCTGTGCGAGCACGAAGAGACCCAGACCGAATACGTCGTCCGACGCGTGCTGGAGCATCGCGAGGCGGGGATCGATCTGCGGCGCCAGGCGATCCTCTTCCGCGCCTCGCACCACAGCATCATGCTCGAGGCCGAGCTGACGCGCCGCAGCATCCCCTTCCACAAGTACGGCGGCCTGAAGTTCATCGAGACCGCCCACGTCAAGGACCTGATGGCCTTCCTGCGCCTGGCCGAGAACCCCCGCGACGTCGTCTCCGGAACGCGGCTTCTACGATTGCTACCCGGCATCGGCGGGGGCAAGGCGGCCGCGCTCATGGACCTGCTCGCCGCGGCCGGCGGCCGATTTCAGGCGTGGCGCGAGTGGAAGCCACCCGCGGCGACCGAGTCGGTGTGGCCCGGGCTGGTCGATCTGCTTGAAGGCCTCGCCGCGGCCGCGGGCGACCTGGCTTCGCAGGTCCATCGCACCAGGTCCTTCTACGAACCGCTCCTCCGCGAGAACTACGACAATCCCTTGCCCAGGCTCCGCGACCTGGAGCAGCTCGAAGCGATCGCGTCGCGGTACAAGAACCGGGCCACGATGCTCGCGGAGATCACGCTCGATCCGCCCTCCTCGACGCAGGACCTGGCCGGCCCGCCGATCCTCGACGAGGACTACCTCGTTCTGAGCACGATCCATTCCGCCAAAGGCCTGGAGTGGGACGCGGTCTACGTGATCCACGCGGCCGACGGCAACATCCCCTCGGACATGGCCACCGGCTCACCCGAGGAGATCGAGGAGGAGCTGCGTCTGTTTTACGTCGCGCTCACACGGGCGAAGCGATGGCTCAGCGTGTGTTACCCGTTGCGCTACTACCAGACGCGCGGATTCGGCGACCGGCACGGCTTCGCCCAACTGACGCGGTTCCTTCCCAAGCGGGTCCAGAAGTGCTTTCGCATGGAGACTCCCGCGCTGACAGCGACCGGGGAAGACGCCGCACCACGGTTCTCCCGGGCGCGGGCCCAGGCCCTCGGTCAGGAGGCGAGGCGGGGCGTGAAGGGCCTGTGGTCTTGATTCGCCTTGCGTGATTCCGGGAGGAGGCGTCAGGACCCTTCCCTGCGAAGCACCCTTCGGGCCGATTGGGCAAGAGGGTCCTGCCCCCTTCTCCCTCCCAGGATCGTGCACGGCCATTTAGGCCGACCGGGCCTGCCAGAGCCCGAATCCGCCGAGCACGACCGCAACGAGGCCGACCAGGTTGTGCACGGGGACGACCATCGCGCCGTACGGTCTGCCCCTGTGCGTCAGCCACATGCCCGTGCCCAGGACGACGGCCGCGCAGAGCACCCATCCCGCTGCATGCAGTTGCCACCCGTCCCATGCTCCCCCGATCCTGCGCCGCAGGTCTTCGCTTGCCAATGTGTTCCTGACGGAGGCTGCGCCGGTGCTGTTGGCGCTGCCTGCTGCGCGCCGCAGATCATCGGCCCGTCATCGTAGCACCCTCGCAGTAGACATCCTCGGAGCCGCTTCACGGGCCCGGAACGCCGGCTTCGTTCCAGAACGACTTGTTCACCTCGAAGGCCTCGAGAAACAGGCTCGGACACCGGAGGAACAGCGCCCACGTCTTGGCCATCCCTTGCGTACGGAGGATGCCGGTCAGCTCGGGCTTGTCGCGCTGGCTGATGTGCGCCATCAGGGCCAGGTCCTTCTTCGACATGGCATCTTCATCCAAGGTCACGAAGAACGTGGGATGGAACCGATGCGGCTTCGTGGAAGGCGACTGGTACAGCAGCAGCGTGCCCCGGAAGTTGCGGAGTGCCGTGATCGTGGATTCGTGCGCCTGGCAGTGGTCCTGGTGCGAGTCGTTCGCAGCGTGGCTGAGCACGAGGTCGTATTTCTGCTCGCCATCGACGAACACCCGGCGCTCGATCTGCTGGATCAGGTCGTGCCCGACCTCGTGCAACTTGCAGTCCTTGAAATGCTCCTCCGGCAGGAATTCCACCGCGCCGCCGGTGTTCGGGATACCCAACTGCTCGGCGGCCCGCCGCGTTTCCTGGGCCCGCTCGATGGGCCGGTAGAACTCGCCGAATCGCGGAGTCTGGAGGCCGTGCGTGAGGATCAGGTAGTCCACCCGGGCCGAGATGTCGCGCACCAGGCGCGCGATGAAGCCCCCGGCGCCGATCTCGATGTCGTCGGGATGCGCGCCGATGGCCAGCACCCGCAGCGGCTGTTGCGTGGGGAGAAGAAACACGGAACCGTTCTCCTGCGGAGAGCACCCCGGCGGATGGTTGAGCGGCAGCGGCGGGTGATCGTACCACGGCCACCTGCGCGATGCAACGGGTCGCGCGGGGCATACGGCACCGCTGCCACCGCTGCGGCCACGTCATCGACCGGAATCGGGACCATGGGGCTCGATCGGCGCGGTGGGAGCCGATTCCTGAGACGTCGGCTCCTCTTCCAGCTCCTTGAGGACCTCGGGGGCCGCGATGTCCAGACCGCGGCGATGGGCGTCCCACTCCGCTTCGAACACCGCCCCCGAAGGCGGGCCGAGCATGGGCGGCAGCAGCCAGCGCGAGACCGCCGAGATCGCCACCGCCAGGACCACGCCGACAACCGCGATGCACAGGACGGGAAGCAGGTACGGCTTGTACAGGTGCCAGACGCGAGTGTCACGATCGGACTGAACACCCGCCGAGCGGACCGAGGGAGCCGCGCCGAGCGTCTCTCCGCTCGCAAAGGCATCGCGGGCCGGGCCGCGCTCCCTGGGGGGACATGGCGGTTCGGCCGCGGGACGCGCGGGCTCGTCCACTCCGCCGTGGCCGGCCAGCGCACGCTCGATGCCTCGACGCCAGGCCTCGTCACCCAGCCAGTCTCTTTCCGAACCCCTGCCAGCCAACGTACTGCTCCCTGAACGGGCCGCAAAACGCATGGAGCACTTCAAGCCGCGCTCCCCTTCCAAGTCTAGGCCCCTTGTGGCCATGCCGCCACCCCTCGCAGCGGCTGAGTCGCCTTGCGTGATTCCGGGAAGCGGGGGCAGGCCCCTTTGCCGGAACGGCTCGACGGGCGCTTGGCACAAGAGGGTCCTGCCCCCTTTCCCCTTCCAGGATCGTGCACGGCTAGTCAGCGGCGCGGGCTTTCGGACGATGGACGCCGGTCTATAATGGACCGTCGATCCGCGTCTTGGCCGAGGCGGTCGAGTTCCGAGGTCTCACTCGAAAGCCCCAAAATTCCGAAGCATGCGGTGGTCTCTGGAGATTGCAGCCATGACGAAAAAGCAGTTGCTCGCCGCCGCGGTCTGTGCCGCGGCGGTCCTCAACCTGGGAGGAGAACGCGCCCCGATGCTCCACCTGCCGAAGCCCCATTATGCACCTCAACATGGCGACCCTGGCTGGCTCTCCAAGGCAGTGCAATTCCACGGTCATCTGGGCCCGTGGGCCACGGCCGGGGTGCGCGCCGGCATGGCCGGGCTCCGCGCGGTCGGAGCCCAGGGCTACTTCGACGTGGAGGTCACCTGCGAGGGACCGATGCTCAAGCCTCCGAAGTCATGCTTCCTCGACGGTCTTCAGGTCGGTACGGGCGCGACGTTGGGCAAGCGGAACCTGACATGGGTCGAGGCCGAAAACGTCATGGTCCGCGTGAAGAACACCCGGAGCGGGCGCGTGGCAAATCTCCGTCCGACCGCCGAACTACTGGAACTGCTGACCTCCTTCGCACCTGACCCCAAGGCGCAAGACGGGGATCACGGTCCCAGCGAGGATCATGAGGGTCATTCGGACCACGACCCCGGCACGTCCAAGGAAGACCCCATCGAAGTGCTCGCCCGCAGGATCGCCGCGATGCCGGACGAGGCGCTTTTCACTGTCCGCAGCGAGAACCCGTGACCGCCACGACGGGCCAGTCGCCTCGCTTCGTCTTCGCGGCCTGCCAGATGGGCGCCGAGAAGGCGCTGATTGCCGAGATGGCCCGGGCACGACCGGCCCTGATGCCCGCCTACCGTCGGCCGGGGCTGGTCACGTTCAAGCTTCCGGCCGGGCAGGACTGGCCCGCGGGCAGGAGCCTCGACGCGGTGTTCGCTCGGACGTCAGGACTCACGCTGGGCACCGTCAGGCATGACCGGCCTGACGCCCGGGCGGCCGGGCTCTGGCGACTGGCGGCGGGACGACCGTTCCGCCGAGTGCACGTGTGGCACCGCGATCCGCGCATCGGGGAGAGCGCCGAGGCGGTCGAGGACCCCGTGATCGCGACGTGCGCCGACGAGGCCCGTCAGGCAATCCTCGGCGCGGTCCCGGCCGACCGCGTCCCCGCGGCGGGTCTTCGCGACCTGTTCCAGCCGGCCGGATTCGGCGATCTGGTGCTCGACTGCGTGGTCGTCGAGCCCGATGCGTGGTGGGTCGGGTACCACCGGGCCCGCTCTTCCCCCTCGCGATGGCCCGGCGGCGTGTTCCCCTCCGATCTACCCGAGCACGCCGTCTCGCGGGCGTGGCTGAAGATGGAAGAGGCCCTGGCATGGTCCGCTTTTCCGCTGCGGCCCGGCGCTCGATGGGCCGAGTTGGGAAGCGCGCCGGGCGGGGCGAGCCAGGCCCTGTTGGATCGCGGAATGGCGGTCACGGGCATCGACCCGGCGGAGATGGACCCGATGGTCCTTGCCCATCCGCGGTTCACGCACGTGCGCCGGCGCAGTACCCAGGTGCCCCGCCGGGTGTTCCGCAAAGTCCGCTGGCTCGCGTCGGACATGAACGTGACCCCCCAGTATACCCTCACCGCGGTCGAGGCCGTCGTCACCCATCCGGAAGTCCGCGTGCGCGGGCTGTTGCTGACGCTCAAGCTGAGCACCTGGGACCTCGCCGGGCTGATTCCGGAGTGGCTTTCGCGGGTCCGATCGTGGGGATTCAACCAGGTGCGGGCCCGCCAGCTCTCCAGCCATCGCCGGGAAATCTGCGTTGCGGCGCTCTGCAAGCCGTTCAGGAGGTGAGGGTTGGGCGGCACCCCCACAGCGGCATTCAAGAAGTGAAGGCGAACATGCCGACCCCCGTTGATCGGTGGAGCGTGTTTCGCTTGCCACGCGCCGACCGCGCGCGCGACGCCTGCGTTCGGTTGACTCGCCGCGCGGGGCCGTATTAGAATCCAGCCCTTCCGCCGGCCTGTGGGTGGCCCGACCAGATCGGCCGAGCTGCGCGAGTTGCCCCCTCCGACTGCCGGCGCCCCGCCATGAGCCTTCCCCACCCGGGGTCCGTTTATCATCCGGCACCGTGAGGCTACGGTGTCGCCAGCCGTTCGAGCGAGGAGACGATCCGCGTGCGCATGAAGTCTTGGCGGCGTTCTGCCGCGGTGGTAACCCGACGAACGTTGCGCGCGGGCATGGCGATCGCGCTGGTGGCGTTTCTGGCGACGGGCCGGGCCCGCACGGAGGGCGACTCGGCCTCGGTCGGGGAGCCGCAGGCGCGCGGCATGATGGTCCTGGTCGAGAACGAGATGGTCGCCGGGTTCGAATCCCGCGGAATCGCCGACGCCTACGCCCGCTTCCGGGAATACAGCCGTCTGATGCTCGACCAGAGCGCGACGGGCCGTGGCGGTGAGCTGACCGCCAACTGCCGCCTGAACTGGTACGTCGAGCTGCTGAGCGATCCGGTCCTCGCCCCGCGGAAGGCCGAGGCCTTCACCCGGCAGTTGCACGCGGCCCTTTCGGGCGATCACCGCGGCCTGGACGCCGCCCTGGCGCTGGCCCGGGGCAAGCTCGATTGCGGCGAGCGAGGTCCTCGCGCGCTGCCCGCCGCCGATTCGCCCGAGGAGGCTCTCGGCCTGATAGAGAAGGCCCTGACCGACTGCCAGATTCACTACGCGGCCGCGCTGGCCCCGCTCTCGCCGTCCGAAGTGGGCGAGCTGGCGCGCGACCTCTTGCCCGTGATGGTGACCCAAAACCATGTCGGGCACACGCTCCAGTCGCGGAGCACTGGCAGGCGCCTCTGCGACCTAGTGGAGAAGATCGACCGCGCGGCCCTTTGCGCGGCGGCCGAGGACCTAGTCGTCCTGGCGGCCCCCGGGCTGCTCGATCAGCTCGCGAAGATCGCCGGGGAGGGCGACATCGAGGTCCCAGGCGCCGCGGGCAGCATCCTGCGGAAGATCGACACGCCGATCGGGACGCTCCTCGTCGGAGGCGAGGGCAATAACACCTACAAGCTCGACGAGATGCCCGGCGTCTGCGCGGTCATCGACGTGGGCGGCGACGACAGCTATCTCGAAGGCAGCGTCTCGTTCGATCGGCCTCTGCTCGCGGTGATCGATCTGGCGGGAAGCGACGCCTATCGCGCGACCAGGCCGGGCGCGCAAGGCGGGGCGGTCCTGGGCGTGTCGCTGCTGCTGGATCGCGCCGGCAGCGACGCCTACTACGCACGCGACGTGGCCCAGGGATCGTGCGTGGCCGGGGTTGGAATCCTCATCGACGGCGGCGGAGACGACGTGTACCATGGGGCCCGACGGGTGCAGGGGCAGGCCCTCGGCGGACTGGGAATCCTCCTCGACCGCGGCGGCGACGACCAGTATCGAGGCGCGCTGTGGACGCAAGGCTTCGGAGGCCCGCTGGGACTCGGCGTGCTCAACGACGTGGACGGCGCCGACCACTACTACACCGGTGGCTACTACCTCGATTCCTACGAGGAGACCCCCGGCTACGAAGGCTGGGGGCAGGGCGTCGGCTCGGGACTGCGCCAGGTCGCCAACGGCGGCATCGGCGTGATCCTCGACGGCGGCGGCGACGACGAGTACGAGTACGATTACCTGGCCCACGGCGGCGGTTACTGGTGCGGGGTGGGAATGGCCCGCGACTTCGGGGGCAACGACCTCCGGCACGGCGCCACGCGCAAGGCGTACGACGGCAGCCCGCGAACCCAGAGCCGATTCCAGCGCTTCGGCGCCGGCTTCGGATGCCACTATGCCCTGGGATTCCTCTTCGACGACGCGGGCAACGACACCTACGGCGGGACGATCATGGGCGTGGGCTTCGCCTGGGACGACTCCGTGGGGTGCCTCTGCGATTTCGGTGGTAATGACACGTATGAGGCGACCGGCGGTGGCACGCAGGGCAACGGGGCGCAGGCCGGTCTGGGGCTGCTGTTCGACTACGACGGCCAGGACACGTATCGTGGCCGCACGCAGGCCAACGCGTCGGCCGGGATCTCGTATCACCCGCTCCCGCAGTGCGGGGGCAACTTCAGTTTCCTGGTCGATTACGGAGGCGAAGACACCTATGGCTGCGGCGCCAGCAACAACGCGATCACGCGCCGCGGCAGCGCCGGAGGCTTCCTCATCGACCGGCCCCGTCGGGAGGAGTCCACCCAGAGCGCCGCGGGCAACGAGACCGCGGCCCTCCCCAACCGCGAATGAGGATTCGAAGCGCGAGGCCATCTTGGCCTCACCTCCCCTGGGCGAACTGCCCCGTCCGCTCGATCGAACCGAAGCAGGAGGCTTGCACGTGCCTCGGCCAGAAGTTGCGTCCTGGGTTGCCCTTCTCGCCAGTGTGCTGGCGCTGGGACCGGGCCCGCGGCCCGCTTGGACCGACGAGCCAACTCCAGGCACCGAAGGCTCGGCCGGCGGGGTGCCTTCACACGACGCCGACGTGAAGCAGCTCGCGCCGCCAGCGACCACGGATGCGAAGGCCGAATCCGGCGGCGAGAAAGCCCCACGCGCGAAGGACGGCGCGGAGAAGTCCGGGCGAACGCCGAAGCCGGCCCCGGACCCCTCCGCTGCGAGGCCACGACCGAAACCGGACCCGAAGCCGTCCCGCGCCGAAGAAGACGGAACCCAAGGGGCCGGCGAAGAGCCGACTGCCGCAGCGAAGCCGAAGGCCGAACTGACGCCTGAACTGCTCCGCCTTCGCGATCAGGTCCGCCGCACGCTCTCCGCCGCACGTCAGTCGCCGCTCGACACGAAGTACAACACGGTCACCGATCTGATCGTCTCCACACTGCCGCTGGGCTGCGAGTCGGAGTCGCTCCTCGGCGGGCCGGGTGGACGGCGCATCAACACAATCACTTGCTTGTGCTGGAATTACCCCTGCGCAGGCCGTCGGCCGCTGACCGTCGCCCACGGGCGCATCGCCGCGCGCATCGGCTACGGCCTGCAAACGCAGCGGGGTCAGCTCCTGGCCGCCCTGGCCTTCGCCCGCGTGCCGGACGACTATCCGTGCCGCGTCGGCGACGACGAGCGGACCGTGGCCGACCTGGTCGCGTCCGAGAAGCTCAACTGCGGCGAGGGCATCGATTCCTCGCATCTGCTCGTGGGACTGACATACTATCTGCCCGGCGACGCGTCGTGGAAGAACCGGCTTGGCGAGACGTGGAGTCTGGAGCGCCTCGTGGACATGGAGCTCGACGGCCCGATCAACGACGCCCCGGACGGCGGCCTCCATCGGCTGATGGGACTGAGTTTTGCCGTGCAGTCGCGGCTGGCGCGCAAGCAGAAGATGTCCGAGCCGTTCGTTCACGCCCGGGACTACGTAATCGAGTACCAGGACTTCGCCTTCCGGTGCCAGAACGAAGACGGCACGTGGCACCCCACCTTCTTCGCCGCGAAGGGACCCACGCGCGACACGGTCGGGGCCCTCCGCGCCACCGGGCACATCACGCGGTGGCTGGCGTACTCGCTGCCGGAAGGAAGACTGGTTGAGCCGGACATGGTCAAGGCCGTGAAGGCGGTCGCCACGCTGGCGGGGCGCGTGCCGCGCCCGGGCGGCGGGGCCGCCTTGAGCCCCCAGCTCACCTCGACCGCCATGCATGCCCTCCACGCGCTGGCGATCTACGACGCTCGCGTGTTCAAGCCCCACGACGATACGGCGCCGTAGTGCGAGATGCGTTGGGGCCGCTCGCAGTCCTGCGGGGATCGTGCCGTGCCATCGACGATGCCCACGCGTCGCGGGGCATGCCACGCCAAACCGCCTTGCGCGATTCCCGGAAAAGGCGTCGAGACCCTTCCTCCCAGGCGTCCCCATCGTTGCTTCGCACAAAAGGGTCCCGACCCCTTCTCCCTCCCAAAACCGTGCACGGCTATTCAGCCGGCCTCAACCCCGTAATCGCACGAGGTGCAGAAAACCCTGCGCCACAGTCGCGCGGTACACGCGGCCGCCGCGCACCCCAAGGCCTCGGCCGGGCGGAGCGCGACCGGTGTGCCGCACCTCGGACACGCGATCTCGGCCGGAACGGGCTCGCCGCAGCACGCGCACCGGAGGGCCTCGTCCCGCGGCGCCGACACCGCCACCAGGACGCCGCCGGTCACCTCGCATTCGGACCCGCCGCCACGCCATCGCCGCAACAGGTCGTCGCGCTCCGCGCGCAAGTCGGCTCCGAGGGCCGGGTCGTGCACTCGGGCCGCATCGGAGCTCCACGCCGTGAGCACGCAGAAATGCCCCAGGGTCGATTCCCGCCGGACTCGCAGGTTGAGGATAATCCGCAGCCCGGCGCGCTGGAGCGTCCCTAGCGCCGTCCATGGCCGGGCGATCTCCAGGCAGCACGCCTCCAAACCCCGGCGGCGCGCGTCGGCCGCGAGCCGGCTCGTGCGCGCGTCTCGGCTCCCGTGTCGGTCGCACTGCGCAATGGCCTCCCACACGGCGCGATGGTCCGCCGCGACCCCCAGTGACCGATAGACCATCACAAGCGCCGCGGCCCCACACGTTCGCTCGCCTGCCAACTCGAGCTGCGGTTCAAACGGAATCGACATGGGGCCGGGAGGTCGGTCGGTCAGGCGCGATTCTCGCGCAGCGCTTGGAGCACCGCGGTCATGTCGGGCGGAAGCGGGGCCTCCACTTCGATCATCCGCCCGCCCAGGAACGGATGCGAGAAGTTCAGCCTGCGCGCGTGAAGGGCCTGACGCGAGAGCAGCACGAGGGCGTCGCCTCGATCGCGTGAGATCTCGCCGCGCGTGATCTCCGCGCGTCCGCCGTACTGACGGTCGCACAGGACCGGGCATCCGATGTGGGCGAGGTGCACGCGAATCTGGTGCGTCCGGCCCGTTCTGGGCATCGCCCGCACCGCGGCAAAACCGTCGAACCGCTCGTCCACTTCATAGAACGTCTCGGCGGGCCGGCTGTCGGGGTGGCCTCGAAGGATGGCCATCTTCTCGCGCTGCTGCGGATGGACGCCGATCGGGCAGTCGATGACGTCGCGGTCGCGCTCGGGCGTGCCCGACACCAAAGCGAAATACTCCTTCTCCACGGTCCGCTCGGAGAACTGCGCGGCAAGCTTGTGGTGCACGAGGTCCGTCTTGGCTACGAGGATCGCGCCGCTGGTGTCGCGGTCCAGCCGGTGAACGATGCCCGGCCGCGTAGGGCCGCCGGTCGTGCTGAGCCTTCCGGCGAAACGGTGCTGAAGGGCGCTGGCCAGGGTCCCCGTCCAGTTTCCCCGCGCAGGATGGACTACCATCCCCGGCGGCTTGTCGATCACCGCGAGGTAGTCGTCCTCGTACAGGACGTCGATCGGGATCGCTTCGGGACTCGGGGCCTGGCGGGGGATCTCCGGCAACACGACCTCGACGGCCTGGCCGGTTCGCACGCGCGAGCTGGGCCGGGCCCCGCGCCCGTCAAGCCGCGCCCCGCCGGCCGTGATCACCCGCCGCATGTGCGCCCGGCTGTAATCCGTAAAACGGTGGGCAAGAAGGACGTCGAGGCGCCAGCCGTCCTCCTCCGGCTGGACGGTCAGCAGGATGGGCTCGTTCGAGAGGGTCTCCCGCGGGGCCGACATGACTGGACTACCGCCGTGAAGTGGACCGAATCGGGAAGACGCGCCGCCCGGGAGCCAGCGCCGCCGAAGCGAGCGGCTTGTGCCTGTCGTGGCCTGCCCCCAAGTCGGAATCGGCACCCCTGGCCTCACGGCGAAGAGCCGCTCTCGGGGCCTGGGGGCGTCTCCTTCGCGGCCTCGCCGTCCGGCTCGCCGGACTTGCTGCTGGCGGAGTCCTCGTCGGGCTCGGGGAACGACAGTCCCCCGCCGTCGGGCTTCGAGCGGCCAGAATCGAGCGGATCGGTCGGCGTGTACAGCGGTTCATCCGGCAGGGTGAATTCGGTGGGCGGCTTCAGCCCCGGCACGCCCGGCCCTTCCGAGGCTGTTGACCCCTTGGGCTCCCAACGGGCGAAGTCGTCGTAGAACTCCCGGGTGCTGCTCTTCTCCAGGTCCTTCAGCCGCGCCTCGGCGGCCGCAGCAAAGGTGCCCTCGGGCCAGAGATTGACCACTCCGCGATAGCCGCGGTCGGCCTTCTGGCCCGACTGCTTGGCCGAGGCCGTGCTCCAGCTCTCGATGGCCTTGTCCAGATCGCCCGCCGCCTCGTCGGTCATGGCCAGTCCGTAGGTCGCGCGCTCGCGCAGCTCCGGGACGCGCGACTCCTCGAGCACAAGCTGGAAGCTCTCGCGGGCCTTCTGGAGGTCCTCGCGGGCCGCGGCCTTGCTGTGGAACAACTCGTCGCACGCCAACGAAAGATAGGACTCGCCGGCCAGGACCGCAGCCCAATGCGCCGTGATCGTGCCCGGATGGGCCTTGATGACCTTCTCGAACTGAGAAGGGTCGGTCCGGCCCCCGACCATCGTCCCGAGCAGATCGTTCCATGCGGCGGTGGACTCGGCCGCCGACTGCCGGCTGAGCCACGTGTAGGCCAGGAGGATCACCGCGACCAGGATCACTCCGCCCAGGATCGCGTTCTGGTAGGGCCTGAGCGCCTCGATGACCCTGGCCAGCCAGTGGGCCAGTTCGTTTTTCTCCAGGTCGTGTCGGACTTCGGATTTCATGACCTTCTCCCCTTCGGCCGCAACGGGCGGTGGAGCAAGCGGCGCAGCGTTCCGCAGGACGTTTCCGTTAAGCAGGTCAATATATACGGTCCTGGAGAGGGGCGTCAAGGTCGTCGCACCGCCGCGCGGTCCCCCTTTGCATGTCGGGCGGGTAGGCGTACGATCCATCGCTTCGACAACCTCGCGCGCCCACAGATCGGGGGGCTGCGAGACTGCGCGGTCCGTTCGTCGAGGCCCCCGGCGTCTCGCTTGCCCGTTGATCCCGCCGATCCGCTTGTTGCATGGACGCAGACCTCAACCCCGCCCAACGCGAGGCCGCATCGACCCTCTCCGGGCCGCTTCTGGTGCTGGCCGGCGCCGGGACCGGCAAGACCCGCGTGGTCACCCACCGCATCGCCGAGCTGATTCGGCACCGCGTGCATCCCGAGCGCATCCTGGCCGTCACCTTCACCAACAAGGCGGCCAACGAGATGCTGGAGCGGGCCATGACCCTGCTGGGCAAGAAGACCAGGACCCGGCCCGAAATCTCCACGTTCCACTCTCTATGTGTGCGGATCCTTCGGCGGCGGATCCATCACTTGGGTTATCCCAGGGAGTTCGCCATCTACGACCGCGGCGATCAGGAGAGCGTCGCGCGGAGCGTGCTCCGCGAGATCAAGGTGCCGGAGGCCACGCTGCGGCCCGGCGACCTTCTCTACCTCATCGGCCGCTGGAAGACGGCTTCCGTCAAGCCACCCCAGGCGGCCGCCCTGGCCCAGACCGATCGCGAACACCTGGCGGCGTCGGCCTACCGCCGATATCAGAAGGCCCTGAAGGCCGCGGGCGCCTTGGATTTCGACGACTTGCTGCTTGGCACCGAAGAGCTGTTCGAGCGGTTTCCCGAGGTGCGCCGCGAGGAGTCGGGCCGGTTCGACCACGTGATGGTCGATGAGTACCAGGATACCAACGGAAGCCAGTATCGAATCGTCAAGGCGCTGGCGGCGGGGCATCGCAACCTGGCCGTCGTGGGCGACGACGACCAGTCGATCTACGGGTGGCGAGGCGCCGAAGTGACGCACATCCTCCAGTTCAAGAAGGACTGGCCCGAGGCCAAAGTGGTATGGCTCGACGTGAACTACCGCTCCACGCGCGAGATCCTGGTCTGGGCCAATCGCCTGATCGCCTTCAACCGGGTCCGCCATCCCAAGGCCCTCAAGGCCACGGCCACCGGCCCGCAGCCCCGCATCCTGCAGCTTCCCGATGAAGCGCAGGAGGCCGAGACCGTGGTGCGCGAGATCCGGGAGCGACTGGACGGCTGCGAGGCCCGGCCCCGCGATTTCGCCATCCTCTGCCGCACCAACGAGCAGCCGCGCCCCTTCGAAACCGAGCTCCGCCGCGCGAAGATCCCTTACGTCCTGGTCGGCGGCATGTCGTTCTACGACCGCAGGGAGGTCCGCGACATCCTGGCTTATCTCAAGGTACTGGCCAGCCCGCGGGACGAGGTCGCCCTGCTGCGGATCATCAACACTCCGCCGCGCGGCATCGGCCAGTCCACGGTCTCGCGCCTGCTCGACCAGGCGGTTGGCGAGGGAAGAGCGGTCTGGGACGTTCTGGGCGACAAACAGGCGCGGACATCCGTGCCCCCCGGGGTGGCACGGGCCATCGAGGAGTTCCGGGCGATGATCGAACACCATCGCCGTCGGCTCCGCCACGCCGCGCCGGTCGATGTGCTTCGGACCCTGATCCGAGACATCGCGTACGAGGACGAGCTTGCCCGGCTGTACTCCGAGCCGAACGACCGTGAGGCCCGCTGGGCGGCGGTCGAGGAGGTCGTCAACGCCCTGGGACAATACTGCCAGCGATCGCAAAAGCCGTCACTACCTGGCTTCCTCCAGGATCTCACGGTGGGCGGGCACGATCCGGGCGAGGAGAAGGACAAGCAACTGAAGCGCGACGCCGTGGTCCTCATGACCTTGCACAGCGCCAAGGGATTGGAGTTCCCGGAGGTCTATCTGGCGGGGATGGAGGAAGGCATCCTTCCGCATAAGCGGTCGGTCGGCGAGGACGAATCGGCCATCGACGAGGAGCGCCGCCTGTGCTACGTGGGGATTACCCGGGCACAGCGACGTCTGACGTTGACCATGGCCCTCACCCGCATGAAGTGGGGCAAGCCGCGCGAGAGCCTGCCAAGCAGGTTCCTGTACGAAGCGACGGGCCAAGCGGACAACCCCAACTACCAGGCCGTGATCCGCAACCGCCCGATCCGGAAGTCCCGGACAGACGGCCGGCACATGGCGAGAAAGGCGGCGACGCCCCCCGAATCCGTAGCGTCGAGTCGCGGCCGCAAGAAGGGGGGCAGGCTCGAGTAACCCCGACGCACAGCCCCATCCAGCCGGCGAGCCTGGCCGCCGCGCCGAGCAGGCAAGGTTCATCCACTCTTCTCCGCGAGCAAGCACACCGACGAGCTGGAGGTGGATCGGCTAGCCAACGCGGGGGAGTGCGAGGTAATCGGTGTAGCCCCGAATCGGTCCTAAGGTTACACTACGCCTCTGATTGCGTCGCCCGAGGGCCGGGGCTCGGCCTGCTGGAGCAGACAGCCCGCAATCGCGCAAGGAGGCGCCCATGACGAACCGGCCGTTCCGATTCATTCACGCCTCGGACCTCCACCTCGAGCAGCCGCTTCACGGGGTCGCTGAGGTCCCGGACCACCTCCGCGAGATCTTCCTCGAGGCGCCGTATCGGGCGGCCGTGCGTCTTTTCGACGCCGTCTTGGCAGAAGAGGCGTCACTTCTGGTGCTTTCGGGCGACTGCATCGATCCCACATGGACCGGCCCGCGCGGCCCGCTGTTCCTCATCGAGCAATTCCGCCGGCTGGCCGAGCGCGGCGTCGAGGTCTATTGGGTCGGCGGATCGATCGATCCGCCGGAGCTTTGGCCCTCGCTGCTTCGGCTGCCCGAGAACGTGCACACCTTCTCCTCCGGCAAACCGGAACACTTCATCCACAAACATGATGGCCAGCCCCTGCTCCGCGTGGTCGGTGCCAGCCGGCAGCGCAAACGCAAGTTGCGCGTGAGCGGATTCCACCCCGACCCGACCAACCTGTTCACCGTCGCCGCCACCCACGGCAGCGCCCGTGCGGAGGCCCTCCGTGCCCGGGGGATTCCCTACTGGGCCCTGGGCGGACGCCATGCACGCAGCACGCCGCTGTCCGCGCCGGGCGTGGCCCACTTCCCCGGCACGCTCCAGGGCCGCTGCCCCGACGAGCCGGGACCCCACGGCGCGACGCTGGTCGAAGTGGACGAAGCCCGCAACGTGCGCACCTCGCTCATCCCTTGCGACGTGGTCCGATGGCAGAACGAACGGGTGCTGGTCGAGGAAGGCACCACGCGCGAGGATCTTGAAGCGTCGCTTCGCGAGCGGGTCCACGCCCTGCTTCAGACCATGCCGGGACTCGACCTGTTGATCACCTGGACGGTGGCCGGCAGCGGGCCACTCCTGGGCCGCCTGCGTCAGGGGCGACTCGCGGGGGACGTGCGTGACCGGCTCCGTCGCGAATTCGGCTACGGCACGCCGGCGGCGTGGAGCCTTTCGCTCGGCGCGGCTTGCGACGGGGAGTTGCCGAGGGCGGAGCACGAGCAGCAGACCATCCGCGGCGATTTCCTCCGCGGAATCCGACACCTCCAAACGCATCCATCCGAGACGATCGACCTCTGCGCCTATCTGGCGGAGTCCACTTTGGCCGAGGCCCTGGGACCGGACGCGGTCCTTGACGATACGACGCTGCGCGAACAGGTCCTGCACGAGGCGGCCATGCTGGGCGCCGATCTGCTCAACGGCGAGGGAGCCCCATCGTGAGAATCACGGCACTGCAAGTTGAGGGATTCGGCGTCTGGACCGGCCTCCGCGTGGAGGGGATGGCCCCGACCGTCAATCTGCTGGTCGGCCCGAACGAGGCGGGCAAGACCACGCTCATGCAGTTCGTCCGATCGATCCTCTACGGCTTCTCGCCGCCCCGGCGTGACTTCCTCCCTCCCCGGCACGGCGGGCATCCGGGCGGCTGGCTTGAAGTCGCGGCCCCCAGCGGGGCCTTCCGCATCAGCCGCTCTGCCGATCTTCACGCCGACAGCCCCGCGCCCGGGAAGCTGGTCGTCGAGGGCCTCGACGGCGCCCGCCACGGCGAGCAACTGCTGCCCGTGCTGCTGTCAAGCGTTGATGAGGCCGTGTTCAACAACGTGTTCGCCATCGGGTTGCGTGAGCTACAGGAGCTGGGCCTGCTCGGCGGCACGGAGGCCGCCTCCCTGCTCTACAACCTCAGCGCCGGCCTGGACCGCGTCTCGGTCGTGGAGGTGATGAAGGAGCTTACCCGTTCGCGGCAGCGGATTGTCGCCCCAGGCGATCAGCCGTGCCGCTTGGGGGAGCTGTTCGCCCAGCGCGAGAAGCTCCAGGCGGAGATCGCCGAGTTGGGCCGGACCACGAGGCACTACGGCCGGCTGACCGCCGATCGCGGGCAGGTCGAGCGCGAGGCCGCCCGGCTGGAGGGTGAGGTCGAGTCGCTTCAGAGCCAGCTCCGCACGCTGGAGATCGCCGGGGGCCTGCGCGGGCAGTTCGCGGAGCGCGCGGATCTCGACGCCCAGTTTGCGGCCGTCGCGCCGGGCTTCGCGATGCCCGAAGGTGCGCTGAAACGCCTGGAGGGAATGACGAAGAGACTCAGGGAGCACCAGGACCAGGCCCGCGGGCTGCAAGGCCAGCGCGAACGGTTGCGCCGCGAGGCCGCGGGCCTCGAGCGCAACGAGGCCTTGTATCGCCAGGCCGCGCGGATCGAGGCCCTCGGCGAGCAGCAGTCGTGGATCACGATGCTTCAGGAGCAGATCCTCCAGCTCGAGGCCGAGATCGACGAAGTCGAGCCAAAGCTCGCCGCCGAGCAAAAGCGATTCGGCCTGGAGCACAAGCACACCCAATCGCTGACGACGCTCTCGGGCCGCACGCTGGCCGGGCTGCGCCAGCCCGCCTCGGCCATTCGCATGGCGTCCCGTCGTCTGGAGGAGGCCAAACGCCAGCTAGCGGCCGCCGAAGAGACGGCCCTGGCCCTGACCGAGCAGTTCGAGCGCTCGCTGTCCGCGCGAGGGCAGGACGACCTGGGGGCGGCCATCGAACAGACCAGCCAGCTCATGGCCCAGCTCCGCCGGCGCGTACAGATCGACGAACGCCTCGAGCAGATGAAGGAGCATCGGGCCGAGCTCGAAGACCAAAGCCACACCCTGATCGGACGTCAGGTGATGCCCGCCTGGGTGATTGTCGGGCTGGGTGGCGTGTTCGTCCTCGGCGTGATCCTGTTCATGGCGGGCTGGATCCTGCCGACGTCGCTGACGGGCTCCTCCGGGCTGACCCTCTCGCTGCTGGGCATCGCGGGCATCGCCGCGGCCGTGCTGACCAAGCTCTACCTCGACCGCTCGAACAACCGCCAGCTCGAATCGTGCCAGAAGCAGATCGAGCTGCTCAACTTCCAGGTCCGCCAGGCCAAGGAGGAGCGCGAGGCCATCGACGCCGAGCTTCCGCGCGGCGGCGGGCCGATCCAAAGCCGCCTGGAGGCCGCGGAACGCGAGCTGGCCGCCCTGGAGGAGCTGACCCCGCTCGACGCCCGGCGCGCCGCCGCGCAGCGCGACGCCGAGTCGGCCGCTGAGCATGTGGCCCAGTGCGAGAAGCAGCTCGTCACGACGCGGCGCCGCTGGCGCGAGGGGCTCGCGGTGCTCGGGCTGCCGGACAAGCTCAGCCCCAAGCAGGTCCGCAAGCTCATCGAATCCTCGGAACGGATCGACGAGATCACGCGTCGCCTGGCACGACGCCGCGAGGAGCTGGCGCAGCGCCGCCACGAGCTCGAGAGCTTGACGGGACGCATCGCCCAACTGGCCGCGGATGCCCTGGTCGAGGTGGGCGGGCGCAGCCCGATCGACCAGCTCCGCGTGCTCAGCGAGGAACTGGCCTTGCACGAGATGCAGATGCAGCAGCGCCGCGAGTTGCGCGATCAGGCCCGCAAGCTCCGCCGGCAGCAGGCGCGGCACGAGGCCGCGGCGAGGCGCGTCAAGCTGCGCCGGCGGCAGCTATTCCGCGAGGCCGGCGTGGCCGACGAGGCCGAGTTCCGACATCGGGCCGTGCAGTGTGCCCGCGCCGAGCAACTCGCCGAGCGCAGGCGTGTGGTGCAGCGCGAGATCGATGCCGCGCTGGGGGGCCACTGTACGGAAGAGACCGTGCTCGAAGCAGTGCGTTCGCCCGACGAGCTCGACGCGCGGCGCCAGGATACCGCGGAGCGGCTCCAGGACGTGCAGTCGCAGCTTCGGGATCGGTACGAGCAGCGAGGCCGGCTGGCCGAGCAGTTGAGGATGCTGGCCGACGACCGCCGCCTGCCGGCCAAGCGGCTGGAGTTGGCCATGATCGAGAAGCAGATCGCCGACGCCAAGCGCCGCTGGCAGGTGCTGGCCCTGACCAGCCGCCTGCTGGAATCGGTGCGAAGCACCTACGAGCGCGACCGCCAGCCAGAGACCTTGCAGGAGGCGTCCGGATACCTGCATCGATTCACCGGCGGCCGCTACGCACGGATTTGGACGCCCATCGACGAAGACGTCCTGCGCGTGGACGACGCCGACGGCCGAACGTATCCCGTGGAGCGGCTCAGCCACGGCACCCGCGAGCAGCTCTTCCTGAGCCTCCGCCTGGCGTTGGCGGGGACCTACGCGCGCCGTGGCGTCCACCTGCCCATGATCCTCGACGACGTCCTGGTCAACTTCGATTCATCACGAGCGGCGGCGGCGGCCGAGGCGCTGCGGGAGTTCGCCCAGGCGGGTCACCAGCTTCTGCTGTTCACCTGCCACGACCACATCGCCGAGCTGTTCCGATCGTCCGACGCGACCGTGGCCGAGCTTCCGAACTGCTCCGACATCGAGCCTGCGGCAGTCGTCCTCGGCCGGTCCGGCGAGCGCAAGCGTCCGCAAAGGCGCATTGCCGCGGAGGCCGACCCCCCGGTCCACACCGCGCCCGAACCGGAACCGGCTGCGCGCCGCGTGGTAGGCTCACGCCGCGCTTGGCGCGAGACCGTGGAGCGGGAGCGCCCGCGGGAGGATGAAGTCGAACGGGTTTCGGAAACGGAGCGCGAGTTCAAAGGCAGCGTGCCCTTCGAGATCGTCGAAGACCGTGAGGTGACCGACGAGCCGGCGGACGAGGAGCTGTCCGACCAGGAGGACGACGATCTCGACGAAGAGGGCCTGGAGGAGTACGACCCGCCCGAAGAGGAAGAGTTCGGCGAACACGAGTACGATGCCGACGACGAAGAAGACGAGGCAGACTTCCAATGGGAGGAGGCGTCGGACGATGAGGAGGAGGATGGGGAATCCGAGGAGGAGGATGCCGACGACTTCGAAGATGAGGACTCGGATTTCGGCGAGGAGGACGAGTACGACGAACGGGACGAGTACGACGAGGAGGAAGAGGACTGTGAGGAGGAGGGAGATTCGGGCGGCGCGGAGGCCGCGTGAGGGCGTCACGCCTCCGCGTTGATGCCCGCCTCGATCAACCGTTCGAACAAGGTCCGATAGCGCCGGCGGTAGTCCCAGGCGATCCACGCGGCGTAGAGCATCCCGCCGAAACAGCCGAACGCCGTGGAATAGGCGATGGCCACGGCGGCCCACGGCGTGTCGGGCTCGCCGAGCGCATGGCGGGCCTCGGAGTCGTCGAGCCGCGGCCGCGCGAGCCTCTCTTCCTGGACCTCACCCGGCGGGCCGTTGCCGGCCTGCTCGGCCGAGGACGCCGTCGTCCGAGGGACTGCGACCGAGGGACTGCGGGAAGGCAGCGCACTCCCCCCGGCCGTCGCGCCGGCATCGCCGCTCGCGCCCCGTCGCGGTCGAGCGCTCAGGTCGGGCAAGGGCTCTCGCGGCACGGGCTCGTCTCCCACGGTGATACGGTAGCTCCGCAGGTCCCACAGTTCGGGCGGCACGTCGCTCTCGATGGGCTCTCCTTCGAGAAGCGCCTCGACGTTTTCGGGGTCCAGTTGGATGTGATACCTCCAGCCGCCCTCCTCCAGGGGCTCCCACCCGGGCTCCACGCCCACCACCGAGGCCGCGAGCAGGGCAAGGGTTGTGATCATGGCGTGCTCCGGGCGGGAACTGCATTGGGAAGGCAGGTGATCAACCGGGGGCGAAGCTCCTCGGGCTGGCAGGACTTCCGAAGTCCTGAAGGCCTCGAGAGTCTGACCTGGGTCTCACTCTTGATCCTATCGGGGCCGGGCGGCTTCCGTAAAGCGGCTGCGGAGACATCCGACAGTCTTCGAGACTACGGATGTCTGATCCGTATCGCGGCGGCACGGGCCTTTTTCCCTTGCACCTCCCGCCGAGGGAGGGCAGAATGCTGGGACCCTGCCGTGCAGTCCCGCCTTCCCCTTTCCCGCCAGCGCCGTCCATGTCTTCCAGCCCCGGCACGTTGAAGAAGTGGCTCGTGGTCGTCGCCAAGGTGGCGATCGTGGCCCTGGTGCTGTGGTTCGTGCGCAAGACGCTGGTCGATGCGTTTGCCCAATTGGGCAGGCACTCCTGGAGTTTTCACCCCGGATGGTTGATCGCGTCGGGCGTCACCTATCTCGTGGGACTGCTGCCTGCGGCATTGTACTGGCATCACCTGCTCCTTGTGCTCGGACAGAGCCCGCGCCTGAGTGAGAGCATCCGCGCCTATTACATCAGCCATCTGGGCAAGTACGTGCCGGGCAAGGCGATGGTGCTGATCCTGCGCGCGGGCCTGATTCGGAGCGGGCGGGTAAGCACGGCCGTGGCCGCCGTGAGTACGTTCCCGGAGACCCTCACGATGATGGCGGTGGGCGCCTTTCTGGCGGCGGCCGTCCTCATCGTCCAGTACCATGAACAGGCCCTGCTGACGGCCTCCGCGGCCGGACTGATGGTCGTCTCGGGCCTGCCCACCGTGCCGCCCGTGTTCCGGTTCCTGGCCCGCCTGGCCGGCATCGGGCGGAACGACCCCGACCTGCGCGAGCAGCTGGCACGTTTTCGCCTGGCCACGCTCCTGGCCGGTTGGGCCTACATGACGGTCTGCTGGGTCGTGCTCGGGGCGAGCTTCTGGATGGTGCTCGAAGGAATGGGAGTCGGCGACCTCGACCCGCTGGCCGACTTGCCCCTCTATACGGCCGCCGTCGCGCTGGCCTTGGTGGCTGGGTTTGTCTCGTTCGTGCCCGGCGGGGCCATCGTGCGCGAAGCCGTGCTGGCCCAGTTCCTCGTGCCCCATTTCGGCGAGGTGGTGGCGGTCGTCAGCGCCCTGGTCCTCCGCCTGGTGTGGCTGGTGGCGGAGCTGTTGATTTCAGGTATCCTGTATTTGAGAGGGGCGCGGGTTTCCGCCGCCGCGCGGGTTGCCGCCCAGCGCATCTTCTGAGGGCCACGCATGCTTTCCATTGTCGTCCCCGTGTACAACGAGCGCGAGAGTCTCGGGGCCCTCTTCGCCGAGATCTGTGCGGTCGCCCAGAGCGCGGGGTACGATCTCGACGTGGTATTCGTGGATGACGGGTCCGAGGACGGCTCGTGGCAGGTGATCCGCGACCTCGCCGCGCGGGACTCGCGGGTCCGCGGGGTCCGCTTTCGCCGCAACTTCGGCAAGGCGGCCGCCCTGGACGCCGGCTTCGCCCACGCCCGGGGCGAGCTCGTCATGACCCTGGACGCGGACCTCCAGGACGACCCCCAAGAGATCCCCAAATTCCTCTGCGAGATGGACACGGGACTCGACGTGGTCAGCGGGTGGAAGCAAGTCCGCCACGATCCGTGGCACAAGGTTGGGCCCTCGCGGATCTTCAACTGGATGGTCAGCCGGCTGACCGGCGTGCATCTTCACGACCACAACTGCGGCTTCAAGTGCTACCGCCGCGAGATCTTCGACGAGGTGCGGCTCTACGGCGAGCTGCACCGCTTCGTGCCCGTGCTCGCCGCGGCCCGCGGGTTCAAGGTCGGCGAGGTGGTCGTCAACCACCGCCCGCGCAAGTTCGGCCGCTCCAAGTACGGGGTGTTTCGCATCGTCAAGGGATTCCTCGACCTTCTGACGGTCAAGTTCCTCACCGGGTTCGGCCAGCGTCCGCAGCACGTGCTCGGCACGCTCGGACTGCTCTGCTTCCTGCTGGGCGCGGTGCTCTTGGTGTATCTGACGGGCTACTGGGTCGTGGCGCAGCTATACCCCGGCATGGACCTCCTGCCGCTGCATCAGCGCC
The DNA here is from genome assembly GCA_964434165.1 of uncultured Pirellulales bacterium. Taxonomy (GTDB): domain Bacteria; phylum Planctomycetota; class Planctomycetia; order Pirellulales; family Thermoguttaceae; genus CAYSUS01. The sequence continues at coordinate 59,201 of CAYSUS010000040.1, forward strand.
CCCTGGTGATCTACTCCGTGGGCCTCGTGCTGATGGGCGGGCAGTTCATGTCGATCGGCTTCATCGCCGAGCTGGTCACCGCCTACCACGGCAGCAACGGCAAGCGATTCTACTCCGTCGCCGAGCGGACCCCGCGTCCCACCGAATCCTCCGCACCGACCGACCCTAGCCAAGGCCCTCCGGAGAGCGTATGAACGGCACCATCGACACCGCATCCAACGAGCGTCGCCGAAGCCTGTACTGGATCCTCATCCTCGCCGGCACCGGTCTGGTGCTCGGCCGCGTCCTGGCCGTGGACTCGGTGGACATGCTCCACGTATATCGAAGCCGCCTGAAATCCTTCGATAAGGAGGTCCAGAAAAAGGCGGGCTCGCTGGTTGAAAAGGGGCTCTCCGGCGAGGAGCTCGAGCTGGCCGTCGAGGACTTCAAGAGGCGATATCGCCGCGACCGGCTGAGCGTCGTGCGGCCGTTCCTCAGCGCGAACGACCGCAGCCGCTGGTGCACGATTCGGGCCCTGGTCGAACCGGAGATGTGGGTTTACGACGACGTGGAGGTGGACGGCCAGACCGCTCACCGCTGGGTCCCATACGCGATCGACAAGGTCATCGACGAGCCGGGCTGGGACACGATCGACATGGTCAAGCACGACGACCAGGGCCGGGGCGGCCTGGGACCCGACGAGGGCCATTTGTATTCCAGCAAGCCGCCCTTGCTGCCCACGATCATGGCCGGCCAGTACTGGCTGTTGCATCGCTACGCCGATCTGAGCCTTGGAGAGCATCCCTACCTCGTCGGCCGAATCATGCTGATCACGTTCAACGTGATCCCGCTGCTGATCTACTTCGCCCTGTTGGCCCACCTGGCGGACCGGTTCGGCACGACCGACTGGGGCCGGATGTTCGTGGTGGCGGCCGGGGTCTTCGGGACGCTGCTGACGACCTTTGCCGTCGTGCTGAACAACCACCTCGTCGGCGCGGTCAGCGCGATGATCGCCCTGGCGGCGGCCGTGCCCGTCTGGCTCGACAACGACAAGCGATGGCACCATTTCGTCCTCGCCGGCTTGTTCGGGGCCTTTGCCGCGGCCAACGAGCTGCCGGCCCTTGCGTTCTTCGGCCTGGTGTCCCTGGGCCTGCTCTGGAAAGCCCCGCTGCGGACCCTGGCCATCTACACGCCAGCCGCGCTGGTCGTGGTCGCCGCCTCGCTCGGCACGAACTGGATCGCCCATGGGACGCTCAAACCGGCCTACGCGACCAAGACCGCGGTGACCGATGAGAACTGGTACGAATACGAGTACCGGCGCGGCGAGCGCGTGCTGGAGAGCTACTGGGCGAATCCGTCGGGCATCGACGAGGGGGAAACGTCGCGCACGACCTACGTCTTTCATTCGTTGATCGGACACCACGGTATCTTCTCCCTCACGCCCGTGTGGTTCCTGACCATCGTGGGGCTGGGCATCTGGCTCGTTCGGCCCCAGGACCCGCGGCTCCGCTGGATGGCCGTGCTGATCGCCGTCACCTCAGTGGTTTGCCTCGTCTTCTACCTCCTGATCGTCACCGAGATGAACTATGGCGGCATGTCGGCCGGTTTCCGATGGATGTTCTGGTTCGCTCCGCTGTGGCTGGTCGGAATGATCCCGGCCGCGGACTGGATGTCCCGGTGGCGGTGCACCCGCGGTCTGGCGATCATCTTCCTCGCGCTCTCGACCATGTCGGTCGCCTACCCCACGTGGAACCCGTGGACCAACCCCTGGCTCTACAACTTCATGGAGACCACGGGCTGGCTTCAGACGCCGTAGGGCTGAGCTACTCCATGATCCATTGAGGCGGCGGGCTTGCCCGCGCGCCCGTTGTTCGACCAATGCTCGGCGCACTCGCTTCCCTCCGGCCTCGCCGGCACGGCCTTGCACTTGGCAGCTTCTCCCTCCCGTGGTTGCCGTCCCATGCCGATACTGTTGCTAGATGCTTCCGGAGCATGCCCCGAGAGAGCTTAACCATACCCCCCGGGAAAGGGATCCACGGATGGTTCAGATGCGGCGTGTGATGCGGGCGATCGTTTGGCGGTGGCGGGGCGACCTGGACCGAACGGCAAGGCGCATCGCCGCGCACTGCCGCGCCGAAGCCGCTCGGACCATGTGGCCCGGCCTGGGAGACATGACCCTCGACCAGGCCCGCGGCTACGCCTGGGCCAGGGCCGTCCTGCCGGTGCAGCGGCAGGCCGCGGCGCTGGTCCGCTCGGGGCAACTGCCCGAGGAATGCCGGGAGGAAGCCGCGCACCAAGCGGTCAGCCTGCTGGTGACCCAACTGGCTCGATGCCGGGCCCGGGGCCGACCGGCAGGAGAACGCCGCAAGGCCGCTTGATGTGGCCAGGGCGGCTGCGCGCTCACCCGGCGTGTTCTATGGTTGCAGAGGAAGCGAGCACGGTCCCGCAATGCCGAGGCCAAACCACCCGCCGGAAGCCCCCCTAATCATGCATGCGGCTTCCCCCATCCACCAACGAGAGCGAAGCCATGCCAAGCCCTGAGATTCACGACCCCGCCGCAGCCTGCACTCGGATTTCGGCCAACCAGATCCGCATTGACCGCGCGGCCGACGCGCTGCTCTCTCACCTCGATGCACTCGTCCAAACCGCCATCGAGGAGGACTGGTCCGGCGTGGCGCGCGAGTCCGAGGCCCTGGCCGAACAGAGTCGGGCCGCCGGGCATCGTGCGGTCAGCGCCCTGGCCAAGCGCGTCTGTCACGAGGCCCACCAGCCCCAGAACGCCACCGGCATCCGCCGCAGCCTGATCCGGCTGATCGGCACGTGCGGCCGGGTGTCCGAGCGAGGCTGACCCCTTGGATGCCGAGCCGGGCCTTGCCGGCCCGGTTCGAACAGCGCCGTCTTGCCGCCGGCTCGCATCGCTTCTCGCGGGCCGGACGATTGCTGACCGGCTCCGCTCCGGCTAGAATCCGGGTTTTTCGGCGACGCCCTCCCGGATAGGTCAGCAGTCCCGCGGCAAACCATGAGCAGTCCAAGGAACCTGGTGGTGGCCCAGAGCGGCGGGCCCACCTGCGTGATCAACAGCAGCCTGCGGGGCATCATTGAGGCCGCCCGCGAGTTCGACGCCATCGGCACCGTTTTCGGCGCCCGCCACGGGATCGAGGGGGTGCTCAAGGAGGAGTTGCTCGACCTCACCTCCCAGCCCCCCGAGGAGGTGGCCCTGCTGCGCACCACGCCGGTGGCCGGGTCAATTGGCACGTGCCGCTACAAACTCAAGGAGGCCCAGACTGAGGACTTCGACCGGGTGATCGAGGTCTTCAAGGCCCACCAGGTGGGGTACTTCCTGTACATTGGCGGCAATGACTCGATGGACACGGCCAACAAGATCGCCCAGCTCGCGCATCAGCGCGGCCTGGACCTCGTGGCCGTGGGCGTGCCCAAGACGATCGACAACGACGTGGGCGACAGCCAGTTCAAGCTGATCGACCACACGCCTGGCTACGGTTCGGCGGCCAAGTACTGGATGCACATGGTGCAGAACGCCAACGAGGAAAACGGCGGCTCGTGCCCGGCCGATCCCGTCCTCGTGATGCAGGCCATGGGGCGCAAGATCGGCTTCATCCCCGCCGCTGCCCGCCTGGCCGACCCCGAGCGCCACTTGCCGCTGCTGATTTACCTGGCCGAGAGCTCCTGCACGCCCGAGCAGGTGGCCGACCAGGTGAACGACGTGCTTCGCGAGCACGGCCGCGCCATGGTCGTGGTGAGCGAGGGCTTCGACGTGGGCGGGCTGCCCGAGACCAAGGTTTTCGACCTGCCCGAGGTGAAAGCCTTTCTCCAGGCGGCCGACGTGCGCGACTCGTTCGGGCACAAGTCGTACGGCTCGGCCGCGGTGTCGGTGGCCCAGGCCCTGGTGAATTACCTCAACCGCGTGGGGCTTGCCGCCAAGGGCGCGGCGCGGGGAAACGTCGCGGGCACGGACCAGCGCCACTCGATGGCCTACGCCTCGACCGTGGACCTCGACGAAGCGTACCACGTGGGGCAAAAGGCCCTGCAGCTGGCCGCGGGCGGCGAGAGCGGCTTCATGGCCACCACGCTCCGCAGCCCGGGCTCAATCTACAGCGTCTACTACGACAAGGTCCCTCTGCCCGAAGTGGCCAATAGCGAGCGTGCGTTCCCCGCCGAGTGGATCGCGCCGGATGGCTGCGACGTGACCGACGCCTTTATGCGCTACGCCCGGCCGCTGATCGGCGACGACATGCTCACGCTGCCGATGATCGACGGGCGCCAGCGCCTCACCCGCTTCGAGCCGATCTACGCGGCGCAGACGCTGCCGAAGTACGTTCCCCAGGCGGACCGGAAGTAGGGCTGTCCCCTTCGCCATGACCGGCGCACCTCGAGAACCACCCCCGCGACAACGCCATGTTTGACCTGACCCCCAAGCACGAGTTCCTCGTCGGCATCGATTCCGACGGCTGCGCCTTCGACACGATGGAGCTGAAGCACAAGGAGTGCTTCATTCCCAACATCATCAATCACTGGGAGCTCCAGGGCGTGAGCAAGTACGCCCGGGAAGCCGCCGAGTTCGTCAATCTCTACTCGAAGAGCCGGGGGGTGAACCGCTTTCCCGCCCTGGTCGAGGCCCTGGAGTGGCTCCGGAGGCGCCCCGAAGTGAAAGCCCGGGGCGTGAAGATCGAGATCCCCGAGTCGCTCCGCGCGTGGATCAGGGAGGAGACCAAGCTCGGCAACCCGGCGCTGGAGGCGAAGGTGGCGGCCGACGGCGATGCCGACCTGAAGAAGACGCTGGCCTGGTCCAAGGCGGTCAACGCGTCGGTCGCCGGCATGGTGCGGGGCGTGCCGCCGTTCCCCTTCGTGCGCGAGAGCCTCCAGAAACTCCAGGGCAAGGCCGACGCCCTGGTGGTCTCGGCGACGCCGCAGGAGGCCTTGGTCCGCGAGTGGGAGGAGCACGACCTCACGCAGTACGTGGTCGCGATCTGCGGCCAGGAGATCGGCACCAAGAAGGAGTCGCTCGCCGTGGCGGCGAAGTACGGAGTGGGCAAGGCCCTGATGATCGGCGACGCGCCAGGCGACTACAAGGCCGCCCAGGCGAACCACACGCTGTTCTTCCCCATCAACCCCGGCAATGAAGAGGCGAGCTGGAAGCGGTTTTACGAGGAGGGCATCGAGCGGTTCCTGTCGGGCACCTTTGACCTGGCCTATCAGCAGGCCCTCCTGGACGAGTTCGACAGCTACCTGCCCGAGCGGCCGCCCTGGCCGGTGGACGCGTAGTCCCCATCGCCGCCTCCCCTCGCCTAGAAGCCCGAAGCGTCCGCGAGGGGATCACGGCAAACCGGTGTTTTCTTACTCGTGCTTCGGGCTTGTACACTGAGTCCCTCGCTGACGCTTCGGGCTTCAACGCCAACGCCTGACGTTGCCAACAACCGGATTCGATACGAAAGCGAAACCAACCATGGCAGAGCAATGCGACTTCGGACTGATCGGCCTGGCCGTGATGGGCGAGAACCTCGTCCTGAACATCGAGAGCCGGGGCTACAGCGCAGCCGTGTTCAACCGTACCGTGAGCAAGGTCGACGACTTCCTCGCCGGCAGGGCCCAGGGCAAGAACATCGTCGGGTGCCACTCGTTGGAAGAGCTGGTCGGCAAGCTCGCCCGGCCCCGCAAGGTCATGCTCATGGTCAAGGCGGGCCCGGCCGTCGATGAGTTCATCGACAGGCTGATCCCGCTCTTGGACGCGGGCGACGTGATCATCGACGGCGGCAACACGCACTTCGCCGACACCGAGCGCCGCACGTCGTACGTCGAGTCGAAGGGCCTGTTGTACATCGGCACGGGCGTCTCCGGCGGCGAGGAGGGGGCGCTGAAGGGCCCCAGCATCATGCCGGGCGGGAGCGAGAAGGCCTGGCCGCTGGTCGAGCCGATCTTCAAGGCCATCGCGGCCAAGGTTGGGCCCAACGCCGACATCCCGTGTTGCGAGTGGATCGGGCCCCGCGGCGCCGGCCACTACGTGAAAATGGTCCACAACGGCATCGAGTACGGCGACATGCAACTCATCTGCGAGGCGTACTGGATGCTCAAGCACGCCCTGGGCCTGTCCAACGAGGAACTGTACGACGTCTTCGCCGAGTGGAACCGCGGCGACCTGGACAGCTACCTGATCGACATCACCCGCGACATCTTCAGCGTCAAGGACAAGCAGACCGGCAGCGACCTGGTGGACATGATCCTCGACACGGCCGGGGCCAAGGGCACGGGTAAATGGATGAGCCAGCTCGCGTTGGACCTGGGCGTGCCCAGCACGCTGGTGACCATGGCCGTGTACGCCCGGGGCCTCTCGGCCATGAAGGAGGCCCGGGGCCGTGCCAGCGACGTGCTCACCGGCCCGGCCGGCAAGTACGAGGGAGACAAGAAGGACTTCGTCGAGCAGGTCCGGCGTGCTCTTTACGCCTCAAAGATCTGCAGCTACGCCCAGGGCTACGTGCAGATGCAGTACGCGGCCAAGGAGCACGACTGGCCGCTGAAATTTGGCGAGATC
>CAYSUS010000040.1:65736-67014 GCA_964434165.1 uncultured Pirellulales bacterium
GCGCGGCGGCTGCATCATCCGCGCGGTGTTCCTGGAGCGGATCAAGGAGGCCTTCGACGCCGATCCGAACCTGGAGAACCTGCTGTTGGCCCCGTATTTCCGCGAGGCGGTGGAAAAGGGGCAGGAAGCCTGGCGCAACGTCGTGGTCACGGCCGCCAATCTGGGCATCCCGGTGCCGGCCTTCATGACCGCCCTGGCCTACTACGACAGCTACCGCAGCCCGCGTCTGCCCGCCAACCTGCTGCAGGCCCAGCGGGACTACTTCGGCGCCCACACCTACGAGCGCGTGGACAAGCCGCGCGGCGAGTTCTTCCACACCGAGTGGCTGCAAGAGCGCAAGCCGCCGCAGTAAGAAGCCAACTCAACGGAGCGAACTGTGTCTGAGAAGTACCTGCAGCAGATGTTCGGCCTGGACGGCCGGGTGGCCGTGGTCATCGGCGGGGCCGGTGTGCTCGGCGGCGCCTTGTGCCGCGGCCTGGTCCAGGCGGGCGCCCACGTGGTCGTGGCCGACTTGACCTCCGAGGCCTGCCGCACCCGCGTCGAAGAGCTGCAATCCCTCGGCGGCATGGCGAGCTACTCGCTCATCGACGTGACCTCGCGCGAGTCGATCGAGCAGGCCCTGGAGGAATCGAAGAAGACCGCCGGACGCGTGGACATCCTCGTCAACTCGGCGGGCGTAAACCACGGCAGCCCCTTCCTCGAGCATCCCGAGGAGCAGTGGGACCGCGTCATGGCCATCAACCTCAAGGCCGTGTTCGTGGCGTGTCAGGTCTTCGGCGCGCACATGGCCGAGGCCGGCGGCGGGGCCATCGTCAACATCGGCAGCGTCACCTCACACCTGCCGCTCTCGCGGGTGTTCGGCTATGCCGCGTCCAAGGCGGGCGTACTGAACCTGACGAGGAACGTCGCCCAGGACCTCGCCCCCCAAGGCGTCCGCTGCAACTGCATCTGTCCCGGGTTCTTCCCCGCTGAGCAGAACCGCAAGCTCCTCGACGAAGAGCGGGTCGAGAGCATCATGCGGGGCACGCCGATGAATCGCTACGGAGAGCCCGACGAGCTGATCGGCGCGCTGTTGCTGCTCGTGGCCCCGGCGGCCGGAAGCTTCATCACCGGAACGCACGTCAACGTGGACGGCGGGTTCACCGCGGCGTGGTTCTAGCGGCCGCGCGTCGGGCGAGGATGGGAAATCCGGGAATCCCAGATCCGAAATACGCAACTCGAAATCCTAGGCTTTGTCTCAAAACTGGTCTTCCCTGGATTGGGGGAGTACGCGAAGAT
>CAYSUS010000041.1:0-66079 GCA_964434165.1 uncultured Pirellulales bacterium
GACGAGTAGCCGGTCCCAGAAGAAGCACTGGCTGACAAGCAGCCAGTGGCACCCGAGCGACCGCTGTTCACCCGTCCGAGTTGTCAAGGATCAACTTGACTGACCGTGAAACGGTTCACCGGTCGGGCCACCTCCCGGCCAGTCGGCCGCCGTTTGGACGCCCTTTCTCGGGGTTCGTCTGTGCGCTGATGTGGTTGTCAAGGGTCGTTGGACCAGGACACCTGTGACAGGTTTGAATTCGGCGAGCGGCAGAAACGAAATTGCGGCCGCTGGTCGACTCTGCCGCAAGAGCGGCAAATGGGCTGAAACTGACCGTTGGCAACCACTTCAACGGTGAGCCCCTCTTCGCCGCCGACGAGCTCCGTGTGGCCACTACCTGCGAGGACGTGCTCTCCGGAGCAACCGTCATCCCCGAACCGACTACCCTGTCGTTGCCTTGCCTGGTCGGGCTCGCCGGCATCGTGACTCGGCGCCGGTGCCGCAAGGTGTAGCGCCGGTTCAGGACTTCCTGACGAGAATCGCCCAGTCGCTGTCGGGGTTGTCCGGCGGCGTGCCCAGGTTGACCTTCTTCCCACCCGCCACGCTGCTCACGCTGCCCTGCCTCAGCGCTCCGCCCTGGCGCGGATCGTACCACTCAACCGAGAAGGTTCCGTCGACGCCGGACAGGTCGAGTTCGGTGGCGCCCCCCTTTTTGAGGTACACTACGTACACCTCGCCCTGCTTGAAGAAGCAGTAGTCGCCGTGGGCTGAACTGAGATCGTTGTTGTTGGTCATCTCCGCAACCGGCAGCTTGTTGTCGTTGAAGAACGCAAGGGCATACCGGCAGTAGTCCCACCACTGGTCCCGGCTTCGGAAGTCCTGGCACCACACATCCGACTGAGGGTAACTCACGCCGAAGAACCACTCGTTGCCCCAGCCGCCGGCCATCAGCGTACCCCAGAGGGCATTCTTGCGGCCGTCCGTGTGGGAACTGCCGGCGTTGTCATCGGGCCGCAGCCCGCTATGCGCTTCACCCGGCTCGTCGCATGCCACCGCCCAGGGCTTGCCGCTGGCCGCCGACCGCCTGATGTAGTCCAGGACTCTGTCGTGGACCGTCCGGAAATCCACCTTCATCGTCTGAAGCGACAAGCCCGTGAGATGGGAATCGGGTCCCAGCAGGTCGTAGTGCGGGTCGTGCATGTTGTGGATCACGATATGATGGCGATACGGATCGTGATCCCAGAAGTACTTCGCCCAGGCTTTCTTCTGGGCGGTCGACGCATCGTTGATCTCCTCGCCGAGGTTCCAGTTCAGCGCCGGATGGTGCGCGAAGCGCGCGATCAGCTCGCGGTAGTAGAGCTTGCGCTGCGGTCCGAGGTTACCGTTGTCCAGCAGCAGTTCGTTCTCGGTCTCCTGCGTCTTGAAATGCAGGAACATGCCCATTCGCGTGGCATGCTCGAACACCATTTCCCACTGCGCCAGGCGCGAACAGTCCATGCGAAACCGCTCGTTGTAGTCGAGGTATGGAAAGACGTTGCGATCGTCCCCGTTGATGTTCATGGTCAGAAACGAGAAGGCGTTCATGCCCTCGGAGGCGAGGTAGTTGATCGCGCCGATGATCCCTTTGCCCTTTCCGCCGGACCAGGTCGGATCGCCCGTGCGCCAGTCCCTGATGTGAGGGCCCCACTCCTTGATGTACTTGTCAAGTATCCCGTCATCCTTGAAGCTTCCATCGAAGTCGCCGTAGGCGAGGAAATTCTCGGGCGAGTCGGCGCCCTGTTTCAGGAAGCACTCGCCGGTCTCTGCGAACTGCAGGTAGTGTTTGCCCACGTAGCGGAGCATGCCCCTCGCCCGCATGTCGCGCCCTTGCTTGTCCGTCTCGGCGACGGTGAAGGACCCGGTCTTCTGGTCGAAGAACCCGGCCGACGCGCCGGCGCCGTTCTGCGCAACGTTCTTCCCCGTAGTGAAAGAGGCCTTCCACGTCCAGGTGCCGGCCTGGTCCGGCGCAAAGTGCACCAGCCACACGTTGCCCGCCGATGCCCCGGTCCGGGCGGCCATGCCGTCGGCCGCGTAGTAGCCGGGAACGGTGCAAGTTGTCGAACCGTGGGTGAACTCGACGTCCAGCCGGTAATCGGTAAAGGGGTTGGGATCGGCCGTCTCGCTGGTGTCCGGGCCGGTGAAGCCGATCGTAATCTTGTGCCACTTCTTCCGCTCGCCCGAAACGGTTCCGTCCACGCTGTGCTCGTAGGCGCTGCCGTCCTCGCTGCTGCGCAACGGGTCGCTGTTGTTCATCTCGGCCGGATCGATTGCCAGCGCTATGTGCCAGGTGTCCCTGTCGTATGGGACCTCGGCGGTTTCGATATCCTCGAAATCGCCCAGCGCCTGCCAGGTCACGGACTCCTCGGCATGGGCGGTCGCCGCGCACAGGCACAGCAGCACCGGCCACCACGCGGCTGCTCTCAACGGGTGATGCGTTCTCTTCTGCTTCTTCATAGGGGACTCCTTTTCACTGGGAAACCGGCATGCTGACCCGGCTCAAACCCGGCAACATGCCATCTTTGTTGCGTGCGCCTAAGTAGTAAACATTCAGCCCCCCGGGCAGGATCGGCAGCCGTTGCTCACGGCCCTCCGCCAGGATCTCCTTCCATGCCGCGGGCTTGGGATGCCCCAAAAGATCGCTGACAAGTTCGCCCCGCTTACGGATGAGATTGGTTGCATTGCCGAGCATCGGGGCATAGACCTTCTCGCAGATGTTGTGGCTGTACAAGGGCAGCTTGGCGGTATCGAACACGCGGCTGTAGTTGGCGAACTTTGGAAACGGGGACCGGTCCAGTTTACCGTCGCTTGGGTCTGCAGGGCGGGCGTATCGTTGCCTCCATGCCAAGTTCTTTGACCGTCTTGTCGACCCAATCCCTACTGCCGTAAGGCGAGCCGCGGTGGCAGCATCGCCGCAAGGCCCCAAGTTCCGCTTCCGTCTCCGGTTCGTCGGCGACGACGCGCTTGAACACAAGGTCGTCATCGTCGCCGAAGAACAACGTCTGCCTCCCCACGCCACGATGGATGACGTGGCAGACCATCCCGCCCGGCGCCGCTCGTGCTGTTCCAGGCATGTCCCCATCATGCAGATATGCCCCAACTTGTCAATAACTGGACCTGTCCCCGTTTCTTCCCCGTTGCTTCCCGAACCCTCCTCCCCGACGCCCCCCGCGCCGGCCGCCGACCCTGCGCCGCACCCGTCCCCCAGAACCCGCGGTGAGTTGACGCCGGGCATCCGCTTGTTTGAGGACTGGAGCGTAGGTTGTGTGGTGGATGCCGAGGATGTTGAGTCTGAGCAACTCGGGGTCACGACAACTCGCCGCGCAGCGGCAGCTTGACGAGGCCTCTGGGCGGGTTACGATAGCTCGATGGGCCAGGTGTCGGCCCACTCCACATTTCACTTCCCAGCGAGGAATACCCCATGACCATGCCCGTCTCGCGGCGCGATGCCTTGAAGACCCTGACTGCCGGCGGCGCGGCTGCGGCGGCTGCTACGCTTGGAGCCGGTGCCTGCGCGGCCGATGAGCCGGCGGCCAAGCTTAAGGGGCGTATCAACCACTCGGTCTGCCGCTGGTGCTACAACAAGGTCCCGCTGGAGGAGCTGTGCAAGGCGGCTAAGGGGATGGGCATCACCTCCATCGACCTGGTCGGCCCCAAGGACTGGCCCATGCTGAAGAAGTACGACCTCACTTGCGCCATGGCCACCGGGGCGGGCATGGGCATTGCCAAGGGATTCAACCGCGTCGAGCTGCACGACAAGCTCGTCGAGGGCTTCGAGGAGCTGATCCCCAAGGCGGCCGAGGCGGGCATGCCCAACGTGATCTGCATGTCGGGCAACCGCGACGGCCTGGACGACGAGCAGGGCCTGGAGAACTGCGCCCTGGGCCTGAAGCGATTGATGAAGCTCTGCGAGCAGAAGAAGGTCAACCTGGTGATGGAGCTGCTCAACAGCAAGGTCAACCACAAGGACTATCAGTGCGACCACACCGCCTGGGGCGTGGAGCTGTGCAAGCGGGTCGGCTCCGACCGCTTCAAGCTGCTCTACGACATCTACCACATGCAGATCATGGAGGGCGACCTGATCTCCACGATCACCAAGAACATCGAGTGCATCGCCCACTTCCACACGGGCGGCGTGCCGGGCCGTCACGAGATCGACCAGACCCAGGAGATCTACTACCCGGCCGTGATGCGGGCGATCGCCGACACGGGTTTTGAGGGCTGGGTCGCCCAGGAGTTCATTCCCGCCGGCCCCGACCCGCTGGCGTCGTTGAAGCAGGCGATTGAGATCTGCGACGTGTAGGAGGATTGACACCTAGACTTCCGAAGTCTCGGAGACCTCGGAAGCCTGCCTTGAAGCTGTCGTCACTTCTTCCCGCGCTTCTTCCGTGGCCCCCGCGCGGTTTGAGGCGGGTCCTCCTCCGGCACCTTGAGCTGCTTGCGGAGCCGGGCGAGCTCGGCCGCCAGACGCTTCTGGACGTCGGCGTACTTGGCCTGGCCATAGACGCTTCTGAGCTCCTTGGGATCGGTCTTCAGGTCGTAGAGCTCCCACTCGTCGATCGGACTGGCGTCCCAGGGATGGGGGTAGAAGTGCATCAGCTTGTAGCGCCCGTCGGCCACGCCGTAGTGGCGCCGCACGCTGTGCGCCCCCGGGAACTCGTAGTAATGGAAGTAGAGCGCCTGGCGCCAGTCGGCCGGGGGACTGCCCTTCAGGAGCGGCACGAGGCTGCGGCCCTGCATGTCGTCGGGCACGTCGGTCCCGGCCAGATCGAGGAAGGTCTCGGCGAGGTCGAGGTTCGAGACGATGTCCGCGCTAGTGCTGCCGGGCTTGACCACGCCCGGCCATCGGACGATCAGCGGCGTGCGGAGCGACTCCTCGTAGATGAATCGCTTGTCGAACCAGCCGTGCTCGCCGAGGTAGAACCCCTGGTCCGAGGTGTAGATCACCACGGTGCTGTTCGCCAGCCCGCTTTCGTCGAGGTAGTCCAGCACGCGTCCCAGGTTGTCGTCCACGGCGGCGATGCACCGCAGGTAGTCCTTCATGTAGCGCTGGTACTTCCACCGCACGAGGTCCCTGCCCTGGAGGTTGGCTTCGCGAAACGCCTCGTTCTTTGGCTCGTACGCCGCGTCCCAGGCCTTGCGCTGCTCGTCGGTGAGGTTGCGCGGGGCGACCAGCTTCAGGTCGCGGTCGTTCATCGTCTTGGCGATGGTCATATCCTGGGTCTTGGCAGCCGTGCCGCGGCCCTGGTAGTCGTCGAAGAGCGTGTCGGGCTCGGGGATCTCGACCTCGTCGTACTTGGTCAGCCACTTGGGTCCCGGCTCCCACTCGCGGTGCGGGGCCTTGTGCTGGTACATGAGCATGAACGGCCGGTCCGGGTCGCGCTTGGTCTTGAGCCAGTCCAGGGCGATGTCGGTGATGATCGTCGTGGTATAGCCGGTGTGCTGGACCCGCTCGCCGTTGCGGATCATCGGCGGGTTGTAGTACGGCCCCTGGCCGATGAGGATGTGATGGAAGTCGTAGCCCTGGGGCTCCATGTGGTGGCCGAGATGCCACTTGCCGACCACCGCGGTCTGGTAGCCGGCCCTCTGCAGGAGCTTGGGGAAGGTCTGCTGCGTGCCGTCGAAGCGGTCGCCGTTGCAGAAGAAGCCGTTCAGGTGGCTGTACTTGCCGGTCTGCACCACGGCCCGGCACGGACCGCAGATGGAGTTGGTCACGAAGCAGTTGTCGAACCGCATCCCCTCACGCGCGAGGCGGTCGATGTTCGGCGTCTCGTTCAGTTTGAGCCCATACGCGCTGACCGACTGATACGCGCTGATCGCCTGGTAGGCGTGGTCGTCGCAGTAGACGAGAAGGATGTTCGGTCGCGGGGCCGGCACCGCGTCGGGCTCTGCGCCGACCGCAGCAGCCTCCACCCACGCAAGGGTCGACGCGGCCGCGGCGATGGCGAAGGCGGCGGCTCGCGGCCAAGCACGGCCCGAGGCTGGGACGGTTCGAGCGCGTGTCCAGGGAGCATGCATCGTGGTTTCCTCCGAAGCGGGTCGGCCGGGAGCCGAGAAACCGGCGCTCCCGGGCCATGAAATGTGCGCAAGCACCCCCCACGATACTCCGCGCAGGGGGCGAAAGCAAATCCAAGTCGGCGGCATTGCGCGGCCCCCCAGGACGCCGGACGCCGGGGTAACAAGGGTGCGTCGCACCGTGTCCGGGGCTCGGTCGCGCTGAGGAATTCCGCAACTTCGCTGCGCCGTCCGTCGATCACTGCCCGCTCGCCGGGGCGGTCGAGCGGAAGTGAGGCCGGGCGGGCTCGCGGTTGACCTCGTCGCGGAGCATGCGGATCTGCTCCTCGCTCAGGCGCTCGTGGACGAACAGGCAGTAGCCGCGGATGCCCAGGCGTCGGACTTCCTCGATCTGCTCGCGGACCAGCTCCGCAGGCCGGGACATTACCCGATTGCCCGACCGCATGTAGAGCGAAAGCCCTGAGACGAGCTTCGAATCGTCGTCGAGGGCATCGAGGAAACGCCGCTCGTTGTAGCGGACCTCGAGCGTTTGCATCTTGTAGTCCATGGGGATGATCAGGTCCATCCAGCCCTGCCGGGCCCAGGCGGCCGGATCCTGCCCCTGAAGGGCCCCACCCTGGAGGCTCACGAACACGGCCGCCGACATCGTCGCCTCCGGCCGCACGCGGCGCACGCCCTCGGCCGTCTTGCAGACGATCTCTCCGATCGCCTGGCGCTGCCACCCGATCCAGTCGTCCTCGCTCGCCTCGGCGAGCGGCTTGCCATACCGCTTCTCGAACTCGCGGCGGCAGTCGGGACAGAAGCACCGGCCCTTGGTGCGGATGTAGTCCAAGTGGATGCCGTCCACGGGGTAATCGCGGGCAACGCCGACCATCAAGTCCGTGATGAACTTGCGATAGGCCGGCCGGTGCACGTCGGCGCTCAAGGGGACCACCTCGCCGTCGGCGTCGATCATCCGCACGTCCTCGCCATAGTGCTCGGCGAAGGCCGCGCAGAACTGCGGATCGCGATACGAGACGCAGAACCACGGATGGACCTCCAGCCCGGCCGCATGGGCCTTTTCGATCAGATGGCCGAGGGGATCGACGTCGTCCCCCGCCTCCTTGGCCCAGGGCATGACCTTGCTGCGTGCCATGAAACGGTTGCGCACGAACACATCGGGGATGATCACGTTGAGCCGGGCCCGCGTGCCCTGCTTGACGAGAAGCCCGATGCGCTCGGGCGTGGAAATGTCGGTGGTCGAGGCCCAGATTGCCCTGGTCTCGCGCACGGTGCCCGACGCGTCGCGCGGCAGCGTGTAGCCTCGCTGCGACGCAGCGAACGCCTCCTCGGAAACGCGGCCCTTCCCCCAGTCGAGCGCCGCATCCACGGTCCGCCTGGCGATCCCCTCGGGGGTCTGGAGCGCCACGCTGGCGCGGAGCGCGATCCGGTCGGCCATGGCTTCCGGCAGCCGGCCCACCAGCCACCCGGTCGGCTCGCTCCGCGGGCCCCACTGCGTGGCCAGCGCGATCTTCCGGTCTCCGACGGTAACGACCGTCGGGGCGTTGACCACCGGAAACGCGCGCCCGCCCGCGTCTTTCACCACCAGCTTCACGCGCAGCGGACCGCCCGGCTGCCAGGTGGACTGCACCTCGTCGACCGCCAGCGAGAAATCGGAGAGATCCGCCAGCGTGAACGTCAGTTTCCGGGCCGTCTCGGCCAGCTCGAACACGGGCGGCGGATCCACGACGTCGAGATATCCCTTGCCGTCGAGCGGATCGATAAGCAGGTAGTAATGCCCGCGCAGGGCAGCCAGGCCGGGCTTCGGCGGCGGGCCGTAGCGGGAGCCGAACCGGGCCTTTTGCGATTCGGCGGTGTGCGTGCCGGTCTTCGAGAGGTCGATCCTTTGGTCCGTGTACACGGCGGCGAGCGCCTCGCGGTCGTACTGGTAGAGCTTCCAGTACTCCGTGCCCATGCGCGAGGTGAGCACGATCGGCGCCGCCTCCAGCACCTCGTACTCGATCGCGAACGGCAGCGTCAGGGAATCGCCGCCCGCGTAATGGACTACCTGGACGGGCATGGAGAACTCCCTGAATCGCACGCTGCCGCCTCCGTCGTAAGGTGCTTTTCCTTCGACACCGCGGCCGTGAACCTCGAGCAGCCCGGCGTCCTCTTGCGACGGCGTTTCGCAACTCCGATCCTCCGAGGCAGCCTCCTGGTCCGGGTCGGCGTGCACCTCGATGTAGAATTCCAGGTCGCGGTAGGTGTCGACGTCGGGGTAGCCCTCGGTCGTCGGCTTCAGCTCGAAGCGGCCGGGCGGTGCGGCGAACAGCGACTCGCGGATCAGCCTCCTGCGCATGGCGGGATTGGCCGGCGGGGCGGCCCTACCGGTCATCGTAGGCGGAAGCGTCCCGTCCCCCTCGCGGCGCAGGGCCCAACCGCCGCCGTATCGGTCGTGCTCGTCGGCTAGGCGGGGCGGGTCCTCGGCGCCCGCCGAGTTGCGGTTAGCCAGGGTAAACGCCCGTTCGGGCCCGGGCTCGGCAAGCCCGACCATGAAGGCATATCGCTTGCCGCGCTCGAAAGCCAACTCGTCCTCGCCGGTCAGGTCCCATCGCAAGTAGTGAAGCTTGCCCTCGTCGCTCCCCGTGGGCTCGCCGCGCGGGTCGCGGGTGGGAGGAAGATCGGGGAACCTCCCGCCCCGGACCACGCGGATCGAGCGGTACTCGACCCCGTCGAGGTAATCGTCGCAACGGTGGTTGGTGGAGAAGCCGTGTCGGGCCTCGGTGCCGGGCGGGGTGCCGTTGTCGTTGATCCGCGGCTGGCCGGCGACCTCGAAGAACTGGACGAACACCTCGGCGCCCGGCGCGCCCGCCTTGACCGCGCTCTGCGAAGGCCCGGTGCGGAGCACGATGGCGTCGATGCGGAAGTCCTTCGGCGGCGTGAACACCTGTCCCAGGTCGCGGTTGCGCTGGTAGTAACCCTGCTCCTTCCAGATGAGGTGCTCGGCGTCGGTGTTGCGCACGCTGGTGCTCCCGCCCAGGTTGGCGTCGGTCTGGCGGATGGGCGTGCGAGGCTCGGGCGGATCGTGCCGCCCACCGATCGCCGTGACTTGAAGTCCTGCCTGCGCGGTGCAGCAGAACGCTACGGCGTGGGCAGCGCACACAAGGCGAAAGAGGGCTCTCGACATGGGGGGCCCCTTATCGTTCAAATGGGCGGACGGGTTGACGTATCGTTAGCCCGGCGGTTTACATGCCCAGGCTCTTCAGCGTGGCCAGGGCCTGGCGCGGCACATCCAGGCCGTCTCCGCCCTGGCCACCCATCTCCACGACGTACCACTCGGTCTTGCACGGCCCCTCGCAGAGCCGGAAGACCTCGCGGTAGTACTCGCTCGTGAGGGTCCTTTCGCCGTGCTCGCGGAGATGAATGGTCAGCGTGCGTCCCGGGAACTTGCGGAGCGTAGCCACGGCATCGCCGCCGCCGGACAGGCAGTTGCCCACGTCGAGCTGCATGACCACGTCCGGCCCGGTGTGGCTGAAAAGGATGTCCCAGGCGAAGCGGTCGCCGATTCGGGCGAAATCGAACCCGTGCGCGTGGTAGCCGACGCGCATGCCGTGGCTGGCGCACTTCTTGGACGCCTGGTTAAGAAACGCGGCGAACTGCTTGATCGACTCCTCGGTGGCCATCTGTTTCCTGGCGGCGGCCACGATGAGGAACCGGTTGCCGAGGACCTTGTTGTTCTCGACCGTGGTCTCGAGCTGGGCGTCCTCCAGGGCCTCGACGCGCAGGTGCATGCCGCAGCACTTCAGGTCCGCCTCGTCGAGCATCGAGCGGAGCTGCTTGGCGCTGTAGTCCTTGTACACGTTGGGCGTCCCGGCGTAGCCCCAGAATTCGACGCCCTGGTAGCCCAAGCCCGCGACGGCCTTGATCGTGCCGGGCACGTCCCTGGCGAACTCGCCCCGCACCGCGTAGAGCTGGAGGCCGATCGGGATCTTCTTCTTGGCCGGCTGCGGCCTGGCCCAGGCCCGACCCGCAGTGCAGGCCGCCGCCGCGGCCAGGGTCGTCTTCAGGAACTGCCGTCGCGTGCTGGTCATGATCATGTTCTCGCGGGATCGTGGTTGTCGCAGAAGTCGGGGGGGCTCGTGCACGGTCGAGGCTTCCTCGCTCTCACGCAGGTGCGGCCAGCTCCAGGAGTTCTCCGGATCGAGGCTGGCGATTGACCCAGTCGAGCGTCTTGAGGTTCGTCTTGGTGATGGCGTCGATGGCCGGCTGATCGGGCCGCTCGCGCTCGTCGCGCAGGCCGCGCTGCCGGCAGCGGTTGCGCAAGTAGGCCCCGCAGAGATGGAACCCCATCGCGGCGGGTAGCTCGCGAAGCGCCGCGGTGGTCTCGTCGTACCATACCGGATCGTGGCCCCGGCTCCCGTCCGGCAAGCGGCGGTGCCGCGCCGCGTCGGCCAGCAGCACGGGCCGACCGGTCAGCTCGTGCCACCGCCGCAGGTCGCGAACGATCTGATCCGTGGGGCTGAAGTGCTGGAAGCTCAACACGTCCACGTACGGGGTCGCCGCCCGGAGCACCTCGTCGGGCAGGTCCGCGCGGCCCTCGTAGCGGTCGCCCAGGATCAGGTGATTCGGATCGTAGCGGCGGATCGCTTCGTGCGTGACCTTGTAGTAACGAGTCGCCAGGTCGAAGAGGGCCTTGCGCCCGGCCTCCGTCTTCAGCCGCTCGGGATCGAACAGCGGGCCCTTCCACGCGCTCTCGGGCCGCGTGTGCGCCCACGTGGGGCAGTCGATGTAGAAGTAGCCGACCAGCTTGGGGTCGCGCGCGAACTGCGCGCAATGGGCCCGGGCGACGTAATCGCACCATTGCTCGAAGTCCTTGCCAGCCAGGTCGGGGTGGCGCGTCTCGGCCTCCCATTGGTGGAAGTCGGCGAAGGGGAGCATGTGGCAGTAGGGCATGCCCAGCCACTGGTACTCCTGGTACGTGAAGTTGCGGGAATGCCGGTGGTTGGTCGGCGTGCGCGTGACCACCTCCTGCACCCAGCCGACCGTGTTGAAACGCCAGGCCGTCAGGTCGGGACGCACGCCCTGCCGGAGCCACTGCTCCATGCTCCCCCCGTACTTGCCGCGCCAGATGTCGATGTTCTCGTTGTAGCGGAGCGTGGCCGGGTCGAGGTGATTCAGCCCGACCGAGAAGAAAGGGAGGCGCATCCCGGGGGCGGCCAGAAGCCACTTTTTGCCGAACCGCGCCACGCGGTAGAAGCTCGGCGGGATCTCACCTTCGTCGGCTCGCGAAGGCATGGCGAGACCCGCCCCCGTGGCCGCGGCCGCCGCCAGCAGACTTCTTCGGGTCAGTCCAGCCATTGGTCCTCTCCCTGCGCTGGTGCGAGCTGCCCTCACCCCGTCGCCACTCACTGCGCCGGCCTGGCCCACTCGCTCCTCGCTCCCTCGCGCAGAGCGTACAGGTGCCGCATCGTGCCGACGTACAGCGTGCCGTTGGCGGCGGTGACCGTGCTGATCACCGGGGCATCGAGCCGGATCGAGCTGAGCACGCGCTTCTCTCTGTCTGCAGCAAGGACCCAGAAGTCGCCCAGCCGCGTGCCGAGGTACACCTTGTCGTCGGCCACCAGCGGCGAGGCCCAAATCTCCCGGCCTGCATCGTGGATCCAATATGGCTTGCCAGTCTCGGCGTCCACGCAGTGTACCTTGCCGCCGCAGTCGGCAGCGAAAGCCAGGCCGTCGTGCACCGCGGGCGTGGAGCAGCAGTGCTCCTCCAACGGATGCGACCAGCGCGGGGCCGTGTGCGTGAGGTCGCCGGCGCCCGACGGCTCGAAGCACTTCAGCCAGGCTTCGCGCTTGCCCCACCAGATATCCCCGCCCAGCGTGATGTAGAGACGGCCGTCGTGCACGACGGGCATGCTCTTGATGTTGCTGGGGCTTTCGCGCCGGTTGCGGATGTACTTGTGGACGTTCTCCTTGGGGGCCTCGGGGTCGCAGTCGATCCGCCACAAGCGATTCAGTCTCCCCACTTCGCCGTCGGGCTGCAGAACTGCCTCCCCGTCGGGGCCCGGCACAAGGGGCTCGAAGCCGTAGCAGACCCCGTCGCCTCCGCAGAAGACCACCACGCGCCGCCCGTCGATCTGGCCCAACGCGGGTGAAGACCACGTGCTGTGGAAGATCCGCGGCCCGATCGGCTCGCGATCGCGGGCGACCAGGCGCCCGGTGGCCTTGTCCACCACGACGAGGCTGGGGGCCTCGGGCTTCTCCACGCCCGTGTGCTGGCTGTTCAGGCCGTTGTTGGTATTCAGGTACAGATACGGCCCGTCGAGCAGGATCGAGCAGTGCACCGAGTCGTGCGGGCGCACGCCGGCCGCCTCGCGCAGGTCCAACAGCCAGAGGATGTCGGCATCGAGCGGACCGGGCCCCATGGCCGGCTCGTCGCGCGGGCTCATGTGCCGGCCCTCGTCGCGATACGGGCCGTCGTTGCCGTCGGCCATTCCGCGTAGATCGAGACACACCACCTCGTCGCGATTGGTCACGGTGTAAACGCGATCGCCCTCGATCGTGGGGGGCGAGCACATGCCGACCTTGGGCCAGTCGAGGAACCGGTCGCCTTCCAGCTTGGGCACCACGAGTTGCCACGCCAGGCTCCCGTCCGACTCGCGGAAGCACATCAGCACGCCGCGGTCGCCGTCGTGCTTCGGATCGCGCGGCTCCTCGTTGTTCGTGGCGATGAGCACGTGGCCGCTGCCCACCACGGGCGAGGCCCAGCACTGCGAGCCCAGCGGGGCCACCCAGCGGACATTCTTGCCCGTGGCCGGGTCGAAGCTCTCCGGCAGGCCGGTCTCGTCGGAGACCATGTTCCGCGTGTGACGCTGGCCCCATTGGGGGCGGTCGCCAGCCGGCGCATGGCTCGCGCCGAGACCGACGATGAGGATCGCAGGAAGCCACGTCCGCACGCAGGGAGTGGATTTCATACTCGCCCTTCGGAGAGGTGCATGTTCAGGAACTATCGCTTCCGTTTCTTCGGCGATGGCTTCTTCTTCGGCGGCGGCTCCGACTTCTCAGGCTCCAGGGAGTCCATGGTCGCCTGGAGCATCTTGCGCGCGGCGGCCGCCTCGGGCGATTGCTTGTCGGCCGTGATGGGCTTGCGCTCCTCGGGATCGCTCTCCATGTCAACAAGCCGCCCATCGTCGTACAGCTTCCACTTCTGAGTGCGGACCCAGCGCTTGCCGCGGTGCTCGCAGAAGACCCAGGCGCGGGGCGAGCCCTTCGCGCCCTCGATCTGCGGGGCGAAGCTGCGTCCGTCCAGGGGCGGCTCTCCGGGCAGCGGCGCGCAGGCCAGTTCGGCCATCGTGGGGAGGAAGTCGGTGAAGTCCACCAGGTCGTCGCAGGCGCGCCCCGCGGGCGTGGTGCCGGGCCAGTTGACGATCAGCGGAACCCGCGTGCCCGCGTCGGTCAGCTTGCCCTTGCCGCCGGGGACCTCGGCGTCCCCACGCTTGGAGAGGACCGGCTTGTGACGGCGCACGACCTTGCCGTTCCGTTTCTCGACGTCCGTGAGGTATCGGCCGGGCGATCCGTTGTCGGTCGTGAACATCACGACGGTCTTCTCGCGGAGCTTGAGCCGGTCCAGGGCCGCGACGATCCGGCCGACCATGGCGTCCATGTCGGCTACCATCTCGGAGTAGCTGCGGTACTTGCCATCCGGGCCGGGCGGGGGAACCGGACTGAAGTCGTCGCTGATCTCGTGGCACAGGGCCATCGGGTAGTAGGCAAGGAACGGACGGTCCTTGTTGCGCTCCATGAAGTCGATGAGCAGCTCCGTGTACACCTCCGGCCCGTAAACGTCCGGCTTCTGCTTCTCCTTCCACAACTCGCCGTTGCGGTAGATCATGGGGTTGTGGAACCGCGGTCCCTCGTGCCAGCCGAACAGGGCGCTTTGGTCGAAACCCAATTCCCGCGCGTGGTCGGGCCGGTTCTTCATCAGCGTCAACTGCCACTTGCCGGCCACGGCCGTGGCATAGCCCGCCCGCCCCAGCACGTGGGCGAAGGTCTCCGCGCCCTCGGGCCATCGGCCCCAGCCCGCCCGGTGGCGGAACGGATAGCGCCCCGTCATGATCGCCATGCGCGAGGGATGGCATACCGGCATGCTGTAGCAGTGGGTGAACCGCAGCCCGCCCTCAGCCAGCTTGTCGATCTCCGGTGTGGCGTACGAGCTGCCGCCGTAGCAGCCGAGCACCTCGCTGCCCACGTCGTCGGCCATGATGAGCACGATATTGGGCGGCCGGCCCTCGGGCTTCTCGGCGGCCGCGCACGGCGCGGCCGACACGACGGCCGCCGCCAGTCCCGTTACCACCAGGCGAACGAAGCAATGCATCGTGGATACCTCCCTCTTGTCGGGTCTGTGGCGACTTCAGTCCGCCAGGGGCGCGAACACGCGTCGGGCATACTGGCCGCCGCGGCGATGGGCCTGTTCGGCGTTCATGGTCTTGGGCGACTCCTTCTCCACGGCCTGCTCCAGAACCACGTGCGGGCGCACGCCGATCTCCACCAGGTGCTGCACGATCGCCGCGTAGTCGATGTCTCCTTCGCCGAACGCCTCGGTCCACGTGCCATCGACCGATTGGCGGAGGTGCAGCTCGGTGATCCGCGGCCCGTAGAGCTTGACCACGTCCATCACGGCCACGGCCGAATTGCCTGCCCCGCGGTAGATCCAGTGGGCGTCGAGGCACAACGTTACCAGCTTCGGCTCCGTGCCGACCAGCATGTGGTGGAGCTCGCGAGCCGCGTTCCGCAGCTCGGCGTCATGGTTGTGGTAAGCCAGCACCATGCCCAGGCCGGCCAGCCTCTCGCCGAGCCGGTTGAGGGCCTCTGCCTGGGTCCTGAGTTGCGGGTCGGTCTTGTCTTCCTCCCCGCCCCAGCGGATCGGGTTGGGGTTGGTCACGATGATCCGCGTGCCGGCCGTCTTAGCCTTCTCGGCAATGGCCACGACCTCGCCGATGCTCTTCTCGGCGGCCGCCGCATCGTGGAGCGTGCTGTTGACGTAGACCGAACGCATCTGGAGGCCGTGCTTCTTCAGCCGCCCTGCCAGGTCCTCGACCTGCTGGGGGCTGCTGGCGAGCGGCTCGTAGCCGTCCATGCCGGCCGCGACGACCTGGCCGAGCACCTTGTCGAGCGACGCGCCGAAGTCGATGCCCGCGCGGCGGTAGAAAGTGAGCCAGGGGTACTGGTTGGTGGCCAGGTGGAGATTGCCTTCAGGCTTTTCACCGTCGCCGATGCCCGGTTGCGTGAAGGCGAAAAGCCCTCCCGCGGCCATCGCCCCCAGGCGGAGGAACCGGCGTCGCTCCAGCGCGGATTGGGATGCTTGCTGGCTCATAGGTCGATCCTCGGGGGGTGGTGTCGGACCGTGGGCGGTGTGCGGGGGAATATGCAGGTGCGGCTGGCAGGGCCTACTTATGATAGACGCCCGCGGAATCGGCAGGCAAGCGCCACCGGGCCTGGAAGCGTTCTCAGCCGATCCGACACCCCCGGCCGGTGTTCTGTTGGACGTTTGAAGGCTGGCAAGCAATGTCCTTCTTGGACGGGGAGAACGGTTCCTGGCCCCTTCGGCACCGGGATTCACTCGCCAGGGGGCCCGGCACTACTCATGCCGCAGGCCATCCGTCGGCATCAGCCCGGCCGCGCGCACCGCCGGGTAGAGCCCACCGGCCACGCCCAGCAGAAGTGCCAGGGCAAATCCCTGGAGCACGACCACGAGGCTCAGATCGCCAGCCACCATGCGCCCGGCCGCGGGAATGCGGCTGAGTCCCTGGGTCAGACCGATCGCCAGGAGCGTCCCGGCGATCGCGCCGGCAAGGCCCAGCAATACGGACTCCAGGAGGATCAGTTCCATCACGCGCCACCTGCGCCAGCCCACCGCGCGGAGCACGCACAGCTCGCGCGTTCGCTCAAACACGGCGGTGAGCATGGTGTTGACCATGCCGATCGTGCCGAGGATCAGCGCGAGGGCCGAGGTCATCCACGCCGCGGCCTTGGCCAGGCGGATCTCGACGGCCGAGTCCACGTAGTCCGGTAGCGGCAAAGCCTCCAGGTGCGGGGCCAGACTCTCGATCTGTCGACGCACGCGCCCCAGGGCCGCCGGATCGCTGCGATCCACGATCACGTTGAACGCCGTGACCTTGCCCTCCAGGTCCAACAGGCGCTGCAACTCGGCCAGCGGGACGATCATGAGGCTGCTTTCCAGGTGATTGCGGCTCTCATAGACCCCGACGATTCGAAAGATCTCGCCGGGCACCAGCTCGAGCGTGTCGCCGGTCCGCTTCTGAAGGCTGTCTGCCAGGCGCGGCCCGAGCACGGCCACACGCCCATCGCCGGGGCGCAGCAGCCGACCCTCGCGAACCTCGAGATCCTCCAGCAGGAAGCTCTCGGCCGGCATGCCGCGGACCATCACGCCGAACACGTCCAACTCGGGAAAAGAGAATGGCGAGGTCATACCGCACGACACCCGGCGCACGTCGGGCAGGCTCCGGATCCGCGGGCCGAGATCCTCGTCCAGCACGCTGTTCATCTTCTGGAGACCGCCCTTGCGAAGCACGACCAGGTCCACGCCCCGCTGCTGGAACAAGGACAGAAGCGCCTTCTCGAAGGAATCGGCAATGCCCACCAGGGCCACGACCGCGCCCACGGCCACGGCCACACCCGTGACGGTCAGCCCGGTGCGGATGGGCCGGCGGAAGAGGTTCTTCCAGGCAAACTCGATCAGGCGCATGCGGTCTCCTGCCTTGGCGAACCCGATGCCGCAGGACGGAGTACCACTCCGCCCCGGATCCATGCTACTCGTGACGGATGGCCTCGGTCGGGGCGAGGCTCGCGCCGCGCAACGCCGGATAGGCCCCGCCGGCCAGCCCCACGACCACGGCCATGAGGAATCCGACGCCCACGACCATCGGCGGCACCGTGCCCTCGACGTACCCGCTGGCCGTGGGGAACGTGGCCAGCCATCGGGTAACGACCACCGCGCCCAGGCTCCCCAGCACGGCTCCGGCCAATCCCAGAAGCAGCGACTCGCCGAGGATCATCGACACGATCCGTCGCCGCCGCCACCCGATCGCCCGCAGGATGCCGATCTCGCGGGTCCGCTCGAACACCGACATGATCATCGTGTTGAGCATGCCGATAAAGCCGATCACCAGAGCGATCGCCGAGGTCGTCCACGACATGGCGTGCGACTGCCGGATCTGGAGCGTGCTCTTCACGAGATCGTGGGCGGGCATGGCCTGCAGCCTGAGGCTCCGGCCTTCCTCGTCGTTGAGCGACCCGATCGCGTCCTGGACTTGTTCCACGAGATGGGCGTGGTCCGGCACGGCTCGCTCGACCACGACCTGGAGGCCCGTGACCTGCCCCTCCCGATCCATCAGCTCCTGGAGCTCCGCCAGCGGCGTCAATGCCCAGTAGTTCTCAAGGAAGTTGAAGCTGCGAAAGACTCCCACCACCTCGAATTCCTCCAGCTCGATCGTGACGGTGTCACCCACGTCCTTGCCGAGATCCTCGGCCAGTACCACCCCGAGCATGGCCGCACGTCCGTCCCCCTCCTTGAGGCGACGGCCGCGGACCACCTCCAGGTCGGAGAACAGGAAGCTATCGGGCTTGACGCCCTGGACCGGCACTCCGATCAGGTCCCGCTCGGGGAAGGAGATCACATCCATCAGCCCGCCGGTGACCGCCTCGACGCCGGGGATTCGGCCAACCAGCTCCTCGGACTCCTCGCGGATGCTGCTGGTAAGGCGCTCCGTCACTCCAGCGCGGAACACGACCAGATCGACTTGCCGCTGTTCGTAGTGCTGAAGGAACGCCTGCTCGAAACCGTGGGAGATGCCCAACAGGGCCACCACGGCCCCCACGGCCAAGGCCATGCCGGAGATCGTCAGCAACGATCGGACCTTGCGGCGGAGAACGTTTTTGCAGACGAAGGTCGAGAATCGCATGATCGCGCGGGTTGGGAGATCGCCCCCCTAGAGCTCGAGCCCAGGACGCGGGGCTGGAGGCACACGCCGAATTCCGACGGGGCCCAGCCCGGGAGAGTGTTGGGCGTGATTCTAGCGTGATCGGCGGCACCTGCCTACTCGTTTGAGAGCGAGGCACCTGGCCCTGCCCCGCCTCAGGTGCTGCGGCCGCGGGGCGCTGCAGGGACCAGTCAGGCATTTCGTTCTCCCCGGCGAACATCCCGGACCGCGTTACGTGAAGTCCCTTCCAATGGCGGTATTGACCGTGCCTCAAGCGCCTCTAAGATTCCCTGCTGGGCCACGATCAGGGGGCACCATTCCCCTTGATTGTGCATAGCCTTTGTGCAATATGGCGCGAGGAAGCAACCGCCGTGTAGGGCGGCGGTGCGGCTGGTCGTGGCAGAGCCGTCGTCGGGGGTGGGCACGGCGCTCGCCGTCGCCGTCGCGGTCCCTCTCCTGCGTGCGGTCGCTAGGCCAAAAGGCGTTTCGGTTGCCTTGGGGGCAAGGTCTGGCTCTGGGGCAGTTTCTATCCTTTCGATTCGGGAGAGCTGAAATGATGAGATTGGTTATGGGCGCGCTCGCTGTCGTGCTGGGGGCCTCGCCTTGCCTGGCGGACTGTGGAACCTGCGACAAGACCATTGTGGAGGTCGCCGCCGGGGCCGACGACTTCAAAACGCTGGTCGCCGCGGTCAAGGCCGCGGACCTGGTGGACACGCTTTCCGGCAAGGGCCCGTTCACCGTGTTCGCCCCCACCAACGCGGCCTTCGAGAAGCTGCCGGAAGGAACGCTCGACACGCTTCTGAAACCGGAGAACAAGGACAAGCTGACGGCCATCCTCACCTACCACGTCGTGCCGGGCAAGGTGATGGCGGCCGACGTGGTCAAGCTCAAGAGCGCAGAGACCGTGCAGGGCAAGAAGATCCGCATCCGCGTCAAGGACGACAAGGTGATGGTCAACAAGGCAAACGTTGTGAAGACCGACATCGTCTGCAAGAACGGGGTGATCCATGTGATCGACGCCGTGATCCTCCCGCCGAAGGAGAAGAAGTAGCCGAAGGTCAGGTCCAGCCCGACGTTTGAACGGGCACGGGCAACGTCCGAAGAGCTCGAAAGGGCCGGGCGGGGATTGCGCCTCCTCACGTTCAGGGTTCAGGTCGGGCCGCATACCGCCGAGCTTCGACGACCAGGAATCCACTCTCGACAACCGCCCTGTGCCGGGGACCCGGCCGGCTTTCCGCCGGCTGGGTCGCTTTGTTTCCGGACGGCGTGTTCCGCGCGCCGGACCCCGCGCGCAAGCTCCTGGCGTGCTAGAGTCTTATGGGCCCCTGCGCAGCGACAAGACGCCGAGGCTGCCGACCGACGCCCGAGCGTCGGTCAGCCCCGTGTTGAACCGCTGGGCGGGAAGCCGCGCGGTGTCCGCGAAGCAACACGACACGCGAAGAGGTGCATGGCCGGATGTCGGAAACCACAGCCTCCCCTCAAGCGCGCGGAACCGCGAGAGAGTGCCGACCGTCGAGCGCGCGGCGGCTGATCGGGATGATGGCCTTGTGCGGCTGCGCGATCTGGATCATGCGCCTTGAGCCCTGGTCGCGGATCCCCCGCCCCAATCACAACCGCCTGCTTCTGGAGCAGCAGAGCGGCGTTGACGGCGAATACCCCATTCCTCTCAACGAACCCATTGAGTTCGACGGGCTCTCTCGCGATGCGGTGCTCCGACTGCGGCGAGAGGCCGTGGCTGAGCATCCCGCCCTCGTCGCCCCAGGATACCGGCCGTCGCACGCCGTGTTCGGTCAGATCGAGGACGGTCGTCCCTGGTGGGGCATCGAGGGCCAGTACTTCCGCGGCCCGGGGCCGCGGAGCATCGAGGGACCGTCAGAGGAATCGCGATTCGTATTGAATCCCTTTCTGTTGGTGGCCGTGGACTTCACGGGCCTGACGCCCTGGTCGCGCGGGTTCGAGTGGGATCGCGATCGAATCGATCCGGAACTCCTGCGTCGTCAGGGGTTTCCGTTCTACTGCCGACCGGCTTCGCTCGTGTGGCTTCCGTCGCAACCACGTGCGCAGGTGACCTACAACCTGAGCG
Organism: uncultured Pirellulales bacterium; assembly: GCA_964434165.1. Taxonomy (GTDB): domain Bacteria; phylum Planctomycetota; class Planctomycetia; order Pirellulales; family Thermoguttaceae; genus CAYSUS01. The sequence continues at coordinate 20,089 of CAYSUS010000041.1, forward strand.
AACATCTCGCCCTGCTTGCTCCGCTGACGAAGCGGCCGATGACCGTCCAGGATGCGTGGTTCTGCCTGTTACCGGACAACGCACGCGACCTGAACCTCAATTACCTGCACGTCTCGCCCGAGTCGATGGTCAACGTCGTCAAGCCCGATCTGCCCTCGCGGCCCGTCCACATCAAGCATTTCCTCCACCGTGGCGGCAGCTGCGGCTATCCCGGGGGCTGCAACAACGGCAGCCCGTATCAGCCGGAGCTGGACGGCTATCGAGTGAGCGGCCTTCCGGCAAGCTTCGACGTGCTCCTCTGGCGCGAGCTGCCCGACGACGTGCGCCGGCGGGCCGACATGCGTTTCACGATTCGTATCCGCTAACCACGGCACGGGTGACGGGGCGGTGGTGAGTTGTCCGTGCTTCTCCCCCCTCCCGCGTGCGGCAGAGGGGCCGGGGGTGAGGGCTGCTCACGCAACAACCGGCATTGGCCTTTCTCCCCCGAACCCAGCCGACGGATGCCGGTACGTCCCGGGGTCGATCTCTGGGCCCAATTCGAGCATCCACAAGGCTGGACAAGCCCGCCATGGTACCCGCTGGCGGGAGATACTCAGCCGGAGTATCCATCGCGCGTCGGCATCCGGGAGGTTAGCCCCTGGGATGCGAGACCGAAACGCACGGAATCCCCCCAGGGGCGGCAGACGACATGCGCCAACGCCGGTGTCGCCCCTGCCGGGGCTGCGCTGCTTTCAACAGGAGTCAGACTTTCGAAGTCTTGAAGACGTGGGAAGTCTCAAGCCGCGTCATGTCGCCGGCTCCTGCTGCGAAAGGCAGTGGAGCGAGCCCAGTCCAAGCACTAGGTCCACGGCGTGGATGCCGACCACGAGCCGATCCGGGAACAGCTCGGCGAGGATCCCGAGGGCCTGGCGGTCGGCCGGGTCGTTGAACGTCGGCACCAGGACCGCGGCGTTGGCGATGTAGAAATTGGCGTAGCTGGCCGGCAGGCGCTGGTCGCGCCCGTAGAGCGGCGCCGGCATGGGGAGCAGAACGACCTCGATCTTCGAGCCGTCTTCCAGGCGCATGTCCCGGAGGCGCTCCGCGTTCTCGGCCCCAGGGCCATAGTTCAGGTCCCTCGGGTCCCGGCACTGGCAGAGGACCACGGTCGTGGGACTGACGAAGCGGCAGACGTCGTCCACGTGCCCGTGCGTGTCGTCGCCGACGATGCCGCGTCCCAGCCACATGACGTTCGACACGCCCAGATAGCGGCGGAGCGCTTCCTCGAATCCCTCGCGGGAAAGGCCCGGATTGCGGACCTGGACTTCGGAGTCGAGGTAGCACTCCTCCGTGGTCAGCAGGGAACCGCGCCCGTTGACGTCGATGCCGCCGCCTTCGAGCACGAAGCCTCGTCTGCCGCAAAGGGCCTTGAACAAGGGAACGCCGAGGAGGCGTGCCGCATGCTCCGGCACTCGGCGGTCGCGGCGCCAGTTGGGGTATCGCGCCCAGGCGTTGAAGTGGAACTGCACGATCGCCCGCTCGCGGCGCCGGCCTCTTGAGCGGCATACGAACAGCGGGCCGGAGTCGCGCATCCACCCGCGGTCGGTGGCCTTGCGCAGGAAATCGACCTGGCCGAGGTCGGCATGTGCCGCCTGTAGCACGCGCCGCGCCCGCCGCTCGACCCGTTCCGAGCCGACGAGGATGCGGACGCGCTCGCCCGGGGCGATCTTGCGCACGATCTCGCCGAAGACCCACTGCACCGCGGGCAGCTTGCCGGGCCAGTCGCTGGCGTTTTGCGGCCAGCAGAGCCACGTGGCCTCGTGCGGCTCCCATTCGGCGGGCATGGAGTAGCCGAGCTTTGCGGGCGGCCGCTGGGGCATGGGAAGGCTTGTGCGGGCAGGGGTGACCGAGGACGGCAAGCGGACAGCGTATCAGGTTCGCCCCCGTTGCGACAGGCGACCGCGCGGAACGGGCCGCGGGAACCCTTGTCGCGCTTCGGCGCGACGCCTACACTGGGGCACCTCGACGTCCAGAGCGCTTCGGACCAGCCCGGCCCCGTTTGCGGAAACCGCCATGACCTTCCACCGATTGAACGCCGATCGGATCACCGAGACGATTGACCTCCTGGCCCACCGGATCGAGGAGCGGTTCCCGGGGGCGAGCCTGGCCAAGGTCTGCCGCGATCTGTTGGAGGTCAGCCAGCAGGCAAGCCGGCGCGCGGCGTTCATGGCGCGACCGAACTGGCTGATCCGCGGAGCGACCGTGGGCATCGTGGTCCTGATCCTCGCGGGGTCGGCGGCGTCGCTGGCCGTTTTCAAGCTCCCCAACGAAGAGGTGGACCTGATCGAGTTCACACAACTCCTCGAGGCGGGGATCAACGACCTGGTGCTCATTGGGGCGGCGATCTTCTTCCTGGTCACCCTGGAGAACCGCATCAAGCGGGGCCGGGCGATCGCGGCGATCCACGAGCTGCGGGCCCTGGTGCACGTGATCGACATGCACCAGTTGACCAAGATCCCCGAGCGGATGATGGCCCAGTGGCAGGATACGGCCTCCTCCCCGCGCCAGGCGATGACGCCGTTCCAGTTGAGCCGGTACCTGGACTACTGCTCCGAGATGCTCTCGCTGGTGGGCAAGATCGCCGCGCTGTACGTCGAGGACTTCGACGACGGCGTGACGCTCGAAGCGGCCAACGACGTGGAGAACCTGACCACCGGCCTCTCGCGCAAGATCTGGCAGAAGATCATGATCCTGCACGGCATGGGGTTCGGGCCGCGAGAGGGTCCGTCGGAACCCGGGACGTGACCGCGCCTACTCGTCCTCGCGATCCGGAACGGCAGGCCGGACCGCGCGAAGCGTCTCCACGGCGGTGGCCGACGGCACCCACGCCGAGACGCACCGCAGCGCGCCGCCGTCCTGGATCAGGTTCGAGCAGTCGATCCCCACGATCTTCCAGCCGGGCAGCAATCCGGAAAACACCTCGAGGGCCTTGTTGGCGCCCGCCTGATCCACGGCCGGATAGATGGGCACCAGGGCCACGCGGTTGGCGAGGATCGCGTTGGTATAGGTTCGCCAGACCCCGTCCGCGTGTGGCGGCATGGGAATGCGAACCACGCGCAACGGGCCGGCCGCCGTGCGCAGACCCGCCAGGGCCGCGGCGTTGCGGTCGAGCACGGCCGCGTTGACCGGGTCGGTGGCCGGATCGAACCGGCCAACCACGATCTCGTCCGGGGCGGTGAAGCAGGCGAACATGTCGATGTGGCCCGTGGGCTCCCCCACGAGGGGCTCCAGAATCACTGTGTTCCGGCTGCCGAAGGCGCGACGAAACGACCGACGAAGCGCCAATTCCGGGTCGGGCTGATCGCCGTTCCGCAACACGGCCGACGCCGAGGTCAGGCACAGCCCGCGCCCGTTGCAGAGGAGGTTACCGCCTTCGAATACAAGGCGGGTCGGCAGCAGCGAGGCCTGGAAGTGGGCGGCCAGCCGGCCGGGCAGCACGTCGTCGTCGGTTCTGCCCGGGTCCGGATAGTCGGTATCCACGGCCGCGCGGTGAACCTCGTGGAGCTTCACGAAGATCGGCCCGTAGTCGCGGATCCAGAGCGTGTTGTGGGGGATCTCGATCAGGGTCAGGCTGTCGCGGGGCAGCTTGCGCGCGAGGAGCGAACGCTCGACCTTCGCCTGTTGCTCCGGATCGTTGACCACGCCAATCAGCCGGGTGCGGCGGCGCAGGGCCTCAACGACCTGGAAAAAGGTCTCCGGGCAGCGATCCAGGAGCAGCCCCGCGGGCAGGACGAGGGCCTCCTGGGGCTCGAATTCGGCGGGGAGCCGAATCCAGGATGCGGGCGGGGCCTCCGCGAAGGCCGGAAGGAACGCGGGGATCGCCTCGTCTTGGTACCCGCCCGCCCGGGCAGAAAGGAAATCCCCGGAAACCAGAAGCATAGCGCCGGCCAGGAGAAGACGACGGGCCTTGTTCACGTGGAGTCCTCGATGGGGTGATGCGTCCTTGCCCCGCGACGGGCAGCGGCGCTATTCTACCCTAGGGCCGGCCCCCCGAGGAAGAGTGTCTTGCGGAGATTCCCCGGCCCCGCCGGGCGCTTCACTTCCCGCCCGGTCCCGGCGGTCGAAATAGGCGCGCAGGAGGATCGGCCAGGCGATGGTGGCGTCGCACAGGACCTCGGCGAACCGGCCACCCTCCTCCCGGCTGAGAAACTTCCCCCAGGAGACGCCCTCGCTGTAAGTGCACCCGCTCAGGCCGCCCCAGTGGACCGGCTCAGGACAGATGCGCACCCCGTACTGAAAGCGGGGGACGCGGAGCGTCGTGCCCAGACGCATGTTGAGAACGTCCACGAACGGACCCACCTGCTGGGCCCAGTTGCGGGGGACCCCGCCGCCGACCGTAAACACGCCGATCCGCTCGGCGCCCATGACCCGGCGGGTGTAGTCCATCAGGTCGAGGAAGGGATTGAAGGGGGGCGCACTGCCGAAGAGCGCCTCCGGGCCCGCGTCGGGGTTGTCGGCCAGCTTCTGACGCACCCAGAAGGCGGCCAGGTCAAGGCCCAGCTCTGAGTCCGTCAGCGCGGGCACGTAGACCGGCACGTTGCGGGCGAACGCGCATCCGAGGATGCTCGGCATCTGGCCGTTCTCGAGCAGATGCCGTCCGATCGCGCGGTTGAAGCCGAACGCGCTGAGCGGCTCATTCCAGTCAAGCGCCTTGAGCACCGCCGCGACGGTCTCCTGGGCGCTCCACAGGTTGGCCTCCATCTCCAGGGTGTCGTAAACGCGGTTGTAGCCGCGCTCGTAGAGCTGCCCGTCGCCGACCCGGGGGTCGTACTTGTAGTGGGTGCAGCCGATGGCCTCGGAAAGCCCGTGGGCCATGATCGCGCCGGTGGAGACGATCATGTCGGCCAGTCCGGCCTCGATCATCTCGCAAAGCACGCGCCCCATCTTGGCTACGGTCATGGCCCCGGAGACGGTGACGACGATGCGGCAATCGGGGTCTTCGGCCATGGCCCAGAGCACCTCCAGGGCCTCGCCGAGCTGGCGCCCGCCGAATGCCGTGCGCGCCATGGCCTGCAGCAACTCGTCGAGATCGGCCGCACCACGGATGTCGAGCGACTGGAGCGGCTCAAGCCCGTCCTTGCGACCGTCGTGCAGTTCTCGCGACATGACTGCGTTCTCCTGAGGGCATCCGCCAAACCCGCCATTGCACGGGAAAGGCGGGCCCCTGTCAAGGACGCATCCGCCGATGGCGACGCACGATCGCCCCCGAAGCCGTCAGATGCGGGGCGCCGGGTCGGGGTAGCGGTACTCTTGGCCCTGGTAGCTGCGGAACACCAGCTCGTCGCCCTCGCGGCGCACCAGATCGTCGGGCTGAAGGGCGACCTTGCCGCCTCCGCCCGGCAGGTCCACGATGAACGTGGGCACGGCGTAGCCCGTCGTGTGGCACCGCAGTCCCCGAACGATCTCCAGCCCCTTGGCCAGGGGCGTGCGCAAGTGGGCCGATCCGCGGATCGGATCGCATTGGAGCAGGTAGTAAGGGCGCACGCGCATCATCAGCAGGCGCTGGACCAGCTCCTTCATCGTGGCCACGTCGTCGTTGACGCCCAAGAGCAGCACGGTCTGCGAGCCCAGAGGGATGCCCACGTCGGCCAGGCGCGTGCACGCACGAAAGGCCTCGGGCGTGCACTCCTCGGGGTGCTCGAAATGGAGGCTCATCCACACGGGGTGGTGCCTTCGAAGCGTGTCGCACAGCGCCGCGGTGATCCGCTGCGGCAGAACGGCCGGCACCTTGGTTCCGATGCGGATGATCTCCACGTGCGGGATGCGGCGCAGCCGCGACAGGAGCGCGTCGATCCGCCGGTCGCTCAGAAGCAGCGGATCGCCGCCCGAGACGAGGACGTCGCGGACCGCCGGCGCGCGTCGGATGTACTCGATCGCAGCCTCCAATCGCGACCGACTGGCCGAGACCTCGCCGCGCCCGACCAGCCGCCCGCGCGTGCAGTAGCGGCAGTAGGTCGCGCAACGGTCCTGGACCAACAGGAGCACGCGATCCGGATACCGGTGTACGAGCCCCGGCACAGGGCTGCGGTCTTCTTCGCCCAGCGGGTCGTCCAACTCGCCGAGCGAGCGAACCATCTCGTCCGGTCGAGGAATCACCGTGCGGCGCAGCGGATGGTCGGGATCCTCGCGGTCGAGCAAGGTCGCGTAATACGGCGTCACGGCCACGGGCATCTTGCGGGGCCCGGCGCGGAACGCCTCGCGCTCTTCGCGCGAAAGCACCATCATCCGCTCCAACTGCGTGGCTGTCGTGAGGCGATTGCGGAGTTGCCAGCGCCAGTCGTTCCACCATGCGTCGGGCACACCGGCGAACAGCTCCCGGCGCCTGGCTTCGGCGCGGGGATGCGCCTGCAAACGAGGGGGACACCGGGGGGGCGCGTCGAAAGCGCCCGTGCCGCGCGCCGAGTCGTCGGAAACGGGGATGCGCTCCGCGGCCTGCGCCGACTCGATGTCCATGTCACGCTCTCTGCTTGCGCTACCGAAGGACGACGATCTCCACGCCGCCAAACGCCCCCACCTCGCGCAGGTCTTGCGCAATGCCCCTCAGGTCGAGCGGGCCGTAGCCGGCCGAATGGCCGAAGACCTCCAGACGGCCGTCCTGCTGATCGAGCCGCCACAGGGCCCCGCCCTCGACGTTCCAGTCGGGCGACTCGACGAAGAACAGGTCGCCCTTCATGTTGTACTCGCCGGGGACGTTCTGTTCGCGAAGGAATCGCTCCACGACGTTGGCGTGGTAGAAGGCCAGCTCGCGCGGCGAGAACACGGCCCAGCGCCCGCACGGCCCGGCGATGACCACGAATTTGCCCTCCCGGCGGACGGGCAGATCGCCGCGCTGGATCGTGCAGAAGTAGAACGCCGAGTAGTCGATGACTTGGACGGCCATGGAGCGTGACGTGTTCAGCCGGGCGTGCCGCCGTCGAGGGCCTTGAGGCGCTCGCGGAGCGCGGACTTGGCCTGCTTGAGCAGGTCGGCCTCAGGCGAAGTCTTGTAGTGCGCGTCGAGCGGGTAGCATCCGCTGGGCAGCCCGCTCCGCGGTCCGGTCGTGCAATCGCTGAACGTACGGCAGATCCGCTTCTTCTGGAGCGGCCGGCCGTCCAGCACGTCCGCGGGCAGGTCCCAGTAGCTGAGCACCATGCGGCCGATGCCCACGCTATCGACCCAGCCGTCGCGGACCGCGGCCTGCGCCACGTGCGGCAGGTACTCCTGAAAGTAGGTGTACGCCGTTCCCACCACGGGAAGACCCGGCACCGCCTCCTTCAGCCGCCGCACGACCTGCATCTGGCGCACGCAGCCGGCCAGTGGATCCTCGGGCGGCTGGTAGCCGTCGCTGGGTGGATAGAAGGCCGGGCGCTGGATATGTGGGTTGTAGTAGGGAGACCCCGCCGTAAGGTTGACGATCTCGATTCCCAGATCGTCGCGAAGCATGCGCAGCAGCCGGATCGGCTCGTCCAGGTCGATCTCCAGCGGGTTTTCGCGGTCGCAGCCGAAGCCGGGGTAGGGAGTTGGGTACTCCAGCGGGACCCCGGGCCCGAACTTGCCGCCGCCGGTCCGCGCCGGGTCGGGCTGGAAGGGCGGGAAGTCGAACGCCGACAGGCGCACGCCGACCATCAGCCCGGGACACGCCCCGCGCACGCCCTCGACGATCTCGCGCAGAAAACGTGTCCGGTTCTCGAAGCCCCCGCCGTATGGGCCGGGACGATCGAACGCCGAGAGCAACTCGTGCCCCAGGTACCCGTGGCAGTGCTTCACGTCCACGAAGCCGAAGCCTGCCGACTGGGCCGCCCGGGCGGCCGTCACGTAATCGTCGATCAACGCCCGGATCTCGCCGTCGGCGAGCACGACGGAATCGTCGTCGGGCCGGATGCCGAACCGCCGATCGAGCAGCGGGTGATGGTAGGCGATCCGGGGCTCCATCCGCTCCTTGGCGTTCGGCCGGCAGAACCGCCCGGAGTGCGTGAGCTGGAGGCCAACAAGCAGATCGTCGGTTGCGTCGTGTCCGAACCTCTCACGGTGGGCCGAGACCACGGCCTCCAGCAGCGCCGGGAGCACGTCGGCATGATCGGGACGGAAGTAGAGCTGGTTGGGATTCGCCCGGCCGTCGCGGCGCACGGCAAAGGCCTCCCCACCCCAAATCAGCTTGGCCCCGGAGAGGCCGAAGTTCCGCCACCGCCGCAGCGTGTTGGGCCCCGGACGGCCTTCTTCCGTGGCGTCCCAGCCCTCCATCGGCTGGATACACCAGCGATTGCCGACCGGAAAGGAGCCGATTTCGAGCGGCTGGGCCAGCGGCGAGCCTTCCGCGGCCGAAAGGGCGCGCGCGTCGCACGGCGCCTCCGGATCGATCGAGCGGAGGAAGTCCATGAACGGCCGGGCCGAGCTGAAGGCTCCGATGCGCTGGATCGCGGCCATAGGCAAATGAAGCGTCTGAGTCCCCACGGCCAGACTTTCGAAGCCTGCGAGACTTCGGAAGCCTCGAGCCGACATGGTCTGCGACCCTATCCTACGCCTACTTGCCCTGTTTGGGTACCGGAGGAGGCGGAAGCTCTCGGATCCAGATGTTGCGGAACCGGACCGGGTCGCCGTGGTACTGGAGCGAGAGGGGGAGCTTGGCCGGGTGGGGGGCGTAACGCGGCGCCCGCACGTAAGACGTGTCGCCCGTGAGCTCGAAATGGTCCTGGATCAGCACCCCATTGTGCAGGACCGTCATCGTGGCGCGCGCCTCGACCTCGCCGTCCTTGAATCGCGGGGCGTGGAACACGATGTCCAGGGTCTGCCACTCGCCGGGCGGGCGGCAGGCGTTGACCAGCGGCGGATGCTGCTTGTAGATCGCTCCGCACTGGCCGTCGTAGTAGGTTTCGTTCTCGTAGGAGTCGAGGATCTGAAGCTCGTATTTGCCCATCAAGTAGATGCCGCTGTTGCCGCGGCCCTGTCCGCTTCCCTTGGCCTCGGCCGGGGCTGCGTATTCCAGGTGGAGCTGGCAGTCGCCGAACGCCCGCTTCGTACGAATGCTGCCCTGCGACGAGGTGGCGATCCCATCGCGGACGATCCACTTCTCGCCGCCGTCCCACTGCGAGAGGTCGGTGCCGTCGAAAAGCACGATTGCGTCGGAGGGAGAACCCGTCTGCGGGCCCGGATCGACGACCTTGGGCTCGGGCCAGACGAGGCCGCTCTTGTATTCCTTGACGCCGGCCAGAGCGGCCACGGCAAGGACACTCAAGGCGGAGGCAGCAGCGACAAGACGATGACGGACAAGAGCCCGACGCAAGGACGAAAAGACTCGGACCATGAATTCCTCCTCAGAAGGACAGACAGCGGCCCCTGCCACACAAGCGGGCCGCGCCAGGAAACGGCGACCCTTTTCAGCATAGTCACCAGGGGAATCGCGGCAAGCGCCTCGGACTCGCCTACGACGCGCGAACCGCTTGAGAGTTCCGAAGTCTTCGAGACTTCGGAACTCTGGCCCTGGGCCTTCACGGCGACGGCGCCCCGAGCCGCCTGCGGTAGGCCGGCTCCAGGCCGGCCGCAGCGATGATTGCAGCCCCCGACTTCTTGACCTCGGGCTCCGGCCCGAAGTGGTTGTCGCGCCAGGTGTGCCAGTCCTCCTTGCACTGGTTGAAGCGGACCAGCTCGGCCGCCGTGTTGTAGATCACGTTCTTCTCGAAGAGGTAGCCCTTGCTCCCCTGGTCGATGAACATCCCGTTGTTCGGGGCGCCCTGGGCCAGAAGGCTGCGGTGGACGTCGTGGAGGTGGTTGCCGCGGATGACCGTCCCAGGCTGAAATCCGAGAGTGTAAATGCAGCCGCCGTCGCAGAGCCGGTTCATCACGTCGAACACGTGGTTGCCGGCCACCAGGTTCTCGCGGCACGCGGTGGGCTCCTCGTTCCACTGCCATCCCACGGAGATGCCGGAATAGGGCAGGTCGTGGACCCGGTTGTGGGTCACGGCCGCGCCTCGGGCGAATCCGACCCAGATGCCGATCGCCCCGTAGAACTCCCGGCCACAGGCGTGGACCCAGTTATCGGCCACGCGACACGCCACCGGCACACGCTCCTCGACGTTCGGTCCGCCGACCATCACGCCGTTGCCGCTGACGTCGCGCACGCGGTTTCCCTGGACCACGCACTGCCGGCAGCCGTCGGCCAGCTCAATGCCGCAGCCGCCGAGGTGCGCGAGCACGCAGTCTTCGATGCGGCACCCCACCGCGTCGGTTAAGCGCACCGCGGCCGGGATCCGCTGCCAGCGGAGGCCGGTCGCGGGATTGTGGCCGTGGTGGCATGCCTGAATGCCCATGTAACCGCCCGCGGGAAGCTGCCAGTCGGTATGAGAGAACTGAAGGCCGCGGAAGTGCAGATTGCGAACCGGCCGGTCCGGATCGCCACGGACCTCGATCAGCCGAACGAGTCGGGGCAGCACCGCTCGGGCCGTGGCCATCTCCTCCTGGCTTCGGGGCTGGTAATGAAGCACGCCGGCCGCGCGGTCGAGGTACCACTCGCCAGGCTGATCCAAAAGGTCCAGCGCGTTTTCCACCGAGCACCACCGTCCCTTGCTGGGGAAAATGTAGCGTGGGCCGTGACGGTGTGGCGGCAGGAGCGTGAGCGTGCCCTGGGCCGGGTCGATGCTCTGGACCCGCTTGCGGTTGATCGCCCAGTTCCCCGCGACCATCACCTCCAGATCGGCGGCGTGCCGCCAGTCGCCTACGTGCTCGGCCGGCAGCGAGAGCTGCATGACCTTGCGGTCGTCGGAGAGCTCGACCGCGGTGAGCTGCCAGCAGTCGGGCTGGGCGTCCACGTTCGGGCTTCGCGCCCGAACCGCGCGCCGACCGCCCACGTAGAGCTGTCGCGGTCTCCACTCGCCTTGCTTCGCGGCCGCGACCTCGGCCGTCCACCTTCCACCTTCCCCATCGTTCCATGGTCCGACCGCCCGTCCTCCGCTAAGCACCGGCTTCTCGCCGGGCCACGCCGCATAGGTGATCGAAAGCTTGTCGGTGCCGGAGTCCTCCGGGCCGAACGCGAGCGGCTCGGCCAACTCGTAGGTGCCGCCGCGAACCAGGACGGTCACGTCGGCTTTAGGGCCGGCGGCCACGCGCTGGCGCACCGCGGCCTGGGCCCGGGCGAGCGTGGCAAACGGTGCCTCGGCCGTGCCAGGCGCCGAGTCGTCGCCGGAGGGGGAGACTACGAAGTCGGCCTTGGGCAGATCGGCACCGGCTGCGGGGAGCGCTGCGGCGAGCAGGACCACGGGAAAGAGGCAGGTGCGCATGGCGGGATTCTCCAGGCTGGTGAACGACGGGGGGAGGCAGGCTCGGCGGGACTCAGCAATCGTCCCATGATAACCGACCGGCGCGGTGGAGTCCCGCAATATCCAGGCCCAGGAATCAGAGCACCCCCGAGTGGCGCTCGAGGGTGCTCTGCAAGAGAACCCAGGGCAGTGCAAGGATCTTTGGGGGGAGCCCCGAGTTCTGAGGGACCGCGCGACGCATCGCGGTCCCAAGGGGGGTCACCTCTTCTTCGCCGCCGCCTCGACGGCCCGGATCACGGCCGCGTCGAACTGTTTCTCGGCCTTGGCGGCCTCGGCCGGGGCCAGCTTGGCTCGCTCCTCGGCAACGTACTTGTCTCGGGCTTCGGTGAGCTGCCGGATCTGCGTCTGAAGCTCCTCGCGCTTGGCGGCCATCGCTTCGAGATAGGCTTTGCGTCCGTCCGCGTCGAGCTTCTTCATCTCCTCGGGAAGTTTGGCTTCGTCCACATCGGTGAGTTTGACCTTGCCGTCCTGGACCGCGTCCACGAGATCCCAGTCGGCCGCGCGGTACTGTCCCGAGGCCTTGAACGCCGCCCGGGCGGCCGCGGCTGCGAGGGCCGATTTGGCCGCGTTCTGGTCCTGCTGGTGCTGCCGCTCGGCCATTTCGCGACGCCGGTCGGCCGCACCATAGGCCACGTAGGTCTTGTTCAGCTCGGCGCTGAGCTCGGCGAGCTGTTTGTCCTGGGGCGCCCTAATTGCGGCCACGGCCTCGTCCTGGTTGATGCTCAGGTACGAGCCGTCGGCCAGCCTGGCCCCGTGCTCCCACTTGGTTTGGATGCCTTCCGCGTGATCGCCGCAGAAGATCGTGCTGACCGTGATACCTTTCGCCGCGGCCTTCTTGCACGCCTCACGGTAATCGAGCGAGCCCTGCGTGAACGATTCATTGCCGGCAATGAAGATGCACATCAGGTCCTTGCTCGACTTGCTCCAGGCGAGTGTTGCCACGGCCTTCTCAATCACTAGGCCGCAGTATTCGTGGCCACCATTGGTCTTCAGGGCGAACAGCTCCTCCGAGACCTTGTCCAGGTCTCCGGTCAAAGGGACCACCAGCCGGATGTGGCCCTCAGAAGCCGGCAGGCCGTCGTTGCCGTATTCGAGCAAAGCCACTTCGATCGACGGCGTCTCTCCGGCCAGTTCGACCTTCGTAAATTCGTTGACCACCTTCCAGAGCTGGGTTCGGGCCTGGCCGATCAGGCCGTCCATGCTGTTGCTCGTGTCGAGCAGGAGAGCGACCTGGATCCTGGGCCGAGCGTCGAGCGCCTTCTCGGGTTCCGCTTCCACAGCCAGAGCAAGACCCACCACGACCAACGTCCCGGACAGCGACAGCATCGCAGTCCACGCACGTCTCCTAACTTGCCAGACAATCATGCCAGTGTCTCCTCGGACTTCCGCGGGGGAATCAAGCGCATCTGAGGCTTGGACGCCGTGGAGCCCAACCGAGTTCCTTCGCGGGGGAATCGTGCGGCGGTTCGCAGGCTTCCCCCCTCATTGCCGGCCTTGCGCACGGCACTTATCATGCTCCCTGAAACCCCGTCCGAGGAGAACCATCGTGAGCCAGTCACCGCAGTTCGTCGCGGTCCCCAGTCTTGGGGAACCTAAACTCCCCTCCCCGTTGCGGCGCACAACCACTCCCGGCGACGGGCTTTCGAAGTTCATCACCGAATCGCACTACGTGCGCCACACGGTGGAGCTCGATCGCGACCAGGTGATCGAGGGCGAGCTGCTTTTCGAGAAGGCCGGGGCGCGGCCGCGGATTTTCTTCGACCCGTCGAGCACGCGCGCGGCCGTCGTCACCTGCGGCGGCCTTTGCCCGGGGCTGAACAACGTGATCCGCTCCGTTTACCTGGAGTTGCACAAGAACTACGGCGTGCCGGAGGTGCTTGGGATTCGCCACGGCTTTCGGGGTTTGAACCCCGCGGAAGGCGATCCGCCGGTCGAGCTGACCATGGAGCGGGTGGCCGACATCCACGAGGAGGGTGGGACGATTCTCGGATCATCGCGCGGGCCGCAGGATGCCGCGGTGATGGTCGATTTCCTGGTCGAGCAGGGGATCAACATGCTGTTGTGCGTGGGCGGCGACGGCACGCAACGGGGCGCCCTGACGATCGTCGAGGAGATCGCCCGCCGCGGGCTGCCCCTCGCGGTGATCGGCATTCCCAAGACGATCGACAACGACATCGGTTACGTGGATCGCACCTTCGGCTTCACCACGGCCGTGGCCGAGGCCCAGCGCGTTCTCTCGTGCGCGCACGTGGAGAGCAAGGGCGTGCCGTACGGAGTCGGGTTGGTCAAGGTCATGGGCCGCGAGGCGGGTTTCATCGCGGCCGCCGCCGCCCTGGCCAGCCAGGAAGTCAATTTCGCCCTGATCCCCGAAGTGCACTTCAAGCTCGACGGCGAAGGGGGCTTCATGGACGCGCTTCACCGCCGCATCGTCGATCGGCGGCACGCCGTCATCGTCGCCGCCGAGGGGGCCGGCCAGGACCTGTTTCGCACGGGTGATCTAGGACGCGACGCCTCCGGCAACGTGCGGCTCCACGACATCGGCGTCCTGCTGAAGGAGGAGATCACGCGCCACTTCAACTTGCAGGGACCCAAAGTGAGCGTCAAGTACATGGACCCCAGCTACATCATCCGCAGCGTGCCGGCCAACTGCGAGGACGACATCCTCTGCGACCAGTTCGGCCGTCGGGCCGTGCACGCCGCCATGGCCGGCAAGACGGGGCTGTTGGTGGGCCACATGAGCGGCACCTTCGTCCACGTGCCGATCGCCATGGCCGTCGGTCGCAAGCGTCGCGTCGATCCCGAGGGCGAGCTCTGGACGTCGGTCCTCGCCGCGACAGGCCAGCCGCGCCAGTTCGAATGAGCCGATGGGAGTGAACGATGATGAGCAATGGACAGCAATGAGGACTGTCGCGGCGCACTTGCGCCCGCGAGCCGACCGCACAGCCTTGGATGTTCATGTCCAAGTCGCGATTCATCACCTGTCATTCAGTTCCCTAGCGACTGGAGCGGCGCGGGGATCCGTCCGCCGAGGCGCACGAAGGCCTCGCTGGCCCCCGCGTTGCGGACGTCGATTACCGGCGTGGCCCCGAACAGCCCGCCGAAGTTGACCACGTCACCCGCCTTGGCACCCGGCACGGGCACGAGGCGCGCGGCGGTCGTCTTGTCGTTGATCACGCCGATGGCCATCTCGTCGGCGATGATCGCGGAGATGGTCTCGGGCGGGGTATCGCCAGGGATGGCCACCATGTCCAGGCCCACGGAGCAGACGGACGTCATCGCTTCGAGTTTCTCGAGCACGAGATGGCCGGCGCCTACGGCCTCGGCCAGCGTGGCGTCTTCGCTGACCGGGATGAACGCCCCGGAGAGCCCGCCGACCGAGCTGGACGCGAAGAGCCCCCCCTTTTTCACGGCGTCGTTGAGCATGGCCACCGCCGCGGTGGAGCCCGGTGCGCCGACCCGGGCGATGCCCAGCGTCTTGAGGATCTCGCCGATCGAGTCGCCCACCTGCGGGGTGGGGGCCAGGGAGAGATCGACGATGCCGAAGGCCACGCCCAGCTCCGCGGCCACCTCGCGCCCGATCAACTCGCCCACGCGTGTGACGCGGAAGCTGGTGATCTTGATCTCCTCGGCCAGGTCGCCCAGCGTGAGGTTCTTCTCCAGGGCCAGTCGGCGCCGCAGGGCGCTTCCCACCACGCCCGGGCCCGAGACGCCGATGTTCACCGTGGCCTCGGGCTCGCCAGCGCCCATGTAGGCCCCGGCCATGAACGGATTGTCCTCGGGGATGTTGGCGAACACCACGAGCTTGGCGCAGCCGAATCCGCGGTCGTTGGCCGTGGCCTGCGCGATCCGCGTGATCACGTGGCCCATCTTGTGGACCGCGTCCATGTTGATGCCCGCCTTGCGCGACGCCACGTTGATCGACGAGCAGACCTTCTCGGTCTGGGCGAGGACCTCCGGCAGGCTGTTCATCACGACGTCGTCGGCGGCACTGATCCCCTTTTGCACCAGGGCCGTGAACCCGCCGACGAAATCCACCCCGCAATCGGCGGCCGCGGCGTCGAGGGCTCGAGCAACCTGCACGGCCGCCCCGTGCCCGTGCCCGGCGAGGATCGTGGCCACCGGCGAGATGGCCAGGCGCTTGTTGACCACGGGGATGCCGTACTTGCTGCCCACGCGGTCGCAGATCTCGACGAGGCGGCTGGCGTGGCCGACGATCTTGCTGCGCAGCTTCCTGCAGACGTGGTCCACGCTGGGCGCGGCGCAGTCCTCCAGATTCAGCGCCAGCGTCACCGCACGCACGTCGAGATACTCGGCGTGCAGCATTTCGATGGTGGAAAGGATCTCGTCGGTGCGAAGCATGTTGGCGTGCGCGTGGTGGCTTGTTCAGCGGCCTAGGAACGCGTCAAGAGCAACTTCGCCATTCTGGGTAGTCCGGCGGCAAGAACAATCAGGAGAGAGTGGAGGCCACGGAGTCGGAGACCACCGTTGCCTTCGACTCCTTTGCGGTCTCAATCCCCGTTGGTCCCGGGGGCAATCAGTCTTGACACTCCCTCCGTATCCGAAATCGGAAACAAGTCCAAGGGACCGAACGGGGGAGTGGCCGAAACCTCCCGATCGGAGTCATCTGGCAGGCGAAGAAGATCGTCTGCGTCCTTCGAGTTCCGCGTTTCGGGTCTCCCTCTCGCGGTCCACGCGACCCTCTCCCGCCTCCCAGCTCGCAGTTGGGTCAACCCTACGAGAGCATCGCTACCGCGTGCGTCAGCCGGAGCTGGTTGGTGGCCACGAAGATGTTCTCGTGCTGGAGCTTCACGGTGAAGCCCAGCTCCTGGCCCATTTGCTCCAGGTCGGCCTGGAGCATGCGGATATCCCATCGCTTGGGCACTTCGACCTGGCCGATGAGCACGAAGTCGTCGCCCTTGCGGTCGCCGTACAGGTCCACGATGTTCACGTCCTTGCCGGCCAGGTACTGGCTGAAGCGACGGACGATGCCCGGCTGGTCCGTGCCGAACGCCGTAATCACGAAGCGATCCAGCTCCTCGGGCGGCGCGAAGCTGGCGGGCCGCGTGGCCGGCCGGGCGAGTACCTGGAAGACCGATCCCGGCGTGCCGGACTGCCGGACCCTTTCGGCCAGGACGTCGGGCTCGATCGGCTCCGGCAGGCTGATGATCATGATCAACGTGAAAAACCCGCCCAAGACCGTCTGACTGCATGAATCGATGTTGCCGCCCAGCGACTCGACCGCCGCCGTGACCGTCGCCACGATACCGGGATGGTCGTTCGACATCACGTCCAAAACGTAGGCGTTCTCGAAGCGGGTCATCCCGGATCTCAGTCCTCGATGGATGGGCGGACGGTGTCGGCCAGGGCGCGACCTGGACCGTGGACGGCCCGTCGCATCCCATCAGCGTAGCAGCCGCTGGCTGGGCTGCAAAGCCGGGGAGAGTCGCCGAGTCCCTTCCAGACTCGGTCACGTCGTCGCAGCCGACGGCGTGCGGGACCGGGGAGGGGATCACTTGCCGAGGCCCGGTTTCAGAGCGAGACGGGCTGACCTACGACGACCCATCGCCGGGAGCCCGTACCGGATTTCCGTCGCGGAAGACCACCTCGCGTGTCTTGCGGCCCTGCTCGTCGTAGGTGATCCAGGTCCCGTCGCGACGCCCGTTCTTGTAGAAGGCCTCCAGGGCAAGCTGGCCATTGGCGTGCCAGCGGGTCTGCTTCCCGTCCAGTACGTCGTGCTCCCAGTTCTCCTCCCGGACCTTCTGGCCGGCGTCGTTCCAGTAGGTCCACGCCCCATGCTTCTGGCCGAGCTGGTACTGCTCCTGACGGCTGGGATGGTCTTCCTCGCCATCGGGCTGCCAATACGTCCAGGTCCCGTCGGGAAGGCCCTCCCGATAGGTACCGCTCTTGGCCTTCTTGCCATCGTCGAAGTAGAAGGTCCACTCGCCCGTCTTCTTGCCGTCCTCGTAGCGGCCCTCGCAGAACTTCTGTGCCACGAGCTGCGATGGTTCCTTCGGATGCCATTCCGTGTAAGGTCCGTGGTTGACCATCGACCCGTCGCTATAGTACTTGACGCTTCGCGCCACCCGGATCGACCCGTCCAGGGCCTTGTCCTGGACTTCACGGACATCGACCAGCTTGGGCGGCGGGATGTCCGGATCGGCCTTGACGGGGGACTCGATGAGCTCATCCAGTCCGACCGCCGGGTCGGGCGAGGGCACGTCCTTGTCCTTCTTGGCTAGCTCGCGCTGGAGGCGTTCCTGTTCCGCGAAGTACTCCTCGGCCGGATCCTTCCCGCACCCGAGAAGCAGGATGCCGGTCGCCAAGGCAAGCGCTACGCACCGCAGAGTCGAGGGGCTCACGACGCAGTCTCCCGTGTTCGGCCGCGTGTCGGTCAAGGGGTTTCCGATCATAAGACGTTATGCCATAACAATTGTTGCACAAGCTGCCGTAGGCGTCCACGCGACGCCCGAGCTGCACGGTCCGCCTGCCCGGACTGGAAGGGTTGACCTGCACAAACCGGTCCACCGGGAGCCGGATTCCCCACAACCCCGGTGGGGCCGGCTTCGCCCAACAGGATCTCTCTATAGGAACGGGTCGGACTTGAACGAAAAGCAGTCGGCCTCCGGGCGCGGTGCATGGGACATCGTCCGGCGCGGGGTGGTGGCCGTGGTCTGCCGTGGGAAGCGGCTTCTCGTCGTCCGACGTTCGCGCGCAGTCGTTGCCCCCCGCAAGTACTGTTTTCCAGGGGGGGCCATTGAAAACGGCGAGACCGAGGAGGACGCCCTGATCCGGGAGATCCTTGAGGAGCTAGGCGTCGCGATCACGCCGGTGCGGCGGCTGTGGGAGAGCGTGACGCCCTGGGACGTGCATCTGGCGTGGTGGCTGGCCGATTTGGACCCGGGGCTCCAACCCGAGCCTAATCCGGCGGAGGTCGAGTCGGTCCATTGGTGGACCCCGACCGAGATGAGGGAATTGCCCGACTTGCTCGCCAGCAATCGCGCATTCCTCGACGCGTGGGCGCGCGGCGACCTGCGGCTCGATGGTTCGCCCGATCGATAGCCGGCCGGTTCGTCCCGCGGCACACAGGAATTCCGAAGTCTGGGAGACTGCGGATGTCTGGCCGGCGAACGCTCGAAAGGGCTAATCCCGCTTCCTGGCCGCCGTTGGCCCCGTGCCAAACTGGCGGTTGAAGATCTCCGGATCGAATGGATCTCGAGGCCGGAATCCGGGTAAGGGATCGCCCGTCTTGGCTTCCGATCGCTCGGGCGTCTGGCGGACAGGCTTCGAACGGTCCTCCTCGTCGAAGCCTCGTCGCGACTTAACCGACGATACCTGCGGCGCGATGTTCGGCGAGGCGGTCCGCGCTGCGAACGGCCACGCCCGGGGCAGCAGATTCCGCGGCTGCGAAGCCCGCTCGGCCGGCTCGAAGGCCACCGCGGCGCGGACCTGGCCACCTTCGTCCCCGGCTACGGCCTGGACGACCCGCGACGGGTCCTGCGCCAGCTTCTCGGGCTTGGAGATGGCCCCGGCGCGGGCTGCCTGCTCCACCCACACGACTAGCCGCCGGTACTGATCAACCTGGTTGCGGCCGAAGATCGGGGCTTCGCTGGAGCCATGCGGGGCAAGCGGCACGTTCAGTAGCGGGCTCTTCATGGGATGCTCGCGATCGATCGTCTGGAGCACGGCGTGAAGATTGCGCTGGGTCACACGCCGCGAGGGAGCACGGCCGGCCGGCGCCCTCATCAGGGAGAAGGTCTCCCGGTCCTGCGGACCGTGGCAACCGGAGGCTGTGCAATGGTTGAGGAGCACCGGTTGGACGTCCCGGGCGAAGGACTCCACGACGCCGGGCGGCAGTCCACGGATGAGCCGATCGAGGTCCTCCGCGGAAACGGCCTCGTCGTTCGGCCCGGCGGCAGGCGGGGAATCAGAAGGCGGCCGCCGGGCAATCTCGATCCGGCGGCGAAGCAGGTCGGCCATGGGGTGGTTGGGCTCCAGCGCGACGGCCGCTGCCAGTTCCTCCTCCGCGCGATCGAGCAGCCCGTGTCGCTCGCACCATTGACCGAGGCGCAAATGGTCCGCGGCGGTTCCCAGACGCAGGTTCGACCGCTTGAAGCGGTAGCCTTCCTCCAGGTCGTTGCAGCGGGTCTCCACGTGCAGGGCCTTCACGCGGATTTCGCCTCCCGCGACCACCACGTGGTAGAAGTCGCCGGACCGGATGATGGCCCCCTGGATCACTTCCCCGTTGTGAAGCAGCAATACGCCGTGGCGCGGCGTGACGTCGATCGACGACTCCGTCTGGGCGGAAACCAGCGCTCCAGCCCCGAACACCGCCATCGCCACCACAATCAAGAGCCCACCGCGCGAGTAACGAGCGCCGACAACGTCCATGTCTTGAGCCTCTCCTGTCGCCTGGGAGAGCGGTTGGCACGTCCCGTCCCTGCGGCTGACCGCGATCGCCAAGTTCTTGACAGACCTCGCGTTACTGGGACCGCGGAGGAGAGTACGAGAGCCGACCGGGCAGGTCAAGGCCAAACCGCCGGCAAGAGTTGCGTGGTTGCGCGGGTGGCGGCGGCTCAGGACGCCCGCTATTACCACCCAAGAGGACGACGGACGTTGCCGCCGGACGGAGCAGGTCGGGCTGCTGGAGTGGGCGTCTTGCGATCCGCGTTGGGACGGTCCCAACCAAGGGGCCGATCGGAGAACAAGGACGGCGTGAGGAACATCGACCCGTCGTAACTCGGTCGGGGATGCCGTTTAGGCTCGAATTGGGGATGCTGGTACTCGAAGTCCTTGCGCGTCACCTCGCGCGGGATCTTGGGTTGAGGCGTCGTCCACGTCGGGCCCACGATGCCTCTCCGCAGCTTGGGCGGGGCAATGGTCCGCTGCACGATGGTCTCCTGCACCAGGGGTGGAACCTCCAAGTGGTTGGGGCGAACGTTCTTCATGACGAGGTTGTCCCGGGTGATCTCGTCGAACTGGATGTGCTGCGGGAGGATGTTCTGAGTGTGGAGGCGGGGGTTGGGGAGAAAAGGACGCGAGGGATACGCCTCCTTGGCCAGGGGGACCATGGTCATGCGACGGGGATCGATGCTGCGGAATACGATCTGGCCGTGGGCAGCGGCCTCGGCCAGCAGCAGGACGGTCCCCACGATGATGACCGCCAGCGCGCGACACGGGTGAGATTGCAGACCCATTGGCGTTCCTTCCGCTGCGGATGCCACTTCTCTAACACCCCCCGGGGAGCGGCAGCCTGCCCAGGCCGCAGTCCGCCCTTTGAAGAGTAGCCTTGTGAAACGGCCTGGGCTCCGCTCGGCACTGGCCCGGTCTCGGCCCGAAGAAGGACCACCCGTCTCATGAGTTCTGCGTAGAATTCGCGCGTTATCCGGCTTTCGCGCAATATCCAGCCTGGGCAGATTGCCAGCTTACGCCCGGCGCTCTCCGGCCGGGGTCGGGCGTGCCTTCGAAAGGGGCGTGATTGGCGATTCCGCTCTTCTCGGACGGGGGGTGCGGCCGAAGAATAGTGGAACGAAGCGGCCGGTTCTGAAGCGGCCGGATCCTATCGATTGCCAGGGAGGGCAACGTTGGCCACGGCAGCGACTTTCAGGTCCCTCTTCCTCTTCTACTTCTCCAGACCGGCAAAAGATCGCGTGATCTACCGTGCGATCCCGAGGTACCGCGTGAGGCGGATTCTCGAGCTGGGTGTGGCGACGGGATTGCGGACCTTGCGAATGATCGAACTGGCGTCGCGGTACGCCGGCGCCGACGCGGTGGTTTACGCGGGCGTGGACCAGTTCGAGTCCCGCGCGTCAACGGACTCCCCCGGGCTAACCCTGAAGAACGCCCATCAGTTGCTTTCCAGCAAAGGCGTGCGCACCCGGCTGTGCCCCGGATCCCCAGATACGGCGTTGGCGTGGGCTGCCAACAGCCTGGGCCGTTTTGATCTTGTCCTGGTCTCCTTGGACGTGGAGCCCTCGGGCATGGAACGGGCGTGGTTCTACGTGCCCCGGCTCCTGCACCGACGGTCGGTGGTATTTCGGGAGCAATGGGACGAGTCGGCGGGCAGGGCCATCTTCCGTCCCGTGCGGCGCCGCGAGGTCGAGGTCCTGGCCGCCAAGGGGGATCGCGAGTGGGCCGCCTGACCCTTCCAGCATTTCCGCATGGAGTCTTGCTTCAAGAAGTCGAGGCAGCCTAAGCGCCGAGCGGAAGGGAACTTGGGAGCTCCAGGCCCCGTAACGGGCGACTCGGGGAGGACCGTGGCGCGGGGCGTCGCCTGGGCGGGGAATTCCGCGCCAAGCGTCGACATAAGCAAGTCGCTCTGGAGGGGTTGTGCGTATATGATGGAAAGCAGAAAGCCTTTCCATGAGCCAGTTCAGAACCCAGCGGATTGACCCGTCGGACCGGTCCACCGACTCGGCCGCCGACGAGTTGACGATCGAAGTCGGGCCGGGTGGGCGCCCGTTTGGCGACTCGTCGTCCACGGTGGAGAATCGCAGGCTCGTCGCGGGGCCACCCGTGGAGATGATCGAGGGCACCGAGTCGGGATTGAGCGGCGAGACGCTCGCCCTGTTGCGCAAGCGGTTGCGTCTGGCGGCGGTTCTGATGTTTGCGGCCTTCTTAGTCTTCCTGCCGCAGCATTTCTTCGAGACGGATTTCGCTGTGCCTGGGGCGACTCTCCTCTTCGGCTTCCACGTCGCGGTGACGTTGGTGACCGGGATCATCGGCGCCCGGCTGTGCCAGCGCTGCCAGATTGGCATGCAGCGGCTTAGAGCCGTTGAACTCACGGTGTTCGGGCTGGCGGCGGCCTTCTTCCTCGCCGTCGAGCACTTCGTCGTGCTGGAACAAAGCCGCGAGCTGGTCATGGTCCGCGCGCACGCGGAGTGCACGGAGATCGGGCTGAACATGCCGGGTGGGACCTGGCTGCTTCTGATATTCACCTACGCGTTGTTCATCCCCAACACCTTCCGACGCGCTGCGATCGTTCTCGGCGCGATCGCCTTCATGCCGGTCGCCCTGATCGTATTGATGGCGATTTTCTATCCCTCGGTGCGCGAAGTAGCTTCCGTTACGCAGTTCACGGCGTTTCCGTTGATGCTGGGCGTGGCGGCCGTCACGGCGGCGTTTGGGGTGGACACGATCGGCTCGCTGCGCCGAGAGGTGCACGAAGCCCGGCAGCTCGGCCAGTATCGACTCAAGCGGCGGATCGGCGAAGGGGGCATGGGCGAGGTCTATCTGGCCGAGCACCAGTTGCTCAAGCGGCCGTGCGTGGTCAAGCTGATCCGGCCCGACAAGGCCGGCGACTCCCGCGTGCTGGCCCGGTTTCAGCGCGAGGTGCAGTCCACGGCCCGGCTGACGCACTGGAACACGGTCGAGATCTTCGACTACGGCGTGACGGCGGACGGCACTTTCTACTACGTGATGGAGCACCTCTCGGGCATGAGCCTGGGCGAGATCGTGGCTCGCTACGGACCCATGGCGCCGGAGCGCGTGGTGTACCTGATGCGCCAGGCCTGCGACGCCCTGCGCGAGGCCCATGCGATGGGCCTGGTGCATCGCGACATCAAGCCGGCCAACATCTTCGCCGCGCGGCGCGGCGGCGTGTACGACGTGGTCAAACTGCTGGATTTCGGGCTGGTCAAGCCGATCGTCCAGGAGGAGTCGCCGGTCGATCTGACGGCCGAGGGCTCGATCACGGGCTCCCCGCTGTTCATGTCGCCCGAGCAGGCCACCGGCGACAGCAGTCCCGACGCGCGAAGCGACATCTACTCGCTGGGCGCGGTCGGCTACTACCTGCTGGCCGGACGCCCCCCGTTTGAGGCAGAGAGGCCCATCAAAGTCATGATCGCCCACGTACGCGACGAGGTGGTTCCCCCGTCGCACCACCGATCCGACGTGCCGCGGGATCTGGAGCAGGTGATCCTGAAGTGCCTGGCCAAGCTGCCTGAGGATCGCTATCCGAATGCCCTGAGTTTGGCCGAGGCCCTGGACGGCTGCGAGGCCTCGGACGGCTGGGACCGCCTCCGTGCAGCCCAGTGGTGGCGGGATCTGGATCGGGAGGTGGTTTCGGTCTGACCCCCGCGCGGGCGGTCTTGGGCGATCTCGGCACCGTATGCCAGGATTTTCGGGCGAACTCGGCTCCTGAGTTCTCTGTCTCCTCGGGAAGCCATTCGCGGCGTGCCCTTCCGACCAATGGTGGGAGTCGCTCCGCGGGACCAGCCACGCTAGACTAAACCGTTTCGACGCACGCCGCCCACGCGCACGTTTCCCTGTCAGCATTCGAGGTTGTGACGTGACCGCGCCATCCGCCCCGCGAACCATGTTCGAGAAGATCTGGGACGAACATGTTGTCCACCATGAGGAGGGGCGGCAAACGATTCTCTACATCGACCTGCACCTGGTCCACGAAGTGACCAGTCCCCAGGCCTTCGAGGGCCTTCGCCTTGCGGGGCGCAAAGTGCGGCGTCCGGATCGCACGGTGGCCACGGTCGACCACAACGTACCGACCACCGATCGTTCGCTTCCGATCGTGGACGAGATCTCCGCTCGGCAGATCGACACGCTGCGGGCGAACTGCCAGGAGTTCGGCATCCGTCTGTACGACCTCCACGACGTCAATCAGGGGATCGTTCACGTGATCGGCCCGGAGCTGGGGTTCACGCAGCCGGGCATGACCATCGTCTGCGGCGATAGCCACACGGCGACGCACGGTGCGCTGGGGGCGTTGGCGTTCGGCATCGGCACCAGCGAGGTCGAGCACGTGCTGGCCACGCAGACCTTGCTTCAGCACAAGCCCGGCACCCTGGAGATCCGCGTCGACGGCCAGTTGCCGTTCGGCGTGACGGCCAAGGACCTGATCCTGTTCCTCGTCGGGCAGCTCACGGCCAGCGGCGGCACCGGCTACTGCATTGAGTACCGCGGCGAGGCGATCCGAGCCCTGAGCATGGAAGAGCGGATGACGGTCTGCAACATGTCCATCGAGGCCGGCGCCCGCGCCGGACTGATCGCCCCGGACGAGAAGACCTGCGAATATCTCCTCGCAAGGCCGTTCGCGCCGAAGGACTTCGACGCCGCGGTCGAGCGGTGGATGCGACTGCCGACCGACCCGGGGGCCGCGTTCGATCGCTCGTACGTGATCTCCGCGCTTCAGATCGAGCCCCAGGTTACTTGGGGGACAAACCCCGGTCAGGTGACTGACGTACGCGGCAAGGTGCCCGGTCCGGGCGACTTCGCCGATCCGGTGGATCAGAAGGCCGCGGCCGGGGCCCTGGAGTACATGGGGCTGGAGGCCGGCACGCCGATCACCGCGATCCCCGTTCAGCGCGTGTTCATCGGCTCGTGCACGAACGGCAGGATCGAGGACCTTCGCGCGGCCGCGGCCGTAACGCGGGGACACCGCGTGGCCGACGGCGTCCACGCCATGGTCGTGCCCGGCAGCGGACTGGTCAAGCGCGAGGCCGAGGCCGAGGGGCTCGACCGGATCTTCACCGAGGCCGGCATGGAGTGGCGCGAGGCCGGGTGCAGCATGTGCCTGGCCATGAACCCCGATCGGCTGGAGCCGGGCGAGCGGTGCGCCTCGACCAGCAACCGCAACTTCGAGGGGCGGCAGGGCAAGGGGGGACGCACGCATCTCGTCTCGCCCGCCATGGCGGCCGCCGCCGCCATCCGAGGGCACTTCGTCGACATCCGCGACTGGGAATACAAGTAGACATACTTAGTGCTGAAATACCATACGACTCGTTGGCTCCTGACTCCCGACTCCTACGCCTTTTCCCATGCAACCTTTCACCCAGCACACTGGCCTGGTCGCGGCGATGGATCGGGCGAACGTGGACACCGACCAGATCATCCCCAAGCAGTTCCTCAAGCGGATTGAGCGGACCGGCTTCGGCCAGTTCCTGTTCTTCGACTGGCGCTATCGCGAGGACGGGTCGCCGAACCCCGATTTCGAGCTCAACCAGCCGCGGTACCTGGGGGCCACGATCCTGCTTGCCCGGCGCAACTTCGGCTGCGGATCGAGCCGGGAGCACGCGCCTTGGGCGCTTGGCGACTACGGGTTTCGCGTGCTGATCGCGCCGAGCTTCGCCGACATCTTCTACAACAACAGTTTCAAGAACGGCATGCTCCCGATCCGGCTGGGCGAAGCGGTAGTGGAGGACCTTTTCCAGCGTGTGGCCACCCGTGAAGGGTATCGGCTCTCCGTCGATCTGGAGAGCCGGAAGCTCTCGGACGAGCACGGCCTCTCGATGCCCTTCGAGGTCGACGACTTCCGCCGTCACTGCCTGCTCCACGGCCTGGACGACATCGACCTGACGCTGGAGCACGAGGACAAGATCGCCGCGTACGAGCAGGCACGCGGGATTCCGTAGAGCGGAAAGCCGATTCCCGCCGCGATCCCTCTCCGAGCCGGCCCGGCTCCGCTTCTTGGCTCGCCTCGGGGAGTCGTCCCGCGGTCTAGGCGCGGACCATCGGCGGGCAAAGGTCGAGGCCCAGGCGCTGCTCGCACCAGCGCGCGGCCGCCAGAAGGCGTCCTTCCTCGTAGGGACGGCCGATCAGCTGCAACGCGGCCGGCATCCCGTCGCGCGCCAGACCGCAGGGCAGCGAGACGACCGGCAGCCCCGAGCAGCTCCACGGGGCCTGGAACTTCTTGTCACCGGTCGTTTCCATGGTCGGCGGCGCCGTCGTGTCGGTCGCCGGCATGACTAGGGCGTCGAAGGTCTCGACCAGCTCGGCCGCGTGACGCCGCAAGTGACGGAGGCGCTCGAGTGCCTCGGCGTAATCGACCGCCGTGATCGAAAGCCCTTCGTCCAGAAGCGAGGCGATCTTCGGCCCGAACTGATCGCGATGCGCGGCGAAGTCGTGCCGGTGATAGGCCGCGGCCTCGGCGGCCATGACGCAGCCGTGGATCTTCAGCACGTCGGCGAATAGCGGGGGCAGCCGCACGTCGACGATCGTCGCGCCCTCGGCGACCAGCGTCTGGAGCGCGTCATCCGTGGCCGCGGTGATCGTGGGGTCGGCCTCGTCGGCGAACCGCCCGCGAACGCGCCCCAATCGCGGCGGTTTGAGCAAGGACTCCGGGGCCCGCGCCTCGGATGCCGCGGGCGGCCCCAGCTCCGCCGGACCGAAGGGATTCGCCCGCGGCAAACAGCGATGAAGCGCCTGCAAATCCTCCACGTGGCGGGCCATGGGGCCGGGGTGATCGAGGTGGAAGCTCACAGGAACCACCCCCTCGAGGGGAAGGCTGCCGTAGGTGGGCTTTAACGCGGCCACGCCGCAATAGCTGGCGGGCCGGACCAACGATCCACCGGTCTGCGTCCCGAGGGCCCCGAAGCACATCCCCGCGGCCAAAGCCACGGCCGAGCCGCTCGACGAGCCGCCGGGCGTGTGCGAGAGATCGGGGCTCCATGGATTGCGGCTCGGGGACGGATCGAAACAGGCGAACTCCACGGTGACGGTCTTGCCGAGGATCACGGCCCCGGCCTCGCGCAGGGCGGCGACCAGTGGGGCGTCGGCCGCGGCAAGGTGCCCCTGGCGGAGCGGCGAGCCGGCCCGGGTGGGATGCCCGGCCACGTCGATGATGTCCTTCACGCCCACGGGGATCCCGTGCAGGGGCCCGCGGTCGCGTCCCTCGTCGAGCTCGCGTTCGAGCCGGATGGCGGCCTGGCGCGCTCCCTCTTCGTCGACGAGGACCCAGGCTTGAAGCAGCCGGTCGAGGCGCGCGATCCGCTCGACGCAGTGGGCTACCAGGTCCCGCGCACGGAGCCCGCCTGCGCGCAAGCGCCGGCCCGCTTGGGCAATCGACAGCAGCTCACCCATTTCCAGGGCTGCTCCAACATGGTGGTTTTGCCGGGGCATTCGGTCCGTTACAATGCCCCTTTCCCACGCCGGGGCCCGGGCCGCCCGGGTGCGCCGTCGCGCGTGGACATGATAACGCGAAGTGCCCGGACGGTGAAGGTCCGGCGCGGACGGAGCACCTCACACGTGGCGATCGATCACGAAGCGGATCCCTCCACCACGTGGTCGGGCATCCGATGGCACGAACTGGCCGACCGGGTCCTCCGCGGCGAGCGCCTTACGCCGGACGAGGGGCTCGCCGTGTTGCGCAGCGACGACCGCGAGCTGCTCGATCTGCTTTCCGCCGCCTCACGGGTGCGATACCAGCATTTTGGCGACCGGGTCTCGCTGAACCTGTTGATCAATGCCAAGAGCGGTCTGTGCCCGGAGGACTGTGGTTACTGCTCGCAATCGAAGGTCTCGCAGGCCGAGGTTCCGCAGTACGGCCTCGTCAGCCCGGAGCGGATCCTGGAGGGAGCCGCCCTGGCATCCGCGCGCCGGGCGCGGACCTACTGCATCGCAGTCTCGGGACGCAGCCCGACGGAGAAGGAAATCGAAACGCTCGAGCAGGTCGTGCCCCGGATCAGAACGGAACTCGGACTGCGCGTGTGCGTCTCGCCTGGGCTGCTCTCGCGGGATCAGGCCGAGCGGATCGCAGCCTGCGGCGTCAACCGCGTCAACCACAATCTCAACTCCAGCCAGCGCTTTTATCCCCGGATCTGCACGACCCACCTCTATCAGGACCGGCTACAGACGTTGTACGCGGTGCGCGAGGCCGGCATGGAACTCTGCTCGGGCGTGATTGTGGGCATGGGCGAGGAGGACGAGGACGTCGTGTCGATGGCCCTGGCACTCGCGGAGCTTGCCGTGGAGGCGTTGCCGGTCAATTTCCTCAATCCCATCCCGGGTACGCCGCTGGAGGGAGTCCGCCGCCTCAATCCCCGTTACTGCCTCAAGGTCCTGGCCCTGTTCCGACTGGCCGTGCCGCGTTGCGAGCTCCGCATGTCAGCCGGACGCGAGATCCACCTGGGCAGTCTGCAGGCGCTGGGGCTGTACGCAGCCAACTCGATGTTCGTGGGGGGGTACCTGACCACGCAAGGACGGCCTCCGGAAGAGGATCACCGCATGGTCGAGGCCCTGGGCCTGCAAATCGTCCGCGAAGGTGCCCACGCCAGGACTCAAGGGCACCGCGCCGAGTGAGGGATCCTCGAAGAGCCCCTGGCTGCCAGCACTCCGGTACCTATGGGGGGACTTGTTTCGAGCCAGCGGGATAACCCCCGGGTGGACGCATGGAATTCACCAAACCGGGCGTTACACTTCAGGAAGACCAGCCAGCGACGAGGGAATCATTGGCGGGCGCCAGGCGCTGATGCCTGGCACGAGCGATGGACTCGGCGGCACCCTTGGGCCGCCGTGCGCACCCGTGCATCTCGCCGGAGAGATTTCGTCCGTATGTCCACCATCCCGACAGCCAACGTCTCGGAGCTGATCCGCCGAGCCCGCGACGGGGAGACCTCAGCCCGGGACGAACTCTTCGGGCTGTGCCGCAGCTATCTGGGTCTGGTAGCCCGCGCGCAAGTGGAGAGCTGGCTGCGGGTCAAGGCCGACGCCTCGGACGTGGTCCAGCAGACGCTGATGGAGGCCCATCGCGATTTCGCACGGTTCGAGGGCCGCACCGAGCAGGAGTGGCTGGCCTGGCTTCGAAGGATCCTTGCCCACAACGTGGCCGACTTCGTGCGCCATTACCGCGGCACGGCCAAACGCCAAGCGCGGCGCGAGGTGCCGCTCCGTTGCGCCGGGGACACCGAGGCGTTCGGCGCCCCGGAGCCTGCGTCGAGCGACGCCACGCCGAGCCAGGAGATGGTGCGGCTGGACAACGAGCTGCGCGTGGCCGCGGCCATGGCCGAGCTCGCCCCGGACTACCGGGAGGTGATCGTCCTGCGCAACCTCCAGCGCCTGTCGTTCAACGAGGTGGCCGAACGCATGGGGCGATCGCGTCCTGCCGTGCAGATGCTGTGGATGCGTGCCATCCGCAAGCTCCAGGAGGCTTTCGGCGAGGAGGATTGAGACCCCTGGGGGCGGAGGGCATGCGACCGTGGAGCCGAGGGCAGAAGAGAGGGCGGTCTTCGAGGCCCTGGACCGGTACGTCCAGGACCTTCAGCGCGGACTGAGGCCCGACCGCGAAACGCTGCTGGCCGAGTACCCCCAGCTCGGCTCGGCATTGGACTGCCTCGACGCCTTGGAGCAGTTCGCCCCGTTGGCGGCCCCCTACGCGCCCGGCGAGGAACCGGGTGCGGAGTTCCGCGCGATCGACACGTTTCCTTTCGACTTCGGGGCCTACCAGCTGCTGGCGAGGATCGGCGACGGCGGCATGGGCGTGGTGTACAAGGCCCGCCAGAAGGCCCTCGACCGGATCGTCGCGATCAAGATGATTCG
This sequence comes from uncultured Pirellulales bacterium, assembly GCA_964434165.1. Classification (GTDB taxonomy): domain Bacteria; phylum Planctomycetota; class Planctomycetia; order Pirellulales; family Thermoguttaceae; genus CAYSUS01. Next base: position 49,677 of record CAYSUS010000041.1, read on the forward strand.
CTCCGACCACGTGGCCTCGCCGGAGTACCGCCGGCGTTTTCGGGCCGAGGCCCGCGCCGCTGCCCGCGTCAGCCACTCCAACATCGTTCACGTCCATGAAGTCGGGGAAGCGGCCGGGCAGCACTTCTTCGTGATGGAGTACATCGACGGCGAGGACCTCGAGGCGATCATCGCGGACGGGCCCATGGAGCCGGAGAGGGCCGCACAAATCGTGGCGTGCGTTGCCCGCGCCGTCGAGCATCTTCACGCCAACGGCATTGTTCACCGAGACCTGAAGCCCAAGAACATCCTCCTGGACAGGCAGGCCCGGCCATACGTGACGGACTTCGGCCTGGCCAAGGTGTTCACGGCAACCTCGCAAGCCACGGCAACGGGACTGATCGCGGGCACGCCGAGCTACATGGCCCCGGAGCAGGCTTCCGGGGAGAACGAGCGCGTGGGCCCCGACTCCGACGTGTACAGCCTGGGTGCGGTCCTCTATGCCCTATTGACGGGCAGACCACCCTTCCTCGAAGAGAGCCCCTTCGACACGCTGATCCAGGTGCTTCACCGCGAGCCCGTTCCCCCGCGGCTCCGAAACAGGAAGGTCCCGCGCGCACTGGAGATGATTTGCCTGCGCTGCCTGGAGAAGGACCCGGGCGACCGCTTCCCCTCGGCGGGCAGCCTGGCCGACGATCTGGAGCATTTCATCAAAGGGGAGGCACTCGACACGCAGCCCCCGCGATTCGAGCAGCGGGTCGGGCGTTGGGCTAAGCGGCAGCCGGCTCTGGCTTCCCGGCTGGGAGCCCTGGCGGCGTTCTACACCGTGGAGTGGACGAACTACTCCCTCGGACTGGTCGAGGGAGGCTTCCACTTCAAGATGACCTGGCTGCTACCGGTCTGGGCGGCGGCCTCGGTGCTGTGCCAGCTTCTGGTCGAGAGCAAGCGATGGGCGGTGCCCGCCCGGTTCGTGTGGGGGGCGCTCGACTCCCTGGCCATGCTCTCCATCCTGCTGATCGCCAACGGCCTGGCCAGCCCCCTTGTCGTCGGTTACCCGCTGTTAATCGTCGGCTCGGGACTGTGGTTTCGGGTCCGATTCGTCTGGTTCATGACCGGGATGTGCCTTCTCTCTTATGGGGTGCTAGTGATCGACTACTACGTGTGGCGTCCGGAGCTCCCCGGCAAGCTGGAGTGGGGCCCGGAGAGCCACGTGGTCGTCGCTCTGGCCCTCGTGGTGATGGGCGTGGCCCAGGCCCACCTCGTGCATCGCGTTCGATCGCTCAGCAGGTTCTCCGACCGGCCGGAGTGAAGCGGCCGATCGCGCGACGGGCCACGGCCGGGAACCCGGCCACCCGTGAACGCCTCGAAACTTCGCAGGTTTGCGCGGATTGCCACCGCGCGGCACTCTGACTCGGCTACTCCGCCGTCTGTTCTGGCTTCGAGGTACGTTGCAGGGTCGTCGCGCGGGAGAAACGTGATATCCCACAAACTTCGCTAAACCGCCAAAACCAGTTCAGTCGATATGGGATGGTGAGATTACGCAGCGGTGCGCCGTTGCCATGTCCGGATTTCACGTCTCCCCGGGTGCGATGCCCGTGGAAACCTCGTTTCGAGGCCAACCGACGTCTGAGGTGGGTACCGCTCATGGTCCGAGCAGCTTTGATCCTGATGATCCTTGGACTAGTGGGGCCGTGGAGGCCCGGCGAGGCCCGGGCTCAACACGCCGCACACCCCGAGGGCCAAGTCCAACACCGCCATAACCACGCGCATCAGCCGAAATCGCTGGGAGATCGGCTGGACGACCTCGGGAGGAACCTCTTCGGCGGCATCCTTCCGACGAGGAAAGGCCGATCGCAGGCCCCACAGCCGACCCGCGCGGCGCCGCGCCAGGCGAGCTCACCGTCGATGCGCTACCCCACGACGAACGCCGCTCCCCCCCGTTCCTCGGCGGCGGCTCCGCCTTCCCACGTCCGAGTCGTGGCCCCCAGCACGCGACCGGCAGTGCCTGTTCGGCAGCCGATGCTTCCCGAGTTGGACGAACTGGAGGAGGAGAAGCCATCGGCCGCTTCGCGCAGAACCGGACACCATCCGTCCATCCAGGCCCCCGCTTACTCCCATCCCTACTCCGCCAGTCCCGGCCCGACGCTGCATTCACCGGCTTTGCAGGCGCCCACGCGCCACGACACCTCGTCTTCCAGCTCTTCGCCGGCGCGTGGATCGCCCGCAATTCGGGAGACAAGCGGCTCGAATCCAGCGGCGAGGATGCCCACGCTTCCCGCCGTGCCAGGCATGCAGCCGCTGCACGAGCGCTTGAAGTCACTGCGCCAGTCGGCGTTTGGTTCGTCGGGGAGCAGCGCGAGCAGTACGGACGGCAAGCCCCGCGGCGTGGCCGGGGCCGCACAGATCGAGGCGTCCGATCCCCCGACGGCGACGCCCTCACCCGCGAGCGGGCGCACCCGAGTGCTGACTCCCGGGCGCGGGCCGTCTTCAACCGGCGCGGCGTCGCCGGGATCATTGCACGGCCGCCTTCAGAATCCGCTGGCTCCGCGTGCGACCTCGAACACTCGCTCCGACCTGCCGCAGAACGTTGTCGATACCTTCGCGGCTCAGCGGGCCGCGCGCGAGGCGGCGCGCGAGGCCGCGCGCCAGGCAGCCCAGGAGCGCCGTGCCGCTGAGGCGCAGGCGAACGAGCCCACGCCGGCACCGCGCGTGGCCGGTCTGCCTTCCCGGGAGGAGGACGAGGCGGCGGAGCCCGAGCCGGTTCATTCCGCGGTCGGGGAGGAGTCGGCGCCCGAAGCCAACCCGGCGGACGACGGGGCGGTTCTCTTCACCCGGCAGAGCCCCATTCTTGGGGTGCAGACCCACGGTCCGCGGCGAATCACCGTCGGCAAGGAGTCGGCCTACGAGGTGGTGATTCACAACACCGGCCAGGTCGCGGCCAACGAGCTCGTGGTCACGGTCGACCTGCCTTCGTGGGCCGACGTGCTCGGGGCGGAGGTCAGCACTGGGGCCACGCAGTCCGTCGATTCCGCGGAGCGCTCGGGCCAGTTCCAGTGGCGCGTGGGCCGGCTGAACGCGGCCTCGCAGGAGAAGCTCGTGCTGCGAATCGTGCCTCGGGAAAGCAGACCGTTCGAGCTCGGCGTCCGCTGGAGCTTCACGCCCATCGGATCGCAGGCGGCGATCGTCGTGCAGGAGCCCAAGATCGAGCTCGACCTGGACGGTCCGCGGGAGGTCGTCCACGGCCAGAAGGAGGTCTATAAGCTGAGCATGGCCAACACCGGAAACGGCCCCGCCGAGAACCTCGATGTGGTGCTCACGCCGCGAGGGCCCGGCGAGAACGTTTCGGCAAGCCACAAGCTGGGCACGCTCGCCGCCGGCGAGAAGAAGGTCATCGAGGTCGAGCTCACCGCCCGGCAGGCCGGCCAGTTGACCATTGAAGTCGAAGTCCGAGGAGACGGGGGCCTCCAGGCCTCGCTGAGCGAGCGGATCACCGTGCGCCGAGCCGAGCTTAGCGTGGATCTGAAAGGCCCCAAGGTTCAGTACGTGGGTACCACCGGAACCTACGCCATTGAGGTCTCCAACCCCGGTTCCGCGGCGGCCCGCAATCTTCGGGTATCGGCCGCCCTGCCAGAAGGTGCGGAGCACGTGACGGCGGCCGAGGGCGGGGAGGCTGGATTCGACGGGCGCTCGGTCCAGTGGAAAGTGGACCAGATCGCACCGGGGGCGTCGCGGCAGTTCAACTTCAAGTGCACCTTGGGACGCCCGGGCTTGGGGCGGATTGAAGTGGAAGTTGCCGCCGACGACGGACTGACGGCGTCCGGCTCGCTGGCCACCCAGGTGGAGGCCATGGCCGATCTTTCACTCACGGTGGTCGATCCGGCCGGACCGGTGCCCGTCGGCGATGAGGCGGTCTATGAGGTCCGCATCCAGAATCGCGGCAGTAAGAGCGCGCAAGGCGTCGAAGCCGTGGCCTATTTCTCGCACGGCATCGAGCCGTTCGCGGCCGAAGGCGCTGCCCACAAGGTGGGGCCAGGGCAGGTGGTCTTTAGTCCCATCGCCGCAATCCCCGCCGGCAAGACGCACGTGCTGAGGGTGAAGGCCAAGGCGGAGAAGAGCGGAAACCACGTCTTTCGCGCCGAGGTGTATTGCCGCGCGGTTGGCTCGCGCCTGGTCAGCGAAGAGACCACGCGTTACTTCGGCGAGGCTGAATCCGAGCGCTCGCTTGTGGCCGGCCCCAGGGCGGCGCCCGAGACTGGCGAGCGTCGTTCGGCCGGGCTGCGAACCGCCGACCGGGGGCTGAGCCGCTCTGGGGAGCCGACGCCGGCCCCTGCGCGCGAGTGACATGCCGCCTCGCGGATGGCGGGTCCTGCTCAGCGTGCCCGCGTGGCTCGCCGGGGCCTTCCAAGTCTTGGCGACGCATCCGCGCCACCCGACTGCTACCCGGCGGCGCACGCTCTTGACCCGCTGCTGCACGGGGGTTAGACTGCGACCACCGTTTCTGAGGGTTCAGCTTTCCTCACGCGGGGGAGAGATCATGAAGCGGGTGGTTATCGAGTTTTTTGGCGGATGCTGGGACGGCCGGGCGCTGGATAGCGGCTCCGAGGACTCTGACGAGCGGAAACTCGCCCACAGCTGCTACTTCAAGACGGGCGACGGCACGATCGGGGAGAAGATTGCCGCGCTGCCCCCCTTGGCCGAGGACTTCGCGGCCCGACGCCAGTGGACCGCTCCGGAGGGTGTCAACGGCGGCGAAAGCTCGTACCACGTGGTCGAGAAGGTGGACGAAGCGGAGCGGATCGTCGTCAAGATGAGGCACCCGGATCACTGACGGGTTGAGGAGGGCGGCGGGCAGGCGGAAACGCGCGAGCCCCGGCCCGTGGATCCCGCGTAATCGCACCATTCCGCAAACCGCGATCCCACGGGGGTCGGGGTAGTGGGGTGAGTCTCGCCTCATTTGCCTGACCCAAGGCCGCAGCGCGGTAATATTGCAGAGTGGACCCGTCTTCGGCCGACGTAGGTTCCGGCCGACGGCCCAACGACCCGCCCCGCTCGGGGTCGGCCGCCTCCTGCTTCCATGACGCGCTTTCCGGGAGTCTGCAACCATGAACCAGGGCAAGTGTGCGGCGGTCGCCACGCCGGTCCGACGGGGCTCTTACGTCGTGCGACAGATGGAGGGACCCGAGGACGTCCAACTGGCGCTGGACTGGGCCGCGGAGGAGGGCTGGAACCCGGGCTTGCAGGACGCCGATTGCTTCCACGCCGCCGACCCGGAGGGGTTCTTCGTGGGCCTGCTCGACGGCGAGCCCATCGCCTGCGGCTTCGCCGTGATCTACGATGACTCCTTCGCCTTCTTCGGCGGCTACATCGTGCGCCCCGAATTCCGCGGAAAGGGCTACGGCATGCGCCTGACCAAGGTCCGCCAGGCCTACGTGGGGCCGCGCAACGTGGGACTGGACGGCGTGGCCGCGATGGAGGAGAAATACGCCAGACTCGGCTTCCGACAGGCCTACCGCAATCGCCGGTACGAGGGGACCGCCCAGGGAGAGGAGCGACCCGGCGTGGTGGAGATCTCGCGCCTGCCTTTCCGCGAGGTCGTGGCCTACGACACGATCCATTTCTCAGCGCCCCGGCCGGGATTCCTTCGCAAATGGCTCGTGCCGCCGGGCGGGGCAGCCTTGGGCGCGGTTCGCGAGGGACGCCTCGCCGGCTTCGGCGTATTGCGGCCCTGCCGCACCGGATACAAGATCGGCCCCCTCTTCGCGGACGACGAAACGACGGCCGACGACCTATTTCAGTCGCTCTGCGCCCGTGCCGAGGGCTGGCCCGTCTCCATCGACGTGCCCGAGCCGAACCGCGCCGCCGTGGCCCTCGCCGAGCGCCACGGCATGACGTCGTCGCTGGAGGTCGCGAGGATGTACCTCAAGGGAGCGCCCGACATGCCCATGAACCACGTGTTCGGGATCACGTCCTTCGAGCTGGGCTGATGCCGCCGACCTACTTCGGCAGCGCTGCGCGCCAGCCAGCCCGCAGTTGCCGGCTGAGCCCCTTGACCAGTTCCTTGTGCTCTGCGCGGCCCGCCAGGTTGACGTTCTCCTGCGGGTCCTCCTGGTGGTCGTAAAGCTCTCGGGCCACGGGCTCGCCTCCGTCGCGCGGTTGCCACTCGGTGTACCGGTAGCGGTCGGTTCGTATCGAGTAGCCCATCGCTTTGCCGCGCGGATACTGGCTAAACGCCGCCGTCTTCCACGGTCGGTCCGGGTCGTCCAAGAGCGGCTCCACGCTGGTCCCTTCCAGCCCCTCGGGCAGCGGAAGCCCGCACAGCTCGCAAAGCGTGGGATAAATGTCCACGAACTCGGAGAGGGCCTCGGTCTTGACTCCGCGCCTCTTCTGCCCCGGCGCGCTGAAGATCAACGGAACCCGCGCGGCGATCTCGAAGTTCGTATGCTTGCACCACAGCCCGTGCTCGCCGAGCTGCCACCCGTGATCGCCCCATAGCACCACGACCGTTTCGTCGGCCAGGCCCAGCCGGTCGAGCTCGTCGAGCAGTCTGCCGATCTGGGCGTCGATGTAGCTGCAGCAGGCGTAGTAGCCGTGGATCAGGTCGAGGGCCATCTCGTCCGAGAGCGGCCCCTTCTTCGGGACGTCCAGGTAATTGCGCAGCTCGCCCCAGTTGTGCAGGGCGATGTCGGGGCAGCCCTCGGGCGGATACGGATTGGGCGCGAGCTTCAGGTCCTCGCGACGGTAGAGATCGTAGTACCGCTTCGGGGCCACGAACGGCAGATGCGGCTTCAAGTAGCCCACGGCCAGGAAGAAACGGTCGTCTTGGAGCTTGCGCAGGGCCTCGATCGCCGCGTCGGTGGTCTTGCCGTCGGGCAGCGCGCTGTCGGCCACGTCGGGGTCTTCCCAGGCCGGACCGCGCACGCGGAAGGCCGGACGGCTCGTCTTCAGTACGAGTCCGGTCTCCGGATCCCGCTCCAGGACCTTCGTGGGCGGCCCCTTGTGCTTGGCGCGGATCTCCTTGGCGATCTTCGCCACGCGGGCCTGGGTCTCGGGCTTGAGGTAGCCCGGGCCGCGGGGCCGCCAGTGCTCCACGCTCCAGCTCCGCGGATCGTCCAGCCCGCCGTGAAAGATCTTGCTGAAGCCCTGAGTGTGGTAACCGTGCTCCTTGAAGTGCTGCGGCAGCGTCACCACGTCGGGCAAGTGACGGCGGAAGTGGGTCTGCAGGTCATAGACCTTGGTCGTGTCGGGCCGGCGCCCCAACAGCAGCGACGTGCGCGACGGGCTGCACACGGCCTGCTGGCAATAGGCCCTCACGAACGTCGTGCCCCGCGCGGCGAGACGGTCGATGTTGGGCGTCTTGGCCAGCGGGCTCCCGTAGCAGCCGATCTCGGGCCGCAAGTCGTCCACGGCAATGAACACGATGTTGAACCTGCCTTGCTCCGCGCCCCACGCGGCGACGGGCAGTAGAACCAGGGCGGTCACGAGCGAGAGGATCTGTCGGCGAATCGACACGATCGAGGCTCCTTGTCGAGGGAAACGAAACCGGTCACTTGCGGTCTGGCTGGGACTCAGGAGACACCGGCTCGCCGTCCTTGACGACCAGCAGCTCGCCCGGGCGGAGTTCGACCCACGACTCGTCGGTGAGCGGGCGCGTGGCCACGAGCACCCCGGCAGCCGACGCCGGGTAAACGCGGCCCAGGTCGATCTTCCGTCCCAGGTCCTTCAGCAGTATGTCTTCGTGGGGCGGCTTCCGACGCAGGTAGTGCAGCTCGTTGTGGCCGTCCTTGTCGTGGTAGGCGAACAGGTGGGTCCCGTCGGAGAACAGGCAGTTCAGCGATCCGGTCGCGTTGATCGCGCGAAGCTCCTTGCGCAGCCATCCTCGCGCCGGCTCGTCCCACCGCGAGACGCCCTGCTCCGCGATCCGTCCGACGAGATAGCAGAGCAGGTGCTCGCTGTCGGTGGTCCCCAGCGGCTTGAAACGGGTCAGCTTCAGCCTGGCCCTGAAGTGCTTCAGGGTGCCGTTGTGCGCCAGGACGTACTGCCGGCCCTTCCATTCGCGCGAGAACGGGTGGGTGTTCTGATGCGTCTGGCCGCCGACCGTGGCGCTGCGGACGTGCGCGATGAGGAGTCTGCCCTTGAGGCGCGCGGACCGCGACAGCAACTCCGCCAGGTCGCTGCGCGCGGCGCTGGCGGCCTCTTTGAACACCGCCGCCGAGTTGTCGGAGTAGATGGCCACGCCCCAGCCGTCCGGGTTGTCCTCGCCGCGGCAACGCAGTGCCGAGATGAGATGGCCGGCCGAGACGTTCTCGCTCATCGAGAAGCCCAGCAGCTCGCAGGCGGTCGCGCGGCCTTGCAGGGGCGCGGCGATGGCAAGCAGCCACATCACGGCCGCTACGGCTCGAATGCTCACGGGCGGGCTCCGCTGGCGTCGGGCAAGGGGGACTGGGCAGGCCGATCCCTGTATAACTGCCGCATCCCGGCATGTCCACGCCGGACGCCAAGGACGACGCCCTCCCGTCTCCGGCGGGGTCCGGAGAGCCGCGCCGAACGCGCTGTGGTGCCCGGTCTCCCGACCGCGCCACCGCATGGACGCCGCCGCGACCGCCGCATGTTACAAACCGGTTACGTGCCTCCCCTCAGGGGGACGATAGACTAGGAATCGGGCGCGAGCCTTGGCGCCATGGGGGTGGCGGGCAGTAGAATCGTGGAGGGGGGTGCCGGATGATGACCAGGGCCCAGATCCTTACCGTGGAGGATGACGCGGCGATTCGCCGCGGCATCGTCGATGCCCTGCGCTTCGCCGGCTTCCAGCCGCTGGAAGCCGCCGACGGGCGCCAGGGCCTGGAGATGGCGCTCTCGCGGAGCTACGACCTACTGCTCTTGGATCTGGTCTTGCCCGGGCCGGACGGCTTCGAGATCCTCGAGCAGGTCCGGCGGGCACGCCCCACGCTGCCGGTGATCATCCTCACCGCGCGGGGCGAGGAGAGCGATCGCGTGCGGGGCCTGAAGGACGGGGCCGACGACTACGTGGTCAAGCCGTTCAGCGTCAAGGAGCTGCTCGCCCGGGTGGAGGCCGTATTGAGGCGTTCGCCTCAACGTCCCGGCGACGTCCACACGGTGGCGGTTCCGGGCGGGCGGATCGATCTGGAGCGGCACGAAGTCCGTTTCGACGACGGCGGTCACGCCGAGCTTTCGGAGCGCGAGGTGGAGCTGCTGCGCTACCTGGCGGCCAACAGCGGCCGGGCCGTGGCCCGGGAGGAGATCCTGGCCAACGTGTGGCGGATCAGTCCCCAGGGCGTGACCACGCGGACCATCGACATGCACGTGGCCCGGCTCCGCGAGAAGGTCCGTGACGACCCGGCCGATCCGTGCGTGCTCGTCACGGTGCGCGGCAAGGGCTACATGCTGGCCGCCCGGGCCGAGGTGGGATTATGAGGCGATCGTGGCTCGTGTGGACGGCGTTTGCGATCTGCCTGGCCGTGGTGCTCTCGGCCATGGGGTGGATCAGCTTCCAGGTGCTGCGCCTCGATCGGGCCGAGGCCGCGGCGCGGACCCAGGCCGCGCTGGAGGAAAACGTGCGTCTGGCCCTGTGGCGCATGGATTCGATGCTTGCTCCGCTCCTGGCCCGGGAAAGCGCCCGACCCTATTTCGCCTACCGCACGCTCGTGCCCATGGACCTGGCCAACGGGCGGATATTCAACCGCAACGAGGAGGCGGCGGAGTCGCCCGGCGGCAAGGGCAAGCGCCCGTGGCTGTTCATGGACGGCGAGGACTGGGGCGATCTGCCGGCCGAGATGCTCGTGCCGTCACCATTGCTGGCGGAAGACAACCCGTCCGTCCTGGTCCACTTCCAGTTCGAGCCGGACGGGCAGCTCACCTCGCCGCAGGTCCCTACGCGGGGGAACTGGAAGCTGGCCGTGCCGGAGCACGTGAGCGAGGCTGTGGCGGGCCGCGCGGCGGTGCGTTTGGAGAAGGTCGCTGCCCTGGCCGACCGCGAAGACCTGATGGAGGCCCTTCCGGCGAGCACCCCTGGCCCCGTGGCCGTGGTCCTCTCGCGGCGCGCGTTGCCTCCGCCGCAGGCCGAGCAGCCGGACTACCAGCCGGCGCAGGCCGCGCCCCATGCGGAGCCCCAATCCGAGCAGCAGCAGGGATTGGGCCTGAGGCAGTTTCTGTCGCAAGGGCGGTACGGGCAGTACGCCGGCCCGCAGCAGCAGGAGCGCCGCAGCCAGGTCGAGTTCGAGCAGCGCAACCGAGCCGTGCAGCAGCAGGCCAACACGATGGTGCAGAATTTCGGCCTCAACCAGTTCAATGCCGCGAACGACCTGTCGTGGGCGGCCACGGACCTAAGCGGCGTGCTGATGACGCCGCTTTGGGTCGAAGGACATCTGTTGCTCGCCCGGCGCGTCACGGCCGGGGGGCGCGAGTACGTCCAGGGTTGTCTGCTCGACTGGCCGGGCGTTCGCAAGGAGCTTCTCGGCTCGATCGCCGACCTGTTGCCGGAAGCGCGGCTGGAGCCGATCGCCGGTCCGCTCCCCGCGGACGCCGGTGCCCGCATGCTCGCCGCGCTTCCGTTGCGCCTCGTGCCGGGCGGCGAGTTCGACGGCGCGGCCGCGCCGGTCTCCCCGATCCGCCTCTCGCTGGCCGTGGCCTGGGGCTGCGTGCTGCTGGCCGCCGGCGCGGTGGGCGTGCTGCTGTGGGGCGTGCTGCGGCTGAGCGAGCGCCGCGCGGCCTTCGTCTCCGCCGTGACCCACGAACTCCGCACGCCGCTGACCACGTTCCGCATGTACGCCGAGATGCTGGCCGACGGCATGGTGCCGCCGGACGGTCAGAAGAGCTACCTGGAGACGCTCCAGCGCGAGGCGTCGCGCCTGACGCACATGGTGGAGAACGTGCTGGCCTACGCCCGCCTGGAGCGAGGGCGGCCGAACGGACAGGCCGAAGAGGTCACCGTGGCCCGGCTGGTGGAGACGGTCGAGGGGCGCCTCGCCGATCACGCCCGCCAGGCCGATATGCAGCTCCTCGTGGATTGCGACGAAACCGCGGCGCAGTGCTTGGTGCAGGCGAACCTCTCCGCCGTGGAGCAGATCCTCTTCAACCTTGTGGACAACGCCTGCAAGTACGCCGGCGAAGCCGACGACCGCAGGATCCACCTCGAGGTGGGCCGGACCGATTCCAGGGCCTGGCTCCGCGTGCGCGATCACGGTCCCGGCATTGCCCCGGCGGCGGCGCGGCGGCTGTTCCACAGCTTCTCCAAGTCGGCCCACGACGCGGCCAACTCGGCGCCGGGCGTTGGCCTGGGGCTGGCCTTGAGCCACCGTCTTGCCCGCGACATGGGAGGACGGCTCTCGCTGGACGGCAACTTGACCGAAGGCGCGGCGCTGACGCTCACGCTGCCCGTCGCGGCGTGAAAGGGTTACAGCCCTCCTTCCCCGCGGCCCTCTGCCGCGCGGGAAAGGCGGGGACGCTATTTCGACTTCTCGTCCTCCTTGTCGGCGTCAGGCTTCTCGTCGCCCTCCTCCTCCATCGGTCCCAGGAGCCGCTTGAGCTCCTCGCGAAGGGTCTCGCCTCGGGCGCGGAGCGACACGACGTTGCCGTCCTTGCCCACCAGGAGCATCGTCGGCCACGCGGAGATGCCGTAGTATTCGATGGTCGGGCTGGGGCCGTCCTTGCCGTAGAGGATGGTCCAAGGAATTTCGGTCTTCTCCAGGAACTCCTCCAGCGGCTCGCGGCTGCGGTCGCCGCTGATGCCGACGATCGCGAAGCCCCGGTCGTTGTACGCCTTGTAAAGCTCCTTCATCTCCGGGATCTCCTTGATGCACCAGCCGCACCAGGTGGCCCAGAAGTCGATCAACACGACTTTCCCCTTGCGGAACTCCTCCCATTGGAATTCCTCGCCGTCCATGGTGACGCCTTCGATCTTGATGGGGCTGCCCAAGAGGCTCAGTCGCCGGGCCACGGCTTGAAAGCGCTCCGCGAGTCGGGCCACGTCTTCGTCTTCGCTCGTTGCCGCCAGCTTGGCGAACCGGCGGCAGGCCTCGGCCGCGAGCTCCGGGTCGGGGCCGTATTCCAACGCCCGGGCGATGGAGGACATCAGTCGGGCGTCCTTGGTCGTGACGGGGCCGTCCTGGAGGAACGCATTCACCTCGTCGAGCAACTTGCGTGCGGTAAGGGCGTCGCGCACCGTTCGGGCGCGCCGCATGAAGAGGATTGCCTGGGCCGAGCGGGCAAGCTTCGTCTTGCCGGCCTTCTTGAGCTGGTCGATAAAGGAGGTGATCTGCTTCTCCGTGTCGGGGGCGCCTTGCATGGAGAGCATCTCCAGGGCGGCCAGCTTCAACTGGGCCGCGATCTCGAACTGCTCATCGGTGGGCTCGGCGGCGAGGATCTTGTCGGTGGCCTCGATCATGGCCTTGCGGAGTCTCATCGAGAACTCCATGAACTCCTGTCGGGTCCTGATCCCTTTGGGCCGTAACTGACGCAGGTCCTCCAGGTATTCGATCAACTCCTCCGGCGTGCCGTCCGGGACCTCGAACGGGTCCTTTGGCTTGGGCTCGGCCTTCGGCTTCCCTTGGCCTGGCTCCTCTTCTTTGCCCGTGTCTGCGGTCTTCGGTTGCTCCGTGGGGGACTGCTCGTCGGTGTTGTCTTCCGCGAGCGCGGGGAGGCTTACGGCCAGGGACAGAAACGTGGCAACCAGTGCGTGCCAAGGGATCAGTCGGGTCATGGGGGTTTCCTTCGTTTGTGCAGGACGAGTGTTGGAACGGGACGGAATGGGTTCCGAGCACCGGAATTATTCCCCACCGAGGTGGCGTGTCAATCGCCCCGTGTGGGTTTGGCCGGCCATCAGTGGAAATTGCGGGATTGCGGGCCCAGCTCCGCCATCCGGTCGGAGAGGTTCTCCAGGCGCGTGACCATCACGTGGATCACCATCCCGTGCCGCTGGAGCCGGCCGTGCGCCAGGAGGATCGTGGCGCCTAGGGCCACCGTGCGGAACTTCTTCCACACGTCGGGCCGGACGATCAGGTTCGCCTGGCCCGTCTCGTCCTCCAGGGTGACGAAGGTGATCCCCTTGGCCGTGCTGGGCCGCTGGCGCACGAGCACGATGCCGGCCACACGGACCGGGGCCCCGTTGCGGATGCTTTTCAGGCGCACGGCCGGCGCGACGTCGAGGCGAGTTAGCCCCTCGCGCAAGAACTCGAGGGGATGGGCCTTCAGCGACATGCCCGTGGTGCGGTAATCGGCCAGCACCTCCTCGGCCGTCGACATCTCGGGCAGCGGCACGTCGCGTGACGGGGTGAGGGCCGCGTCTCCCTCTCCCGCTTGCGGGAGAGGGTTGGGGTGAGGGGGTGACGGGGTGAGGGCCGCGTCTCCCTCTCCCGCTTGCGGGAGAGGGTTGGGGTGAGGGCGGCTCGACGCAGGAGTCAGGGGACAGGAGTCAGGAGACAGACGCTGGTGCGCAATCGCATCCCCATCACGCTGATCGAACAGCGGCATCTCCTTCTTGTCCTGTCCCAGGGCGTGCCAGAGACCCTGGCGATGGTTGAGCCCCAGGGAGCCGAAGGCCCCCGCCTTGGCCAGGCGGACCAGCACCGGGCGCCCCAGGCGCGTCCGCCGGGCAAAATCCTCCACCGACAGGAACGGCCCCGCTCTCCGCGCCGCCTCGATCACTTCCGCATGCGCCTGCGACATGCCGCTGATCATGCGGAAACCGAGACGCAAGGCGAGTGGTGCGTGGCGAGTGGTGAGTGGGTTGGGGGAGGAGTCAGGAGTCAGGGGACAGGAGTCCGTATCTCCGTACTCCCTACTTCGTACTCTGTACTCCGTACTCCTTGCTTGCCACTTCCTCGACTCCTGACCCCTGTCCCCTGATTCCTGACTCCTGACTCCTGCCTCCTCCAAGCAGCAGTCCCACGCGCTGAGGTTCACATCGACCGGCCGCGCCTCGACGCCGTGCTCCCGGGCGTTGCGCACGAGCTGCGCGGGGGCGTAGAAGCCCATCGGCTGGCTGTTCAACAGCGCGGCGGTGAAGGCGGCCGGGTGGTGGCACTTCAGCCACGCGGAGACATAGACCAACAGGGCGAAGCTGGCCGCGTGCGACTCGGGGAACCCGTAATCGCCAAAGCCGCGAATCTGCCGGAACACGGCCTCGGCGTATTCGTCCGACAGCCCGTTGGCCCGCATCCCCGCGATCAGCTTCTTCTGGAACTGGTCGATCACGCCCGGGCGGCGCCAGGCTCCCATGGCGCGGCGCAACTGGTCGGCCTCGCCGGGCGTGAACCCGGCCGCGACCACGGCCAGGCGCATCGCCTGCTCCTGGAACAGGGGCACGCCGAGCGTCTTCTCCAGCACGCGTCGGATCGCCTCGTTGGGGTACGTGACCTCCTCCTTGCCGTTGCGCCGCCGCAGATAGGGATGCACCATGTTGCCCTGGATCGGTCCCGGGCGCACGATGGCCACCTCGATCACCAGGTCGTAGAAGCAGCGGGGCCTTAAGCGCGGGAGCATGCTCATCTGGGCGCGGCTCTCGATCTGGAACACGCCCATCGTGTCGGCCCGGCCGATCATGGCGTACACCTTGCGGTCGCCCGCGGGGATGTTGGCCAGGGTGAGATCCTGCCCCCGATGCTTGCGCACCAGGTCGAAGCACTTGTGGATGGCGGTCAGCATGCCCAGGGCCAGGCAATCGACCTTGAGGATGCCCAATTCATCGAGGTCGTCCTTGTTCCACTGGATCACGGTGCGGTCGGGCATGGCCGCGTTCTCGATGGGTACCAGCTCGCAGAGCGGCCCCCGGGTCATGACCATGCCTCCGGTATGCTGCGAAAGATGACGCGGAAAACCCAGCAATTGATCGAACAACTCGACGAGGTCCTGGCCCAGGCCGCGGTCCGGGTCGATGCCCGCCTCGCGACACCGCACGGCCAGGTCGGGCTCGTCGCGGAAGTGCTCCAGGCGCTTGGCCAGGGCGTCGACGCGGTCAAGAGAAAGCCCCAACGCCTTGCCCACGTCGCGCACGGCCGAGCGGGGCCGGTAGCAGATCACCTCGGCGGTCATCCCTGCCCGGTCCCGACCGTACTTCTCATAGAGATACTGGAGCACCTCCTCGCGGCGCTCGTGCTCGAAATCGACGTCGATGTCCGGGGCCTCGTTCCGCTCGCGGCTGACGAACCGCTCGAAGAGCAGGTCCATGCGCTCGGGGTCCACGGCCGTCACGCCCAGGCAGTAGCACACGGCCGAGTTGGCCGCCGAGCCGCGGCCCTGGCAGAGGATCCCGCGGCGGCGCGCGAACCGCACCAGGTCCCACACCGTGAGGAAGTAGGCCTCGTAGTGCAGTTCCTCGATCAACTCCAGCTCGTGCTCGATCAGGCCGCGGACCTTCTCGGGCACGCCGCCGGGATAGCGCTTGCGCGCCCCCGCCCAGGCGAGCCGAGTCAGGTACTCGACGGGCGTCATGCCATCGGGGGCGAGCTCCTCGGGATACTCGTAGCGGAGTTCGTCCAGCGAGAACGTGCACCGCGAGGCGATCTCCACGGCGCGGCGGATCGCCTCGGGGTGCTCGGCGAACCGCGCGGCCATCTCCTCGGGCGGCTTCAGATGGCGCTGGGCGTTGGGGAAGAGATGCTCCGCGGCCTCAGATACCGTCGTGCCCAGGCGCGTGGCAAAGAGCACGTCGCACAGGGGGCGGCGCTGGGGGATGTGGAAATGCACGTCCCCGGCGGCCACCAGCGGGACGCGGCTTTTCTGCGCGAGCTGCGCCAGCCAGTCCAGGTAGCCGCGGTCGTCCGGCCCGCGATGCAGCTCGGCCAGCAGATAGCAGCGGTCGAGGAAGAGGTCGCGGAGGGCGGGGAGAGAGTGGCGAGTGGCGAGTGCTGGATTGGAGATTGAAGACTGGAGAGTGATGATTGATGATTGCGGAGGCGGCGATGGTGCCTTGCCTTGAATCTCCAATCTCCAATCATCAATCTTCAATCTACAATCCTCCTGACCCCTGCCCCCTGACTCCTGACGCCTTCTCTCGCCCCTCCCCCGCCACTCGCCTCCCACTCCCGCAATCAGCCCCTCGGCGTGCGCGGCCACGTCGTCCAGCGCGAGCAGGCACTCTCCTTTTTCGGCGCGGCGGCGGCCCACGGTGATCAGGCGCGCCAGCCGGCCGTACGAGACCCGATCGGTCGCCCAGAGGACCAGCGGCGGGGTATCGACCGGCGTGATCTCTGCGCCGACGATCAGCTTCAGCCCCACGTCCTTGGCCGCCCCATGGGCGCGGACCACGCCGGCCAGGCTGTTGCGGTCCGTCACCGCCAGCGCGGCATAGCCCAGCTCCGCCGCGCGATGCACGAGTTCCTCCGGGTGCGAGGCCCCCTCGAGGAAAGAGAAGTTTGTCTTGGCGTGGAGTTCGGCGTAGCGGTGACGGGGTGAGGGGGTGACGGGGTGAG
>CAYSUS010000042.1:0-65818 GCA_964434165.1 uncultured Pirellulales bacterium
CCGGGCGGGATATGCCGATACTAACGATCGTGCGGGCGCTGCGTGCCATCGCAGGCCGGGCACGCACTCTCTTCCGGTTGATCCCAGGAGTCCAGGCCATGACCCGAATCGCTGGCGCACTACTGACGCTTGGCGCCCTTTCCTGGTCGTGCGGCGAGGCGGCCGCGGCCGAACATGGCTATCACTGCGCGCAGTGTGAGAACTGCCCGTACGCCAGCGCCTGTCCGGTCCATGGCGGCGCTCTGTTCCGGGGGAGCTGCGACCGCGCCACGGGCTGCGCCTCCGCGTGCCGTCCCTACTGCGGCTGCGGGTGCCCGCTGTGCGCGTTTCGCCATGCGTGCCGCCGCTGTGGACAGCGGCTGGCGTCCACCGGCAACTTCAACTGCCAGTGCCAGGGCAGCTACAAGCACCCGGCTCTCCCCCAATACACCTACCATTGGCCCGGGATGTACAGTCAGGCGACCATGACCGAATACGGAAGCCCGTTCCGTTTCCCAGCGCTCAGGGACCCGGATGAGGTCTTTGGAGCGGACTCCGGCGCCGCCCTCCCGCTTGATCCCACGCGGGACGGCCCCCCGTCGGGCAGCGTGCCGGAGGCTCCTCGGGTTCTGCCGCAGTCGTCGTGGCGACCAATGCGCCACGGCCCCTAACGAGCTGGCGGAAGAGCGATCAAGTCGCGGAGCCGGCGAGAGAAGCCGAAGGGTTAGGTGGCGGCGGACTTCTAAGAGCCGCTCGTGCGCGTTCTTTTCAGCCGTTTCTATTGCCTCTTCGGCGGGGTTTCCCGCCGAAGTGACCGTTCGGCGACCATCGGTGGTCACCCTTGCTTTTCCAGGCTTTCTAATTCACCGTGCTTGCTTCTCCTTCGGGAAGTGTGTAGGTTGACTGCAAGTCGTGACCAACCGGCCCACTTGCTGTGACCGCCGAATGTGGAGGCAAGACATCATGATTCGCCTGAAATGGGTCCTGGCCCTGGCAGTTCTCCCGCTGGCCGGCTGCGGCCGGGGCGACTGGTCGCTTGAGAGGCCGGCCGCGGCGGAGGGCGTCGCGCCGAATCCGGGCGCTCCCGCCGGAAACGAGCCGCGCGATGCGGACCGCCCCGTGAAGACGCGGCTCGTGCGCGCGTTGCTCCAGACGATCGACGAGATGCAGGGCGAAAGCCCCGAGGTCAAGGAGTCGTTGCGGCGGTCCCTGCGCGAGGCCGACGCCGAGCTGAGCCAGGTGCTCGGCGGCAAGTCCAAGCAGCTCATCCGCCAGGCGAACCGTAAGCCGCCGGCTTTGGTGGTTGGCGAGCCCGACCGGCGGCCGGGTAAGCCTGTCGAAGAGAATCGCGAAGAAGCCGTCCCGGAGCAGGACGAGGCGCGCGCATCGAACACGCCTACGCCGAACAGGGAGTCGCCGGCCGCCGCTCCGGCGCTCCCCAGAAACGCGCCGGACGCGCCGCTGGTGGATTCCTTGATCGAGTCGATCGATCAAGCGCCCGGCGGGTCGCCCCAGGCCAAGGAGGTCCTCAAGAAGGCGCTGCGCGAGGCGCGGAAGGAGCTGGAAACGCTTGCCCCGCCCCCTGTGCCGCGGCGCGGGCCCGCATCGCAGCCGGTTGAGCCTGATCCGGGGGATGCAGGCGCCGGCGCCCCCAAGACCCGGATGATTCAAGCGCTGAGCCAACTGGTCGATGAGGTGGAAGGGACCGATGCGGAGATCAAGTCGGAGCTCAAACGGACCCTGCGAGAGGCCGACCGCGAATTGAACAAGGTCCTGGGCGGGAAGAGCCGCAGCGCGATCCTTCGTCTGAACAACAGGCCGCCCGTGCCGGTCGTCGCCGAGCCGCCGTCCCGGAGCGTGAAGGCGGTCGAGCGGGGCACCTCCGAGGGCAACGCCAAGGAGGGGACGCCCAGGGAGACGCCTTAGGCGCCGGGCTCAATCATCCCGGTCGGACGCGCCGAGGCGCGGGCGTGATCCTGTCCTTCGCGCGCCGGTTGCCGGCAAGCGGTTACCGTCGAACGCGCAGCACGCTGCCCGTGGGCTCGTCCATCGGCGCGGACGGCGCGACCGTCCTCGGCCCCGGCGCGCTTCGGACCAGGCGCTTGACGTGGACGATGGGGCGCTCGGGGTGGTCCGGGTTTTCCTCGATCCAGGCCTCCACCCGCGCGCCGTCCGGCAGCGTCGATTCCAGCGCGGGCTTTCCGTCCCGCTCGGCGGTCCGAATACGCCGTCGGGCGTCGGCGAACAACGCGGCCAGGCGCGCCCGGTCGGTGGAAAAAAGTAGCGTTCCGTCGGCGTCCAAGGTCGCCCAGGCCGGAGCGTCCGGATCGGACAGCCGGCGCTGCAGATCAGCAAGATCGATGGGCGCCGGAACCTCCGCGCGCGGCGCGGATCGCTCCCTGCCCTCTTCGAGGATGCGGGCCGTGGTCCGATGCGCATGGCCGGGCGAGAACCGGCGGGAAAGCTTCAGCAGGAACACCATCTGGCGCTCGATGGGCCCGATCGAAAGCTCTTCGGGCTCGGTTCTTACAATGGGCTGACCGGTCTGGCGGTCCTCCAGCCAGCGGCGCGTGCGACCGGTGGACGCCACTTGCGTTACCAGGTCGGCGAGCGGCCCGACGCCCTCGGACAGCCAATGTGACGACGCGGGCCCATCCCCCTCCATCACCGAGCCCCACCGGCGCCCCAGGGCCACCTCGGCCACGGGTCGGCTCGGGGCCACCGCCGCCAGCGCGGCAAGGAAGGCCGGCGCGTGGACCGCATCGTCGCCTTCCAGCAGGTAGCCAACCCAAAGCGCGGCTGCGGTCCGGTCCAACCGGGGCACCTCCGTCGTCTCGCGCTGGACACGGTGTCCGTCGCGCTGAGGCGGGGTCATGGACGGTAGGGGAAGTCGCTTCATCGTGTCGGCATCGGGCTGTTCCCCCGCGATGTAGTCGGCCAGGCCGGTTTGCACCCACGCGGGGATCACGTGGTCCTGCTGGGCCACGCGGAGGAACGCGAACAGGGCCTCGCGCTTCAGCGCGGGGAGGTCGGCCCCCAGGTCCCGCGCACCACGGGGAACGCTCAGGAAGATCACGGCCTCGTCGTTGAGCGGACGCGGGCCCTCGGCAGGCCGCGCGCCCGGGTTGGGAAGCCGGTCGGTCAGCACCACGCTGACGGCACCCATACCGAAGCTCGGCCGCCGATGCACGTCGGTCCAGTGATCGGCAAGGTGACCGATCCGGGCCCACGTGGACTCCAGTTGGCGGGCCGCCTCCGACGCGAGTTCCGGGCTTGACGTGGCCAGCACGACGAAATGCTTCGTCCGCACTTCCCACCCGAGATGCGAGGGGCGTATCGCTTGCGGGGGTAGCTTCCTTGCGTCGAGCCGAAGATGCTGCTCGGTTCGCAAGCTTCGATAGACGACGGTCTCAGCGCTGAATGCCCTGTCCGCGTAAGTAGCCCAAGAGGCCCAAGCCGCCAGAGCCAGGCAGGCGAGCCTATTGACAAGTTGAGGTCGATGGGGCCGGGTCCGCCGCGCTCGTGTGGCAGAACGACCGGTGGGTTGGTGAAGCATCGAAGCGACTCCGGCCAGTTTGGCGTATAGGGGTAGTGGCTGCCCAAGCAGTATCGGCATCGCGCGAGGCGGGGGTGCGTTCGGTATCACCGCAACGAGCGGGAATTCCGCGATCTGCCTCCGATGCCGCAATCCCGACAGCCGATGCATACCCCTCGCTGTTAGGGGAATCGGTTCCTTCCACATAATTCGCTCAACACTTACGCGAGGTGGCCCCGATTAGATGATCCAGGCCCAGCGTGCGGTAATGGTCTGCCGTGGGATGTTCCGTAGTCACCTCGTGCGCCGGAGCCGGACGCAGCAGAGAGCACTGACTGGAAGAAATCGGGCGAGAGCACTCGACTCCACACCGGGCCCAGCAGCCCGTGGAGCGATTCAAGGGGAGCACACAATGAGCCTATGGTCGTTCGCTCGCCACGCCGTGCATGGCGGTTCCATTCGACGGATCGGTGGCGTGTTGGCGGCAGTCGTCCTCGTCGCTGCCTGCGCCGCCGGTCTGGCCGCGGCAGGCGGAGACCCGGCGGCCGAGCCGGCTGACGCGGAGGCCGCCGTCATTCGAATCCTCAGTGACGACACCCACAGCGAGGAGCCTTCACGTTCGTCCCCCGTTCGACAAGTCAACGCCGAAGTCCTCATCCTCGGCGTTTCCCACATCGAAGGATCGTCCACGGGTAGGGCCGAGCCGGCCGAGTACCGCCAGGCCGTTCAACCGCCGCGCGAGGACGCACCCCGAGGTGGCCTCGCGCCGGTGGCTCGGCTGTCGCTCGTGTCCGGCTCCGGCCGCGCGGAGGCGACCAGCCCGACGCCCGGCCGGGCCCGGCTCCCGGTCGTGGTTCAGCCAGCTCCCGTCGTTGTCAGGAGCGAAAAGCCGGCGCAGCGCGAGGAGAAGGAAGAGGACCTCGTGCGCGCGGCGGGCACGGTGGAGAAGCGCGAGCCCTCCCCGCCGACGCCGATCCGGCTGACGCTTCGCGAGTTGACCGCCGATGCGGCGCGCGCGCCTCATCAGGCCGAGCCGGCGGGTTTCGCCGAAGCGAGCCACGCCACGGTCGAGCCGGCCACGCCTGCGACGTTGGCCCGCCCCGCGCCTGCCCTGAAACTCGTGGTCGGCGACAAGGCGTTCCCGCAGCCCACGCCCGCCCCGCCCCGCGCGACGGCGCAGGCGAAACCCGTGTCTCCTCCGCCCGAGCCGTCGCAACGCCGCGAGGCCGCGCCCACCCACAAGGTCGCCGAACCGGCGCGACTGGTCTTCGCGCGTCAGCCAGCGGAGGATCCGGAGACGGAGTCGCGCAACCCCGGGCCGAAGGAACCGAAGCCCCAAACGCCGCAACGCCCCGGACGCGTCGGCGGACCGAGCGGGCTTGCCACATCGGCCGAGAGGTCGCCCGCGGCGCCCGTCGAAGCGAATCGCGACCGCCTGCCCCCGCGCCGGCCGGCGGCCGCCGGCTTCGCCAGCGCGACCAGGCCCGCGCCGCGCGGGGCCCAGGCGCCTGAATCGCCAAGGCCGGCTACGATCTCCTCGATGCACGCGGTCGTCATGCCCGGCGACGCCGACTCGCAACCGATCCAGATACCCACCTCGGAAGTGAGCAGCCCGGCGAGATCGCAGGCCGTGACGCCCGCGCCCACGCCCGCGCCGCCGAGCGTATCGCAGCCGGCCATTCCGCGCGTCGCCGCCGATGCCGCGCCGGCACCGGCGACTCCGCAGCCGAGCGAGCGCATGGCCTGGCTCCAGAACGCCCAGGCGAAGCCGGAGCTTCCGCCGCTTCCGAAGCCGGTTGCCGAGAAGCCGGCCGAGCGGCCGAGGATTCCAGCCGAGCCGTCGGTCCCAGATGCGAGCCGTCCGCCGCGGGTCCCTTCGCCGGCGCCCCATTCGGAGCGGCCCCTGGTGGACACGCGTCCGAGGAGCGTGGACACGCTCCGCCCGACCGCCCAGATCACGCAGCTCGGCCCGTTCGAAGTCCGCAGCCACGTGGAGGAGATGAAGGTCTTCCTCCGCCGCAGCAAGTTGCTTCGCACCAAGGTGGACATCTACCGCGTTTCGGTGGTCGAGCCCTCGATCTGCGACGTGGTGCAATACACGCCGCGGGAGATCTCCATCGTCGGCAAGTCGCAGGGGGCCACCGACGTGACCTTCTGGTTCGCCGACGAGCGGCACGAGCCCTTGACGTTCCTGGTCCGCGTCGTGCCCGACCCCGAGGTGCAGGAGCGCCGCGAGGAGCAGTACGCGATCCTCGAGGACGTGCTGGCCGAGCTGTTCCCGGAGAGCAAGGTGAAGCTGATTCCCGTGGCCGACAAGCTGATCGTGCGAGGCCAGGCCCGCTGCGCCGAGGAGGCCGCCCAGATCATGACGGTGATCCGCGGCCAGGCCGTGTATCCGGGGCGCGGGGCCGGCTACGGTCATCCGCACGGGGGCGGCTACGGGCTGGTCCAGGGCCAGGCGGCCGATCCGCTGGGGCAGGAAGACGGCCTGGGACTGCCCGCCTCGAACGTGATCAACATGCTTCACATCCCCGGCGTGCAGCAGGTCGCGCTGAAGGTCAAGGTCGCGGAGCTGAACCGCACCGCCGCCCGCGAGTTCGGCGTGGACATGGACATGCGGTTCGTGTGGAACGAAGGCGCGATCGCGATCCGCTCGCTGCTGAGCCTGGTGCAGGGCAACTCGGGGGTGATCTCGGGGACGTTCGACAACGAGCGAATCAACTTCGGCATCCACTACCTGGAGCAGCACGGCGTGGTTCGGCTCCTCAGCGAGCCCACGCTGGTGACCCTGAGCGGCCGGCCGGCCACGTTCCTGGCGGGCGGCGAGTTCGCCGTGCCGACGACGGTCGGCGTGTCCGGGGCCGCGGCCGTGACCACCGACTTCCGCGCCTTCGGGGCCATCGTGACCTTCCTGCCCGTGGTCCTCGACAAGGACCTCATCCGGCTGGAGGTCGCCCCGGAGTTCAGTCAGC
This sequence comes from uncultured Pirellulales bacterium, assembly GCA_964434165.1. Classification (GTDB taxonomy): domain Bacteria; phylum Planctomycetota; class Planctomycetia; order Pirellulales; family Thermoguttaceae; genus CAYSUS01. The sequence goes on from CAYSUS010000042.1 coordinate 6,487, forward strand.
TCAACGAGGACAACTCGGTGAACGGCACGCCCGGACTCGACACCCGCGCGGTGACGACCACGGTCGAGATGCGGGAAGGGCAGACGCTGGCCATCGCCGGGCTGCTGGACGACACGATGACCGGTAACAACACGGGCGACATCCCCATCGTCGCCCGGATCTTCGGCCGCCGCGAGATGACCCGCAACGAGACGGAGCTGTTGATCCTCGTGACGCCCGAGCTGGTCCATCCCATGGAGCCGGAGGCCGTGCCGCCGCTGCCGGGATTCGACGTGACCGAGCCGACCAACTGCGAGTTCTTCCTTCAGGGCCGCATCGAGGGCCGGCCCACCCACGAATACCGAAGCACGGTCTGGCCGCGGCTCCGCCGCCGCTACCAGGCCGGCGGCCCGGCCATGATCTCCGGACCGTTCGGCCACGGAGACTGACCGACACCGACAGGCCCGCTCCCACGCGGAAGACCCGACTCGCGGGGGCTCGCCCCCGGGTCGGGACCCGACATCGAGAAGAAGACGAGCAAGCTGGAACACGCGCATCGGCCTCGGGACGGAGACCGGGGCACACGACCGACGCCAAGAACGCCCGAAACGCGAAGGACGCTGACATGACGACCCGTTCCGTCCTGGCAACCTCGCTCCTGGCGGCCTGCGGCTGCCTGCTGCTCAGCGGCTGCGAGTGCTGCCGCGGCTGGTTCGGCCGCGGTTACGCCCGCGTGCCGCACGAGCAGCGGATCGGCCCCCCGTACGACCGACCCTTCCCGCTGGGCCAGGTCAGCGACGCCCACTGGGAGACGCAGCAGACCAACGCCGAGGCGGCCGACTTCATCCTTTACGACCACGAGTTCGTGGGGAGCACGGCGAAGCTCACGCCCAAGGGGCAGAAGCACCTGGTGCAGATCGCGCTTCGCCTGGAGCACGTCCCGTTCCCCATCGTGGTCGAACAGAGTCCGGACGGCCGGCATCCGGAGTTGGACATCCAGCGACGCCAGGCAGTGATCCAGTACCTGGTGCGGATGGGGTACGAGAAGCAACTGATCGAGAATCGCGTGATCGTGGCCGACGCGTTCGCCGAGGGCCTGCGGGCGGTGGAAGGCGAGGCGGCCTACTACAGCACCTTCACCGACCAGTTCTACGGCGGCACCGGACGTCGTTTCGGCGGCTACGGCGGCATGTGGAGGTAGCGCCGCAGAGGTCGGCGGCCGCGCCTCGGGCCGCGATTGCAGAGTTCGAGACCATACCCGCAAAGGGTGACGCGCCATCGCGCGGCATCCTTTGCGGGTGCGGCCTTGCGCCTCGGGGGGCGGCGCGGGCACGCACGGTTCGGCCATTCCCCGATTCCCCTGCGGACCCGGGGCCACATCGCGCATCTCCGCGACCATTGGAGCGTGCACAAGGAACCCCACCCGATGAACACCACTCCTCTTCGTCCCCTCGGTTGCGCGTCCGGCCGGACAATCGAAGGCCTGCTCCTGGCCGCGCTGGTCGGGGCGCTCGCCGGCTGCGAGAACGGCCCGGGCGCGAAGACCGGCTTCCCGCCCGTGAAAAGCCCCTTCCCCACGGCCGGCAAGGCCGCGCCGGACGCGACCACGCCGCACGACGGGTCCAAGGTGACCCCCGACTTCGCCAAGGGGCTTATGGACGCGCGCCAACTGGAGCGCGAGAACGATCTGGCCGGGGCCCGCGAGATCTACCAGCGGCTGATCGTCTCCAACCCCGAGCGCTACGAGGCGTACCACCGGCTGGCCGTCGTGGCCGACAAGCAGAAGCGCTACCGCGAGGCGGTGGCCCTGTACACGCAGGCCATCCGGCTGAACCCCGATCCCGAGATCTTCAACTGCCTCGGGTACAGCTACTACCTGCAGGGCAAGCTCGACAAGGCGGAAAGCGCGCTGTTGAAAGCCGTCAGCATGCAGCCGGCGAATGCCCGCTTCCGCATCAACCTGGGTCTGGCCTACGGCCAGCAGGGCCGGTTCGACGAGGCCATGGACCAGTTCCGCCGCGGCGGGAGCGAGGCCGACGCCTACTACAACATGGCCTTCGTGCTGGCCAGCCGCGACGAGATCGACGCGGCCAAGAACTGCCTGGCGCTGGCCCAGGCCGCCGACCCCAACCACGAGCAGGCCCGCGAGGCGCTTCGCTCGTTCCAGGAGGCGGAAAGTGGCAAGGAACGCGGCGAGGCGATCGCGCAGAAGGACGGGCGCCGCTGGGTGCTCCATAAGGAGAGCCAGGACGCGGCGCCCGACTCGATCCTGGCGCAGACGGCCTCGTACGACGCCCCGCCTGCGGCCGATCGGCGCCGCTCCTCCAACGGCACCATGGTCCCCGCGGCCCGCGGCGACACCCAGGCCCTGCTTCGCCGCGCCCGCTCGATGATGTCCCAGCGCATGGCCGACCGCGGCGACGGCACCTCGATGCAGTAGCCCGGCCGGCGCGGGCCACGATCTGCGCCGTGCACGAGCGCCCCGCGGCGGCTTCGCGTCGCGTTGCGCCCCATTTGCCGGCCGGAGCCGGCCTTCCCCTCCCGGTGAGGGTATAGCCCTTCAGGCGGGGCGTGAATTACACTGGACCTCCCGAAGGCGGGCAGAAGGTATCCGGTACGCAGTCCAGGCAGGAGGAGCCGTCTCCATGACCCAGCATTCGCGACGACGTTTTCTCGAAGACTCCCTGTTGGCCGCCACGGCCATGGCCGCCGGCGCGAGCGCCGCCGCCTGCCCGGCCGCCGAGCCCGCCAGCCGCAGCCCCAACGAGCGCCTCGGCGTGGCGATCGTCGGCGTGGGCGGACGCGGAGGGAACCACATCGGCGAGTTCCTCAAGCGCGACGACTGCGAGATCACCCACATCTGCGATGCCGATGAGAAGGTCGGCCAGAGCCGCGCCGCGCAGGTCGCCAAGAAGCAGGGCCGGGCGCCGAAGTACGTCAAGGACATGCGCGAGGCCTTCGACGATGCGTCCGTGGATGTCGTCAGCACCGCCACCCCCAACCACTGGCACGCCCTGGTCTCGATCTGGGCCATGCAGGCCGGCAAGGACGTGTACGTCGAGAAGCCGGTCAGCCATAACGTGAGCGAGGGCCGCCGCATGGTCCAGACTGCTCGCAAGCACAAGCGGATCTGCCAGACCGGCACCCAGTGCCGTTCGATGGGCGGAACGATCGACGCCATCGAGTACGTCCACTCGGGCAAGATCGGCGAGGTGAAGCTCGCCCGCGGCCTGTGTTACAAGCGCCGCAAATCGATCGGCCCCAAGGGCAACTACCCCATTCCGCCGGAAGTGGACTACAGCTTGTGGTCCGGCCCGGCCCCGCTCTTGCCGCTTACGCGCAAGCGATTCCATTACGACTGGCACTGGCAGCGGCCCTACGGCAACGGCGACATGGGCAACCAGGGCCCGCACCAGATGGACATCGCCCGCTGGGGCCTCGGCGTGGATCAACTCTGCGACTCGGTGATCTCCTTCGGCGGCCGGCTGGGCTACGAGGACGCCGGCGATACGGCCAACACCGAGACGGCGATCCTGGAGTTCGGCGACAAGACGCTGGTGTTCGAGGTCCGCGGCCTGGAGACGTCCTCGCTCCGCGGCGCGAAGATCGGCGTGATCTTCTACGGCAGCGAAGGCTACGTGGTGCTCACCAGCTACACCCGAGGCGCGGCCTTCGACCTCGACGGCAAGAAGGTCAAGGATTTCAACGGCGGCGGCGACCACTTCGCCAACTTCCTCAAGGCCGTGCGCAGCCGCAACCACGAGGACCTCACGGCCGACATCCTCCAGGGGCACCTCTCGTGCGCCCTAAGCCACCTGGCCAACGTCTCGTACTACCTCGGCGAGCAAGCGTCGGTGGACCAGATCGGCAAGGTCCTCTCGGGCCTGAAGACCAACGAGGACGTCGAGGACTCGCTGGGTCGTGTGGTGGAGCACCTGAAGGACAACGGCGTGGACCTGAAGAAGACGCCCCTGGCCCTGGGGCCGAAGCTCGTTCTCGATCCCAAGGCCGAGATCTGCCCGGACAACCCCGCCGCCAACAAGCTCATGACCCGCGACTACCGCAAGCCGTTCGTGGTGCCGGCGTCGGGCGAAGTGTAAGCACAGTTCCGGGAACTGGAACCGTTCTCGGCTCGGAGCGGAGCGGTCCCCCGCACGATCCCCTCGCGATACGATCCGCGCTCGAGGGCCGGCGTTCCTGCATCGGCAGAACGGGTCCTGTCCTCTTCCGCGCGCACGGGGCGTGGTCGCGGAAGCGGGACGGGCCGCCTCCGGCAAGGGGGACGCGCGCCAGGGCGCCGGCGGAAGACGCTGCCCGCCCCGGCCTTCCCTACTTGTCCAGCGGCACCAGCCGGACGTTGCGGAACTCGATCGGCGCGCCCTCCGACTGCAGCCCGATGTAGCCCGGCACGACCTCCGCGTCGGTGGCCTTGTTCTGCACCAGGCCGTTGACCGTGAGCGTGACGTCTCCGCCGTCAACCTCGATGACGTACTCGTTCCACTCGCCCTGCTCCTTCTCGTTGGTGGGGTGCATCTTGGCGGTGCGTCGGCCCTTGAACCGCTCGGGGTCGGTCTTGAACTGGAAGCCGCCGATGGTGAAGAAGTCGCCCGCGTTATGGTTCATGAGCTGGGCCTCGATGCTCTTGGGCCACACCTTGTCCTCGCCCACGATCCGCAGCAGCACGCCGCTGTTGCCTGGCTTGGAGTCGTTGGGCCATCGCCACTCGAGCTTGAGGATGAAGTTCGTGTACTTCTCCCTGGTCCGCAGGTAGCCGACCGGCTTGCCCTTGCAGTGCAGCACCCCGTCTTGAACGCTCCATACGTCCTCGGCCTTGGCGCCCTCGCCGCGGAGGTACGCCGTCCAGCCGCTGAGGTCCTTGCCGTTGAACAGGGCGATCTCCTCCCCCTTCTTCTCCTCGGGTTGCGCCAGCGCTCCGGCCAGGAGCAGCGCGGCCAGGGCGCACACCACGGTCAGCTTCGTCGATCTCATGATGAATCTCCTTGGGAAACGCACTTCAGTGGGTTACTTCTTCGGCGTGAGCTTGACGTTGCGGAAGTGGATCTCGTTGCCTTCCGCGGTAAGAAGGATGGGACCGGCGACCACGTCGCAGCCGGTGGCCCGGTTCACCTCGCGGCCGTTGATCGAAAGGACGACCGTTCCGCCCTCGGCGCGGATCTCGTAGTCGTTCCACTCGCCCAGCTCCTTGGCGGCTGCCTCCGTCTTCTTGAGGTTGGTCAGAAGGCCGAACTGCTTGTGCATCATCTGCTTCTTGCGGTCGGCCGGGCCGTCGAGCGCGAAGCCGTCCAGGCCCCAGAAGTCGCCGGCGTCGGGGTGATTGATCTGGGCTTCCAGGCTCTTGGGCCAAATCCTATGCTTGCCGGTCATGCGGAACAGGATGCCGCCCTTGTGCGGCCCGGCCTCCTTGGGCACGCGGTACTGGAGCTTGAGTACGAAATCGGTGTAGCTCTTCTTCGTGTACAGGTAGCCCAGCGGCTTGCCCGTGCAAACCAGCACCCCGTCTTCCAGCCTCCAGGTGTCGGCCAGCGAGGCGTTTTCATCCTGGCTGAACGACTCCCACGCCTCCAGGCCGCCCTTCGCGGCCGGCTGGAGCAGGTCGATCTCCTTCGAGGCCGCTTCGTCCGCCTGCGCGGGCGGAGCGATCGCCAGAGAGACGAGGACGGTGACAATCCCAATCGGCCGGCATTGCATGGCAAGCTCTCCTCGTGGTGTGTCGGGGCAGGGATTCCAGCCCTATCGTAGGCCGCCGGGCCACCCCCTGCAACGGTCTCTCTGGCGTGTACAATGGTCGGGCCATGGACGACCTCGGACTGGACATCCTTTACGAAGACGGCCCGTGCCTGGTGGTGAATAAGCCCCCAGGCGTGCTGACCCAGGCCCCACCGGGGATCGATTCCCTGGTGGTCCGCATCAAGCGGGCGCTCCAAGAGCGGAAAAAGGACCCCTGGAACACCTACCTGGGCGTGCCCCACCGGCTCGACCGCCCCGCCAGCGGGGCCATGGTCTTCTGCACCAACACCCGGGCCGCCCGACGGCTGGCCGAGCAGTTCGAGGCCCGGGCGGTCAAGAAGACGTACTGGGCATGCGTGGAGGGGTCGGTCGCGCCCGAGTCGGGCACCTGGGAGGACTACCTCCGCAAGGTTCCGGACGAGGCCCGGGCGGAGGTGGTGCCCGAAGAGCATCCGGAAGGTCGGATCGCCGTGCTCGACTACCGCACGCTCGCGGCCGCGCCGTGGGGCACGTGGCTGGAGATCCAACTCCAGACCGGGCGCACCCATCAGATCCGCGTCCAAACGGCCTCGCGCGGGCACCCGGTCCTCGGCGACGCCCAATACGGCGCCGCAAGCTCCTTCGGACCGCAGCACGAGGACGTGCGCGAGCGGGCCATCGCGCTGCACGCGCGGGCCCTGGCTTTCCGCCACCCGAAGACCATGGAGGACGTGCTCGTCACCGCGCCTCTCGGCGAGGCCTGGCAGGCCCTGGGGCTTCCGCTCGATGATGCCTGAGGGGTAGCCCCCCGGCCGTCGAGTTCTTGCTCGGTCTTGCGATTTCCCTCTTTCATGCCTTGCGGCCCGCTTGGGGCAAACGCTGGCTGACAAGCGGCCAGTGGCACCCGGCGAATGAGGGGTGGTCCGTCCCACAAGGGCCCGATATGATCGAATCTGGCCCAATGAAGATGACGTCTGCAGTCCGTCACCCTGGCGAAGGAGAATCGACGCGACATGACCTCGACCCCTGGCAAGCTCGACCCCTTCGGTGCCCGCGACACGTTCGACACCGGCTCCGCCGCGGCCGGCATCTACCGGCTCTCCCGCCTGGAGGACGCGGGGCTGGCGAAGATCGAGTCGCTGCCGTTCTCCATTCGCGTGCTGCTGGAGGCCGCCTTGCGCGCGTGCGACGGGTTCGAGGTCACGGAGGACGACGTGAAGAACGTGGCCTCCTGGCGGGCAAGCGGCATGGAGCCCGTGGAGATCCCGTTCAAGCCCGCCCGGGTGGTGCTCCAGGACTTCACCGGCGTGCCGTGCGTGGTCGATCTGGCGGCGATGCGCGCGGCGGTCCAGCGGCTCGGCGGCGACCCCAGGCGGATCAACCCGCTGATCCCGGTCGATCTGGTCATCGACCATTCGGTGCAGGTCGATTTCTTCGGCACGTCCCGTTCGCTCCAGCAGAACATGGAGATGGAGTTCTCGCGCAACCGCGAGCGGTACGAGTTCCTCCGCTGGGGCCAGAAGGCCTTTGACAACTTCCGTGTCGTGCCGCCGGCCGTGGGCATCGTCCACCAGGTGAACCTGGAGTTCCTCGCCAAGGGCGTGTTTCTGCGCGAGGACCAGGCCGGGCCCGTGGCCGTGCCCGACTCGCTGGTCGGCACCGACAGCCACACCACGATGATCAACGGCCTGGGCGTGGTCGGGTGGGGCGTGGGGGGCATCGAGGCCGAGGCCGTGATGCTCGGCCAGCCGCTCTCCATGCTTCTGCCCGAGGTGATCGGCTTCGAGCTCTCCGGCGAGCTTCCGCCCGGGGCGACGGCCACGGACCTGGTGCTCGTGGTGACCGAGATCCTCCGCCGCGAGGGCGTGGTGGGCAAGTTCGTTGAGTACTTCGGGCGGGGCGTCTCCACGATGACCGTGGCCGATCGGGCGACCCTGGCCAACATGTCGCCCGAGTACGGGGCCACGATGGGCTTCTTCCCCATCGACGACAAGACGCTGGACTACCTCCGCCAGACCGGGCGGACCGACGCCGAAGTGCGGCTCGTCGAGCGCTACACCAAGGAACAGCAGCTCTTCCGCACCGACGAGGGGCCCGCCCCGAGCTTCACCAAGGTGTTGCGGCTTGATCTGGGCACGGTCGAGCCCAGCCTGGCGGGCCCGAAGCGTCCTCAGGACCGCGTGCCGCTTTCGCGGATGAAGGAGTCCTTCCGGGCGTCGCTTGCGGCCCCGGCCGACCGGCGGGGCTTCGCGCTCGGGGAGGCGGAGCTCGGCCGGACCGAGGACGTGAAGCTCAACGGCCGGTCCGCGTCGATCGGCCACGGCTCGGTGGTCATTGCCGCGATCACGAGCTGCACGAACACGAGCAACCCCAGCGTGATGCTGGCCGCGGGCCTGGTGGCCAAGAAGGCCGTCGAGTGCGGACTGACCGTAAAACCCTACGTGAAGACGAGCCTCGCGCCGGGCAGCCGCGTGGTGACCGACTACCTCGAGCGGAGCGGCCTGGACCGGTCGCTCGACGCCTTGGGCTTTCAGACCGTGGGCTACGGCTGCACCACCTGCATCGGCAACAGCGGCCCGCTGCCGGAAGCCGTCGCCGCGGCCGTTGAGGAGGGTAACCTGGTGGCCGCCGCCGTGCTCAGCGGCAATCGCAACTTCGAGGGCCGCATCAACCCGCACGTGAAGGCCAACTACCTGGCCAGCCCGCCGCTGGTCGTGGCCTACGCCCTGGCCGGGACGACCGACATCGATCTGGCGACCGAGCCGCTGGGCACTGGCTCCGACGGCCGGCCGGTGATGCTTGCGGACATCTGGCCGACCCGGGAGGAGATCGCGGAGGAGATGAAGGCCGTCTCGGGCGAGATGTTCCAGGCGCGGTATCGGAACGTGTTCGAGGCCAACGAGCTCTGGAACCGCCTGGAAGTGACCGGCAGCGAACTCTACGACTGGGACCCGGACAGCACCTACATCCAGGAGCCGCCGTTCCTGCTCGACCTGAGTCCGCAGCCCGGGCCGATCGAGCCGGTCCGCGGCGCCCGGGTGCTGGCCCTGCTGGGCGATTCGGTGACCACCGACCACATCTCGCCCGCCGGCGCGATCGCCTCCGACAGCCCGGCGGGCAGGTATCTCCGCGAGCGCGGCGTGGAGCCCCGCGATTTCAACAGCTACGGCTCGCGCCGCGGAAACGACCGCGTGATGACCCGCGGCACGCTGGCCAACATCCGCATCCGCAACCAGCTCGTGCCCGGCGTCGAGGGGGGCTACACGCGCCACCTGCCCTCGGGCGAGCAGATGACGATGTACGAGGCGGCCGTGCGCTACCACGACGAAGGCGTGCCGCTGGTCGTCCTGGCGGGCACCGAGTACGGCACGGGCAGCAGCCGCGATTGGGCGGCCAAGGGAACGCACCTGTTGGGCGTGCGCGCGGTGATCGCGGCCAGCTTCGAGCGCATTCACCGCAGCAACCTCATCGGCATGGGCGTGCTGCCGCTGGAGTTCCTCCCCGGCGATTCGTGGCAGTCGCTGGGCCTGTCGGGCGAGGAGGTGATCGACCTGGCCGGCCTGAACGACAGCCTCCAGCCGGGAGGCTCGCTGGAAGTCACCGCCACCGCGCCGGACGGCACTGCCAAGCTGCTGAAGGTCAAGGTGCGGATCGACACGCCCGTCGAGCTGGACTACTACCGCAACGGCGGCATCCTGCAGACGGTGCTCCGCAAGCTGGTGACCTAGGGTGCGTGAAACGCACCGGATGCGTTCGGGCGGAAGATGCTGCGTCTTACGTGCCCTACCTCTTCGATGTTGGCCGCAAGACGCACAAAGGGCCACCAAGACTGAAGACAGATCTTGGTGGCTTCTCGTGCTTTTCGTGGCTATCTTCCGTTCCGCACGCGGCCCAGAAATGGCCCTTGCATGTCCCGCGACATGCGAGGTGCGAATAGGGTCCCAGAAGAGCCCTGAGTCATCCGCGTATCCTGTGCCGCCCGGCGCCGGGAGAATGCTCCCGGGGTCGGGCAGTTCTTGTTGGTTGGGGGCGCGGCGGAGCCTCGCGTGCAGTGCGTTCCAAGGCAGAGCCTTGGGCGAGTTAGTATTGCCTGACCAACATCGATCGAGGCGCGGCGATCCGTTTGGCGGGTCAGCCTGCCAGGCACCCCAGCCGCAGCACAATGTCCGCGACGCGCGCGAGCACGGCCTCGCGTTCCTCGAACCGCCGGCCCTGGAGGTAGATCCAGTCGAGCCAGTTCAAGCCGGAGAGCAGGACCGTGCTGGCGTCGAACGCACGGACGAGGTCCTTTTCCTCCCCGCTCAACGGCCGCATGGACTGGTAGGCTTCGATCCCCGCGGTCCACATCGTGCCGTCGTCGCCGGCCAGGCTGCCCAGCAGTCGGGCGACGTCGGCGGCCACGTTCTCCGGCTGCATGGCCCCGAAGTCGATCAGCCCGGTCACCTCCTCGCCCTCGAAGAACACGTGGTCGTGCCAGATGTCGCGGATGCACGGCTGAATGGGCACCTTGTGCCGCACGGCCGCGCCCAGCCGCTCGATCACCGCGGGGGCCGCGGTAGTGAACAGCCCGACCACCCGCCGCGCGAGCCGGGCCATCTCGGGCCAGTCGTCGTGCCCAATGGCCGCGCTCAGGCGCACCAGGTCCCCCCCGACCCACCGGCGGAGCGCGGCGATGCGACGCAGCACGCCCGGCGAGTTGGTCCACGCGGTCTCAGGCAGCGGAAACGGGGCCGCCGCGAGGTGGAACGCGGCCAGGGCCCGCATCGCCGACCGGAGCTTGGTCAGCGACGGCGCGCGGCGGAAGCTGGGCTCGCCCGGCATCCACGGCGACAGCTCCCACAGATGCCCGCCGTGACGCACGTAGCCCCGCGCGTCCCGGGCCTGGAGAGGCAGGGGCACTCGGTCGAAGCCCTCGCGCACGACATACCACAGCACGGCCTGGATGAACTCCAGGACTTCAACCGACGGGTGCTCTCGCGGCCAGCGCCTGAGGCAGAACGTGCCGCGGTCCGACTCGACTCGCCAGAACGAAGCCCCGCTGAACCCCCCCGCCGAGCCGAGCGATTCCACTGCCTGGGGGTCACAATGCTCTCGGTAGAACTGGAGCACCAGGAGGTGGTCGGGCATGTCCCACATGAGGCCCGGTCCTTGCCGCATCCGCAGACCGCGTGAAAAGAGGAAATCCCGCCGCTCGGCCGGGACTTCCTCTCACTTCGAGTTTACCCGAAGTGAGGCGTTCGGCACCATTCGTGCCGATCGCTCGTCCCGTCGCCCTGCGCTGGTCACTTCGGCGGCGAGTCCACCGGCACTGCGGCCTGCCGCCAAAGGAGTCGCGCTGCTCGACGGTCACCTATTCGGCCGCGCAGGCCTGTCTAAGCCGCAGAAAGCGCGCCCGAGGGGGAACAATGGGGTATATTTGTCGAGACCTCAGGACGTGCGGCCGCGGGCCGCCCCTCCCTTTGAGTCGGCGGCTGCGCCGACTGCCCACCTCTCCGACCTCCCCAAGGGTCCGCATGATGCGCCATCTCGTGTTTTTCCGATCGATCGTTTTGTGCGCCCTGGTCGCGGCGCTGCCCCTGTGCGCCATGGCCGAGGCCCCCGCCGACGGCTCCGGGGAAGAACCGGCCAAGGCCGCCGACCAAGCTGAAGAAGAGAAGCCCTTGCCCGTTTCGGCCTCCGGAGACCGCGAGGCAGGAACCGCCGCCAGCACTTCGAGCTCGTCCGGCCCAAGCGTTTCCGGAGGCTCCTCCGGCAAGTCCAAGGTCAAGTACGAGGACCTGGTCAAGGACTCCAAGACCGTCGAAGGGCTGATCAAGCTCTACCGCAAGGACGAGAAGCTCTACGGCGAGATCACCTCGGCGCTGCGGGACACCGACCTGATCGTCCCGGTGAGTATCGCGCGGGGGATCGGCGAGCGGCCGCTGTTGGGCGGGATGACCTGGGGCTTCGGCGACGACGCGATCTGGCAGTTCCGCAAGACCGACGACCGCATCCAGGTTGTGCTCCGCAACGTGCGTTTCCGCGCGGCCAAGGGCACGCCCCAGGAGAAGGCCGTCCACCTGGCCTACACCGACAGCGTCCTGTTCAGCCTGCCCATCGTGACCACCAGCCCGTCGGGCGGCGACATTGTCGATCTGGGCGCGGTGTTCATGAGCGACCTGCCGCAGATCTCCCGGGTGCTCAAGGGATTCTCCTTTGCCAAGGACCGATCCACGTGGGAGTCGGTCAAGGGGTTCAAGGACAACGTCGAGATCCAGGTCGCCGCGGTTTATTCGTCCAACGGCGCGGTCTCGTTCGACACGGTGCCCGATTCCCGCGGCGTGACGATTCACGTTCACTACTCGATCAGCAAGCTGCCCGAGACCGGCTACCAGCCCCGCCTGGCCGACGACCGCGTGGGCTACTTTCTTACGGCGATCAAGGACTACACCGACTCCACGCGCCGCGACCGCTTCGTGCGGTACATCAACCGCTGGGACCTGCGCAAGGCCGAGGCGTCGGCCGACCAGTCGCCCCCGAAGCGGCCGATCGTGTTCTGGCTGGAGAAGACGATTCCCTACCCGTACCGCAAGCCGATCCGGGAAGGCATTCTCGAATGGAACAAGGCTTTTGAGGAGGCCGGCCTGCTCAACGCGATCGAGGTCCGCCAGCAGCCGGACGACGCCGAGTGGGATCCCGAGGACATCAACTACAACACCTTCCGCTGGATCACCTCCAGCGCGGGCTTCGCCATGGGCCCGTCGCGCGTGAATCCGACGACCGGCGAGATCCTCGACGCCGACATCATCTTCGACGCCGACTTTCTTCAGTCGTGGGACGAGGACTTCGAGGTCTCCACGCCGGGCGAGGCCGCTTCGGCCGCCCACGGCGCACTCGACCTGGCCGCGTTGGCCGGCCCCGGGTCGGGGCTGCCCGCCGAGATGCTCCGCCGCCGAAGCTGCCGCTGCTGCACGCTGGCCCACGGCATGGGCAGGCAGATGGCCCTGGGCAGCGCGCTGCTCGCCCCGGCCGACCGCCCGGTCGACAAGAGCAGGCTCAAGGAGTTCGTCGAGCAGGGCCTGAAGATGATCGCCATGCACGAGGTGGGCCACACGCTGGGCCTGCGCCACAACTTCAAGGCCAGCGCTTTTCTCACCTTGGACGAGATCAACGACCCGGCCAAGACGGCCGAGGTGGGCATCGCCGCGTCGGTGATGGACTACATCCCGGCCAACTTCTCGCCCAGGGGGGCCAAGCAGGGCGATTATTTCAGCACGACCGTGGGGCCCTACGACCGCTGGGCCATCCAGTACGGCTACAAGGACCTGCCCGGCGACACCGAGGCCGAGCTGCCCGCCCTGGACAAGATCGCCTCGCGATGCGCCGAGCCCGCGCTCCACTACGCCACCGACGAGGACACGCGGCCCGGCGACCCCGATCCGCTTTCCAACCGCTTCGATCTGGGGAAGGACCCGCTCCAGTTTGCGCGGCGCCGCATGGTGCTGATCGGTCAGCTCCTGCCCGACCTGGCCGAGCGCCTCGTGCCCGAGGGGGAAGGGTATCAGCAGGCCCGGCGCGCGTTCAACATGCTCCTGGCCGACCAGGGATCGGCGATGTACTTCGCCGCGCGTTTCGTGGGCGGTCTGTACATGCACCGCGATCACAAGGGCGATCCCGATGCCCGATTGCCGTTCGTGGTCGTCGACGCCAAGCGGCAGCGCGAGGCCCTGGGGGTGCTGGAGGAGTACGTCCTGGCGGAAAACGCGTACCAGTTCCCGCCCGAGCTCTACAACAAGCTGGCGCCGGCCTTCTGGAACCACTGGGGCGCGTCGCGCCGCGACCGGTCGGACTATCCGGTCCACGAAGTCATCCTCATGTGGCAGGACAACGTCCTTGCCCAGCTCCTCTCCACGACCACGCTCCAGCGTCTGGCCGACTCGGAGCTCAAGGTGCCGGCCGATCAGGACGCGATGACCGCGGCCGAACTCCTGGAGCGGCTCACGGCGGCGGTGTTCCACGAGACCGAGGACCTCAAGGCCGGCAAGTTCACCAACCGCAAGCCGGCGATCCGCGCCCTGCGGCGGAGCCTCCAGCGGCGCTACCTGGAGCGCCTGGCGGCGCTAGCCCTGGGCAACGTCGCCGCGCCCGAGGACTGCCACGCGGTGGCGCGCATGGAGCTGGAGCGGCTCGACGCCCGAATCCAGGGAGTCCTCTCCGGCAAGGCCCAGCTCGACGGCTACACGGCGGCGCACCTCAAGCAGACCTCGGCGCGGATCAAGAAGGTGCTCGACGCCAGCGTGGAGCTGCGCCGGCCGTGATCTGCCGGCGCCGCAATTGCGATCCGGGCCCTCTCGACGCGGTGTCGCGGCTCGTCAGGGAAGCACGCCCGCGCCACGCGAGGGTATGCCGCGCGATACGTCAGCGCTGTCCGGCCGGACGCACGTTCTTGCCTTTCCGCTTCGTGAGGCTGTCGCCGAGATCCTCCCGGGCCTTCTCGCCGTATTCCTGGAGCCTGGCCACGACCTCGGGATGCTTGTCGGCGACGTTGTTCGACTCGGAGAGGTCCGCTTCCAGGTCGTAGAGCTCCAGGCCGGTCTTCTTCTGCACGTAGGGGACCGGCTTGCCGCCCTTGCCGCCCGGCCGGCCGTCGAGCGTGCGGTAGCCGTGCGGGAAATGCAGCTTCCACTTGCCGCTCCGCACGGCCTGGAGCTGGTTGTTGGCATAGTAGTAGTAATACACTTCATGCGGCGTCTTGGCCCCGGGCACGCCCGAGATCAGCGGCCAGATGTCCTCACCGTCGATGATCCGGTCGTCGGGCACCTGGGCCCCCACGAGTCGGGCCACGGTGGGGAGGATGTCGATCGTCGCGGCCAGCTCGCTGCACTCGGTGCCCGCAGGGATCTTGCCCGGCCACCGCATGATGCAGGGCTCGCGCACGCCCCCTTCGAAGCTCGTCCCCTTGCCTTCGCGCAGCGGCAGCGCACACCCGCCGTGCTCGCCGTAGGAGAGCCACGGGCCGTTGTCCGAGGTGAAGATCACCAGCGTCTTCTCGTCCAGCCCTTGCTGCTTCAAGGCATCGAGGATCTGCCCCACCGACCAGTCGATCTCCATGATCACGTCGCCGTAGAGCCCGCGGGCCGACTTGCCTTCGTACTTCTCGGAAACGAACAGCGGTACATGCGGCATGGAGTGGGCCACGTAGAGCAGGAACGGCCGGTCCTTGCTCTTCTCGATGAACTTCACCGCGCGCTCCGTGTACCACGTGGTCAGGTGCGTCTGGTCCTCGGCCGAGACGTTGTCGTTGACGACCTTCTCCCCGTCGATCAACGGCAGCGCGGGGAAGTGCTTGGCCGTGGGGTGATAGGGCCACATATCGTTCGAGTACGGGAGACCGAAGTACTCGTCGAAGCCGTTGCGCGTAGGAAGGAACTTGGGGGCGTCGCCCAGGTGCCACTTGCCGAAGCACGCCGTGGCGTAGCCGCGCTGCTTGACCAACTCGCCCAGCGTCACTTCGTCCGGATGGATACCCCGCCTCGCCCCCGGGCCCAGCGCTCCGTGGATGCCCACGCGGTTGGAGTAGCAGCCGGTCATCAGTGCCGCGCGCGAAGCCGAGCACACGGCCTGGGCCACGTAGAAGCTCGTGAACCGCCGCCCCTCGCGGGCCATGCGGTCCAGGTTCGGGGTCTTGATGTCCGGCGACCCAAAGCAGCCCACGTCCTGATAGCCCTGGTCGTCGGTGAACACGATGACGATGTTGGGGCGCGCCGCACGGGCCCCGTTCTCTTCCGCGGACGCCCGCGCCGCGGAGCCTACCCATCCGGCGGCCGCAAGGGCCACCGCAATCAGCAGCCGTACGAGGAGGGCTTGGCCAGAGATCGTGGTTGGCAGCATCGGATTCCCCCTTCCAACTGGTCGGTAACAGGTCAACTTGGCCTGCGGCGAACGACGGACCGCCGGCAGGAACATGATAGCGTAATCCGCCGCTGCCGCGCATGCAGCCAGGCAAGGCAACCCGACCGTCAGAAGGGAACGCCAAGAGATGAAGACACCCAACATGCTGTCAAACAACACGTTAGGTGGAATATCGAACTGCCGGAGAAGGCTAGAAAGAGGCGCCGCCCGGATTCGAACCGGGGATGGCGGATTTGCAATCCGCCGTCCAAGTCGCCCAACCAGCAACAGGATAACGACTTAGGGCACGTCGCTTCTGGCCTGGGGGCAGAAACGGGGGCAGTTGAACCTAACCCCCCGGCCCCAGACCCCGCGCTGCAAGCCGTTGTCCAAGCATGGCCGGCGCTGTCCGACGCCCTACGAGAAGCGATTCTAACACTGGTCCAAGCGGCCGGGAAGGGCGCGGATTAGGGACGGGACAGGATTCGAACTGGTTTCCGCAAAGGGCGTTTATCAAACAAGTTGCGGTAAGCGGTGCACCCCAGGCGGTGCAGAATCCGGTGCAGCTGATGCACGAATACCCCCGATGGACCCAAGGCTGGCCCTTGTGCAAGCGGCCTGGCCCCGGCTGCCCGAGGCGGACCGCAAGGCAATCCTGGCCATTGTCCGAAAGGCTTCCGAAGGCCTCGGGAGGACGGACGGATGAACGAATCGCCCTGCCCAGCCGCAATCATGGACCTTCGCGAGGTGGCTTGACCTGCCTAACGGCTGGCGGGCACGGAGCGGGGAGGTTTAGATGGCTTGGGCGAGGTGTTGGGCCTCGACCCAGTCTTCGGCCTCCTGGAAGGAGGTGTGCGCGTTAGGTCTACAGTCGGCGGTGTAACCTTATGCTGAGAAAGTGGTTAGGGCGATTCTTGGCCTGCCTACCCTTTGCCCCCCGGGGCGCCCCCCTGGCGGGTTCCTCTTGTCTAAGCCTGCCTCTCTGGAGAGCGCAACGAAAAAGTCGAGACCCCCCCAACGGGATTACCAAGAACCTACCAAATGCCGGTGCGGCGGGGTGTACGGCCGAACACACGCAGCGAACCGCTCAAGTTGCTGTACTCGATAACGCGGCCGCTACTCTTATCGATCTTGACTCTGTCAGAGGAGTTGTAGGTCCACTCCCAATAATCAGAGCACGAACGAAAAGCCGTGGGTGTTCCCTGGGCTCTTAGGACATCCTTTACTGTCGAGCCTTGCCCGAATAGTGCGTTAGACTGTGGGGATACAATCTGGCCGTTAACAGGCAACGCGACAAGCAACCCACCGCTGTGGTTGGCCCATCCGATAACGCGGTCAGTCTTTTCGTCGAATATGACTTTTTCGAAGCCGTTGTATACCCACTCCTCGTACCCGAGGTACGGCCAAACCTTCCGGGGCGGTCCCTGAACCTCCTGCACAATCGCCTTGGTCGAGCCAAAGGTCCAGTACTTCGGGGGGTCCGGCTTGGGGACAGCCCGAGCGGCCCGGTATGACTCCAGGCTAGGCCAGTCTTGTCGGCGAGGCGTCTTGATGGTTGAGCGTTTGGCCGGTGTCGCCTGCGGGGCCTCACCCTCGTCAATGGCGGGCACGTATGCTCGGGAGGGTCGCGTCTCATCGTTGACCGGCTTGTTTGCTTTGTAGCGCCCTGTCGCGCTTGTTGAGGGCTTGCGTTCGCCTGATTGGTAAGTCGCCTCTGCCACGAATCCCACGACTACGCCTCCGAGCACGAATCCCAAGAACCCTGCCAAAGTGATGAGTGCCCAAGAGATTTGAGAGCGTGAGAGGAGCGCTGGCGAGCCCGATGCTGCCGGCTCTTGGGCTGGCGGGCTTGAAGGCGCCGGCTCCCGGGTTGGCGGGCTGGGTGTCGTTCGCATGGGCGGCCCGCCGGTTTGTGGCGATACTGGCGTCGGCTTATGAGCCGACCCGGGGGGCATGGCAGGCGAATCGAAGAAACCGGTACGATTGAGCCAGTAGATACCCAGCGGCACCCCAACGAAAAACAGGGGGTTCAGGAGTCCGGCGAGTATCGCCCCTTCCGAACTGCCACCGCCGCCGACGCTGGCGCTTGCCCAGAAGCCCAAGACCCCGAGGGCGACTGAGATAATGCCCGCGGGCTTCATCCATTCCGGTGCATCGCTGCCGGACTGCTTGCTCATCGCTTTGGCCCCCCAGTGGACACAACGGCAGATTCCTGTGATTGTACCTCGGGGCCCCATCGCGCCCACCCACACCGCGCAGGGGGTGTTTTCGCAAGTTCGGGGAGCCGCTAACATATGCCTAACGGCCGGGGACGCCCGGCCTTCTCTCGGCCCTTGCGCGGCTGGATTCTCGCCTTTCACCAGCCCGCGCTGGGGCCGACGTGTGCAGGAAAGGCGAATCTATGGCGGGCTCAATCGAGAGGCTCAACGCAGCGCTGGAGAAACTCAGGCGCGAAGCACAGAGGGCGCTACGCCAACACGACCAGTACGCCTATCACTATCCCGACCCGGAGTTATGCGACGCTGTCGCATCCTTCAGCGAGGAACTCCAGGCGTTCACCGGTGGGGACGAAATAGCGCGTCGGGCGGACATTGCGGTTCAGCGCACCTCGGAAGACACGCCCTATGCCCTAGCTTTGCTTGGGGTTGACGAGGCCGGGCTGCGTCAGCACTTGCCGATGGGCTTTCTGAAAACGGGCGATTCACGCCTCCCTAGTCCCCATTCGGTCCGTACAGAGTTGGCTGCTGCGCGCAAGCTTCTTGGGCCCCTGGAGGATCGAACGCTCACCTCCAAACAGAAAGCGGCGCTTCGCAAGTGGGAAACAGAACTGGAGAAGATCGAAGCAGAAGCGACTTCGGTCTTCTGTCTGGGGTGCCAGTGGCTCAAACTGCTGCGTGACTGGGCCCGGGGAATTCGGGACGGGGTGCTGGCCGACGAACGGCCTGATGCGGAATATCGAGACTGGAAGGCCGTGGGGGTAGCGGGATCGCGACTGACACGGGACGCAATCGGTTTGAGCCTGGAAGCCGCGGATGTACTGGTGGAATGGGCCACAGAGCAAACGCACACCTTGGAGAAAGCGGACACGGCACACTCCCCGGACTTCCATTCAGTTCGTTGGTTCGGAACTGAGTATACCTTCACTAACAACCAAGCGCCTTGCGTTCAAGCCCTTTGGGAGGCGTGGGAGAAGGGCACGCCCGAGCTTTCGGGCGAATACCTTCTTGAGAAAGCGGACGCTTGCACATCCCGGCTTAATCTCGTCTTTCGTAACAGTGAAGCTTGGGGGCGGCTGATAGTTCCCGGCACGCGGAAAGGCAACTATCGGCTGAAGGAGCCGAACTGACGAGAAATCCTCTGGTGTGCGCCAAAATCACCCCTAGCGCACCAGTGGCGCACAGGTGTTCCGTCAGAATGCCCGCATGGCGATGGCTGCGGTGGCCAGCAATCCTCACCTGGAGGCCCATGCGATGGTATCTGACGAGCTCCTATCTCTACCCCGGATGGCGCGGCGGCTTGGCGTGACGCAGGCGTGGCTGCGAGCAGCGGCCGACGGAGGCGAAGTGCCATGCCTGAAAGCCGGCCGGCGTCTTCTCTTCAACCCTGGGGCCGTGGAAAAGGCTTTGGCTGAACAAGCCGCGCAGTCGCGGATGGGGGTGGCCGATGGCAACTAGCCTCACCACCGCGACTTCGGGCATCGTGCCCGAGCTTCTGACCACGCGGCAGGCTGCGGACTTGTGCGGCATCGGGGAGAGGACGTTGTGGCGATATTCGCGCAGCGGCGCTGCCCCGGCCCCGCTGAAGCTTGGCCCCGGCAAGCAAGGCGCGGTGCGGTTCTCTCGGCGAGCAATCCTCGAATGGATTGAAGCCGGATGCCCTCGATGCGATGCGAAAGGGGGTGCGGAATGACGCGGAGTTCAAACGATTGGAACCGGGTTTCCCGCATTCGACACTGCCCAATTTGCGACCGGCCCGACTGGTGCTTGTATGCGGGCCCGGCCGATTGCCCCACGGCGGCGATTCGTGCGCGCGTGGATGCTGGGGCGGTGAAGCGGGTTGGTGAAGCGGGCTGGCTGCACCGGCTGCGGGACGATTGGCGAGCCCCGAGGGTGCGAACTGTCCGATTCGCAGCCCCCGATGGCCCGGCCCGCGACTACGGCAAGCTGGCTGCCGGATGGGCTACCACTATCTGGCCCGGGGCTGTCGAAAGCCTCGCGAAACGACTAGGGGTGTCGGCAGGGAGCTTGCGGCGGCTGGCCGTAGGTTGGGCGAGCACGTTCAACGCCCATAGTTTCCCCATGCAGGACGCTTTCGGGCGGGTAACTGGGATCCGCCTGCGAGCCCCGAACGGCCGAAAGTGGAGCGTACCCGGGGGCAAGGAGGGGCTGTTCGTTCCCTCGGGCCTGCCATCCGGCGGCCGGCTGCTTGTGACGGAAGGCCCCACGGATACGGCGGCCTTGCTCGATCTGGGGTTCACCGCGGTCGGCCGCCCATCGTGTTCTGGTGGGCGGCACCACGTTGTCGAATTGGCCCAACGGCTGCAAGCCGTGGAAGTGGTGGTTGTGGCCGACAGGGACGTGCCCGGCATGGCTGGCGCAAACGCGCTGGCGGACGTGCTGGTTGCGTTCGCGGCATCGGTGCGCGTGATCGCCCCGCCCCAAGGTGTGAAGGACGCCCGGGCCTGGCTGAACGCTGGAGCAACGGCGGGCGAGGTGGAAGCGGCAATCGAGGCGGCCCCGGTTCGGCGGCTGGTGGTGACCACGGAAAAGAAAGGCAGGCGGCACGATGCCCGAGCAAGGCAAACGCGGTGAGAGTCCCAAGGGGCTGCAACTCGAATACACCCCAAGCGGCCGGAACGGTTCGGCAACGATAACGGCGAAGCTGGCCGGCGAAGTGCTGGCGGTCGAAAGCCTGAACTTGAGCAAGAGCAAAGCCCGGGCGACCTTCGCCCAAACGGTGTGCGACGGGCGGGCCGGCATCGACCGGGGCGAAGTGGAGGCCGAACTTCTGAAGTTGGCGGCCGACCTGGCAGCGAAGCCGGCCGGCGGCGAGCCGGTTGATTGGGGTAACCTGCCCGAGCTTGACGTTTCTCGAATCGTCCGGCCGGAGCGGTTCATTGCTCCCGAGGTTTCCGGCTTGGCGGTGCCGACGATGACCACCCTCGGCGATAAGGTGGTCGGCCGGTGGCAAGCCTACCTGCGGTGGCAGGACGGCAAGCGGGAGCGGCGGGCCCTCGGGCCGACAATCGACTTGCCCGGCGGCGGACGGTTCTACGTACACCCCGAGCCGGCCGAACCCACCCCGACGATGCGGCCCGGTTGGTCGGCTGCGGCCCGAGGGGAGTGGTTGAAAAGCAAACCGGCCCCGAACCCGGCCGAGGTGTTCAAGGGGCTGTGCGAGCGGGTGGCCTACTTCCTGGACCTCCCCCGTCCCGAGGCACCCGGCACAACGGCAACGCTGGCCCTCTGGTCGGTTCTGAGCTACTGCTACCAAGCATGGCCGGCGGTTCCCTACCTGTACGTTGGCGGCCCCCTCGGGTCCGGCAAGAGCCGGGTTTTCGAGATTGTCAACCGGTTGGTGTTTCGGCCCCTGGCTTCGTCCAACATGAGCGCGGCGAGCCTGTTTCGTACCTTGCACGCAAGCGGCGGTACGCTGCTACTTGACGAAGCCGAGCGGTTGCGGGATACGCGAAGCCCCGACGTTGCCGAGTTGCTTTCGGCACTCTTGGGCGGGCACAAACGCGGCGGCACGGCAACGCGGCTTGAGCCGGTGGGCGAAAGCGGCTTTAAGACTGTATCGTTTGAGGTGTACGGCCCGAAGGCCCTGGCGTGCATCTCGGGGTTGCCCCCGGCCCTGAGAAGCCGAGCTATCCGAATTGGGATGTTTCGGGCGGGGCCGACCAGCGAGAAGCCGCGGCGGCGAATCGACGCCGAGCCGGCCCGGTGGCAACGGCTGCGGGATGACCTGCACGCCCTGGCCCTGGAACACGGCTCCACCTGGCTTGAGCTTGCCGACCGACACGAAGTATGCCCAGCGATGAGCGGGCGGGACTTCGAGCTTTGGCAGCCCCTCCTTGCCCTCGCAAGCTGGATTGAGGAAGCGGGAGCGACCGGGCTTCTGAAGCTGTTGCAGGGGCACGCCCTGGAAACCATCGACGCGGGCCGGGACGACCAAACCCCCGACCATGATGAAACACTGTTGCGGCTTCTGGCCGAGTCGGTCCGGTTCGGTGAGCGGCCGACCCCCGGCGAGATTCTCGACAAGGCGAAGGGGGCCGAGCCCGAGGGCTTCAAGCGGTGGACCCCGCGTGCGGTCTCCGAACACCTGAAACGCTACGGGCTGGCGACCATCAAAACGGACGGCAAGAAACGGTATGCCCGGGTGGGGCGTGATGACCTCGGGCGAATCGAAACAAGCTACGGCATCGACCTCGGTTTGCAGGACCAATAGACATACCCCCGAGAAAGAGCCCTACGTGCCCTATGTACCCTTTGCCCCCGAAAACCCTGAGAGAAACCGGCCCAAGCGACAGGGCACGTTGCCCGGATAAGTGCCCTGCCCGAGGGCACGAAAACGCCCAGGAAACCGGCCCGACAGGGCACGTAGGGTACATAGGGCACGCTGCCGGGGGTAGGTAGGAAGGGGTTTTCGATGCGCTACCACGCGGCCGACTTCCTGACGGGACTTTTCGACAGCACGGTGATGGGCCTGGTGGGCCCCGGCCCCGAGGCCCGGACGCCCACGGCGGCGGCTGACGGGCCCGCGCCCGATGGTGCGAGCCCCGGGCAGACCGACGCCTCGGGCGAGCCCGCCGACTGGCCCGCTCCCGACGCCCCGGACTTCAGCGGTTGGGTTCTGCGGCCGGACGCCACGGGCCGGTTGGGGTGGGAGCCTGCCGACCTGCCGGAGGATGAACGCCTTTGGCTGGATAGGCTGCCCGAGCGGGACGAACGGATGCCGGGCGTGGTTGCGATTGGCGACGCCCCAAGCTTCCCCGCGGACGATGCCCCGCTGTCGGGCTGCCCGCGGTGCGGGACGCTGGAACTCTGGTGGGACTTGCTGGGCGGGGTTCACTGCCAGCGGTGCGACCGGGAGGCATTCCAGCGGGCGGGCTGCTGCGCAACTGGCGAAGCAGTTGGGGGGCAGCATCAGCCAGCTGTCCGGTGTCGCCTCCAAACGTAGCCCAGAAGTCCCGCAGCAATCAAACTGGCCAACCCGACAGACCCCGACGGCCCAGGGACTGACCCGTCGCCCGTGACCTCGACAACCCCTTGAAGAGTCTGCACGGGTTCCGAATCGGTATAGGCGATATCGTGCAAATCATTCCACTGCCACAGCGGGCTGCCTTCCTCGATATATCCCATTTGCACGTAATCTTCCTTGATATCACCATTGTACCCCGATGGCTGGTTGCGTGCCCAGTTAGTGTATGTGACCGATTCGCCACTGGACCAATGGAACTCGCCGTCCGTTTCGGCATCGTTCAATCCAATCCAAAGCATCCTCAGAGGATCAGGCCACTGCCATGTTGGGTCGCCGAAGGTGTTCCAAATCCATTCGTCCTCTTCGGCGCTTCGCACGGTGGCGAGGTGTCCTCCCAGACTTCTCGCCTCGGCTTCCGCTTCCGTCCAGGTGCTCGGGGTCAACAGATGGTAAGTGTGACCGTTAATCGGACTTACTACCGTGGTGACAATACCCCCGCGCGTTTCGGAGATCACGACCAGAACAAGTAGGGCGCTGAATATATGTCTCATGATTACACCCTCCCAAGACGCTGGGGCCTGCACGTCAGGCGGAATCACCTGAAGCTAGGGTAGCGCCGATAACCGCGTTGTCCCGTGTACGGGTTCACGTTCGGCCAAGTTGACCAATTGTTGTAGAAGTTTCCATCGGGGTAGGAGCGGTAATGGCCGTCAACAAAAGTCCCGTTGGAACGCACGTGGGGCCGGACGTAAACAGGCGGCCCGTAGTTAGGAACGGTCGGCCGAATGTAGCCGTAATTCGGCACCCTGGGGACTGTGGGCACCGATGGCGTTACCCAGCCCCATTGCCCGCCGTAGGGCTGCGCCATGTTCGGAACGTAATACTGCTGGGCTGACGCAGTGTGCTGAACCGACAGTCCGATGAACAACGCGGCTAGCAGAGAAGCGGCTCGCATGGCAGGTTCCTCCCGGAAGTATGGGTGCATGCTGACCCACCATTTACAGCGAAAGGATACGGGCGCGTCAAGGCCCCCATCCAAGGGAGCGCGCGTCTGGGCTAGTTGGGTAGCCTGGTTGGCTTATTGGCGGGCGCGCACGGGTGACAAACTGGATGCACGGTTGACAAATCACAACCATCAGGTAGAATCTGAGTCGATGAGAAGCATGAAGCACAACTCGATATCGGAGCAACTGCGGCAGATTCTGGCCGACTGCGGCCTGTCGCAATACGAGATTGCCAAGCGGTCGGGCGTGGACAAGGGGGCATTGAGCCGATTCGCCCACGGGCAATCGGGGCTTACAACCGAGACACTGGACCGGCTGGCCGAAGTGTTGGGGCTTGAACTGGTTGCTCGGAAGCCGACAAGCAAAGGCGGAACGAGGTTGTCGAAAGGCAGGTGAGGCAATGGCCACGGTGTACCGTCGAACTCGCCGCGAGCCCATCCCCGAGGGCGCGGAAGTCGTTGAACGGAAGGGCAAGAAGTGGGTGACGTGGGCCGACGCCAAGGGCCGTCATCGAGCCCGGCTTGCGAAGGATGAAGCGGCAATCCTCATCGAACTGCCCGGGTACACGATTCAGTACCACGACGAAGCCGGCAGACGCCGCAAGGAATCGGTGCGGGCCGCGGACCTGGACACTGCCCGGCAGATTGCCGCCGAACGCGAAAAGGCGGTTCTGCTTCGCAAGAAGGGCATCCTGGACGCCACGCAAGAGCGCTTCGCCCTGGCAGCGCGGCGGCCCCTTGGGGAACACCTGGCGGAGTTCCTGCGGTTTCTGGGAGACAAGGGAGACACGCCAAAGCACGTGGCCACGTGCAAGCGACACGTGAAGTGGGTTGCCGAGCAAATCGACGCCAAAGGGATTCGCGACTTGACCGGCCCGGCCGTGCTACGGGCGGTGGGCGAGCTTCGAACGGGCAAGAAAGCCCGGTCGGCCCGGACCTGCAACAGCTACCTGACGAGCTGCAAGGCACTCACCCGATGGCTGTGGGAACACAAGCGCACCCCCGACGATGCCCTCGCGGGCCTGGACGGGTGGAACGAAGAGGCGGACCGGCGCCACGTGCGACGGGAGTTGACGCCCGAGGAAATCGCCCTGCTTCTGCAAGCGACGGAGAAGCGGGACACGGGCGCCGGAAGGATGCCCGGGCGCGACCGGGCGATGGCCTACCGCGTGGCCCTCGGGACCGGGTTCAGGGCCAAGGAGCTTCGCAGCCTGACGCCCGAGTGTTTCGACCTGGACAGCGACCCGCCCACGGTGACCGTGGGGGCGGCGTACAGCAAGCGGGGGCGCGAGGACGTGCAACCCATTCGACGCGACTTGGCGGAAGCGCTTCGCCCCTGGCTGGCGGACAAGCCCTCGGGTGTTCGCCTGTTCGCCCGGCTGCCCGGCAACACAGCGAGGGCGATTCGAGGCGACTTGCTTGCAGCCCGGAAGGCTTGGATTGAGGCGGCCCCTGAGGGCCCCGAGCGAGAGGCGCGGGAGAAGTCGGACTTCTTGTGCTACAAGGACAGGGCCGGCCGAGTGGCGGACTTCCACAGCACGCGCCACGCCTACATATCCGGCATCGTGGCCGGCGGCGCATCCGCCAAGGCAGCCCAAGAACTCGCCCGGCATTCGACCCCGAGCCTGACGATCGGGCGATACTCCCACGCGCGGCTACACGACCTGACAGGCGCCCTGGAAGCCCTCCCGAGCCTGCAACCGGAGCCGGAGAGCACGGACCAACAGCGGGCAGCCCTACGGGCGACAGGGACCGAAGACGCGGCACCCGGCGCGGAGAAGGACGCCGGGCAAATGCCATCAAGCGCCTGCAATATCCGGGGGCAGAAATGGGGGCAGTTGAGCGGCGGGGGTGGGCTGAAACTGGCGGAGGACGGCAGACCGGAACGCGAATTGCATGGCGAAGAGGCGATTCCGCAAGTCTTTCCTATGGCGGGACTTGGCGAGAACCGGCAGCCCCCGGCTGAGGGAGAGAAGAAGAGGCGCCGCCCGGATTCGAACCGGGGATGGCGGATTTGCAATCCGCTGCCTTAGCCACTTGGCTACGGCGCCGGAGTCGGGGCTGCATCGCCGATCAGCGGAGTGGAGCTGCGCAAGGCCTTGCCCCGCTGAAGGGGCCGATGTTAACGATCGTAACAATTAAGAGGTCGGCAGGCAAGCGGCCGGGGATTACGTTGAATGCCGGGTTTTTCCGCCGTGATCGGGCAGGAAGAACCGGTGGGATAGACAGGAAAGGCTGTCTGGAGGTTCGCGCCAGCGCGGTCCGGTGCAGAGGAGAGGGCGGGGCGGAGTGGCGCTCCGTCCTACGACGGACCTGAGCCGGTCTTTGCGCGCGTGGCCAACTCCTGGGGCCTGACCCGCGGGGAGTGGGCGCCACAGCTCTCGGCGCTGGGCTCGGCCGGCTGCGGCTCGGGGTAGAAGCCGAACTGTTGGAGCAAGGCCAGCTTCGGCAGCACGTTGTTCTCCAGATCGACGTGGAAGAAACCGGGGAAAATGTCCGGGTTCTCGATGATCAGGTCGAAGTAGCCGGCGTGCCGCTCGGGCAGTTCCACGCGCCCGCCGCGGCAGACCTCGTGCCCGGTGAACACGAACTCGGGGAACAGGTAAGGGCAGAACTCCAGAGCGGCGTTGCCTGCGTACTCGCGGTAGATCTCCGTTTGCGGAAGCATCGAGAGCAGGCTCGGCAGGATCCGCGCGCCCATCATGCGGAAGGTGACCATCTGGAACAGCGACTGGTTGAAATCTTCCATGGTCTCGAAGGGGAATCCCCAGACGTAGAAGGTATCGACGCGGGGGAAGATCCCGACGGCCTTGGGCACGACGTCCAGGGCGTCGGCCGCGGTGAACGACTTCTTGATCCGCGCGAGGATTCGGTCTGAGCCCGACTCGATTCCGAACCGCAGCTCGACGCAGCCGCACTCGGCCATCGCCCGCATCATCTCCTCGTCGACGAGGTTCACCCGGCCGAACGCCTTCCACTGCACGTCCATGCTGCGGCCGCGAAGCTCCTGGCAGAACCGCATCACTTGCGTCTTGCCGGAGACGAAGAACTCGTCCTGGAACAGGAACAGGTCCACGCCCGCCTCGCGGTGCAGCAGTTCCATTTCATCGACGATGCTTTTCGGGCTGCGCGAGTAGCTCTCGTGGTTCCACACCGGGGCCACGGAGCAGAAGGTGCACAGATAGGGGCAGCCCCGGCTGGTCATCATCCCGTAGCCGGCGTACCGGGCCAGGTCGATCTTCTCGAACGCGGGAAAGGGGATCGAGTCGAGGTCGGCGATCCGCGCGCGGTCCGGATTGCGGACCACGTGGCCGTTTGAACGGAAGGTGATGCCGTCCACGGCGGCCAGGTTGCCGCGGCCGCCGAGGACCTCTAACAGGACCGGCGCGGTCCGTTCCCCTTCGCTCCGGGCAATGACGTCGATCCACGGAAACCGCGTGAGGATCTTCTCGTCCACGGCGGTGGAGCCGACGCCGCCGAGCACCAGCGTCCGGTCCGGGTAGGCCTCGCGCAGGGCCTTCATGGCGAGGATCGTGAACGGCAGCAGGTTGGCCATGCACGAGAGGCCGATCACCGGCGCCGGGTCGCGGCAGAAACCGAGGAACACGTCCATGTCGAACGGATCGTCGGCCGGGCAGACCTGGTAGTCGCGGAAATCGACCGCGTAGCCTGCGTCCTCCAGCGCCCGGGCGAGGTACAGCGGTCCCAGCGGCACGTGCAGCTCGCGCTCGACCTCCTCGCCGTAGCGCATGAAGAGCATGTTCAGGTTGACGAGCGTGATGGCGGCCGGCATGGGGGCAGTGGCGTCAGGGATCAAGAGTCAGGGATCGCGCCAGTGGCCGGCGGAATTGCTCGCCGAGCCAAACCGGAGGAGTCAAGGATCGCAAGCCCGCGTCATCACGGCCGCAGCCCGAAGGTCCCGCCGGACGGTGGGCGGTCGGGCCGGATGCCGCGGCTGACCGCTGGCGAGGGCCGGGTCGGGCGTTTCTTCGCCGCTTCCCGGCGCCGCACGGCGTCCTCGACGGCGACGATCCAGTCGCCCACCGTCTTGAGCTTGCGGGAAACCACGTAGGGGATCTTGATCTCGAAGTGCTCCTCGACAGCGCGGCGCAGCGTGACAAGCTGCTTGGGAGTAGCCTTGAGGTCCTCGATCAGGCGCTTCTCGCGCGGGATCGCCAGTTCCAACTCGGGCTTCTCCTTGCCCTTCGGCCCTGGCTTCTCGGGGGCGGGCGTGGTCCTCACCACGGCTCCGGCAAAGGGGACCATAGGCTCGGGCCTGGGCGCCACGGCTCCCGGCTCCGCATTCTGGGTGGTCGGCTTCGGCAACTCGATCTCGAGAATCCGCGCGATGATCTCAACTACCTGTTCGGCGATGGGCTGCTGCGGCTTGGGCTCGGGCCTGTCCGGCACGTCGGGGCGGATGCCCGTCGGAGCGGGCGGGGTGGGCATGATTCCGCCGACCCCGCCGGCGCGGGCCCCGACGGCGGCGACTGCCGTGCCGGCCCCCAGCACGGCCAGCATGGCCGCGGCGGCGTGGCCCAGAAACGCGCGGCGGTGTTCCTCGGGCACGTGGGTTCGGGCGATGATCGCCTCAAGCTGCGCCTGGGGCACCGCGCGAAGCATGATCGCCTCGGCCGGGCCCAGCTCCAGATCGATCCGCCGCGCTGCCTCCTCGCGATCGGTCAGGAGCAGCGTTCTGAAATCCGGATCGACGGCCGCCTTCTTCACCAAAACCTCGATCCCGCGCGGGATGCCGCCGGCGTAAGGCTCGGCCATTGTCGCGCTCCTTGAAGTGTCGTGCTTTCGGGCGAGCTAGGGTTCGGTTCGGTTATCGGCTGTCCGGTGCTGGCGGGAGGTCCGGCCGGATGCCGCGGGTGGGAGGCGGAGGGTCGTCGCGGAACGGCCGGATGCCGTTCTGAGGGATGACCTCGCTAGGCCGGAGCGGGTTGTCGCGGAACGGGCCCGGGTCGCTCTCGGAATCGACGGGCTTCGCCTCGGTTTCCTCCTCGGTCGGCTTCGCCGTTGGGGTATCCTCCGCATCCAGCTTGCCCTCCGTTGCGGGCTTCCCCGGCTCTTCCGGGCGGGTCCCTTCAGTAGCCTCCAGCCGCCTTGGCCGCTCACCCGACGACTCGTCCGGCCTGTCGGGGCGGCTCCCCTTGGTTCCCCCCGGCTCCGGCACGTCTGGCTGAATGCCGGTTACCGCTGGCTCTGATGGCTCGGTACCGCCGCAACCGACAAGGCCAAGCCCCATCACCGCAAGCATGGCCGCAGCCGCCTGTCCCATGAAGGCCCGGCGGTGCTCCTGCGGCACGGTGGTCCGGGCGATAATCGCCTCGAGCTGCGTGGCCGGTACCGCAGCGAGCATCACGGTCTCGGCCGGATCGAGCTCCAGGCCGATGTGCGCGGCGGCCTGAGCCCTCTCCGTCAGCAATACTCGCTTGAACTTCGGATCGACGGAGGCCTTCTTGACCAGGATCTCGACGCCGCGGGGAATGGCCCCCAACCTCTTGCCGCTGCCCGGAGGCCGGCCGCCGACGATGGTGGTCCGCACGGCCTCCTGCTCGACGGGGCGGTCGCCCTGGAACTGGGGCCCGGAAAAGCGCCTCGGGTGGCTCATCGGCCGGCCCTCCCATCATAACCGACAAGATGCGGCGAGCGCCGCGTGTGCGACCATCGATTCCACTGTACCGCAAACTCCCTCTCAAACGCAAGACAGGTCCCCTCCTTGTGGTGGATCGGCAAACTCCCACCCCACTAGGGCCGGGCCCCCGAGTCGTGAGGTATCCTTGCAGTGGGAGCCGGCCGGCTGCTGCCCCTGGCAGCCGGACTCGTCGCACAGGCAGACCGGCCATCCGGGGCAACCCCGGGGGACGGTCTCGCCAGGAGGCTGCCCAGACACGGAGTCGTACCTTCGCCATTGACAGGCCGCTCTGAAGCACCGCGCATGACCGTCGAAACCTTTGACTCCCGCGACCGCGCCCAGGTTCCGGAAGACACTCCGGAGGAGCTCGTCAGCCGCTTCGTGGCGAGGATTAGCGAGGTATCCTCATTGCCGGACGTGGCCGTGCGCATCGTTCGTCTGGTGGACGACCCCAAGACCTGCGCGGACGACCTGTCCACCGCCGTGCGGAGCGATCCCTCCCTCGCCATGCGCGTGATGCGGACCGTCAACTCGGCCTACTACGCCCTGGACAAGAAGGTCGCCGATCTGAAGCAGGCCGTGGCGATCCTGGGCTTCCGCGAGGTCCGCAGCCTGGCGCTCACGGCATACATCGCCAGCCTGTTTCGCAGCGCCGAGGGGCACGGCCGCTATACCCGGCAGGGATTGTGGGCCCACATGGTCAGTTGCGGCATGGTGGCGCGGCTCATTGCCGAGTCGAGCGGTCGCGTCGGGCCGCACGAGGCCTACCTGGCCGGACTGCTCCACGATCTGGGCCTGATCCTGATGGACCAGTACGCCCATGCTGCCTTCTGCCGAATTGTTGACGAGGTGGCCGAGGATCGCCCCTCCATTGAACTGGAGCGCGAGGTCCTCGGGTTCGACCATGCCGCGCTGGGTCAGGCGGTCGCCCACGCATGGCATCTGCCGGAGCATCTCGCCCAGGCCATCGGCCACCATCACGCGCCGGAGAACTGCCCCGAGGAGCACCGGCCGCTCGCCGCCGCCGTGGCCGTGGCCAACTTCCTCTGTCACCGTCAGGACATCACGCCCCTGGGCGTGGCCAACGTAGGCATGCCCTCCGCCGCGGCGTTCGCGGAGGTGGGCGTCGGCAAGTCGGAGCTCGCCACCGTGGCCCAGGCCCTGGAAGAGACCCTCAAGGCCGCCGACGTGATGGCCCTCGTCCAGGTAAGGTGAGGGAAAGGAAGAGGCAAGAACGACGGATGACGAACGAAGATCGCGCGATGCAATTGGGCCCGCGGCATTCATCGGTCATCCCTCAGCACTCCTCCCTTTCGCCGCGCGTTCGCTGCTGTCCCTGGACGGGCGGGCCTTCCAGGGGATAGAGCTTCTCGATCGAAGCCAGGGTGTATTCCGGACAATCGACCTTCTCGCGCAGGCAGACGTCGAAATGTGACCGGGCCTCCTTCGGCTTCCCCTCGGTCAACAGGCGCTCGCCCGCGTAGTAGTGAGCCTGGCATCGCTGGAAGTCGGACTGGGCCATCTCCAGCACCTCGGACAACTCCGCCTGGCCCAGGGTTAATCGCATCAGGCCGTGGAACCACGGGTGGCCCTCGGTGGCCGAGAGGACCTGCTCGGCGAAGGCCGCGTGCTGATCCTTGCGCCCGAGGCGTTCCAGGCAGATGAGCATCAGTTGCGCCAGGTCCGAGCGGAGCGCGGCCGACGGGATCAGGGTCCGGGCCTTGGCCAGGCAGGCCTCGTACTCGCTGCGGATGAAGAGGTCCACGCACTCGGCGAACACCTTGGTGGCGTCTTCGTCGGAGACCGGCGCCCGGCCGTTGGACGATTTCCCCCGGCGGCGGATGGCCTCGGCCAGTTGCCGCTCGAGGCACTGGCTCTCCAGCGCCAGGCACGCGTCGAGCTCGTTCTCCGCCTGATTCGCCTCGCCCAGGGTCTCCAGGCGCATCGCCGTGTAGAACCTGGCCTGGCATCGCTGGGTGTCGTCCGACGCCGCGCCGGCTACCTCCGACGGCTCGACCTGCCCCAGCGTCAATTGCACCAGGGCCGAGTACCAGGGATGCGAGCGCGTGACCTCGAGGGCCTGGCTGCCGATCCGACCCAGCTCCTCGTCGCGATCCAGCCGCGCCAGCGCGATCAGCAGCACCTGGAGGATCTCGTGTCCC
This sequence comes from uncultured Pirellulales bacterium, assembly GCA_964434165.1. Taxonomy (GTDB): domain Bacteria; phylum Planctomycetota; class Planctomycetia; order Pirellulales; family Thermoguttaceae; genus CAYSUS01. The sequence goes on from CAYSUS010000042.1 coordinate 38,072, forward strand.
GCCCCTTCATGGAGCAGATCGTACGCCCGTCCCACGGAGGCCTCGTAGTCGTGCTCGACGAACGAAATGAGACACTGCTGGAATGTCTGGTCGCTGGCCATCGAATGCCCCGCTTCCCTGGCTGAAGGTGATCCTGCCGCGGCCCGCACCACCCTTCATTAGGGGGTGTGCCCTCACTTCGGGGCACATCCCGTCGGTCAGGACCCCGCCGGACAAGTGCGAGAGAAGGGACTCGAACCCTTACCCCTTGCGGGACTGGATCCTAAGTCCAGCGCGTCTGCCAATTCCGCCACTCTCGCAACACTTACGAAATAACGACTTACGGCGAATTCCCCGCCCACGGGCCCGCCGCGTGCGTCTCCAGGTCCCGCCTGGGGCATTCTACCGCACGACACCGGACATGCACACCGCAAGCCGCATCCCCTGAAGACAGGGGGAATCTCCTCTCCAGCCGACATAATCGTCAAACTCGCGGGCCCTGGCGTGCCGATGAAGCAGGCGCCCCGGGTCCGCACGTCGCGCAATTGACTTGGCCTCCCCCGAAGGAGTACGTCCATGGGTATCCACTCGGCCAACGCCGCCGGGGCCTACGCCGCGGCCATGCAGTGGCTCAATTCCTCCCCGTCCCAGGAGGAGCCCGTCAGCAACCTGTTCCAGGCCCTGGACCAAGCCCGAGAGAACGGGCCGCTGCGACCGTCGATCGAGGACGAGCTGCTCCTTTCGCCCGAAGCCCGGGCGGCCGAGACCTCGCCGGGAGCGATGTTTGGCAAGGCCCAGCTCTTCCCCGGCATGTCGCGCCCGGCCGACGGCCGCCTGCACTTGGCCGACCTGCGGGGGCAGTTTGGCGAGCTTCAGACCTCGCTCAACACGCGAATCCGGGACGCCTTGGCCGCGTCGGGCATCGACACGTCGCAGCAGGTCCGGCTTCAGATCGGCTACGATGGCAGCGTGATCGCGGCAGGCGATCATCCTCAGAATGGCGAGATCGAGCAGGTCTTCCGCGACCAGCCCGAGCTCCGCAACCAGTTCGCGCGGGTCTCGGGCCTGGGCTCCTTCCTCCACGCGGCCGAGGAGCACGCGGCGTTTCAGAAGGCCTACGCTCAGGATCCGTACACGGCCGTGCAGCAATACTCGCACCTGTTCAACGATCAGCCGCGGCCTGACTACACGCTGCTACTTCAGGGCGATGAAGCGTGGGCGGAGTTCCTGCCGCAGTAGGCCGGATGGCGACCGCGCGCCGTCTCCTGCTCACCGCGCCTGGTGCCGCCGACGATCACCCCTTGCGGCGTGAGCGCGCCTGGCCGAAAATCACGCTTGGCACCCCCCGCTCCCTCGGTCCCTCTCCCCCCGGACCCAGGACATGTTGGCCAAGCTCAAGACGTTCTCCCTGCTGGGCATCGACGCCGTGCCGGTCGAGGTCGAGGTGGACGTGTCGCCGGCCGGGCTGCCGAAGGTCGTCCTGGTGGGGCTGCCCGAGGCCGCGGTCAAGGAGAGCACGCATCGCGTGGAGCGGGCCCTGGTCAACTCGGGCTTCCAGAAGCCACAGAATCGGGTGGTCATCAACCTTGCCCCGGCCGACCTGCCCAAGGACGCCGCCTCGTTCGACCTGCCCATCGCCCTGGGGATCCTCGCCGGCAGCGGGCAGATCGCCTCGGAGCGGTTCGCCTCGTGCGCCGTGGTGGGCGAGCTGGCCCTCGACGGCACCACGCGCCCGGCCAAGGGCGCCCTGTCCATGGCCATGTCCGCGGCCCGCGACCCGGACCTCCGCGGGGTGATCGTGCCGGCGGCCAGCGCGGGCGAGGCGGCCGTGGTCGAACAGGTCGAGGTGATCGCCGTGGCCAGCCTCACGCAGGCCGTCGGCTACCTGGCCGGCGAGATCGACATCGAGCCCACGCCGTCGCGAATCGACGACCTGTTCCGCGAGCTGGCCGCCTATGAAGTGGACTTCGCCGACGTGCGGGGCCAGGAGATGGCCAAACGGGCGATGGTCGTGGCCGCGGCCGGGGCGCATAACGTGTTGATGCTGGGGCCGCCCGGCTCGGGCAAGACCATGCTGGCCAAGCGCGTGCCCACGATCCTGCCCGACCTCACCCCGAGCGAGTCGATCGAGACCACGCGGATCTACAGCGCCCTGGGGCGGCTCAGGCCCGGCGAGCCGCTCCTGGCCGTGCGCCCGTTCCGCTCGCCGCATCACACGATCAGCGACGCGGGGCTGGTGGGCGGTGGCTCGCCGCCCTCGCCCGGCGAGATCTCGCTGGGGCACAACGGGGTGTTGTTCCTCGACGAGCTGCCCGAGTTCAACCGCCGCACGCTGGAGGTTCTGCGTCAGCCGCTGGAGGACGGCACGGTGACCATCTCCCGGGCGCTGAACAGCTCGACCTTCCCGGCGAACTTCATGCTCATCGCGGCGCTCAATCCGTGCCCGTGCGGCTACCGCAACGACCCGCGCCGGCAGTGCAACTGCTCGGTGCCGCAGATCGAGCGGTACATGAGCAAGATCAGCGGACCGCTGCTCGACCGCATCGACATCCACATCGAGGTGCCGGCCGTGCCCTTTCGGGAGCTTTCCTCGGGCACGCCGGGTACGTCCAGCGGCGAGATGCGCGGGCAGGTCGAGGGCGCACGGCGCATGCAGGCGGAGCGGTTTTCGGGCACGCGCACGCGGCACAACGCCGACATGAGCCACCGCCAGACGCGGCAGTTCTGCCCGCTCACCGAGGAGGGGCGCAACCTGCTGAAGTCGGCGATGACCGACCTGGGGCTTTCCGCCCGGGCCCACGACAAGGTCCTCCGCGTCGCCCGGACGATCGCCGACCTGGACGCCTCGGCCGACATCCGTCCCGAGCACCTCAGCGAGGCGATCAACTACCGGATGCTGGATCGGAACATGTGGACGTGAGGGGAGGACTTGAGCACGCAGTACGAAGTACGGAAGCACGGGAGTAAGGGGATAAGGACCAGGGGAGTGCGGCGTACTGTCGTACTCCGTACTGCGTGCTCTCGTACCAGCCACGCCGAACCGGAGGTCGCCACCATGCGCGCCGCGCGCCACTTCACGGAGCTGAAGATCTGGCAGCGGGCGAGGCAGGGGTCGAAGGAGGTCTTCTTCCTCGCGAGAGAGGCACCTTTCAAGTCCGACCGCCGGCCGGTGAAGCAAATCAACGATTCCTCGGAGTCGGTGATGTCGAACATCGCCGAAGGCTTCGACCGCGGCACCCCGGGCGGAGTCCATTACGTTCCTTGGCTATGCCCCCGGGAACCGGGACGAAACGCGGAGCCATCTGGGCGCCGCCTGCGACCGCGACTACCTCGCCCGAGAGCAATTCGCCAGTCTGTACAGCGAGGGTTGGCAGATCCGCCGCACGATCACGGGATTCATCAGCGCCATGCTGCTGCCGCGATCCGGAGCCAGGAGCCTACGGCGGCGTTCGTCTCGGGGCGGCCAGGTGTGGGAGATCTGCGAGCGCACCACGGGCAAACCGCGCGCGGAGCGTTTTCGTCAGAAGCCGGTTGAGGACTAGCGGATTTCGGAAGCACGGAGTGCGAGAGTACGAAGTGGGGGAGTAGGGTCTGCACTGGGTCCTTTGCGGATGGGGCGCCGACCCCGCAGTGCCTCGGACCCCCAACACCCGTCGCGAGGCTGGGCATGCGGCTCCAAGAGATCGTCGATCATCCCGACACCCCGGCCGGCCGGGCGTTCGATTCGGCCGTCTATGGCCTGATCTTCCTCTCGCTCGTCAACTTCTACTTGGAGGCGTTTCCGCAAAAGGGCCCCGTCCTCGTCCTCTACCTTTACGTGGCCGAGCTGACGACGCTGATTGTATTCACCCTGGAGTACCTCGCCCGCCTCCTGGCCGCGGAGCGCCGGCTGAAGTACGTGCTCAGCTTCTATGGGATCGTCGATCTGGCGGCCGTGCTGCCTACCTACGTGGTGCTCTTCCTCGAGCCCAGGGCCGTGGCGCCGCTGTTGACCTTGCGGCTGTTCCGCGTCTTGAAACTGATTCGCTTCAGCCGGGCGAAGGATCGCTTCTGGAGGGCCGTGGCCGAGATCCGCGAGGAGCTGATCCTCTACCTCAGCACGATCGGGGTCCTGATCTACCTGGCGGCCGTGGGCATCCATTACTTCGAGGCCCCCGTGCAGCCCGACGCGTTCGGCTCGATCCACAACTGCTTCTGGTGGGCGATCGTCACGCTCACCACGGTGGGCTACGGCGACGCCTATCCCATCACCGCGGGCGGCAAGCTCTTCACCTCCATCGTGGTCCTGCTTGGGGTGGGGGTGGTGGCGGTTCCCGCCGGGCTTTTCGCCTCGGCACTGACGCAAGTGCGGCGCCGGGAGTCCAGGGCCGACCCCGAACAGGACACTCCCACGAGCGCTGGACGACCACCGGCGCGGCCGCTGGAATAGTCCCGAAGTGTTATATCCATAAACCCCAAAAAAACTAGTCATTATGGGTGAGATAATATAGCAAGAAGATGCTAAGCCGATGCCCGCTGTTGATGGATACGGCTGGGCATGCTCTGGGGGGTCCGGCTCCTTGGGCCTGGGGGAATGGGCATTTTCATTTCCGAAACCCCGCTCTCAGCACCCGCTGCAACGGATTTTCACCCCCTCGAATTGTTGGGTGTGCGTTGAATACCCACGACGAAAGCGATAGACTGACGGGCGTCGGCTCGCCGGGGGGCGAGCGAGTGGTTTCTCTCCATGGAAGGCCGGCTCCGACCGGTCGAGAGGTCGCCAGGAGATGCGCATCGCGGTCGGGAGTGACCATCGCGGGTTTGGCCTGCGCGCCAAGATTGTCGAACTGCTGAACCGGCTCGGTCAGGAAGTGATCGACGTCGGCACTTACGACCGGGACGACTCGGTGGATTACCCCGACGTCGCTTCGGTTGTCGCCCAGAAGGTCAGCAACGGCGAAGTCCAGCGGGGAATCCTCATCTGCGGCACCGGGCTGGGCATGTCGATCGTGGCCAACAAGTTTCCAGGGGTCCGTGCGGCCCCCTGCCACGACGATCTGACCGCCGAGATGAGCCGCCGGCACAACGACCTGAACGTGTTGTGCCTCTCGGGCGACATGCTCGGCGAGCGCCTGATGGACCGGCTCGTGGAGATCTGGCTGAAGACCGAGTTCGAAGGCGGCCGCCACGCCCGGCGCGTCGAGAAGATCACGGCGCTTGAGAACCACAACGGGCGACACTGAATCGCGCGCTGGTTGCGCGAGATACCGCTCTGCCTTCCCACGCGGCGGTACGTTTCCGGTCGAAACGGCGCGGCCGCGGCGGGGACTCTTCTGGGGCGGCGCGCCCCGTCTAGGCCAGGTCGCGGTCCTCGAACAGCAGCAGCGCCAGGAGCATTGCGGCGGTGCAGTACACGCCGCTATAGAGCGCGGCCCAGCCCAGGTAGCTCAACGGGACTTCCTGCCCCGTGGAGATCGAGCCCTCGATGTTGAAGTTGTCGAGCACGGGGAGCACCGCGGACAGGAAGTCGGCCACGAATCCCACGATCTCCAGCTTCCCCACGGCGGATAACGCCAGCATGGGAACCAGGTGCCCCAGTACGTAGATCGAGGAGCAGATCACCAGGTTGGGAATCATCGACAGCCGGGTCGAGACGGCCACGGCAATCGCCCCCAGGACGACGGTCTCGAGGAACGACAGGGCCAGACCCGGCGAGACCTGCGCCATCTCGTCGCGGCACTCCGTCCACTTCGGCTCGGGTTTGGCGGTCTCGCGTGCGTCGTACTGGACCTTGTAGGAGACGCTCGCCAGGAACATCCCGCCCAGCACAATGAACAGAATCGCCGCGGGACCGACGATCCCGAGGAACTTGCCGATGATCAGTTGGCGGCGCCCGATCGGCTTGCACAGCAGCGTCAGGGCCGTCTTGGTTTCGATCTCGCCGGCGATGGAGACGCTCGCGTTCCAAAGCACGAGGATGATGGCCAGCACGCGGATCAGCGTCAGGCCGCTGTCCTTGAGCATCTTGACGTCTTCGCCGAACGTGTTGTACGGGATGAACGGGAAGACGATGATTGCCACGGCCCCGATGGCGAGGATCACGTAGAAGACCGGCTGGGACATGGCCTCCTTGGCCGTGGTCCGGGCAACCGCCGCGACCTTGGGGAACAGCAGCTTCAACGCCCAGTAGAGCACCAGCAGGACAGCCAGCGCGGCGAGCATGCCGACTCCCAGCATCCACAGCGGTTTCACCCAGGTCGGCAGGGCGTTGAAGATCGGCGTCAGCCACGTCTCGGTCATGGTCGTTGCGGAGCTGAGTGGAAGCGGTGCGCCGCGTTCGCGGGCGTCCTGCGGGAAGCGCACCCCGATCCCGGAAGGACCAACCGGGGATCAGTACGCCCCGGGTCGGCACATGGTTCGCCGGCGGTCCGAGGAATCGCGGCGGCGGGGTCAGAATCGGATGGCGAACCCCTCGAACTCACCGGTCGCCGCACCCTCGTTTCGAGTGGTCCGCACGACGTACCGGCCCAGGGCAGCCTCGATGGCCTCGATGAAACGGCCCAGCTCGTCTGGCTCCCCCTCCGCCACGAGCCGGACGCGGCCGTCGGGCAAGTTCTTGACGTAGCCCTCGACTGCGAAACGACTTGCCACGCTTCGCGTCGTGTAGCGAAACCCGACGCCCTGGACGTTTCCCTGGAAATGGACGTCCCATCGCTTCCGGCAGGACGGCTCGGCCACGGCAGTTTCTCCTGGTTCGGCGCCCAGTATAGAAACCGCCAACTCGGGAGGCGAGCCGCAGCCCCGTGGCGGCAGGGGCTACCCGGCGGCCTTGCGGCCGGGGGCCGGCTGGAGCCAGTCGGGCGTGGGCAGGATGCTGGGCCGCGGGATGGCCAACGGGCCGACGCGCCCCTCGGGCTGCTCGTCCCAGGCGTGCTCGGCGATCTTCTGGAGCACGGTCTCGGCCAGGGCCAGGACATCGCGGGCGTGCTGGCCCGTCACGCGCGGCTCCGTGCCGTTGCGGATCGCCTCCACGAAGTCCTCCGCCTCCAGGGCCAGGGCATCGACGGCCGGGGCTTCGAAGTCCTCCTGCGGCAGGTGGATCTCGGGCAGGTGAGCCCGCAGGTGCTCCACCTCGTCGGGCGACAAGGCTTCCACGTCGAACTGACGACGCAGGAGTGTCTGGCTCGGGCGCACGAGACGCGTCTTGCGCGAGGCGAAGTCCACGCTGGCGAAGGCCTGCGCGGCCCAGACGTGCATGCGTCGCACCGGTTCGTAGCTCACGCGCGACGCACTGAGCGAGGCCACGCAGCCGCTGGCGAACTCGAGCCGGGCGTTGGCCACGTCCTCATGACCGCCGAGCACGGACAGGCCAAGCGCTTCGACCTTGCGCACGGGCGATTGGACCAGGGAGAGCACCAGATCGAGGTCGTGGATCATCAAGTCGAGCACGACGCCGATGTCGGTCGAGCGGAAGGTGAAACCGCCGGCGCGGACCGCCTCGATGTACTTGGGCTCGGTCACGTGGGGCGCTGCGCTGCGAAGTGCCGGGTTGAATCGCTCGACGTGACCCACCTGGAGCACGCATCCCTGGCGTCGGGCGACGGCGATCAGGTCGTCGGCCTGCTCCACCGTGGCGCACATTGGCTTCTCGATCAGGCAGTGAATGCCGCGGGCGAGCAGCCCGCGTCCCACCTCGTGATGAAGGCGCGTGGGCACGGCCACCACGGCGGCGTCGATTTGGCCGACGAGGTCGCGCCACTGGGCCACGGCGCGCGTTCCGCATTGGCCCGCCACGCGCTCGCGCTGCGAGGCCGCCGGGTCGGCCACGGCGACCAGTTCGACGTCTTCCCGCGCGGCCAGCTTCTGAGCGTGGAATCCGCCGAGACGTCCGGCGCCGATCACCGCCGTTCTGAGTGGGTTCACGCCGCTTTCCTCCGATCGCGTCCGCGTCCGTGCCGGCCGTCCATCTGGCCGGCCATGAAGCCCAAGAGGTGGTTGACGTGCGGGATCAGGAAGCCCTTGCTGCGGAGTATCTCGCGGGCGTTCTCCAGCCCGACCTTGCTGCGGAAGAGGAGCCGGTGGGCCTCGGCCAGGCACTCGACGGTCTCGGGCGAGAAGTCGTTGCGCTTCAGGGCGACGATGTTGATGCAGCGGGGCCGGGCGGGGACCCCGTCGCAGAGCATGTAGGGCGGCACGTCGTGGCGGACCGCGCTCATCCCGCCGACGAAGCTGTAGTTGCCGATCGTGACGAAGTGGTGCACGCCGACGGCGCCGGAGATGTTGGCGTGGTCGTGGACATGGACGTGACCGCCCAGCAACGTGGCGTTGGCGATGACGATGTGGCTTCCCAGCCGGCAATCGTGGGCGACGTGGCAGCAGGCCATGAGGAAATTGTGGTCGCCGATGGAGGTGATTCCCTCCTCCTTCTCCGAGGCCCGGTTGATGGTCACGCACTCGCGGATCACGTTGTGGTCGCCGATGCAAACCTTCGTCTCGGCTCCTCCGTAGGAGAGGTCCTGCGGCTGCCCTCCGATCACGGCTCCCGGGAAGATGTGGTTGCAGCGGCCGATCGTCACGTTGCCCATCACCGTGACGTTGTTCTCCAGGCGCGTGCCGCGCCCGATGGTCACCTCGGGTCCGATCACGCAGAAGGGACCGATCTCGACGTCGTCCTCGATCCGTGCCCGGGGATGCACGGAAGCCAGGTCGGCAACGCGGGTCGCCATGCAGCCGCTCCTCGACGGTAGGCTCCGGTCCGCGCGGCGGGCGATCCCTGCCCGAAAGCCGCCGGCCAAAGTTCGTTAAGCGCTAGTCCTTCTCGTTTACGCGCAGCGCTTCCACGTGCTCGGGGCGGCCTGCTGCGCGATCAGGGCCTTGACCAGCTCCGCGTTGAGCCGGTGGCCGCTTCGGTGGGCGACGAACTCGCCGACCAGCGGACAGCCCGCCAGCGCCAGGTCGCCGACCATGTCCATCATCTTGTGGCGAACGCACTCGTCGGGGAACCGCAGCGCGTTGTCGATGGGGCCGTCCTCGCCGAAGACCAGCAGGTCGCGGGCCGTCGCGCGCTGCGCGATACCCTGCGAGAGGAGCCACTCGGCCTCCTGCCGGAGCATGAACGTGCGGCAGGGGGCCAGCTCCTCGCGGAACGCGCGGGGATCGAGGGCGAGGCGATAGGCCTGCCGCCCGATGGCGTTTCCCTCACCGTAGTCGAGGTGGTACTCCAGCACCGTGCGCCCCGAGGGCGAGGGCATCGCCTGGATCCAGCTCTCGCCGGAGGCAAGCCACACCGGCTCGCGCACCGCGAGGGGGCTGCGCGGTGCGTCCTGCGCAACGATTCCCGCGCGGTCGAGCGCCTCGACGAACGGCTGACACGATCCGTCGCAGCCGGGCATTTCGGCCTCGTTCACCCACACCTCGCAGTTGTCGATCTCCAGTCCGGCCAGGGCCGAGAGGATGTGCTCGACCATCTCGAAGGTCGCTCCGCCGGCGCGGAGGCTGCTTCGACGGGGGACCTCGACGCGGTTCTCGATGCGGGCGGCCACGGACGGGCAGCCGGGAAGATCGCCGCGCACGAAGACGATCCCCGCACTGACGGCCGCGGGGCGGAACTCCACGCGGACGTCGCGCCCGCTCCAGTAACCGAACCCCGCAACGGCAGTGGGACCTGCGATCGTTCGCTGACTTCGGGTGCTGAACATCAACGGAGCCGGGTCATCCATGACAGAAAGGAAGAAACCCCCCGAAACCCCCGGGCGATCCCTGCCGCGGGGGCGGCCGCGCGACGGGGCCTAGTTGATCGGACGTCGCGGCAGACCGGCGTGCGGGGACACGGGGCCGCTCTGGAGATGGTCGTTGAGCCTGCCAAGGATGTAGTCGGTGATGTCGAGCCCCGGGCTGTTCCAGATGACGCTCTTGTTCAGGGCCCGGACCACGGAGTCCGGCGACTCGACGTCCACCTCGTCCCGGTCGAACTTCAGCACCAAAGCCGCGCGGTTCTGGGCCGCGAAGTAGTGCACTTCATCCATCACCTCGCGGTATACGATGAAGTAGATGCGGGCCTCCTGCTGAAGGAACTCCTTGCGCTGCAGGGTGACCAGCACGTTCAGGTCGGCGATCCGTGTGGCGATCTCCTTCTCGAGCTGCCGGTAGTTCTCGGTGCCGGATTTGAATTCCTCCAGCCGCTCCTGGAGCTTCTTGATCGCCTCCCTCTCGTTGCGCACGCGCTCCTCGGCCCGCTGGACGTCGCCCTGCATCTCCTCCTTCATCACCTTGAGCTTGGTGTAGTTCTTGAAGACGTGCTGCGTGTCGAGCAGATAGACGGGCTGTCCACCCAGGGGCCGACCGGCGGCGGCACCGGGGTTCTGCTGGGCCGGGCCCCGGTTGACGAACAGCACTACGGCCAGAAAGGCAGCCGCGGACGCGGCCAACGCTTGGGACTTGCTCACGTTCAGCACTCCTTGCTGTCTTCGAGTTGGTCTTCCTTGACCCGACGCACCGTCCGCGAGGACGCTTCACCGGCGAGAACCACCGGCCCACGGGAGATGTTCACTCCGGAAGCGGTATTGTGCCGTCATCCCCGACCCAGGTAAAGACCAGTATCGGCGTGGCGGTTCCAAAGCCTTAAACCGATTGGAACCCGACGGTTACGTCCCGTTCCCCGGTCGCGCATAACCGCCCGCGGCGGCCCTTCAGGTTCGGCTTGCAGGAGGCGTTGGCTGCCCTCCCTTGCGCGGCAGACCTCCTCCGAGGTCGCAATGCCGCCGCCAGCTCGGCGCCGCCTGGGGCGGGGGATGCTCCTCACCGCGGCGGGTCGAGAGTGATTTCGAACGTCTTCTCCTCCCCGTCGCGGAGCACCACGGTCCGCACCCGATCGCCGGCCGCGTGCTTGCGCAACGCGCCGTCGATGTCCTCCAGCCCGCCGATCCTGGCGTCGCCGAAACGGATGATCACGTCGCCGCCCTCCAGCCCGGCGCGCTCCGCGGGGCCGCCCTTCGCCACCCCCGAGATCGCGTAACCGTCGGCCTGCTTGCCGAAGTCGGGGATCGTCCCCAGGTACGGACGATCGCCTCCGGAGCGAATCCGAGACATGGGCACGGCGACATACTCGGGCGCGGCAGGCAGGTCGGCGATCGCGCGGACCAGGTCCGTCGCCAAGAGGGCGATCCGCCGCATGCCTGGCACGTTGAGCGTCTCGAAGTCGTCCCGCGGCCGGTGGTAATCCTTGTGCGTCCCCGTGAAGAAGTGCAAGACGGGGATCTCCCGCGCGTAGAAGGCGGCCTGGTCGCTCGGACCGAAGCCTCCGGGCGTCTTGACCAGCTTCAAACCGTGGACCGCGTTGACCCGGTCGAGCAGTTCGTCAAACGGCTTGCCCGTGGCGGTTCCCATGGCGATCAGCTTCTCGTCGCGGAGCCGCCCCACCATGTCGAAGTTGATCATGGCCACGGTCTTCTCCAGCGGAAACGGCGGGTTTCGAACGTAGTGGCTGCTTCCCAGCAGCCCTCGCTCCTCGCCCGTGAACGCCACGAAGACGACGCGTCGTTTCAGCTTCGGCTGGTGGGTGGCCAGGCCGCGGGCTACCTCGAGCATCACGGCCACGCCCGACGCGTTGTCGTCGGCGCCGTTGTGGATGGCCTTCTTGCTTGGCTCCAGCGAGCCGTGCCCCCCGTAGCCCAGGTGATCGTAATGGGCGCCGACGACGATCGTCTCGTGCGCCAGCGGTCCGCCCGCCTCCAGGACTCCCACGACGTTCTTGATCGTCACCTCTTCGCGCTCGACATCGATCTGGCCCCTCACGCGCCATCCTCTCAGCGGCGCGCTTTGGGGCTTCAGCGTGCGATCGATTTCCTCCTCGATACGGCCCAGGTCCTTGCCCAGGGCCGCCTTGACGACCTGCTCGACCGCCGCGCGCCGGCAATACACCACGGGGATGCGCCGCGGACCTCCGCCCATGCCCGCTCCGAACGGCACCAGAGGATCGTAGTCGGGCTGAAGGCGCTCGCCGGCCGAATGAATGCGCCGCACGAGGGACTCGACCTTCTTGCGGTGCTCCTCGATCTGCTGCTCGGTGGGGCTCTCGATTGCCTTGAACCGGGCCCGCTCGTCGGCCAGCTTGTCGATGGCCGCGTACCAGGCCTTGCGGTAGGCGGCGGCGTTCTTCTCCAGAACGTGCTGGTCGCTGCACACGATGACGGCGGCCGCGCCGTGTTGGAACGCGTTGGATACCTTGCGTACGAACGGGGCGTGCTGCGAGTGCGACGTCCCGGCGAAGACGCTCTCCGGGTCGTCCTGCTGCGGCTCATGGCGAAGCAGCACCACGGCCTTGCCCTTCACCTCGATCCCGGCGTAGTCGTCGTACTCCTCCTTTTCGCCGGAGATCCCGTACCCGGCGAACACCAGGGCGAGGTCCAGTTCGCCCGAGCCGCTGAGCGACAGGGGGTTGAAGTCCTTGCCGGGCCTCAGCTCGATCGTGCGGGCCTTGCCCGAAGCATCGGCCGGGCCAGTGAGTTCCAGTTGGTTATTGGGCCCCAGCTTCGCCGACGTCGTGGCCGAGAACTCCTGGAAGGCGCGGCCATCGAACAGACCGGTCGTCAGCCCTGCCCGGGCAAACTCCGCGGCGATGAAATCGGCGGCCCGATCGATCCCCTTGGTCCCGATCCCCCGGCCCTCCAACTCGTCGGAGGCCAGGTAGCGTGCGGCCTGGGCGAGCCGCGCCTCCACAGCCTCGTGGCGCTCCGCGCCGGCAAGTGGGGCGGGGCCGCCGGCAGCAACTCCCCAAGCGGCCAAGAGCCCGGCGACCAGCCGGAAGGCGCGCGACCGGATCCGACCGGACGAGCCGGTCCCCGCTTCGAAGGCTCGAGATGGCGTGGTGTGGTCAATCATGCGGGATGCGCGAATCCGAGGTGAACGCGGTTAAGCCAGGCAAGACAGGAAGCGGGTGCCCCCTTCGCCCTATTCTTGGGCAGCGCGCCACGGCCGTCAACCTGGCAACTCGGCTTTGACACGCGGCCGGGCTGCCGGTATTCTCTGGCCCTTCGCAGCGCCCAACCCGAGCAGGGCGAGGCGCGGGGCCGGACATGGAAGTCCCGCCCGAAATCCCCGGGAGGAGACAGCATTGGTACGGAAGCCGAGCGTGCTGATCGTCGATGGTTCGGAGGAGACGCGCGAAGTGCTGGCCACGGCGCTGGAGCGGCGGGGTCTTCAGATCCTGGCGACCAGCGGGGCGGAGCAGGGGCTTCAGCTCGCCCGGCGGCATCGGCCCGACCTGATCGTGCTGGACGTGGAGATCGAGGAGCCCGACGAGGCGACCGCCTGCGCGCCGCTGGCCGCGCAGTCGGAGGTCAACCGGACGCCGCTGGTGGTCATCGGGAGCGCACGTCGGGCGTGCTGTGGCCCCCACGTCGGGGAGTTTGTCTCCAAGCCCTATCATTACGCCCCCCTGATTCGTAAAATCGAATCGTTGCTTGAAGGGACAGCCCGGCCCAAAGGCCGCTCCGCGTAATCCTCGTCCGGCTTGGGCGCACGGACGCCGGGGGGCGATGTCCGGCAGTCGGGTCGTGCCCCGACGAAGGATGCGGCGAGTGGGGGCCATTCAGGGCTCGTCTTCGCATCGGTGGCGGGCATGCCCTGCCCCGGGGCGCCATGGGCCGGCGCCTCCCGCATCGGAACTTCGATGGCTTGGAGTCCAGGCGGTGCCCTCGCTGTTCGTCATTCGCGGCAACGACCAAGGCACGCGCTTCGAGCTGGAGGACGCGCGGGTCGGAATCGGTCGCGACTCCTCGAACCAGATCCAGCTTCACGACAGCGAGGTCTCGCGCCAGCACGCCGAGGTCCGCCTGCACGCGGGACGCCACTCCGTGACGGACCTGGAGAGCTCCAACGGCACCTACGTCAACGGCAAGCGGGTCCAGGCGCAGGAGCTCTCCAGCGGCGACCATCTTCAGGTGGGACGCACGGTGATGCTCTTCACCGGGGTGACCGACGAATCGGGGGGCGACGCGGCGTCGACGGTGGACATCACCTCGATTCGGGCTGGCGACGACCGCTCCAGGATCATCCGCTCGCTGAAGCAAGAGGAGGGCAGCCGCATCCTCGACGTGGCCAACCTCGCCCCCGAGGACTCCTGGCTCGCCCGGGCGCGAAGCAACCTCCAGGTGATGTACCGCACGGCCCTGGCCGTCAGCCGCACGCTGGACATCGACCAGCTCCTGCAGCGGATTATGGACCTCATTTTCGAGTGGGTCGAGGCCGATCGCGGCTGCATCATGCTGCTGAACCCCGAGTCGAAGGCCCTCGCGCCCAAGGTCCGCCGGACGCGCAAGGGCGTGCGCGCCGACGAGCGAATGACGATCAGCAAGACGATCCTCGACTACGTGATGGAGCACAACGAGGGCGTGATGACCAGCGATGCGCGCCAGGACGCGCGCTGGAATCCGGCCGCCAGCATCCTTCAGATGGGCGTGCGCGAGGCCATCTGCGTTCCCATGCAAGGTCGCTACGACGTGGTGGGGGCGATCTACATCGACACGTTCTCCCCGCCGCAGCGGATCATTCAGCAGGGCGGCTCCCCGAAGTTCAAGGAGGACCACCTCAAGCTGATGATCGCCATCGCCCACCAGGCCGCCCTCGCCGTGGAGGACACGCGCTACTACTCGGCCATGGTCCAGGCCGAACGGCTCGCCGCGGTGGGACAGACGATCGCCACGCTTTCACACCACATCAAGAACATCCTTCAGGGCATCCGCGGCGGGAGCTATCTCATCGAGATGGGGCTCTCCGAGCACGACGAGTCGCTGGTCCGCCGCGGCTGGGGCATCGTCGAGAAGAACCAGGCGAAGATCTCCTCGCTGGTCATGGACATGCTCACCTTCAGCAAGGAGCGCGAGCCGGACATGTCGTCCGCCGTCCTCAACCAGGTCGTCTCCGACGTGGTCGAGCTGATGCAGTCCCGCGCCGACGAGCTTTCGGTCCGGCTTTGCTGGCAGCCGGGCGCGGACATCCCCGATCTGGTCTTCGACCCCGACGGCATGCACCGCGCCGTGCTCAACGTCGTGACCAACGCCTTGGACGCCGCGGCGGAGTGCGAGCACGACGGAACGGTCCACGTCGCCACCGAGTACGCGGCCGACGAGTCGCTCGCCCGAATCCACGTCACTGACAACGGGCCGGGCATCCCGCCGGATCAGATTCCCAACCTCTTCCGCCCGTTCGTATCCACCAAGGGCGGGCGGGGCACGGGCTTGGGCTTGCCGGTCAGCCAGAAGATCCTCTCCGAGCACGGGGGCCGGGTGCACGTGGAGAGTTCCACGGGTGAGGGCAGCCGGTTCGTCCTGGAACTGCCCGCCAGTCTCGCCGCAGCCGGACCGGCGGAGCCGACCATCGTGGAGTGACACGGCGCGGCTCGACGGCCCACCCCCTTTGCCATTCGGCGTGCAGCGCCTACACTGGGGACGATCTGCGTCCTGAATCGCACATGCGGGGGGTGCTCGCGGGCTCCTTTTGCGATCCTCGGGCGCCCCTTGCAGTCCGATATCCAACTTCTCCTGAGGCATCACGATGGCAGACCCCGCGTACAAGAAGATCGAACTGGTTGGCACCTCGACGACGTCGCTCAGCGAGGCCGTGGCAAACGCCGTGGCGAAGGCGGCGCAAACCGACCCCGCCGTGAGCTGGTTCGAGGTCGTCGAGCAGCGAGGAAGCATCAGCGACGGCAAGGTCCAGCAGTTTCAAGTGACGGTCAAGATCGGGTCGCGCCAGGACTAGCCGAGGCCGCGGACAACGCTCGGGCGACAGCGGTTAGCCGCTCCAGGTGGCTGCGCAACCCCGCGCGGTGCGCCCCGGCGACTATCAGGGCTCAAGGCACCATGACCGGCGCCCCCTTCGATCCGTATCGCAAGTGGCTCGGAATTCCACGGTGGGAACAGCCGCCGAATCACTACCGGCTGCTGGGGATCAACCTGTTCGAGCACGATTCGGAGGTCATCGAAACGGCCGCGGACCGGCAGATGGGGCACATCCGCAACTATCAGTCGGGGCCGCAAGCGGCTTCGTCGCAACAGATCCTCAATGAGCTCTCGGCCGCCCGGGTCTGCCTGCTTACGCCCGAGAAGAAGAAGGCCTACGACGATCAACTGCGCGTCGAGATCGCACGGCGCCAGGGCGACGTGAACCTGCCCGGCCCGCCGTTCGGGTTCTTCGTGGACGGGGCGGCCAAGTACTTCTTCGTGCAAACCAGGCGGCTCTGGCTCGCCCAATCCACGTTGCCAGCCGCTCTGCTCGCCCTGGGTCGGGAAATCCACCGCGAAGGCCGCTACCGGGAGCGGCTCGGCGATCTGTACGTCAGACTGGAGAACGTCAGTCGGAGCCTGGCGTCGCTACAGGCCGACGCCGCGCCCGCCTCCGCCACTTCCTCGGGCACCGCAAAAGACGCTGAGGAGGCCCAGCCGGCCAGAGCCGCTGGTTCCCAATCCAAGGGCTTCCTGAAGCGGGCGTGGCAGTCGGTGAGGACGACCGTGAAGTCGGCCTTCTTCACGAGCCGGCGCAAGGCCCTCTTGCGCGAGATCGGGCGCGAGGCCTGGAAGATCGATCGCCTGCAAAGCGGCCCCGCGGACCTGACCGCGGCGGTCCAAGTCGCGCTGACCCGTCTGGAGGAGTGCCGCAAGGAGGTCGCGGTGCTGTCCGAGGTCCCGGCGGGCCACTGGCTCAGTCCGAAACGGCTCGCCTGGGTCGTCCTGGCCCTCCTCGGCGGGCTGGTCCTGCTCTATCTATGGCTCCGCTGGGTGCTTTCGCCGGGGTAGGGTTCCCGGCGGCGGCCGGCGCGCCGGGGCATGCCCTCCCGCGCCCCGGGGTCAGACCGCCCTCCGACGCCCCACTCGGCAGGCCGCCTCGCGAGATGGGCGATCAACGGCAGGCTGCTTCGTGCGCCAGTACCCCGAGCACGATCTTGCGAAGGTTCGGCTCGGCCGCGGCCGCCGTGTCGAGGATTTCCTGGATGTTGGCCGGCTCCAAGGCGTCGGGCAGGCACATGTCCGTGACGATCGAGAGGCCCAGCACCCGCATTCCCGCATGCACGGCCACGAGGACCTCGGGCACGGTGGACATCCCGACCACGTCTGCCCCGATCGCACGCAGGAAGCGGTATTCCGCGCGGGTCTCCAGGTTGGGCCCCGTCACCGCCACGTAAACGCCCTTGTGCGCGACGAAATCCTCGCGCCGGGCAATCGCCAGGGAGAGGTCGATCAGCGTGCGATCGTACGGCGCGACCATGTCCGGGAAGCGCGGGCCGAGACGGTCGTCGTTGATGCCGATCAGCGGATTGCCCAGCATCAGGTTGATGTGGTCCTCGATGACCATGATGTCGCCCCGGGCATACTGCGGGTTCATGCCGCCGCACGCGTTCGACACGATCAACAGGTCCGCGCCGAGAGCCTTCATCACGCGGACCGGGAACGTGATCTGCTTGTGCGTGTAGCCCTCGTAAGCGTGGAATCGCCCTTCCATGGCCACCACGGGCAGCCCCTCCAGCCGTCCGCACACGAGCTGGCCCGCGTGACTGACGACCGTGGAATGCGGGAAATGCGGGATCTCCTCGTAGGCGAGCGTGGCCTCGGTCTGGATCTGCCCAGCAAGGCTGCCCAGACCCGTTCCCAGGATGATCCCCACGCGCGCCGATTCCAGCCAGCGGCTCCGAACGACGGACGCAGCCTCATCCACGTGTGCAGCGAGCTCATGCATGGCGGTTGCTTCGACTCCTTGGATCGGATTTCCGGGTACGGAACTCAGCTCGATTCGTGTGGTTGCGACGAGCTCCTTGGCCGCGGCTCAGAGGTCGGCGTCCACCTCATCGTCCTCCGCCAACTCGTCTTCCGCATCCTCCAGGTCGTCGTCCTCGAAGTCGTCGTCCCCCGCCGCCTCCCGTTGATCCGGCGTCTCGTCGTCCAGCTCTTCGTCGAGGTCTTCGTCCAGGTCGTCCTCGAAATCCTCCTCGAAGTCGTCGTCGAAGTCGTCATCGAAGTCGTCGTCATCGAAGTCGTCGAACTCCTCCTCGTCCTCGTCTTGGGCGCGGACCCGGCCGGCCGGCCGGTACGCAAGCGGTTGCCCGAGACGAACGCCTTGCTCGTGGAGCGCTGCCTGTTGGTCGGGGATCGAGAGGTCCGTGGGCATGACAGTTCCTTGGCCGCGGCAGGGAATGGGATTCGGCGAGCCACAGAATCTACCAACCCGACGCGCGACGTGGCAAGCCCCGTGCCGCCGAGGCGCCCTGCCCGCGTGCTCCAAGAAAGCGAGCAGGGCCGCCCAGAACGGACGGCCCTGCTCAAACACGGGGGTGAGAAAGCCATGCTCGTGGGGTGGCAAGACCCTCGGGGGCTCTCACCACTCCAAGCAAACCCTAGCCCGCGCCGAGTTGCACGGCGCCAGGGGGTTTAGCGAAAATGGGCAAAACCAGGGATCTTTGCCGAATCGCATGACAACTGCGCCGGCACGGAGGGACATGACGCTGGCTCCCCCTACGAGAGTTGACTGGCCCTTGCGTTCAGGCCGATCGGCTTAACTCTCGATATGTCAGCGACTTGAGGCTAATCCATGCCGGTCGGATCCAGGCTGGGATCCAGCGGGACGGGCGTTCCGGGAAGGAGCGTGGGGGAGCCGCTGCCTGGTGCGCAGCCCGCGGGGTCGATCCGTACCTGCTTGCCAGGGTCGCGCTTGGAGCCGCTCGGTCCTCGGGCCCGCTCGACGCCCTCCAGGTAGGTCATCAGTTCCGCGTTGCCGGGCTCAACCGCCTTCCAGTCGCGAAGCACCGGCTCGGCGGCGTCGATCTGTCCGTTGGACAGGAGCGTCACGGCGAGCCACCGCAGGCAGAGCGGGTCGCGGCAGCCGGCCACGTAGGCACTCTGCAGATGACCCAACGCGGCGACCCAGTCCTCCCTGAGGGCATGGCAGGCCCCGCGCACGGCGTCCTCCAGGGCAGCCAGCTCCACGGCGGACTGGGGCAGTTTCTTCAGCTCCTCCAGGGCCTCTCCTGACCGCCCGTGCCTGACGTGCAGGTCGATGAGGCTGCGACGGACACGCGTTGAGTCGCGATCCTCCAGCACCTCCTCCAGGATCTCGCGGGCCTGGTCGTCCTGCTTCTGCAATTGCAGGGTGAGGCTAAGACAAACGGCCGCGATGTCAGCCACCTCGCGCAGGTGCCACGTCTCCAGGTCGATCTGCCCGTGACGCACGGCCGCCTCGAACGCCCGCGTCGCCAGCTCCAGGTGGCCTCGCTCCTGGAGGCAGTTGCCCAGGGCACACAACAACTGAGCGTCCAGCGGAAACGCCTCCAGGGCCGAAACGCACGAGCCGACCAGCTCGTCGGTACACTCCGGATCGCCGCTGTAGCTGGTGATCAGGCCGTAGTAGGCTTCGAGCCTTTCGGTCGATCCCTGCTCGCTCGCGCGCACGGCCTCGGCGTACGCGGCCCTGGCGACCTTGGTGTCCCCCAGGTTCTCGAAGGCTTCGCCCATCGCCAACAACAGACGCGGCTCGGGGGCCTTCGATCTGCCGTTCTCCGCGGCGACGATCCGCAGGTTGCGACGGCAGCGAGCTTCCTGCCATTTCGGATCGTGCCTGCGGGGGTGACAGAGGATCCTTCCCGGGGCCAGCTCCACCGACATTCCCAGCCCGAGAATGGCCGGTTGCAACGTTTCGCGAATGCGACCGTGGAACTTCAGGCCCGTGATCAGCGGCATGAGCCGCGGCTGGGCGATCTGTTCGCTCGACGACTGCCGGTTGGTCGGGGCCAGCTCCACGAGCAGCATGTAAACCTTGTCCGGGTCGGCCTGCTCCCGGACGAACTCCCGGATCGCCTCGGCCGACTCGCCGTCGATCCGCTCGCCCGCGTCAAGCCACAGCAGCCACCGGCCGGCCGCCTCTTCAAGCACGCAGTTCCGGGCCGCGGAGAAATCGTCCTGCCACGGCATCTCGACCACCCTGGCTCCGCCGCCCCGCGCGATCTCCACCGTCCCGTCGGTGGAACCCGTATCCAGCACCAGCAACTCGTCGGCGATCGTTCGGGCGCTATCGAGCGTGGCTTCCAGGACGCCCTGTTCGTCGCGTGCGATCACGCCCACGGTCAGAAGCGGTTCGTCGGAAGCCGACGCCTGCGGCGAAGACGTCTGAGTTCGGGCGCCGGGCTGGAGGCTTCCCGACTGGTGGGACGGAGACGAGGCGCGGGCGTCCATGGGCCATCCTTGGCTTGGGGGACTTCGGGCAATCGGCGGTCGCCACCCGGGGAGTGTACCGAGACCAGCGGAGCGGATGAAGGCCGATTCGGAGCCGCCGATCGTGCCTGGATCGCGCCAACGCCGCTCCGCAGCAAACACGCAGCCCCCTCGGGCGGGCTGCATGAGAGAGTCCCATCGCCGCCTCCAGCGGTACCTGGAACCGTGCGATCGCCACCAGGCGGTCGAGCGTGCTCGCCTCCGCCTCCGGCCCGGCCGGCCCTCCGGGCCGCAAGCGCTACTTGATGATCTTGCACTCCGGCAGTGCCTTCTGAAGGGCTGCCACGCCTTCGTCGGTCACGCTGGTCATGGTCACGTTGACCGATTTGAGGTTCTTCAAGCCGGCCAGGTGTTGCACCCCCTCGTCGGTCACGCCCGGGTTCTCCTTCAGGTCGAGCTCCTTGAGCGAGGCGATCCGGGACAGGTGCTTCAGACCCTCTTCGTTGACCTTCGAGTCCTGCAGCCCGAGGATCTCCAGCTCCTTGAGGTCCGCCAGATGCTTCAGGCCATCGTTCGTGATTCGCGTGTGCCAGAGGTTAAGCTTGCGGAGCTTGGGGAACTGCTTGAGCCGGGCGAGGGTGTCGTCGCCGATGTCCGATTCGCTCAAGTCCAGCTTCCAGAGTTCCTTGCAGTCGGTCAGGTGCTTCAGGCCGCTGCCATCGATCCGCATGTCGCGGAGCCCCAGCTGCTTGAGCTTGGTGAAGACCTTCAGGTGCTCAAGGCCCTTGTCGGTCACCTGCGAGCGGAACAGGTTCAGGTCGCCGATCTCGGTCAACGGGGCGAGGAGCTTGAGGCCGTCGTCCGTGATCGAAGTGTCTTCCAGGGCCAGCCCGGTGAGGTTGGTCAGCTCCCGGATCGACTCCAGGCCCGCATCCGTCACCGAGGCGGTTCGCAGTTTGAGATCCTTCAGCGTCTGGATTTCCTTGATGTGCTCCAGACCTGCGTCGCCGACCATCATGCAGCCGCGAAGATCGAGCGCGCGGAGATTGGGCAGGTCTTCCAGGTGTTCCAGCCCCTGGTCGGTGACGTTGTTGTAGAGGAGCCTCAGGTGGGTCAGCTCCTTGAGCTTGCCGAGGTGTTCCAGGGCCTGGTCGGTCATGTTCGTGGTGCGGCGGAGGTTGAGCCGCCGGAGCGACTTCAGCGCGCCCAGCTCGGCCACGCCGGCGTCGGTCATCTCGGTGTTCTCGAGAGTCAAATCCACGAGGTTGTCGAGCTTCTGCAGATGCTTTACCCCCTCGTCCGTGATGTTGGCGCCCCAGAGGTACAGCTCCTCCAGGTCGCTGAGCTTGGAGATCAGCGCCACGTCATCGTCGTTGGTGCGGGCCAGCTCCAACACGACCTTCACCACCTTGCCGTCCTGGTCGCGCTGGACCGTGCCGTTGAGCTCCTGGATCCGTGCCACGGCGGCGGCCACGTCGGCGCTGTCCGCCGGCTGCTTGTTGACGTCCTCGGCTCCGCCCGCCGCGTCCGTGGCCGCCTGCTCTCCGCAAAAAACGCCGCTGACGGTCAGCCATCCGAGTAACGCCACAGTGCCCGCGATCCAACGAATGCTCATCGCTTGCTTCCTCATGGTCAGAGAGGGATACCTTGGGGGACGGGGGCGATCGGCCCCGCCCCCGGCAGAGACTATTGCGGTCAGCCAAACCTTACGGGTGGCAAACCTTCATGGTAACTCGGGCGCGGCAGAGCGTGCAGCCCCCATCCTGGGGGCCGCCGGAGCGCTGTCGCGGAGTCGGTCCTGCTGGACAAGGGCCGTGCGTTGTCGTATCCTGCGCGCCGTCCGCGGGTACCCGTTGACCGCCCCCCCATGCTTGCCTTCCGCGCCCTGCCCGGTTATTCTGATCGCTTTGATGAAGCCGGGCAGTGACAAGACAACCCCATTTGCGCTAGCGCACCTCACGAGGTAAGGAGTAGTTCGCATGAGCAGAACCAGTCGTCGCCAGTTCCTGAAAACCACGGCTGCCACGGGCGTCGGCGTCTGGGTGGCCGGCGGGATCGCGCCGAAGGAGAGCCGGGCCGCCAACGAGCAGATTGCCTTCGCCTCGATCGGCATCGGCGGCAAGGGTTCCAGCGATTCGGCCGACGCGGCCCGCCGCGGCCGCATGGTCGCCATCTGCGACGTGGACGAGAAGCGCCTCGCCGGAGCCGCCAAGAAATACGAGGGCGCGCGCACGTACACCGACTTCCGCAAGCTGTACGACGAGGTCGGCGACAAGATCGACGCCGTGACCGTCAGCACCCCCGACCACGCCCATGCCGTGGCGGCGCTGATGGGCATGCGCATGGGCAAGCACTGCTTCTGCCAGAAGCCCATGACCCACTCGATCTACGAGGCCCGCCTGATGGCCGAGGTGGCCCGCGAGAAGAAGGTCGCCACGCAGATGGGCAACCAGGGCACCGCCGGGGACGGACTGCGCAAGGCCGCCGCGCTGATCAAGGCCGGTGCGCTCGGTACGGTCAAGGAGGTCCACGTCTGGACCAATCGCCCCATCTGGCCCCAGGGCGGCGAACGCGCCCCCGAGGAGCCCGTGCCGGAAGGGCTCGATTGGGATAGCTGGATCAGCCGGGCCCCGTTCCGACCCTATGCGCGCGGCTATCACCCCTTCGCGTGGCGCGGCTGGTGGGACTTCGGCACCGGGGCCCTGGGCGACATGGCCTGCCACACGATGAACATGCCCTTCATGGGGGTCGATCTCCGCGATCCGATCTCGGTCCATGCGGAGACCTCGGGCCACAATCGCGACAGCTACCCGAAGTGGTCGATCATCAAGTACGAGTTTGCCGCCACCGACAGCCGCCCGGCCGTCACGCTCGCCTGGTACGACGGGGGCAAGCTGCCCGACTCCGAGCTCCTCGACGGCAAGAAGCCCTCGGGCAGCGGCTGCGTGGTGATCGGCGAGAAGGGCAAGCTCTACTCGCCCAACGACTACGGGGGACGCTACGAGTTGCTCGGCGGCGCCGAGGAGAAGGAAGTGGAGTTCCCGAAGTCGCCGGGCCACTTTGACGAGTGGGTTCGGGCCATCAAGGGCGGCGAGCCCGCCGTGTCCAACTTCCCCGACTACGCCGGTCCGCTCACCGAGACCGTCCTGTTGGGCAACCTGGCCGTCTGGGCGGACGGGCAGAAGGTGGCTTGGGACGCCAAGAAGATGAAGGCCAAGACCGACAGCGAGGTCCCCGGCATCGAGACCATCATTCGTCCCAAGCCCCGCAAGGGCTACACCCTCTAGGGCCACAACGGATGGTCCGCGGCATGCCCCCCGCGCCGCGCGGGCGTGCCTTGAGCAGAACCGCTACCGGGGGACCGTCCCAGCCTGCCTCCCGCGGGCATGGGATCGTCCCCCGCGTGTTGTTCTTGGCCGCCCTCCAAGTTTTCCGCTCCACCGGCGAATCAGACCGAAGAGACGACCGCCGCATTCCGCGAAAGGGGCTTCGCCATGACCATTCCTTTCACGTGCCCGCACTGCGGCGTGCGGACCGACGTGGACGAGCAGTTCGCCGGGCAGACCGGGCCGTGCCACCACTGCGCCAAGACCGTCACGGTGCCGGGTTCCTGGACCACGCATCACTCGGGCGGCGGATCGGGCTCGGGTTCCGTGAGCACGGTCGTCGTGGTCGTCGCCATCGTCGTGTTCTTGCTCTTCGCCCTGCTGGTGTGCGGCGGACTCGCGGTGTTCACGATGGTGGCGCGAACGAACCAGGTCATCGTGCAGCCTCCTGCCCGCGTCGCGTCCGACGAAGCCTCCGGCTGGAGCTCGATGCCCAAGGAGTACTACGCCTCGCCGGCGCCCGACCGCTTCACGCGCGAGCACCTCGTGCCTGCCGACGGATCGCTGCCGGAGCTCCTCAACCGTGAAGCGGCCGAGGCCAAGGCCGCGGGGCGCACTCCCTACGTGGAGTTCGGGCTTTCCAACGCCCAACCTTGCCGCGACCTGGACGAGAGCCTCTCCGACGAGCGGATGATCGACGCCTTCGCGGGGACGCACATCGTCCATCTCGACATCCGCGACTGGGGAAACCGGCCGCCGGGGACGGAGTTCCGCGTGGATGCCGTGCCGGCGTTCTTCGAGATCGACGACGAGGGCCGGCCCACCGGACGATCGATCGACGGTAACGCCTGGGGCGAGAACGTGCCAGAGAACATGGCCCCGCCGCTGAAGGATTTCTTCCAGGGGGGCCTGTAGGACGGCCTACCCCGGGCTGACATGCGGAATCCGTGTCCGGGACGCATGCGCCCGCGCGGCCGCTCGCTCAAAGCTGTGACGCATCGATCGCCTGGCCGTCGCGCCGGTTGCCCAGCCGCTTCCAGGTGTCCGGATCCACGGCGAAGCTGATCGTGCGGACCGATCCGTCGCCCAGGGCCACACTGACGCCGGAGGGATGCGGGCCTCCGAACCGGTAACTGTCGGTCAGGCCCGGCCGGTCCTGAAGCGGCGGGTTCGTCGTGAAGCGATTGGTGTCCGCGTCGAAGCCGATGTACATCGGCTGGGCGTCCCCCACGTCGTTCCACGTGTTGTAAGCGTCGGCGTCGAGGTACTTCTCGGCCACGAGCAGGGTGTTGCTGGCGCCGTCGCGCACGTGCGCCATCTTGAACTGGCTCCGCAAGAAGACCACCCCGTTGCAGTTCTCCGTCGCGATCCACGAGTAGCCGTCCGCGGCGTCGATCGTCTCCGGCCCGGGGCGCGTGCCGACGTGGCGGTCGCCGCCGTTGGAGCAGTAGTCGCCGCGGGCGATCAGATCGAGGGTGTCGCAACGCACGCCGTCGATCCCGGGATTGTACGGGCGATTCGAGGTGGCCGTGCTCGGGCGGTGCGGAAAGAGCTGGGGCCGGCGCCGGCTGGGACACATCATCACGGCGAGCGGGGTCTCGACGAGCTGGTGCGCCGCGGCCTTCTTCTCTTCGGCCGTGCCTCCTGCGCCGAGATGATGCAAGCCCTCCTGCTCGATGTACGGAAGGACACTGTAAACCCACCCACCCGGCTGGGTCCGGCCGAAGCCCTGATCCGGGTCGCCGACCCAGCGGTAACCCCAGCCGCCGCTGGGGAAGAACTCATGCGCCGTGTGATGGCTCTGGAACGCCAGCCCGAGTTGCTTCAGATGATTGTGGCACTGAGTGCGGCGCGCGGCCTCGCGCGCTGACTGCACCGCCGGCAGCAGCAGCGAGATCAGGATGCCGATGATCGTGATCACGACCAGCAGTTCGACCAGCGTGAAGCCGGGCGTTCGGCGCGGCCGCATGGGCGAACGCACCAGGGGCTGACTGTGCTTCTTCATCCTTCCCGTACCCCCTCTCTGGACCGTCGAAACGGACTAACCGGACGGCAACTCCTCGGACGGAACGGGCGGTGAGCCTCCGCGACGACCGGTTCGAGTGGCCGTCGGGTGACTGGATCGCCCGGGTCTGCTCCGGGGCGCTTGCAACGCCGTGGAAGGGTCGATTCTACAGTATTCGACGCAAGATCGGCAAGTTTTCCACCGAGCGATCTGGTCGCACCGTCTATGGAGAGCGAGCCGGAGGCCGGCGCGACCAACGGTGGCTGGGCGACGGGAGCCAGCCACCCGGCCGCAGATGCAGCGAACGCCAGACGCCCGGCGGTGATCATCGAGAGCGGGGTGTCCCGGGTCACCGGCACGAGGGCGCCGGTTCCCGCCAGGGGGGCGCATCTCCCGGAGCGACCCTCGAAAGGACAAGCCGCTCAGTCCTTGACGACGTAGTCGATCACCAACACCTTCTTCAAGTGGGGCTTGAGCAGGCTCACGAACTCCTTGTGCGCCGGATGGGGCAGATACGCCTCGCGTCCCTTGGCGTCAGCGAAGGTCACGAGGAAGCAGTGGGTGAAGTCCTGAGCGAGGCCCTCGACGCTGCAATCCATACCCCACTCGAAATCGACGATCTGAGGGATCTTCCCGGGCAGCGCCCGAAACGCGTCTTCGATCTTCTTGACCTGCTCCTCGGAGGCGTCGTCCTTAAAGGCGAACAAGACTACGTGCCGCAGCTTGCCCAGATGTTGGGTCTTCTCTGCCTTGGCCTCATCGCCCAGGCCAGGCGCGGCAATGCAGGTCAGGAGCACGGCGGTCACGGTCGAGAGGGCCAGCGGGCGCGTCATGGACGAATCCTCCTTCAGGTCGGTCGAGACGGTGGTCGGGGAAGCGCGAACGGTTCGGCCGAGTATAGTCGCGCCCGGAGAGGAGCACAAATCGCCGGCGGTCGGCCCGTCCGCGCGCAGGTCGGCCAGGTCAGACGGGCCGCGCCTGGCCTCAACCGGCCCCCTTTCCCACAGCCTCCGCGCCCCCTATATTCGCGGGAACGTCACACCCGCGCGTCTTGAAATCCGATCCGGAGGACGAATGGTGATCCCCGCCGAGGAAATTCGACTGACCGACTTCATCCGCGACATCCCCGACTTCCCCAAGCCGGGCATCCTGTTCCGGGACATCACACCGCTACTGGCCTCGCCGGACGCCCTGCGCGAGGCCGTGCGCCAACTGACCGAGGCCGTGCAGGGGCAGGACATCGACCTGATCGCCGCGGCCGAGGCGCGGGGATTTCTGTTCGCCACGCCGCTGGCGCTCGGGCTGGGCGTGGGGGTGATTCCCATCCGCAAGCCGGGCAAGCTCCCCGCCAAGACCCTCTCCCACACCTACGAGTTGGAATACGGCACCGACACCCTTGAAATGCACGCCGACGCCGTCGCCCCGGGCAACCGCGTGCTGATCGTAGATGACCTGCTGGCCACGGGCGGGACGGTCGAGGCCTGCTGCCAGATGGTGGAGAAGGCGGGCGGCGTCGTGGCCTCGTGCGCGTTCGTCATCGAACTGGCCTTCCTCAATGGACGAGAGAAGCTCGAGCAGTACCCCGTGACCGCCCTGGTTCGTTACGACTAGGCCCTTCCAGGCCTTCGCAGGGACGAGTTTCGGTCACGGGTGGCTGCGCGGGACCAGGTCTGGGTCCGACTCGATTACGGACCTGCAAAATCGTCAAAGTCCGCCCCGTTTCTGCCGATACTGGCGATAGGCCACGCCTGGCACGTCCGCGGGTGCGGCGCACGTCTCCAGGGCCGGACGCATTGGAGCAGGGGGGATCGGATGCTCGCTCGTGTCGGCGCGTGCGCCGCGGTAGGCGCGGTTCTTGTGGTTCTCGTCTGCCCGGCCGAGGCTGGGTACGACTGGCCCCTGGTCCCGTGGGGCGCGTATCACCAGCGCCATCCCAACTGCCAGGCCGGGAACCCCCATTTCCCCTACGCCCAGCCGGCCCCCACCTACGGCCCCCTGGGCCAGATCCCCGCGCAGCCGAGTCCTTACCGGTATCCGTGGTACGGCGAGGCCTGGGGTGTTCCAACTTACAACTGGGGCTACTTCGGGGCCCACTCCCATCCGACCACGCGCTGGCACTGCGGCTACTACGGCGACGTGACCCATTGGGCCACGTGGCGGCGCTACTGATGCTCTGTGACGGTTGGGAATCGCCGCTACCGACCCAGCCCTTTGCCGCTCAGCTAAATTGCCTCCTGTCTGCTCAGCTAAATTGCCATACTAC
>CAYSUS010000043.1:0-33339 GCA_964434165.1 uncultured Pirellulales bacterium
GCTGGGAAGCCACGACCTCGACGCGGCGAGCATCTTCGTCAACGCGATGCATGAGGCGGCCGGCAAGAAGCTCGACCACAAGCCGAGGCCGCTGAACGTGGTAGCCTCGGCCACGCGCCCCATCTTCCCGGCCGACCGCGACATCGAGGACCACGTCTGCTGCATCCTGGAGTTCCCGGCCCCGGACTACGACCCGGACGACCCGATCGCCCGGCGCAAGAAGATCGGCGTGCAGTATGCCTCGATCAACGGCAACGGCTTCGGCGGCTACGGCGAGATCGTGTTCGGCACGCGCGGCACGCTCCTCCTGGAGCGCGAGAAGGACAAGATGCTCTTCCGCGACGGCAAGGAGAGCAAGGTGGGGACCACCAGCGGCGCGGCCCTCGACACCCAGGCCAGTGGCGTGGCCCAAAAGGCCGAGGCCGGCCCCGAGCGCGACGTGAGCCGCGGATACGCCGAGGAGATCGAGCACTGGGCCTGGTGCATCCGCAACCCGGCCCCGGAGAATCAGCCCCGCTGCGGTCCCAAGGTGGCGATGGCCGACGCGGTGATCGCCCTGGTCACGAACAAGGCGGCGCGCGAGGGCAAGGCGATCGAGTTCAAGGACGAGTGGTTCGAAGTCCACAGCGACGCGACGCCCGGAGGCGACAAGCCTACCGTGCCCGCCAAAGTGTAGAGCGACCCGCCGGACCCGCCCTGGCGCGGCGATCGATCCGGGCCGCGCGTGGGGCGAACCCCAAGGCGGATCGCCGCCGGTTATCTCGACACAACGGTCCGTGCCCCGCCGTGTGGGGGCGGCAGCGATAGAGAGAGAAGCCCATGAACTTGACAGACGAATACAAGAAGGTCGGGCGCGAGAACTTCTGCGCGGCGATCGGCAGTCCGCTCGTGCGCCGCGACTTCCTCAAGGAGCAGGTTGATCAGAGCCTCGCCTCCGGCAAGGGACTGGGGTCGCACTACTACGGCTACGGCGACTCGGTCGCCGAGCCGGTCCGGGTCGCCGTGCTGGGAACCGGCGACGAGGGAAGCGTCCTGATCGGCGCGATCAACCCCGACTTCGTCCAGGTCAAGGCCATCGCCGACATCCGCCCCTACAACGTCCACCGGGCGTTCCACGGCGACAGCTACAGTTCGACCGCCATGAGGGTCCGCCCCGGCCTGATGGCCAAGTACGGCTGGGAGACCGAGGAGAAGGCCCGCGAGAACGTCAAGGTCTTCGCCCACTACGAGGATCTGCTCAAGGAAGCCTCGTCGCTGAACATCGAGGGGGTGATCATCGCCCTGCCCTTGCATCTGCACGCCGCGGCCTCGATCGCCGCCATGAAGGCCGGCCTGCACGTGCTCACCGAGAAGCTGATGGGCCACAGCGTGCGCGAGTGCAAGGAGATGGCCCGCGCGGCGAAGGAGACGGGACTCCTCCTGGCCACCGGCCACCAGCGCCACTACAACATCCTCTACGACAACGCCGTGGAGCTGATCCGCCAGGGCGTGCTCGGCGACCTGCATTACATCCGCGCCCAGTGGCACCGGAATAACCAGCCGGGCAGCGACAGTTGGCGCCAGCCCATGCCCAAGGAGGTCAAGCCGGCCGATAGCCTGGCGGGCGACCTGGAGCGCGTTCTGGCCATCTGGAAGGCGCGCGAAGCCAAACTGAAGGATGACCCGAAACGAGTCAAGGACTACGAGCTTTACAAGGCCCGCGTGGCCCAGAAGGTAGCCCAGATCGAGGACGCCAGGATCGCCGAGAAGGTCAAGGAGTGGGGCTACGAGGACAAGGTCGTCAAGGACGGCAGCGGCGAGGTCGTTTACGAGCGCCCTGCTATCGAGGAGCTCATCCGCTGGCGCCTGTGGGAGCGGACCGGCGGCGGCCTGATGGCCGAGCTGGGCAGCCACCAGCTCGACGCGGCAAGCATCTTCATCGCCGCGATACACGGCGGCGAGAAACAGCACCCGCTCAACGTGATGGCCGCGGCCAACCGGCCCCTGTTCCCGCCCAACCGCGAGGTGGAGGATCACGTCTATTGCATCTTCGAGTTCCCGCACCCGGAGTACGACCCGAACAGCGAGCTGGGCCGGCAGAAGAAGATCAGCGTGGCCTACGCCTCGATCAACGGCAACGGCTGGGGCGGCTACGGCGAGACGGTCTTCGGCACCCAGGGCACGCTGGTCCTGGAGGAGGAGAAGGAGGCCATGCTCTGGAAGACACACTACACGCCGGAGCATATCCGACTTCTCAAAGGCAAGCAGAAGGGGGACCCACCCCGGCTCGAGTTGGCCTCCAAGCCGGACGAGTGGGACGAGGAGTCGGCCGCCCTGGGGAGCCTGGCCTCGGTGCCGGCCGAGCGGGGTTACACCGAACAGATCGAGCACTGGGCGTGGTGCATCCGTAATCCGGCTCCTGAGAACCAGCCCCGCTGCGGGCCCAAGGTGGCGCTGGGCGACGCGGTCATCGCCCTGACCACGAATATGGCCGCGCAGAAGGGCCAGCGGATCGACTTCCATCCCCACTGGTTCGATCCGGAGAGCGACGAGACGCCCGAGGGCGAAAAGCCCGACCTCTCCCGATACGCTTGATGGCGGCCCCGTTCTGGGGTATCTTACCGGCGTCTGATGGACGCGGGCTCGGATGCAGTCGGGCATCGCGCCTGCGCGTCAACCGGCTCGGTTTGAAAGGAGGACGTCGTGGAGAAGTGGCCGATCGGCGTATTCGCGAGCATCGACGCCGGCCTGGGCGTCAAGCTCGAAGTGGCCCAGGAGTTGGGCATCCCCACCGTCCAACTGCACGCCCCCCAGCGGGCGACGCGCACGCCCGAGAACGCGGAGAAGTTCCTCGCCCGACTCAAGGAGCTGGGCATCACCATCACAGCCGTGTTCGGCGGGTTCGAGGGGGAGAGCTACGCGGATATCCCCACGGTCCGACGCACCGTGGGACTGGTTCCGCCCGAGGCCCGCGCCACGCGCCTTCAGGAACTGAAGGAGATCTCCGACTTCACCAGGATGCTGGCCGTGGACGTGCTGGGGCTGCACGTGGGGTTCGTGCCCGACGACCCCTCGGACCCGCTCTACCCCGAGGTGGTCGAGGTCACCCAGGAGGTCTGCGACCACTGCAAGCAGAACGGGCAGAACTTCCACCTGGAGACGGGGCAGGAACAGGCCGACACGCTGCTGCGGTTCATCGCCGACGTGGGTCGCGACAACCTGCTGATCAACTTCGACCCGGCGAACATGATCCTCTACGGGACGGGCGAGCCCATCGAGGCCCTGCGCAAGGTCGGCCACCTGGTGCGGAGCGTGCACTGCAAGGACGGCAAGTGGTCGGACAAGCCGGGCGAGGAGTGGGGCACCGAGGTCCCGTTCGGCGAAGGGGAGGTGGGGGCCGAGAGCTTCCTCCGCACGCTCAAGGAGATCGGCTACGACGGCGCCTTGACCATCGAACGGGAGATTCCCCAGGAGCCCGAGCGGCAGAAGGCCGAGATCGGCGGCGCGGTCGAGTTGATCAACACGCTAAAGCAGAAGGTCCTTTAGCCTGGTCCCGGACTTCCGAAGTCTTGAAGACTTCGGAAGTCTGAAGTTTCCTCCAGACCACGAGGCTCCCGCGGCAACCCATGCCCAGCATTTCCATGTCGATCCCCCACGCCCTGGGCCAGGACGAGGCGATCCTGCGGCTGAAGGACGGTTTTGGTCAGGCCCGCGAGGGCTTCCAGGATCAGGTGACCGACCTGGTCGAGGAGTGGGATGGAAGCCGGCTGAGTTACAGCTTCAAGACGTTCGGGATGACGATCAGCGGGGGCGTGGACGTCGAGCCGTCGGAGGTCAGACTAAACGCCAATCTGCCCATGGCCGCGATGATGTTCCGCGGCATGATCGAGCAGCAGATCCGCGAGCAGATGACGCGGCTGCTTTCCTGAAGCTTCAGGTGGCGGCGGCCTCGCCCTGCTGAACCATCAGGTCGAGGGTCTTCACGAGCAGGGCCTTGTCGAAGGGCTTGACCAGGAAGTCGAAGGCCCCGAGCTTGAAGGCCTCCTTGAGCACGGTCTTCTGGTCCAGCGCGCTGACGACGACGACCTTGGCCTCGGGGTCGGCCGTCATGATGCCGCGGAGTGCGTAGAGGCCGTCGAACTCGGGCATGACCAGGTCGAGCGTCACCGCATCGGGGCGGAGTTGCTGGTAGCGCTCGACGGCCGTGTGGCCGTCGCCCGCCTCGCCGACGATCTCCCATCCGGCGGCGGCGGCCGTGTCCTTGATCAGTTCGCGGATGATCAGTGCGTCGTCAACGACCAGCAGAGATCGGCTCATGTCGGAATCCTTGCTCGGCGACGCGCAGCGCGTCGCGTCTGGCGGTCTTACAGGGTCTGAGGGGATTTGCCTGCGGTCTCCACGAGCAGCGATCCGGTTTCGGTGTCGAGCGTGACCCGGCGGCCGGTCTTGCCGCCCGTGTCCTGGGCTGCGACGCGCACGCCGGCGCGGGCCAGAGCGGAGAGGACGGCCCGGACGTTGTCCTCGCCGATCTGCAAGGGACCGCCTGCCCCGAACATGCACGCCCCGCCGGCGATCTTGGCCACCAACCCGGCCGGGTTGGCCCCCCGCTTCTGCAACTCGCGGATCATCTCCGGAACGGCCGTGTCCGCGAACTTGCCGGCAGGGGCCGCGCGGCCGCACGACTCGGGAAGGACCACGTGGGCCATCGCGCCCACGCGGAGCCGGGGGTGATACAGCGCGACGCCGACGCACGAGCCGAGCACGGCGGTGAGCCGGCCCGGCCGGCCCGCGATCGCCAGTTGGCCCATCCCGACATTGGCGGTCTCGACAGCGGTGAGTGTGGCCGTGGCCATCGCCTCGCTTCCTACGGGTTGACGGGGTTTTGCGGTGAGCCCCCTTCTTCGTCCTCTACGACGCGACGTGCAGCGCGTGCTCCATGGCTGCCCGGAGCGGCTGGGTGGGAACGAACAGGACGCGCCAGTTGAGCTCCTCGCCGTGGCGATGGAAGCCCGTGCGGCAGACGAGCACCTTGTCGCAGGTCATCGCCTGCGGCAGCAGGGCCTGCTCGAGCACGCTGGCTCCGTAGTCCTGGATGAAGTACGGCGCCGACGGGACGAGGTCCACGCCGATCAGCCGCGTCAAGGCGTTCATGTAGGCGCAGGCCAGGATGTTCCCGGTCTCGGTCAGGGCCGACTTCTCCAGCTCGCTCCAGCCCGGATCCTGGTTGACCGGGCGTTGAAGGAGCGACGCGGCCATCTGCCGCCCGCTCGTCTCGTCGAAGGTGAGGATCATCTCGCCGCCCAGCTCGCCGTGCAGGCTGAGCACCACCATGGTCAGCAGCTCGTCCCCCAGGTCGAGCTCGCCACAGGCGTCTTCCAGCGGGATCTCGCGCACCTCATCGAGCGAGAGCGTGATCAAGCCGTCCGTCCAGCGGCACATGGTCGCTGAAGCGTCGTGGGTGGCCGAGGCCAGGAGCTGGTGCAGGAGCTCCAGTCGAGAGGCTTGCGTTGCGCTAGCGGCAGTCATCATCGTACCTCGTGGACGTGACTCGGGTTGAAGGACAGGCGACTGTGGCGAATCCCGTCGGTTCGAGTTGGTCTGGAATCGGGACGCGGGGCAAGTCTCCGCTAAAGCGAGGCGGCGCTGGCGTGGCCCGAGGCCATCTCCAGCAGCGCGCCCACGTCGAGGATCAGCGAGACGCGCCCGTCGCCGAGGATGCTGGCTCCGGCGATTCCCGGCACGTTGCGGTAGTTCTCGGCCATGGACTTGATCACGATGTCCTCCTCGCCGAGGACTCGATCGACGATCAGGCCGATCTGACCGCCGGTCTCCCCCACGATCACGAGACTGGTTTCGCCGCTGTCGCCGCCGCGCGCCCGGCGGTGCCCCTGGCTCCAGGAGAACACGTCGGACAGGTCCACGACGGAGATCACCGAGCCCCGCACCCGCGCCGTCCACAGCCCGTGGATCGAGCTCATGTCCTCGCGTTGCACGCTGACGATCTCCGCGACCGACTCCACCGGCAGGGCGAACACGTCGCCGTCGATCTCGGTCATCAGGCTGGGGAGGATGGCCAGGGTCAGCGGCAGCTTGATGGTCATCGTCGTGCCTTCCCCGGGCGTGCTCTCCGTGTCGATCGTTCCGTTCAGGTCGGAGATCTTCGACTTGACGATGTCCATGCCCATGCCGCGCCCGGAAACCTCCGTGACCTTCTCGGCGGTGCTAAAGCCGGGCTCCCAGATGAGCTGGTAAACCTGGTGCGGGGAGAGCTTGTCGGCGTCGGCCTCGGAGACAAGCCCTTTCTCGATCGCCTTGCGGAGGATCCGCTCAGGGTCGAGCCCCTTGCCGTCGTCGGAGACGCGGATCACGATGCTGTTGCCGCGGTGGAAGGCGTCGAGCGTCACCGTGCCCTGGCGGGGCTTGCCCGCCGCCTCGCGGACCTCGGGCATCTCGATCCCGTGGTCCACCGAGTTGCGGACCATGTGGATCAGCGGGTCGCCCAGCTCGTCGATCATCCGCTTGTCGAGCTCGGTCTTCTCGCCGTTGATCACCAGGCGGACGCTCTTGCCGTTGCTCCGCGTGATGTCGCGGATGACGCGCTTGAAGCGGGCGAACAGTGGACCGATGGGCACCATACGCGTGTCCATCACGCTCTGCTGGATCCCGTCCGTCACTCGGTCGAGCTGGTGAATCGCCTCGCCCAGGTCGTTGACCGTCAGGCGGGCGTCGGCCAGGGCCCTCACCTCCTGACGCACTTGCTCGAGCTCGGCCTGTACGCGTCGAGCCGCGGCGCGGAGGGCTTCCAGCTCCGTTTGCAGATTGGGCGACTCGGGGTTGAGCTCCTTCGCGCCGAGACGCTCCAGCATTCCCAGCGCCCCGTCGAGCACCTGGGAGGTCTGCTTGCTGGAAAGCGCGGTCTTGAGGCTGTCGCCGATCCGGGTGAAGCGAGCCTTGCTGATCACCAACTGCCCGGCCAGATTCATGAGCTGGTCCAGCCGGTCGATGTCCACGCGGAGCGTCTCGGCGGGACGCGAGCCGCCGTCGGGCACGGCCGCTTCTCTCGCGGCCCCGGACCGCGCCGCGCTGGCACCGGGGGGTGAGGCCCCGGGAAGGCCCTTGTCCCCGGAAGCCGCCGGAGGCGCCGCCGCTGCCTTCTCCTCGGGCGCCGAGGTCTCGGTCGAGGCCGGCTCGTCGAGCGGCTCCATGAATACCCGTTGTACGCCCGCGATCCGCAGATGATTGTAGATCTTCACCAGCGGCTTTTCGGTGACAAGCCCGAACGTCACCCCTCCGAGATCCTCCAGTTCGTCCAGGGTCTCCGCGGGCGGATCGAAGTAGCAGACGTCGCCGAGATTGGACAGCTTCTCGTAAACCAGCCGGGCCTTCAGCCCCACAAGCGTCAGCTTCGGCTCGAACGCCAGCTCGCCCGCGACCGCCGGCGATCCGGGCGGCGCGGCGGAGCCCACCGCGGCCTTCAACTCGGCCGAAATCCCGGTCAAGCCGGCGGGCGGTTTGGTGGACGGGGGAGCGGCGGGGGCACCGGGCGCGGCGGTCGGGTCGCTTCCGTCCAGCGGGGGCGGCTGCGGCGGGCTTGCCGACTCACCGGCCTGCTGCGCGGAAACCAGCTCGGCAGCGAGCTGGACGAAGTGGTCGGACCGGGGCGCGCCTTGGCGCAAATCGTGGACGTACTGGCGCAGCGCGTCGGTGCAGCGGAGCATGGCGTCGGTCATCTCGGCCGACAGGGTCCGATCGTGCTCGAGAAGGTCCTGAAGCAGGTCCTCCATCAGGTGCGCCAGTTTGGCCGCGCGGTTCAGGCCGATCGAGGCGGCCGAGCCCTTGATGCGGTGCGACGTGATCAGGAGCTTCTCGATGGTAGCCCTGCCCGCGTCCCCCTCCGAAGCCAGCAGCGTCTCCGTGAGGCTGTCGAGCGAAAGCTCCGATTCGTCGATGAAGATCCCCACGTACTTGGCCGGCAGCTCGGACTCGTCCTGGATGCCGTCGAACAAGTCGCGGGAGGCCGCCTCCGGCTGGATCGAATCCGCTTCCGCCCCGTGGGTTGCCGCGCCCGCGTCGATGGGCGGCGCCGAGCCCGCGACGGCAGACGGCGCGCCGTCATCCGCGGGCGGAGCGTCCGCCGGCTCCGCCGCGCCTGCCGTCCTGGACTCCGCGGTCGCCTCCGCGTCGGTTTCGGAGGTGTCGTCGATCAGCGCGTTCTCGGCGTCGGCCTGCGTCGATTGCTTGCGCTCCGCCCCGGCCGCCTGCAAGACGCTTCCGATGCCTTCGATGACCGATTCGCACTCCACCGCCTCGGAGTCGGGGTCCTTCAGGGCGTCCACGAGGCTGACCAGCCGGTCCACGGCCTGGAACATCAGCTCGACCACGTCCCCGCTGATGATCAGCTCCTCCTTGCGGGCCGCATCGAAGACGTTCTCGACCTTGTGGGTCAGCGTGTTGATGTCCGTCAGCCCCAACATGGCCGAGAGGCCCTTGAGGCTGTGCGCGGAGCGGAACATCTCGTTGAGGAGGTCCTCGTCGCAGCGCTGCTGGTGGCAATCTTCCAGCGATCGGACCCACTCGTCGAGCTGGAGGAGTTTCTCGTTGAGGCGGTCCAGCAGTTGGCCCGACTCGTCGAGGAAGTCCCCCAAGAGGCTTTCGAAGAACTCGTCTCGGGCTGCGGCTTCCGATTCGCTCATCGTCGACTCCGTACGTCGTTCTAAGGGCGGCGGTAGAGCCAGGGGTGGATGCGAACGAAATCCCGCACGAGATCGGACACACCCTCCGCGGCCCCGGCCACCAGGAGCCCGCCCGGCTTGATCTGCGACCGGACGTTCTCCATCACCGTCTTCTTCGAGACGGCATCGAAGTAGATCAGCACGTTCTTGAGAAACACCAGATCGAAGGCGGCCTGCCTGAGCGGTTGCATCAGGTTGTGCTGCCGGTAGGTGGTCATGGCGGTGAGTACCGGCCTGGCCTGCCAGATCGACGCGTCCTTGGCCTTGGTAAAGAAACGCCGGCGGCAGTCCTCGGGGACGAGCCGCATCGAGCGCTCACCGAACACGGCCGCGCGGGCCTGCTCCAGCGCCCCGATCCCGATGTCCGTGCCCAGGATCGTGATCTTCCATTGCGAGAAGTTGGGCAGGCACGCCGCAATGCAGCAGGCGACCGTCGTCGCCTCGTCGCCCGTGCTGCATGCCGCGGACCAGATGCGAAGCGACTGCGGGCGCTTGCCGGCGCGGGCCTCGGAGGCGCACCGGGTGAGGTACTCCTTGCGGAACCACTCCCATTGGGCCTCGTCCCGGAAGAGATACGTCTCGTGCGTCGTGATCTCCTGCAGGAAAGCGTCCCATTCCGGGTCTTCCGCCCGCAATCGCTTCAAGTGCTGGTAGTACTCCTCGAAGTCCTTGATTCCCGTTTCGCGGAGACGCCGCCGCAGCCGGTTGGACAACAGCGTCTTCTTCTGGGGCGAGACCCGAATCCCCGTGCGCGTGTAGATCAGGTCCGCGTAGCGCGTGAGCTGCGCGTCGGAGACCTGGGCGAGCTGCGACAGGGGAGGGATCGGGACGATCGCTTCCGGCGGGCACATGAGCGCGCTCTCGAATCGCGAAACGGGGGAGGGCATGTCGCGCGACGGCGGACGGCTTACGCGCCGCTGGTCAGCGCGTTGGCCAGGGCGGCCTCCTCCTGGCCGAGGATCTTGTCGATGTCCAGCAAGATCAGCAGCCGGTTTTCCAGCTTCACCAGCCCGGTAAGGTACTCGCGCCCCAGCCCGGCCACGGTGGGCGGCGGCGGCGCGATCTGGTCCTGAGAGATCCGGAGCACTTCGCTGACGGCGTCAACGATGATGCCGATCGTTTTGCCCAGCACGTTGACGACCATGATCCGTGTCTCGTCGGTCGCCTCCTCGTGCGACAGGCCGAAGCGCAGCCGGAGATCGACGATCGGAATCACGGAACTTCGCAGGTTGATCAGACCCTTGATGTAGGGCGGGGTCTGCGGGACCCGCGTGATCTCGCCCATCAGGATGATCTCCTGCACCTTGGTGATCTCGACGCCGTACTCCTCCTGGGCGAGCCGAAAGCTGACCAGTTGCATGGTCCCGATGCCTTCCGCGAGACGGTTTTCCTGGCTCGGGGTTTCCTGAAGAGTCGTGGACACGGTTTGCTCCTTGTCTAGGGGCCTGGATCTTGCTCGTACGGGCTTTCTCGTTGCGGCGACGCCCGCTCTCGGGCCTGCGCGGTCCGGGCCTGGCTGCCCGGCCCCCGCGTCCCTGGCCGGCGGTCGTGGAGGAGGGCGCCCGCCACATGACGGACCCCGGCTCTGGCCAACTATAGGTCAGGAATGCGCGCCGCACGGACCGGACGACACGGAATCTTGCCCGCCTCCCACGGCGATCGCACGCGGTAAGCAGACGCTCCAGGCCGACCGGCCCGGCGTGGCTCCGCCCCCCGCTGCGCCGGCGCGTCCCCAGAAGAGGGTTCCCGGTCCGCGTCCTGGGGCATGCGGGCCGAAGGCGGGGTGCCGGCGAGCGGCCGGCCTCGCGGTCCGCCGATCTCCCTCTCCACGCTGGCGAGCCGACGTCACGCAAGTTGCCCGCCCCGAAGGCGCGACCTAGAGTTTGCCATGAAGCCCCGGGGCCCGGCCCTCGGAGTGGAACGACCAACGACACGCGATTAGAAGTGGGGAAACACCATGACCCGAGTCCTCGTCGCTGATGACTCCAGCACGATGCGTAAGATCATCCTGCGCTCCTTGCAGGCGGTCGGAGTGCCGACGGCGGTCGAGGCCGCCGATGGCAACGAAGCCGTCGCCATGTTCAAGCCCGGAGAGATCGACCTCGTCTTGACCGACTGGAACATGCCGGGCAAGACCGGCCTGGAGGTCGTCCAGGACATCCGTACCAAGGACGCCAACGTGCCGATCATCATGGTGACGACCGAGGCCGAGAAGGGCCGCGTCATGGAGGCGATCCAGGCGGGCGTCTCCGACTACCTGGTCAAGCCGTTCACGGCCGAGACCCTCCGCGAGAAGCTGGAGAAGCACGGCTGCTGAAGATGCAGGCGTCGTCGGGTCTGGAGGGATATTGCATCAGGGGCGGGGTCGCGATCCCGCCCCTTCTCACTGCGCCGGCCTTATCTTCACGGTCCGCCCGCGACGGCGGAATTCCAGCCCCGCCGGTCCCAGCACACTGCGTAGCAGGTCGTCCACCGACGCGTTCTTCAGCTCGAACGACACGAGCTGGTTCAGCGAGACCCCCGCGCGCCGCAACTCCTGCTCGTCGGCCTCGAACTCCAGCCCGAGCTTGTCCGAGAGGTCCTCCAGCAGTCTTCGCAACGGGGTGTTCTGCACGTTGAGGCTGTCGATGCGGACCTGTTCGAGAGGGACGGGCCGAGGCTTGTCGTCGCCACTGGACCTCGGGGGAGCCGCTGGCCGAGGCGAGACGATCCGCTCGTGGTCCTCGAGCATGCCCTTGACGAACACCTTCCCCCCGGCGACCTTGACCTCGCACGCCGGAGCAGCCGTGGCGATCCGTCGCGCCGTATCCTCGGGCCGGGGGCCGCCCGGGTAGTCGCGCACCAGGCAAACCTCTTCGGGAACGGGAACCACGGCGATCTCCCGTCCGTCTGCGGAGACCTCGAAGGTCAGGTCGAACTGAATGAGAAGAAGCGTCAGGCGTTGAGCGAGGTCCATGGACGGCAGATCCGCCGCCGACCAGAGGTCGTGCGGCACCCGTTCCCCCCCCTTCAAGCTCAGTCCCGCCCGCTGAGTTGACTCCTCCAGGAGCCGGCGAGGCTCCGTGAAGTCGTTCCACGCAAGGGGGGAGGTGGCGAGCAGCTTCCGGCGCGCCGCCGGAGGAAGCCGCTTCAGGTCCTGGTGACGCAGCGCTACAAGAGTGCGAAGTCGCCGCGCCGATCGAGGCGGACCGAAGTACACGACCGGCTCCGCGAAAGCGATCCCCATCTCTGCATGGCGGGCCAGCGACTCGAGCACTTCCCCCAACGTCTGGCGCGGGAGCGTCACATCGAGTTCCTGCCCGGGATCGATCCGTCGGTCGAGAATCGCCGCCACGTGCTTCGCCCGGGCCAGATCGTACACCGCCTGCCGAAGCGGCGTCCCGGACCAGGCCGGGCCGGTAGGACCGACCGACTCGCGCAGACGCTGGTGATATGCCGGTCCGGTGAGCCAATCGGAGCGCGACTCAGCACCCTGTCCCAGTCCGGCTACGGTCAGCGTCGCGGCAAGAGCGATTCCTGCCCCCCGAAGGGTTCGCGCTTCGCGGGGCAGCTTCCACTCTCTAGAGGGGTGCACCATATCCACTCCATTCCGTCAGCGGTCAGCCTCTGCGGGCGCAGGCTTTCTGGACCCACGACCCCTATTTTCCTACGAAACCAAACCGGCGGCCAGCGCCTTCCCCTCGCCAAGGCGGTTTTTCCGTTGGTTGGGCCAGAGGGCCTGTTTAGAATCGGACTTATCGCCCTGGCAGCCAGCCACGAGCGCGTCCGGCCGCCGATGCCGGACGCCTGGCCGCGCTCCGCGTGCTTCGACCCCTTCGCCCGCAGCGGCGGAGAGGTCCCCTTCTTCCTGCCCTCCATCTCGTCCTGGAGGTTTTGAGTGAACAACGACGGCCCTCGCCAACCTGTCCTCGCCGATCTCTATCGCAAGTACCTCGACAATCAGGACACGGCCGGGTTCATCAGTGCCGTGGGGCGTCAGTACGCCCAGGGGACGTTGCAGCGTCTTGCGGACCACCCCGCGCGCGACATCCGCCGCGCGTCCGTGCTGGCGCTGGGTTTGCTGGGAGACTATGAGGCGAACCAGACCATGGGCCGCGCGCTTCACGATGACGATCGCACGGTGCGCACCCTCGCCGAGAGCGGGATACGGTCGGTCTGGGGCAGGGCGGGAAACGCCGAGCATCGGCAGCTTCTGGCGGTGCTGGTCAGATACAACATCGCGCAGCACTTCTCCGAGGCGTTGAAGAGGGCCACGGAACTGATCGAGCGAGCCGCGTGGTTTGCCGAAGCGTGGAACCAGCGGGCCATCGCCCGGTTCGGACTAAAGGACTACTCCGGGTCGATCCGCGATTGCCACCAGGCGCTCGAGCTGAACCCTTACCACTTCGCGGCGGCGGCGGGCATGGGGCAGGCGTACCTCCAGATCGGCAATCCCGTTTCAGCGCTGGAGAGCTTCCGCCGAGCGCTGCGATTGAATCCCGGACTCGAAGGCGTCCGCGCCCACGTCATTCGACTGACCCGTATGATCGAGGAGAGGTAGCTCCTCGCTGGCGCGCAATCCCTCAGGTTGCCCGCAACGGATGCACCGTGGATAGCCGTGCACGACCCTGGGGGGGCCCGCACCCTTCGGGCCACTTGGGCAAGAGGGTGCTGCCCCTCTCCCCCGAATCGCCCAAGGCGATTCAGAACCGGGCAGGCCGCGAGCCTGTCCGTCTGGTGCGCCGCGCCTGCTCGAGCAGTTGCTCGACGTAGCGTCCGGGGCTTTCGGCGAACTGCTCCAGCGTCGCCTCGTCGGCGAAGAGATAAACGCGGCCGCGGAAGAAGACCCCGTGCTCGCGGCGGCCGGGAACGCTCCGTCCATGCTCCAGCGAGAGCACCACGTCATCGCCCGAGCTGACCGGCGCGTACTGATCCGGCTCTTCCAGGAAGCGGCGCTGCTCCTCGGGACCGGCGAACAGGTAGGTCCGTCCTCGGTGGATGGCGCCCCACTGACGATTGCCGAGGACCCAGCGGCGCTTCTCCGTGAGCTCGACCGGGCAATACCCCTCCAAACCCAGCGGCGGGTCGAAGTCCATGTCTTGTCCGGCAGGCTGCGTCGAACCGCCGTGCGGCTGGCTCGCAGGCCGGGGAGCGCCCACCGGGGCAGTCGCTGCGGCAATCGCGTCCTGCACGTGCGGCGGAGGCGACGACGCTGCGGGCGGCAAGTCCCGTTCGTTTGCGATGCCCCGCGGAGGCTCCGGCGGCGCGCGATCGGCCAGCGGCGGCGGGTCGGGGCGCTGGGCCGAACGGGGCGGCGTGAAGGGACTTCCGCTGGGGGACGCGTCGCGCGGCCGCTCACGGTGAGAAAGTCCGTAATCCGGGCCCTCGTACCGTGACCTCCCACCTGGCTCGCTCGGGGTGCGGTGCGCCTCAAGCCCAGGCCGCGCGGGGGATTCCCGACGAAACGCGCCCCAGTCCGGCGCCGAGTGCGAAACCGGCCCCGGAGGCGCGGCCCTCGTCGAGTACGGCTCGCCGCTTGGGCTGGTCGATTGCGCCAGCATCGCGAAATCGCCGCCGTTTGTTTGACGCGCGACCTGGCTAATCTGCGCCACGTAGCGATCGGCCGGGACGGCTCCCTGGAAGCGCCGAATGATCTGGCCCCGCGGAGACAGGACGACATCGGTCGGCAAGGCCGTAATGCCGAACCGCCGACAGGTATGGGGGAACTGGTCGGCGTTGATCTTCACGGGGACATATGCGGCCTCCACGGCCTCGGCGACCTCGGGCCTGCTGAAGACGTTGCGCTCCATCTTCATGCATGGCTTGCAGGACGGCGACCAGAAATGGACCAGCACCAGCCGCCCCGACTCGGCCGCCAGCCGCTCGGCCGCCTCAATGCTCGGTGCGTCCCACCGAATACCCCCTTGGGCCCCTAGTTCTCCGCACGCGGTCATCGCCGCGAGCATCGCCCAAGAGAACGCCCAACGTCTAGCTTCCATGCTCGGGAGCCCCTGACGACAAGAAGAGCCGTAGTCTGAAGTGACATCGGTGTAGTTATCGGAAGGTCGGGCTGGGAAGTGGTGGGAATTTGCGACGGTTCGGCTATGTTCCACGGTTTTTCTTGCCGAAACGAATAATGGCGGGTGTTCCGACTTGCAAAGGGAAGGAACTTGGTGTATATGGAGATAGGGAACCGGGCGAACCGCCCCTCCCTTGCGCCCCTAGGCCCCCGGGGTGACCCGGCATGGGCCCTCCGAAGGGGGCGTTGTTCTGCTGGCATCCTTCTCCGCCTTCGGCCCTCTCGGCCGTGTTGTGCGGGAAGGTGGCTCAAGGAGTTCGATCCACGCTCTCGTCGCTGATGACGAGGGGCGTCCTTTCAGAGCCGTTGTCCGGGCTGCCGAGGCACATTGGGCCCCTGCTCTGGCGGATGTTTTCGGATCGGCTGGCATAGAGGCGAACGAGGATTGCGGG
Source organism: uncultured Pirellulales bacterium (assembly GCA_964434165.1). Taxonomy (GTDB): domain Bacteria; phylum Planctomycetota; class Planctomycetia; order Pirellulales; family Thermoguttaceae; genus CAYSUS01. The sequence continues at coordinate 15,162 of CAYSUS010000043.1, forward strand.
AGCCAAGGTAATCCACAAGCGCAAGGCTCCTGTTTTGTGGAAGTTCGGTCGACAAGAAGGTTGACACCACCCGAAACAACGCTATGATGTCGGTAGTTTTGAGTTCTGCCGAGCAGGTAGGCGCTGTCGGTTCCCGATCTTGAATCTGGGGCCGTCCCGCGGAATGGATTCGACATTTGCGGGAGATCGTCAACGCTTCTCGACCTCGCTTCCCGTGATTGAATAGCGTGAGAGCGGGTCGTCGCGCCGAGGCGGCTCTTGTCGCCGTTTCCGCTTAAGCGAAGTAACGAGCAGACTCCGTTTCGCGGCTGGTGAGTGCAGAAATTCGCGCCGCGCTGCCTGCAAGTGTCTGCGGAATTTGGTTCCGATTCTCGTCCGCCGGACGAGAGTTGATTTCTAAGTCAGGGTGCTCGACCTGCCGTTGAGCTCCCGTCCTTTGGTCTCGGGGCGGTTCCCGGGCACGCCGCTCAAGGTATGCACGTGCGCCGGCGCAGCGCCTCGCAAGGTGGTTTATGGGAAAGAGGAAGAAGGGCCGCTCCCGCGGGAAGCCTGGCGGATCTCAAAGACCCCGGTTCTCTCCAAGGGATCAGAGGGATCGGTCGCCCAATGGCCAGGACTTTGAAGGTCCGGACAATGGCGAGCCACTGCCGCTTCAGCCCGGCTCCGGCGTGTTGGAGATGCACCCCAACGGGTACGGCTTCCTGCGCGACCCGGCCGGGGATTACGTCCGGCAGTTGACCGACCCGTTCGTGCCCGGCAGCATGATCCAGAAGTATGGGCTGCGCGAGGGCGTTCTTGTAAGCGGGCAGATTCAGCCCGGACGCCGTCAGCAGGGGCCCCGCGTCAAGGAAATCGCGGACGTGGACGGGATGGATCCCGAGGCCTACCGCAACGTCAAGACGTTCGATCAGCTCACGCCGATCAACCCGGAGTACTGGCTTCAGTTGGAGACCGGTCCACAGCCGCTGACCACCCGGGTTATGGACCTGCTCACCCCGTTGGGCAAAGGGCAGCGGGCGCTGATCGTGGCCCCGCCGCGCACCGGTAAGACGATCCTGCTTCAGCACATCTCGCAGGCCATCGTCCACAACTACCCGGACATCAAGTTGATCGTCCTGCTGATCGACGAGCGACCCGAGGAGGTCACCGACTTCCGCCGCGCTGTCAATGGCGAGGTGGTCGCCAGCAGCCTCGATCGCGATATCGAGAGTCACGTGCGCCTTTCGCAGTTGATCGTCGAGCGTTGCCGCCGGCTGGCCGAGATGGGCAAGGACGTGTTCCTGCTGCTCGATTCCATTACGCGGCTGGCTCGCGCGTTCAACAAGTGGGTCGGAAACACCGGGCGCACCATGTCCGGCGGCGTGGACATCAAGGCGATGGACATCCCCAAGAAGCTCTTCGCCACGGCCCGGCTGTTCGAGGAGGGGGGCTCGCTGACCATCGTCGGCACCGCGCTGATCGACACCGGAAGCCGCATGGACGAGTTGATCTTCCAGGAGTTCAAGGGGACGGGCAACATGGAACTGGTGCTCGACCGCAAGCTGGCCGACCGTCGCGTCTGGCCGGCCATCGACATCAGCCAGTCCGGCACGCGGCGCGAAGAGAAGCTTCTGTCGCCCGAGACCCTGCACGCGGTGACCATGCTGCGACGGACGCTGTCGAGCATGCACCCCGTGGACGCGATGGAGCAGTTGACCGCGAAGCTGGGGAACTTCAAATCCAACCAGGAGTTCATCAACCTGATCAGCGGGGCCCATGCCCACGCCATGGATTGAGCCCCGCCGCCAGTCCGCCCGCGGTCGAGACTCGGGCCGCACCCAGCCGCGGAGGCGCGTGTCGCTTCCCCGTCCCCGGCAAGGACGGCTTCCCGTCGAACTCGCGCGGGGCTATGCTTGTCCTATCCGATGCAGACGCCGAGGAATTGAGGTCCGGAGGGTATGCGAATTGGCTAGCGGCCACACTGGAAATGTGGTGCCCCTTTCAGGGGTTGCGGGTTCGAGTCCCGTGCCCTCCGCTTAGCACCGATCGCGGGTTTTCGCACTGGCCCGCATCCTCTTGCGCAAGCCACTGACTGTCAGCGGCTTGCGTCGTTTCTTGCGAGATCTCGCCGTCTCCCGCGGCGGGCTGCTGTACCGACTTTTGCACCACTAGTGCACCGGATTCTGCACCGCCTTCTGCGGCCCTCTCGAAGTCCTCGTCGGTCACCATCGGGTAGTGTTTCGCGGCAACCTGAATGCTGTTGCCCATCCATCGCGTCACGACATGGATCGGCCAACTCCTGGCCAGTTCCGTCTCCGGCGGCTTTCGCAGAGTCTGAAATAGCTTCGGCCAGGGCCGCAGTCCGGCCCGCTCCACGATTCGCTTGAACTAGGTCCTCAGATTGCAGTTCTGCCAGCCCTTCGTCCCGCTGAGAGCAATCTGCCGGTAGTGCCCCGCAACGTACTGCAAACCCGTTGGTGCCAGCTCCCGGGCCTCCTCAGGAGCGGTCTGCAGTTCGGGGAACAGGGGATACGTTACCGCCTCGGCCGGGTGCGGTCGAACCGGTTTCTGTGCCATGTTTGCCGCGGGCGGAATGGGGTGATCTCGGAGGTGGGGTGTTGAGGCCCGTTCACATCGCGTCTAGTATGGAAGCGTGCGGCATCGGGCCGCGCTCTCGTCTCCAGCCGAGTCCTTACCGCTCCATGCAGTTCCTCGTCATCCTGGCAGTGCTGGCCGCGATCGTCATTGCCGAAGCGTCGCCGGAGGAGCCGGTGGCCGGGGCCGGGCCGCGCGTGGCACTGGCCGTGGCCGGCGTGGCGCTGGTCGCCCTGTTCGCGCAGGTCTCGTCGAACCTGATCGCGCGGCGTCTCCGCGCCCGGCCCGAGAGGGCCGCCGAGGCCTTGCGGCGCTTCCGCAGGCTGCGCCACGTGCACGCCGCCTTGTGGCTGGGCGCGGCGGGGGCGATCCTCTGTTGTCTTGAGTGGGGACCCCTGGTGCGATTCAACTGGGGTCTGGACCGCGTCGTCCTGCTCGACGAGCTGCTCGTGCTCGCGCCGGTGCTCCTGCCGTTGGTGCTAAGCTGGGCAGCGTTTTATCAGGTCGAGACCGCGGTTCACGCCCGGCTCGTCGCCCTGGGGGCGGCCGACGATCGGCCTTGCCGCCTGTCGCGCTACCTGGCCTTGCACATACGGCACTACCTGGGCATTCTTCTCCTCCCCGTGCTGGTCCTGCTGGCCATCCAGGACGTTGTAGAACTGGCCGCGCCTGGCTGGCTCCGCGGGGCGCACGGCGCGGCCGTTCATGCCCCGCTGCTGGGGGCGCTGCTGCTGGGCTTCCCGGTGCTGCTCCGCCACATCTGGCAGACCGAGCCGCTGGGCGCCGGCCCACTCCGGCAGCGACTGGAGTCTGTGGCCGCCGAACTGGGTTTCCCCGCGAGGGACATCCTGGTCTGGAACACGGGCGGGCTGGTGGTCAACGCGGCGGTGACCGGCTTTGTCCGGCGGCTGCGTTACGTCTTTCTTAGCGACGGGCTGCTCGCCCGGCTTCGGCCCGAGCAGGTCGAGGCTGTATTCGCCCACGAACTGGGCCACGTCAGGCACCGGCACCTGCCGCTTCGCCTGGCCGCGATGTTCCTGCCCCTGAGCCTCTGGCTGCTGCTGGGCCAGATCTCTCCCGAGGCGGCCGGGCAGTTGGAGGGCTGGATTGCGGGACAAAGCCTCACCTCGCGGCTTCCGGCGGCGCTGGCAGGGCTCGCCCTGGCCGCAATCTACATGCTGGCCCTGTTTGGCTGGTACTCGCGATTGCTGGAGCAGCAGGCCGATCTGTTCGCCTGCCGGTACCTTGCCCGGCGGATGCCGCCGCCCGAGGCAGCGGCGCTCTACGCCGGGGCTTTGGAAGATCTGGCGGCGGCGGCCGGATCGGACCGGCGGCGGGCGGGCTGGCAGCATGCCAGCGTGACTGGGCGAGTGGACCTGATCGTCCGCGCCGCGCACGATCCCCGGCGCGAGCGGCGTTTCGAGCGGCGAATGTCGGTGCTCGGCGCGCTGATCGCGGGTCTGGCCGCGGCTCCGCTGATCGGCCTGCTGCTGGCCGGATAGGCCGGAGCCTGCGCGTCACAGGCGGCAGAAACGGCAAGGTCCGGTGCCGCTTCGCAGGCTTTCTATACGCTGCAGCAGTAGTTCTTTAGCGCACTTGTCCTGTTTGCCGATGGGGCGGTTGGAGGCAACTCGCGCCGGTCTGTTTCAATGCGGGGGCGACCGGACGAGCACGAACCGAACCCATCGCCGCGCCGCACAGGGAAGCACGATGAACCATGCCGACGCCCATCCGGAGGTGTCGCTGGAGGACCGGGTCCTCAGCGCCTTGGAATGCCACCCCCGCCTCTCGAAACGCAATCTCCGCTTTGAGGCGGAAGAGGGACAAGTGACGCTCAAGGGGTCGGTCCGCTCCTTCTTCGAGAAGCAGATCGCCCAGGAGACCCTGCGCCGCATCGACGGCGTGCGTCAGATCCACAACGAGATCGAGGTGAGCTGGCCGCCGGCCGCCCTGGCCGCGGAGTGACGGCAGGCTGGGCCGAGGGTCCCAAAGGCTTCCGAGGTCTTTGGGGACTCTGGAAGCCTCGAACTCAGGTGCCACGAGCGCTAGCGCGGCTTGACCGGGCCGCGACACAGCACGGCACCCATGCGGTCCTCGTACACTTGGAACCGCTGATCGAGGCGGCAGGACTTGAGCACCCTGCGATTGTGGGGCGAAAGCCCTGAGAGCCGCATGACTCCTCCGTGCTCGGAGATCACCTGATGGAGCAGGATCAACTGTCCGATCAGATTGCTACGAAGCACGTCGAGGTCGTCCAGCTCGAGAACCAATCGATCGCAGAGGTGCTGCTGCATCAGCGACCAGACGCTCTGGGCCAGCGGCGGCGGCTCGGAGCCCTGGGCATCGGGAGTGGAGACGCGAACGAACAGCCAGTCGGGCCCGCGTTCCACGGTCAGTTCCCACCCTGGAGCCAAGGCAAGCATTCCATTACTCCTCGCAAGACCGGGCAGCGAAAGCTGCCAGAAGAATGGCGTCCCCGCTTCGTCCATCTTACGGGGCGTCAGCACTGTTACAAGTGGGGGAATCGGAAAACATTCGAAATTCGCGCATTCCCCGCTGGCGCGCGTGGACTTTGCCAGAGTCGGCGATTGGAGTCCCATCGAAGGCGGCACTTCACCGCGAAGAGGGGGTATCCCGACGCAGATTCCCAGATTTCTCGCGAGCCGCGGCGCGGCGGTGATACGGGGCTTAGAACAGCCGACCTTGGCTGGCGCCGCACTCACCCGACGCGGCCAAGCCCGCATGCTCCAGGCCGGTCGATGTCAGGCGCCGGCCCCGAGGCGAGCGCACGATCAACTCCGATCGCAGCAGGAACGGCTCGACTTCGTCGACGAGCGTGTCAGGAGGCACGTTCATGGTGTGGGCCACGGCGTCCACGCCCACGGGCCCTCCGCCGAACACGCGGGCGATCGTCTGCAGGTACTTGCGGTCCTGAGGATCGAGCCCCAAAGGGTCGATGCCCTGCATGGCCAGGGCGTCGCGGGCCACGTCGAGAGTGATCCGGCCTCCCGCCTTGCTGATCGCGTAGTCGCGGACCCAACGAAGACGATTGTTGGCGACGCGCGGCGTGCTGCGGCTTCGGGAAGCGATCTCGCGGGCAGCCGGTTCGTCAATCGCGACGCGGAGTCTGGCCGCGTTGCGCGCGACGATCTCGGCCAGTTCCTCGACCGTGTAGAAATCGAGGTGCTCGCGCATTTGAAAGCGATCGCGGAGCGGGGCCGAGAGGAGGCCGGTGCGCGTGGTGGCTCCGATCAGCGTGAAGGGCTTGAGCGACATGTTGATGGTCCGGGCGTTGACGCCCTCGCCAAGAGTCAGATCGATGCGGAAATCCTCCATCGCCGGGTAGAGGAACTCCTCCACGGCCTTCTGCATGCGGTGAATCTCGTCGATGAACAGGACCGAGCGCTCCTCGGCGTTGGTCAGATAGGGGATGAGGTCCTTAGGTGCCTTGAGCGTGGCCCCGCTGGCGATCTGAAGAGGCACGCCCAACTCGCGCGGGATGCAGGTGGCGAAGGTCGTCTTGCCCAGGCCCGGTGGACCGTCGAACAGCACATGCCCCAGCGGCTCGCCCCGCTTGCCCGCAGCGTCAATGGCGATCTCCAGCCGGGCGAAGACCTCGCGTTGTCCGACCATGTCCCGCATCCACTGCGGGCGCAGATCGCGATCGTCGTCGCCGGTGGGGGCCTGGCTCTGAAGGATCGGCTCGCGGGTCATGCGGGGTGGGGAGTGAACGGGTGTTGACTACGCGCGCCAGTATAGCAAAAATCGGGAGCGGGGCTGAAGGGCAGCCGAGGCCGCACCGACAGCGCCGAGGTGCTGGGTCTTCCGAGGTATTTGGGAATTTCGGAAAGCCTCAGCGGCCTCTTCAGCGCGTCACCAGCAGCACGATCAGGAGAATCACCGCCAGCACGCACCCGCCGGCGATCACGCCCCAGACCCACACGGGGATGCTGCCGGCCGGGCCGAACAGGGGCTCGTCGCGCCGCGGCGGACGGTAGCGGAGCCGGGCGATGCTTGGCGGCTCGCCGAAGTCGAAGACGAACTCGCTGGCCGGGGCGCCGTCGAGCGACTTGGCCCGTGGCAGCGGCCTATTGACGCCCGATCCCTTTCCCGAGCCGCGTCCCGGGCCGGCGACGGTCATACGACCCTTTTCCGTGGCCGTGTCGGTCAGTGAGCCATCTGCCGCGGGTCGCTCTTCAGGGATGGCCGAGTCGTCCAGCGGCTTGGCGCGTACGGGCCGCACGCCGATTCCCGAGCCGGAGTCGCGACGCCGCTTCCCCCGGCCCAGGCCGGCCCCGCTCCCGGGATCGACCGGCTTGCCATGGGCGGCGAGGAAGTCGGCCAACGCGTCGGCGACCTGTCCCATGGTCTGATGGCGGGCCGCGGGCTTCTTGGCCATCATGCGGAGGCAAATCCGAATCAGGTCGTCGGGAACCTCGGGACGTTGCCTCTTGATGCTCGGGGGCGGCTGTTTCTGGTGCGCCATCAAGCGCTGCGGGAGCGTGCCGTCGGGGAAGGGCGGGCGCCCGGTGAGGAGGAAGTACAGGGAACACCCCAGACTATACACATCGGCCCGGCCGTCCACGCCGTGGCTGTCCAGGGCCTGCTCCGGGGCCAGGTAGTCGGCAGTCCCCAGGACGTTCTCGTCGTAGGCCACGGTGAGCGACGCCCGCTCCTCGCCCGTAAACCGCGCGAGGCCCAAGTCGAGGACCTTGACCGTGCCGGACTTATCGACCAGGAGGTTCGCCGGCTTGACGTCGCGGTGGATCAGGCCGGCGGCGTGGGCGTGCTCCAGTCCCGCGGCGGCCTGGAAGACGTGCGCCGCCGCGTCGAGCGGATCAAGGGGTCCTTTCTCACGGACGATGGCCTGGAGGTCGCGGCCTTCCACGTACTCCATGACCATGTAGTGGATTTCGCCTTCGTTGCCCACATCGAACGCCCGCACGATGTTGCGGTGGTCCAGAGCCGCAGCGGCTTGGGCCTCGAGATGGAATCGGGCCAGGTAGGAGGAATCCTCCACGCGGTGCTTGGGCAGAACCTTGATGGCCACCCGGCGGTGCATGAGCATGTGCTCCGCCAGATAGACGCTACTCATTCCGCCCGTGCCGAGGTGGTCGAGCAGCTTGTAGTTGTTCAGGAAGAAACCCCGGTGGCGGCCCTCCAGAAGCTTCTCGCTATGCCAACTGCTCAACAGGCCTTTTTCTACCAGAAACCGGGCCACGACGTCCGGCTCCAGCAGGGCGGCGTCACCGCGGGTCCGCGCCAAGGAGGCAAGCTCGCGGTCAAGTTGGCCTTTTGACACCAACCCACTGCGCCGCACAAGGCCCAGGAAGCTCTCGACCTTCGTGTTGCTCATCGCGGTACCGGCTCGACCCCTCACGCGTCAGAGTGACGAGCTTCAGATGAAGCTAGGGAGCAAAGTGCCAGGCGCACGCCGCACGGGACCGTTCCCCCCAAAAGGCCCGGAAGTGGGATAGAGAAGGATCGACGGCCGTTCGTCCCTGAGCCACGCGTCAGCCCCTCGACATCCTTGACGACTGCCAGGGAGGAACCCTCTCGCGTGGACGAGCAGAGCCCCAAAAACCGTGGGCTCAGTACGAAAGGGCCATCCTCATCCCTCACTTTACCACGGAACGGTGGAGAATACCAGCAAGCAGCCGTACCGTAAACTCCCCTGGCACATAACTCCGCTCCGACGGCCACCCCGCAAACCCGACAGACGTGCCAGCCGTCCCCGCTCGCCCGGCGGGGCGCCTAAGGGCCCGCGACCCCCACACGGGAGTGGTGCGGCATCGACCCGGGGGCCGTGGCTCGTCAGGGCGCCGCTCCGGCCGGCGAACCGGCCCGCCGGGCTTGCCGAAGGATGGCTGTCGCCAATTCGTCGAGATGGACCTGGCGATCCACGTGGCCTTCCGCGAAGGCCACCTTGTTCATCCCGTACACGTCGGAGCTGGCCTCGTCCTGGCCCAGCACGTACCCGCCTGCGGCCCGGATCGCACCACAGCCGTCCGACCCGTCGCGGCCCATCCCCGTCATGATCACGCCCAGACAGCGGCCCCTGAACGCCTTGGCCGCCGAGGTCATCATCACATCCACCGACGGCTTATGCCCACTGACCGGCGGGCCGTCCTGGATTCGGGTCTTGACGAGCGACCCCTGACGCCGCAGTTCCAGATGCAGCCCACCGGGTGCCACCAGCACCTGATTGGGCCGGAGCACATCGCCATCCGCCGCCTCCTTGATCGACAGGCGCGAGATCGTGTCCAGGCGCCAGCTCAGGGGGCGCGTGAACTGTGGTGGCATGTGCTGCACGACGACAATCGGCGGCAAGGGCGGCTGGAGCGACTCAAACAAGCGGGACAGTGCCGGCGGTCCGCCCGTGGAAATCCCGATCGCGATACACTGGTCGGCCAGTCCACCAATGCCTTCGGCGCTGACCGGTTTGGGTGGGGGAGGGCCCTGCCTGGCCTGCTCCTTGCGGCGGACCCTGCGGTCCTTGCGTATTCGCAGGATGCGACGGACGTCGATGCCGGCCACAGAGCGGATCTTGCGAGTCAGCTCCTCGCCCAGCGCAGACTGAACCTGTGAGACGTTCTCCGGCTTGGCCACGTAATCCACAGCCCCCCGGTCCAGGGCGTCGAGGGTGATCGTGGCGCCCAACTGCGTCAGCGACGAGACCATCACCACCGGAACGGGATGCTGCTGGAGCAGGTGGTCAAGCGTGGTCAAGCCGTCCATATGCGGCATCTGGATGTCGAGCGTCACCACGTCCGGACGCAGCGCAGCCACCTTCTCGATGGCCTTCCGGCCGTCGGCTGCCGTTCCCACGACTTCCAGATCCGAGCACTCGCCGATCATGTCGCAGATGATTCTGCGTATGAGCATCGAGTCGTCAACGACGAGAACGCGTATGGAACGCTGCGCCATGATACCCCTCAATCGGGCCGCACAAGCCACGTCTTACCTGCAAGCGTACCTCACGGATTCGTTGGAGAGCCTGTGAGAGCCCCGCGGAACGAGCCGCCACTTGCTCGGAATTCCCATGTTCCGAGCGAGAGGATTGTCCTCTCCCCTGAAACCGGCGGCGCAGCCCGCACAATCGCTGCGGTCGGCCTCGCTTTGAGCATCAACGAGTAGCCGACGATTCGTTCGGCACACCGGAAGCCCGCACCCGAGGTCACCATTTCCATCGTGCCTGATCCGCCCATTCCGGCGGCGGACCTTCAGGCGCTTCGCCTGCCGGGCGCCAACGGATGATGCCGAGGTTCTCGACGAAGATCACGTAGATCACAGGCACGATCACCTTGGTCACGATGGTCGCCGCCAGAAGCCCGACAATCAGTACGTAACACATAGGCTCCCAGAGTGGCCCGCCGTGATAGATCAGCGGGACCAGGCCGCCGACCGTGGCCAGTACTGTCACCAACACGGGTCGCAAGCGGACCAGAGCGGCGTCGATGACGGCCCGATGCAGGGGCTCGCCGCGGTCGTGCATCTCCTCGATGTAGTCGAAGAGCACGATGATGTGGCTTACGATCACACCGGCCAGCGACGCGATGCCGAGAAAAGCCATGAAGCCCAGCGGCGCCCCGGTGATCACCAGCCCCATCAGGCCGAAGGCCAGACCGAAAGGCACGGCGGCGAACACCACCAGCGGCTTGGTCACGCTGTTGAACTGCCAGACCAGCACCAGGTAGATCGCCACGAGGGAAACGACCAGGGCCTTGGTCAGCGAGCGGAAGCCCTTGGCCTGCTCGTAACGCTCGCCGCCAAACTCGTAGCGGTAGCCCGGCGGCCATGAAAGCGACGCGCGTCGGAGCTGATCGTCGATCTGACGGACGACTTCGCTCGGAAGCACGCCCGGCAGCGCGTCGCACCGCACCGTGATGCATGACTGGAAATCGCGGCGGGCAAGGCGCGGGGCGACCAACTCCAGCCGGAACTCGGCGATCTGGTCCAGGGGGACGCGGTCGTTCGTGGCCGTGCTCACGGCCGCGACGTTGGCCAGATCCTCGTAGCGGGTCCGCTCGTCGGCGCGGAGTCGCAGCGTGATGGGGATTAGCCGGTCCTGCTCGCGCAGGTGCGTGGGGGCGAAGCCGGCGAATCCCGTGTTGACGGCCATGGCCACGTCCTGGTTGGTGACGCCGGCGAGGTTCGCCTTGTCCGCGTCGATCCGCATCGAGAGCTGAAGCACTTCGGGGCTCCAGTCATCGTGCACGGACTCCGCGCCGGGGATGGCGCGGAGTCGCCGCTTGACGTCGTCCGCCAGGCGGCGCAACCGCTCCTCGTCGTCGCCGAAGATGCGGATCTGCACGGGCACGCCGATCGGCGGCCCCGTCTCCAGTTGCTCGATGCTCACGCGGGCCGTGGAGCGGCCGGGCAACTCGCGCCGAAGGCGGTCGGCGATCCTCGCCGTATCGTGGGGATCGACGGTGTGGACGAAAACCTGCGCGTAGTGGTCCATGCGCTGTTCCGGCACCACGGAGAGCCAGAACCGCGGCCCGCCCGCCCCCACGAAGGTTGTGTAGGAGCGGACGTTCTCGCCCTCGAGCTCCTCGATCAGGTCGATCAGCTCGCGGGCCTCCTGGCGGGTCTGTCGAATGGGCGAGCCCTCGGCCAGGTACATGTTGACCAGCAGTACCGAATGCAGGTCCTTGGGAAAGAAGGACGTGCCGATTATCGGGAAGGAGGCGGCGCAGCCGCCCAGCACGGCCAGGCACACCGCCAGCGTGGCCGCCTTGTGGCGCAAGCACCATTCGGACAGTCCGTTGTAGTAGCGGGCGAAGGTGGCGCCGCGTCCGCCTTCACGCAGGCCCGCCTCGTAGCCCTTCTGTCCTCGGAGGACGTAATAGCCCAAGAGCGGCATGAAGGTCATCGACACGATGCGGCTGCTCACCAGGGCCACGGCCACAACGATCGGCAGGGAGTAGATGAACTCGCCAGTCCGTCCCTCGACAAGCAACAGCGGCAGGAACGCCACGCAGTTTGTCACGGTGGAATAGAAGATCGCCTTGGCCAGCTTCTGCGGCCCGAGCCACGCCGCCACGTCGCGGGGCACTCCCTCGGCCATCTCGCGGTTGATCGCGTCGCCGGCCACCACCGGATCGTCCACCAGCATTCCCAGCGCGATGATCAGTGCCGCGATCGACACCTGCTGAAGGTCGATCCCCAGCAGGTGGCAGGCGGCCAGCGCCATAGCGATGGTCAGCGGAATCGAGACGGCCACCAAGACGGCGCACCGCCACTCCATGAACACCACGGCCACGAGAATCACCAGCAGCACGGCCTCGCCCAGGGCACGGAGAAACTGCCGCACCTTGCGATGGACCATCGCCGACTCGTCGCTGGTCCGCTCGATCTGCAAATCTTCGGGCAGGATCTGCTCCAGGTCGGCCAGCGCCGCCTCCATGTCGTGGTTGAATTCGTCGATGTGCGCGCCGGTGGCCTGGTAGATCGCCAGCGTGACCGCTCGGGTCGTCTGCAACCGGTAGTCCTCGGGCAGCGGCAGGCCGTGCTCGTCGCTGGCCAGCAAAAGGTGATCGGCCGGCTCGCCGGGCATCCGCGCGGTCGGCGGGTCGGCCGCGTCGGTCTTCAGCGTGCGGAAGTTCATTACGCCCGGTGGGTCCTCGTATCCCCGCACGATGTCCGTCACGTCGCGGAGGTACAGGGGGTAGCCGCCGCGGGCATCGAGCACGAGGTTGCCGACATCCTCCTCGCTCTCGAACGCCCCGCTCGGCTCGACGACGAGGTCGCGGTCGGGCATCTCCACACGTCCGCCGGGCAGATTGATGTTCCGAGTCTGGAGGCGCTGGATGACGGCGGCCGGACGGATCTGGCTGGCCGCGAAACGCCTCCCGCTGTAATAGACGTAGATCGCCTCGTCTTGGATGCCGATGTCCTCGATTCGCCCTACCGTGGGATATCGCTTCAGTCGGTCGCGGATCGTGTCGGCGAACGTCCGCAGCTCCCGGTAGCTATAGCGGCTGAGGGCCGCCTCCGGGGCGAACGGGTTGTCGCGAAGCCGGTCCCGCAACCGGTCGAGGTCGCGGACCAGGACGCCCGGCCACATGTCCGGGTGCGACATGCCGGTGCCGATGGTATCCTCGTACCACTGCCCGATCTCCCGAAGCAGGTCCTCTTCGGTCTCGTCCGCAGGAAGGTGGAAGTCCAGGCAGCCGGTGCTGGGCACTTCGAGCACGGCCGCGTCCTCGGCCAGCCCCTTCGCCGCCAGGCGCGACAGTAGGGCCCGACCGATCCAAAGCACATACGACCGGGCGACCGTGTTTGGATAGACCAGGACTGCGCTGATGCGGTTCTCCCGAAAGGCTTTGGGCCTGCCCGCACGGAACTCCTCGAGTGCCTTGCGGACGCTCTCCGCGCGCAGGTCCAGCTCGAAATCCGAGACGAGAGGGCTGCTGATCGTGAGCATCACCGCGCAGGTGTCGCCGAAGTCCTTGTCAATGCGCGGCCGCACCTGGTACTCGCCGACCTTGGGCAGGTCATCGATGGCCTCCAGCCGCGTCTCCAGATCCTCCCACACGGCGTCCTCGTTATCCTCCTTCTCCGAGAGCTCGACGAACACCAGCGAGAGGCCCTGCTGACTGGTCGAGCGCACGATCTCCACCGACTGGTTTTCACCAATCGCCTGCTCGACCCGCTTGGAGACTTCCTCCTCGACCTCCCGCGCCTCGGCGCCGGGATACGGCGTGACGATCAGTGCGATCCTGGTCGAGATTACCGGATCGTGCCGCTGGGGCATCGCCAGGTAGGCCGCGTAGCCCCACACGAACGTCACCACCAAGGCGGTCCAGGCGATGGGGCGCTTATAGACGAAGAACTGGGAGATGGTCATGGCTCTGGAGGTGCTTCGTGCACACGGGCGGCTCGCGATCGCCGCATCCCAGCGGGCAGGCGACGGGGCTACCCTCGCTTGATCACGACCGGTAGAACGTCGTCCCCGCGATCCACTGTTCGATCCCCTGGAAGATCAACTCCACGGCGATCGTTCCGATCACCACGGATGCCACGCGGCCACAGATCTCCACGTAACGCTCAACGAGTTGCTCGTTGCGGCTGCTCACCACGTCGTGAAGCCGCTTGAGGGCGACCACTGAAACGACCGTTACGACCAGCGCAATCGCGATGGCTATCGCGGCCTCGGGCACGCTTAGCCGCGACCCGGCCAGGATGCTGGCGTTGATCGTGCCCGGCCCGATCATGAACGGCATGGCCACCGAACCGGCGACGTGCTCGGGCGGCCCGCGGAGGATCTCCACGGCGTGCGGCCCCTGGAACACGAAACGGATGCCCACGATCAGGAATACCACGCCGCCGAAGACCAGGAACGCGGCGTAGCGCACGTGGAGAATGTCGGTGAAGACGTAATCCCCCAGCACGGCAAAGGTGATGAACACGACTCCGCTGATGATCGCGCCGCGCACCATGACGCCGCAGAACTCCCCGAAGCGCAGCTCGCGAATGATCCCCAGCAGGTAGACCGCCAGCAGAAAGGGATTCAGGAGGACCAGCAGGAGAGTCGCTGCTTCGCTGATTTCGGCCGTGTTCATGGTTGATCCGAGCAACGATCCCGCCGCGGCCTCTGAGGGCGATCGAACGGGAGGTCAAAGGTTGGGCCGTTCTAACTCGTCAGAGCCCTCATCCAGCGGAGGTAGCCTGGTAAGACAAGAACCCGTGCTCCCTCATCCTCCCTTCAGAGCGCGATGTGCGCCCGATCGTCGGGCTCCTCCTCGATCGTGTGCACCTCCTCGCCGTCCTGGAGTCGCGAGGCACCGACGACCACGATCCGGTCGCCGCCGGCGATTTCGGTCTTCCCGTCCGGCTCCACCAGGACCCGGTTGTCGTACACGCCGAGCAGTTCGACCGCGCGCTTGCGAACCCGCGTGCGTCCCTCCTCCTCGACGACCTGGAAGACCGCGAACTGCTCCGCGGTCTTGCCCCGTTGGACCGCCGTCATGGACACGAGGATCCCCTCGCTCCTCTTGCCGATGCCGATCGTCACGATCATGCCGGGCCGCAAGTCCCCGGGCTGGTCAATGGTAAGCTCCACGGGGAAGGTCCGCGTGCCCGGGTCGGCCGTGGGGGCGATCTTCGTCACCCGGCCGTCGAACCTCCGCCCGCTTAGGGCTTCAGCCGTGACCGGCAGCACCTCGCCCAACCGGCGGTCGCCCACCATCGTGTCAGGCACGCCGAACACGACGCGCACGCGCGAGACGTCGATCAGAACGAAGGCCGAACGCATGGGCGCCACGCGCTCGTTGGGTTCGACCAACTGGGCCGCCACCCTGGCGGTGGGCATGCCTGAGACCATCAGTCGGCAGCTCTCCAGGTCCGATTCCGCCTGTTGCACGGCCAGCCGGGCCTGCGCCACCTGGCGCTGGGCCGCCTCAGCCGCCGCCCGGCGCGCATTGCGCTGCGTGGTAGCCTGGTCGAACTGCTGCTTGGAAACCGACTGCTGCTTGAAGAGGGTCTGGAGTCGCTCGAAGTCCTTCTCGGCCATCTCGGCGGTGGCCGCGGCCGCGGCGTACTGGCGCTCGGCCTGGGCGAGCTGCTCCTTGGCGATATCCAGCGCCCGCTGGTAATCGGCGCGGTCCAACTCCGCCAGAACGTCACCCGCGTGGACCTCGTCGCCCTCCTGCACGTCGCGCAGGCGCCCCCCCGCTCCGGCGACTTGCAGCAAGGAGACCACGGTGCCCGCCACCTTGAACGAGAGCTCAACCCGCTTGAACTCCACGACCGAGGCGCTGTAGCGGCTTTCGCTGGCGATCTCCTCGCGCTGGACCACCGCCGCCTTAACAGCGACCGGGGACGCTTCCTCTGCCGGGGCCGGGGGCCGGCATCCTGTCAGCAGCCAGATCCCCGCCAACAGGCCGGTCAAGATGGCCGCCCAGGACGTATGAATGATCTCCGGCCTCATCAGCTTCGTTCGCATCCCGCTGTCCTTCCAGCCCCCGAGGCGCGCCTTGCCGGGCGTCGTTCCGGTTGATGATACCGGAAAGCAGCGGGGCGGAGAAATCCCCTTGCTGGTTGGCGATAAACAACGACGCGTTGTGGGCTTAGACAGGACGGGCAGTCGCGGGGTGGTTGCGAACAGCGCCGTTTTGCGCCCGGCTCGACAAGTTTTTCACGTGCAAACAGAATAGCATGAAAGGAGGGGACGCAGCGCGGACCGTCTCGCGGCGCCCTCCCATCCGTCCAAAAGACTACTTGCACGCCCCCCCAAATAGTATGCGAACGGCGATCAAGTGGCTGGTGATCCTCGCCGCCCTCGGCTCGGCCGGGTTCTTCGGCTACGCGCCGATCCGGGACTACCTCAAGCGGCGCAACGCCCCCAAGTGGCGCGACGCCGAGGTCACGCGCGGCGACCTGGTCCTGGTAGTCAACGCGACGGGCACGGTCCAGCCGGTCCAGCGCGTGCTGGTCGGTTCGTTCGCCTCGGGACCGATCCAGAAGCTCCATGTCGACTTCAACGACCGCGTGAAGAAAGGGGACCTCCTCGCCGAGATCGACCCCAAAATCTATGAGGCCATCAAAGCTCGGGACGAGGCGGCGGTGGCCTCGGCCGAAGCCGACGTGGACCGCGTCCAGGCCCTGCTTGACCAGGCCAAGCACGACTACGATCGCGCCAAGAGCCTCCGGGACGAGGACCCCAAGTTCATGTCGGAAATGGAGGAAGACAAGTACGAATACGCCTGGAAGGCGCTGAAGGCACAGTTGGTGGCCGCCGAGGCCGCGGTCAAGCGGGCGAAAGCCGACCTGAAGAACTCCGAGACCAACCTCGGTTACACGAAGATTTCCTCGCCGGTGGACGGGATCGTCATCGAGCGCAAGGTGGACGAAGGCCAGACCGTGGCGGCCCAGTTCCAGGTGCCCGACATGTTCACCGTCGCCCCCAGGATGGAAGAGGAGATGTACGTCTATGCGAACGTGGACGAGGCCGACATCGGCCTGATCCGCAGGGCGCAGAAGGGCGGCCAGTCGGTTTACTTCACGGTCGACGCCTATCCGGAGGACATCTTCGAGGGCAAGATCCACGACGTGCGCCTCAACCCGCAGACCACCCAGAACGTCGTCACCTACCCGGTCGTGGTGACCTGCGCCAATCCCGACCTCAAGCTCCTCCCCGGAATGACGGCCGACCTCTCGTTTCAGGTCGAACAGCGCGACGACGTGGTCCGCGTGCCCAACGCCGCCTTACGGTTCTATCCGAAGGCTGAGCACGTTCACCCCGACGACAAGCCCCTGGTCGAAGGGACGGACCGAGGCGACGAGGACGAAGCCGAGGAGACGGCCGACGAGCGCTCGGCCATGCAGCGCTACCTGGCCCGCCGCGATAGCAGCAAGCGGCACGTGTGGTGCCTCGACGGCGAGATGCTCCGCGCCGTCGAGATCACCACGGGAATCAACGACTACGAGTACACGGAAGTCGTCGCGGGGGACCTCGAGCCGGGCAAGGAGCTGATCACCGGGATGAAATAGCCGCCCCGGCGGCATGAAGGAATTGCGTCCATGAGTCTCCTGCTGACCGTGCGCGTGGCCCTGCGCGCG
This sequence comes from uncultured Pirellulales bacterium, assembly GCA_964434165.1. GTDB lineage: Bacteria > Planctomycetota > Planctomycetia > Pirellulales > Thermoguttaceae > CAYSUS01. The sequence goes on from CAYSUS010000043.1 coordinate 32,301, forward strand.
CTGGCCAAGAACAAGATGCGGGCCGGTCTGACCGTGCTCGGCGTGGTCATCGGCGTGGCCGCCGTGACCACGATGGTCTCGGTCGGCCAGTCGGCCACCGACCTGGTGCAGGGCGAGCTGCAGGGCCTGGGGACCAACGTCCTGGTGGTCTTCTCCGCGAGCAGCCGCCACGGCGGGGCCCGCGGCGGCACGGGCACCATGCCCTCCCTCACGGCCGAGGACGCCTGGGCGATCGCCCGGGAATGCGACTCCCTGCTGGCCGTCACCTCGATCGTAGGCGCCCGCGAGCAGGTCGTGTACGGCAATCTCAACTGGGCCCCCAACGAGCTGCTGGGTGTGGATAAGGACTACCCGCTCGTGCGCAACTGGGGGCTGCGCCTGGGCGGGTTTTTTACCGACCGCGACGTCCACAGCGCGGCCAAGGTCTGCGTGATCGGGCAGACCGTGGTCGAGAAGCTCTTTCAAACTACGAATCCGCTGGGCGAGAAGATCCGTATCCGCAACATCCCCTTCCGTGTCATCGGTGTTCTCGAAGAGAAGGGCGCCAACATGGTCGGCGAGGATCAGGACAACATCGTCCTGGCCCCCTTCACCACGGTCCGCAAGCGGCTCCGCGGCTCCGACTTCGACAACGTCGACGTCATCATCGCCTCGGCCAAGTCGGCCGAGCTGATGTCCCAGGCCGCCCACGAGATCCGCTCGCTCTTGAGCGAGCGTCACAACATCGCCAAGGGCGACCGGGCCGACTTCGAAGTCCGCACCACTACGGAAATCGCCAACATGCTGGGCATGGTCACCGGCACGATGACCGCGCTGCTGGCCTCGATCGCCGGTATCTCGCTTCTGGTCGGCGGGGTGGGCATCATGAACATCATGCTCGTCTCGGTCACCGAGCGGACCCGCGAGATCGGCATTCGCATGGCCGTCGGCGCCCGGCAGCGCGACATCCGGCTGCAGTTCCTCGTCGAGTCGGTGCTCCTGTCGCTGTTCGGAGGGCTGGTCGGGCTGGGGCTGGGGGTCGGGGCCGCGATGGGGATCA
>CAYSUS010000043.1:33349-64064 GCA_964434165.1 uncultured Pirellulales bacterium
CACCGCCGTGATCAACAACCTCACCTCCGGCACCGACTGGCCTACGGTCGTCTCGTTCAAGGCGGCCGCGCTGGCGATCGCCTTTGCCGCCGTGGTGGGCGTGGTCTTCGGCTACTACCCCGCCAGCCGGGCCAGCCGGCTCGACCCCATCGAGGCGCTGAGGTACGAGTAATGCACGACTTCGCGGCGCTTGCCGCCAGGCCTTCCGGGCTTCGACGCGGAGGCCGGAGCAAGCGGAGATCAAGCGGCTGGGACGTTGTCCACGCGACCGTCTTTGAGGCGAATAACCCGCTCCGCCCGGCCGGCCACGTCGTCGCCGTGAGTGACCATGATGATCGTCATCTGCCGGTCGCGGTGCAGACGGTCGAATAGGTCGAGGATTTGCGCCTCGGTGCGGCTGTCGAGATTGCCGGTCGGCTCGTCGGCCAGGAGGATCTTGGGGTCGTTGGCCAGCGCCCGGGCGATGGCCACGCGCTGGCGCTCGCCCACCGAGAGCCGACTGGGCAGGTGGTCCGCGCGGTGCGACATCTCCACCACCTCCAGCAGCTCCGCGGCCTTCTCCGCACGCTGCGGGGCCGAGCGGGGTGTCTCGAACATGGGGATCTGCACGTTTTCGGATGCAGTCAGCGTGGGCAGGAGGTGGAACGACTGGAACACGAACCCGAGCTGCCTCGCACGGAACCCGTCGAGGTCGGCCAGCGTGGAGAGCGGCTGACCCTCGAAAAAGATCTCGCCCTCGCTCGGGCGGTCCAGGGCCCCTAGCAGGTTCAGCAGGGTCGATTTTCCGCTGCCGCTTGGCCCCATGATCGCGACGTAATCACCGCGGCCGACGTGGACGGTTACGCCCACCAGGGCGCTGACCTGTCCGTCGGGATAGAGGCGGCTGACGTTCTCGGTCCTGAGAATCGCTTCCTTCTCGCTCATCCTCCCCGGGGCTCCCCATCGCGGCGGTGGACCAAACGAGGATCATACCGGCGCGTTGCGGCCCTGGCCAGGGGTAGCGCGGGAAGGAAGGCCGGGAAGCCTGGAAGCCGGCTCATTCCCGACGGAGTCGCAGCGTCGAGAGCACGCCCTCGACGTTCTCCCATCGGCGGATCGCCAAGTCCACCAGGAACAGAAGCAGCAAGAGCTTGATCAGCAGTGGCGTGAGTTCGACAAACCGGGCGTGGCCGCCGCGGGCGGGCTCCAGCACCCGCTCGGTCGAATCGAGCATTCGGCCGCCCGTGATGCGGCAGACCTTCTCCAACAACCCTCGGTCGATCTGCCCGGTGGCCGCCTCGCCACTCGTGCCATGGACCATGCCCGCCGAGACCATCTGGGACCCGCTGCGGGCGCGTACCAAGTAGACGCCCGGCTTCTCGGGCAGAAACCGCCCCTGGTAGCGCCCCGGACCGGTCTGTTCGAGATGGAATCGCTCGACGGCCTCCATGCCGGCGCGGAGCGCGCCGGCGGGGACGAAGAAGACGTCCGCTGTGACGACGGCCTCGTTGTCGAAGTGGGCCGCATCCTCCAGCAGATCGACGATAACCCGGGCGTCGGAACCTCGTTCCTCAAGTCGGATATCCATGGTCTGGCTTTGAGGGCGTCGCGCGGTCTCGCGCAGCACCTGGGCCCAGAACTGGCCGTAGCCCGGCCATCCCGTGATCCAAAGCGCTGCCCAGCGGGACTTGCAGTCGGAGGTGAAGGCGGTGACCTTGCCGAGTCCGAACTGCCAGTTGGCCAACAGCGGCTCGCCGAGGTCGGTGACCAGCGGCACCTGGGCGGTGGCCTTGCGCATGGTCTTGACGTAGCCCAGCAGGGTCGGCGACGACTCGATGGGGCAGGCCTTGAGCATGGGGTGGCGCTCGACCTGCCTGGGGGTGAACGCCTCCTCACGAATCAATCGCCCCAAGTGGACCATGGCGTCTTGCGTGAAGATGCGGGGCAGGCTGCGCGGGTCGAGCGTCTCGTAGTACTGCCCGCCGCCGTGGGCCGCAATCGACTGCATCAGCGCCGCGTGCGCTCCGGAGCCGATGGAGACCGTGGAGATGGTAACCCCCTCGGAGCGCATGTGCGCGGCGATGGCCTCGTAACCCCCGCCCTCCGTCTGGCCGTCGCTGAGCACGATGGCGTGCTTGACCTTAACGCGTACGCCGGCCAGCGCCTCGCGCGCGAAGGCCATGGCCGGGTACAGATGCGTGCCGCCGCCCGCACTGAGCGTCGAGATCTGCGCCGTGACCCCGCTCTTCGATCCGGCGCGCGTCATGGGGACGACCCAGCGGGCGCTGGAATCGAAGCTCACCACGCCCACGTAGTCTTCGCTCTTGAGCAACTCGACCGTAGCAATGGCCGCCGACTTGGCGATCTCGATCTTGTCCCCTTCCATGGAGCCCGACCGGTCGAGCACCAGGCACAGCGCCGTGGCGAAGCGTTCCTCCTCGTCCGGGGCCTTGATCTTCACGGGCAGGACTTCCTCGATCGGGGTGCGGTAGTAGCCGCCCACGCCGAAGGAGTTCCTGCCGCCGACCATCACGAAGCCGCCGCCCAGCTTCTCCACGTAGTCGCGGATGAGCGTCATCGCGCGCTCGGAGAACGCCCGGGCGGGTACGTCCGAGACGATCACCCCGTCGTAGCCAGCCAGGTCTTGAAGGGTCTGCGGAAAGGCGTCCGGCCCGCGGACCTGGAGGCGGATTCCCTCGCGGTGCATGGCTTCGACGAGGTATCGGGACTCGCTCGGCTCGCCCTCGACGAACAGCAAGAGCGGCTTGCCGCGCACATCGACCATGGCCATGGCCTCGTCATTGTCGGGCACGTTGTCGCCGGCGAAGCCCTCCGCGCGCACGCGGTAGGTGTAGAGATTGCGCTGCTCGGGAGTGCGCCGGAAGACCTCGGTCACCTGCGTTCCCACCGACATCGTCACGGGGCGCGATTCGACCTCGATGCCGTTCTCGAACAACCGGAGCACCCCCTGGCCCTCCAGCGAGCTCTCGACTTCAGCGCACAGCTCGACCGTGGCGCCCTCGTACGAGCGCGAACGGCTGGACACCAGCCGGACCACACGGACGTCGGGCCGACGCGCGCCGGCCAGGGGCAGCGCGTCGATGGTCACGGCGCGCAGTCCCGCCTCGCGGGCCGCGGCCTCCAGGTCCCCTTGGGTCTGTTGCCCGTCGGTCACCAGGACCAGGCGCCGGGCCGTGCCGGGCGGGAAGAGGCCCAGTGACAGCTCGACCGCGGCGCCGAGGTCGGTCTGGCTTCCCTCGCGTTCCACGAGGCCCCGATCGATCGCGACGGGCTCGCGGGCAAGGGAGGGCGCTCGGAGGACCTGGGGCGCACGCCCTGCCGACACACAGCCCACGAAGGTCGCGCTCGGCAGGCCTTCGGCCAGGCGACTGGCGGCCTCGCCAGCGGCCTTGGCACCGTCCGGACCGAGGCTCTGCGAGTGGTCGGTCACGAAGATCACGGCCTGACGGTCCGCTGGTTGATGCCAGCCTGGGGCGGCCAGCGCCAATAGGGCGAACGTCACCAGTACCGTGCGGACCACCAGGAGGGCGATACGACGCCACGGCGCGAGGGGCCGTAGCGAGCGGACCGCAAACCACCACAGCGCCGCAGCAGCGGGCAGGAAGGCGACGAGCACCCAGGGCTGGACCCAGCTCATGATGGCCAACACGCTAAGCGAGGGACAGACGCCTTTGAAGCACGAAACCCGAAACGCGAAATCCGGAACAAGTCCAAAGCACGAAATGCAAGAGCTCGGAAGGCATGACGCGCCGCAGTGGCACCAAGGTTGGGGTCATTCCCGCTAGTAGATGAGGCACCGATGATAGAGCCAGCTTTCAACGATCAACACCAGCACGATCGCCCAGATCAGCAGGGGCGTGAGGTCGCCCCGGGGCAGCAGCGCGGCCTCGGCGACGGACTCAGCGTCGCCCCCTCCGGACGGCAGCACGGTCTCGCGCTCGGAGAGCAGGGCGGCTGCCCCGCGCGCTGCCTCCTCGGTCTCCCACAGCCCGATCCGATCGAGCTCGACCGAGCCGCCCGTCAATTCGACGACCTCTTCGCCGTCGTCGCCCGTCTCCGGATCGCGCCACACGATGCGGCGTGCCTTGGTGTCAATGATCTCGCCGGTTCGTCGATTCATGCCGGAGAGCGTCTCCAGCCGGCCCTCAGCCGACCAGTAGATGGTGTTGCCCAGGAGGATGGGATACGAGGAGGTCAGCGGCAGGCGCTCGGATCGCGACGGGTCGAAGGCCATCACCACAGCCCGGCGCCCGCGCGTCTCGCCGGCCAACAGAAGCGGCCCTTCCGGCCCCACCCACACCGTTTCCAGCGTGCCGGCCGCCTCCACCAGGGCCGACTGCGTCAGCGCGATCCGTTCGGTGGCGACGCCGTAGAGGAGCGGGTGGCGCCGGTCGGTGGCGCGGACCTGATCGAGGATCACGCCTCCGCCCTCAAGGCGGGCCGCGTGGAACGGTCCGAGCGAACCCGGCGGGTCGATCGCAATCACCGCCCCGTCCTCGGGCCAGATGTCGGGGAGCCAGCCGTCGAAGATCGTCACGTCGGGTGTCACGTCGGGCGGCCACGCCGAGGGACCGCCCCGAAGCACTTCCACGTCGCCTTCCGCGGCCAAAGATGCGAGGGCCAATTCCGTGAACGGATCGGCCTCTCGCCCGATCCACAGCACGCGCACCGGCTCTAGCTGCGGAATCCGCACGTGGACCACGTCATCCAGCGGCAGCGCGTCGCCCTCGACAGAAACCGCGAGGGTCATGATCCGCTCGCCGTCCGGCGCGGCCTCGACGGGGCGGGCGAGTTTGGCGCGTTCGCCGGGTTGAAGCGTCATGCGATGCAGTTCGACAAGGGACCCGTCGAGTTTCATCTCCAACTCCACGTCGACGGGCCCCTGCGCCTGCGCGTGAACCTGGAGGAACGCCTCGTACTTCGCCTCCTGAAGCGGCTGGCGGCGGAGCTGCATGGCCGTGATGCCTGCGTTGATGGGCCAGTCGAGGGCCACGCGAATCGATTCGACCGTCACACCATCGGGCATCGCATCGAGTGTTCGCGCTGCCTCCGTTCCGGCCGGTTCGACCGGCTCCGCCTCCTCGCCGGTCGGTGTTTCGTCCGAGTCCGCGGACGCGCCGCGCCCCGGCTCGTCGGTCACGTGCCACACCGCGGCCGGGGTGCCGAGCGCGGCCAAACGCTCAGCCAGCCGGATCGCCTGGCCGGGCTGCCCTTCGACGGGTCGCACCGATATGGCGTGGAGCGCTTGATGCACGGCGCGGCGGTCGAACGACCGCGACAGAAGCACCTCGGGTCGCCGATCGTACGCCATGACGACCACGCCGGTGGCTTCGGGCAACCCGGCCAGGCGCTCCCGCGCAGCGGTGAGCCCCTGCTCCAGAAGCGTCTCGCCGCCCGAAATCCTCGCAGCCATCGAGGCCGAACGATCGACCAGCACCACCACCGTGCTGAGCGATTCGGCGGGCGGCGCCGTCACAAGCCGGCCCAGGGCCGCTGCCCCGGCTAGCACCACAAGCGCGCTCAGTAGGAGCGAGGCCAGGTGCTTCAGCCACTTCATCCAAGCCGCGTCCTGGTGCTCGCGGGCCAGCCACTTGAAGAACGGCAAAGTGCTGGTGCGCACTGTGCGCGGGCGGGGACGCAACAGATAGAGCACGATCGGCACCAGTACGAGCGGTGCCCAGAGGAAGAACAGGGATGGGTGGAGAAACCGCATTAGCAGTCAAATCCGCACGTCGAAACTCGAAACCCGAAACAAATCCAAAGCACAAATTGGGAATGATCGAAACGGGGCACGGCAGGATGCGTGCGGTGCTGGGCGAATGCCACTTCTGAGGTTTCTGCCATTTGCGTTTCGGTCCTTCGTGGTTGTTTCGTGTTTCGTTCTTCCGTATTCCGTGCTTCGGATTTCGCTGCTCAAGCCCTCCCCGCGAGCGAACTGCCGCGCGAAAGAAGCTCCAGGAAGCCGTCCTCGAACGGCCGGTCGGTGGTCCAGGGGAAGTAGTTGATCTGCCTCGACATACAGTAGCGGCGGATGCCGTCGAGAAACCCGGCGAAAGCCTGGACATATCGTGCTAGCTCGCGCCGGGTCATCCAGATGCGGCGAACCTCGGCGGTCTCCACATCCACCAGTCGAATCTCTCCCTCCAGGTCCGGATCACCCTCACGCGGATGAAGGACCTGCACCACATGCGTCTCAGCCGGCCAGTGGGCCGCCTGGGCCAGGGCCTCGGTCGCCATCTCGGGGCTCGCCCCGAACAAGTCGGACACGACGAACACCAGCCCGCGCCGATCGCGGCTGGGGCGGAACTGGCGGCATGCCCCGACCAGGTCGGTTTGTCCGTCGAACTCCATCTCGGCCAGCAGCTTCAGGAGCAGGTGGACGTGGCCTTGCCCCTTCAGCGGCTGCGTCTCGCGGCGGAGCTCGCCGGCGAGACTGTGGATGGAAACGCGATGCTGGCTGACCAGGGCCAGGTAGGCCAGCGCCGCGGCCACGCGCAGGGCCAGCACCCGCTTCTGAGCGAACGGCTCGACCATCGACCGGCTGCGATCCACGAGGATGTGGACATGGAACTCCTGGATCTCCTCGAAGATGCGGATAAAGGGACGGTCGAGCCGGGCGTAGAGACGCCAATCGATCGCCCGGTAGTCGTCGCCGGGCGTGTAGTGGCGATGGTCCTTGAACTCGCGGGTGAAGCCCTCGGCCGGCGACTGCTGCGAGCCGCCCCGCTTCTGGAGCTGGCGACGCTTGCGGAGTTTGAAGAACAGCGTGCGCAGCCGTCCGAGGAACTTCGCGTCGAAAAGCTCGCCGTCGTCATTCATCGGCCGCGTGCTCCTCCAGGGCGACCACGCGCCCCGGTGCGGCGAGCGTGAGGAGCAACGGACCGTGGACCCGCGCCAACGTCGCGGGAACCTGGGTCGGGCCTTGCGAACCTCGGTCGAGCTGATAGGGGGGGACCGTAAAGCCCGCGCGCCTCGCGGCACCGACAGGGGGGGGTGCTTGGTCGGCAGTCATCTCCGCAGTCGGCGCGATCTCAGCCTCCTCGGGCCACCGGCAGAAGAACACGTTCTCCTGCGTCGCCGGGTTGAATCCGAGGATTCCCCGCTCGCCCGTCGCGATCAGCAGGGAGCCGCTCACGGCGACCTGCAAGGGCACATCGCGAGGCCCAACCGGCGACGCCTCGACATGCACGAACGGATCCTGGTCGTCCAGGATCACCTCATCCGACTCCGTGCCGACGAGTTCCCCAAGGTCCACGCGAACAGGCTGGCCACCGTCCAGCGGAACGAGGAACATGCTGGACCCGGCGGAAACGTCGAACCAGCAGCCGAATCGCCCCACGATGCAGATCAAGGGGCCGACCGGATGCAGGCGACGCCGACCGACCAGAGGCAGGTCGGTCCGCAGCACGTCCACTCCCTGCGGCCCCTGGAGAATCAGCCAGGGGCCGAAGAGGCGCCCCCGACGAGCGCCGCCGTCGCGTGCCGCGGCCCAGGTGACGGCCGCCGGGGCCAGTCGCGCGCCACTTAGCGGCAGCTCCGTCGAATCCGACGGGAGCAAGTAGTCCACGTACGTTGGCGTCGCATTCGCGGAAACCCCGTGCGCCCTCATGTACGTCCCTGCGCTGACGGGACGGAATCTCGCATGGGGCGGCATGCAAGGATAGCCGTACGGGCCGCTGGGCGCGGCCGCCCAACGAGGGGGCCTTCGCGGGATGACGGAGGGCACGCGGACCGTCGTGGGCAGGTTGGCCGCGGTGGACTCGGAGAGGCGCACGGGGAATTCCCGGACCCGTTCCGGCTCGAACAGCCACTCCGCCTCGCCCGTGCAGAGATTCACGATCGCCGTCTGCGCGCCGTAGACGAACAACCGATCGCCCGACAGGCTTGCCCCGACGTTGCTCGCACTTAGGGGCCCGGGTCCCTCCTTAGCGAACTCGCGGGCCCAGAGGACCTTTCCGGAATCGGGATCGATTCGGGCGACCGTGCCGGACACCGGCTCGTAGGTGACCAGCCTGCCATCGGCGAGAAACGCGTCCACGCGCGGCAGAACGGCCATCGGCGGCACGACGGAGCCAGGCTTACCGACCTCGGCCCGCCACAGCAATCGTCCGTCATTGGCCGAGTAACACCCAATCTCTCTCGCCGCCGGTACGAAGAAGTGGCTCTCCCCGTCTGCGAGGATCGTGGGCGGCTCGGGGAACACCGGCTCGCGCACATAGTTGCCGTAGGGATCGTAGCGGGGACCGGCCGAGGGAACGCTTGCGACGCCCTCGCAGTGCCAAAGCATCTTCCCCGAATCGGAATCCACGCCGTAGAGGGTCCCTGCCGAGTCGCAGATGAGAACGGCCGACTTGCTGAGCGACGCAATTGCCATCACTGGCCGGCCGCGATCGGTCTCGAATTGCCACCGCACGCAGAACGGCGGCATGGGACCGGCGTCTTCCGCGCGGACCGCGACGGCGGGTGCCTGAAGCGAGTCGGCCAGCAAGTGGCGGGCGTGGGGCAGCGAGATCGTCAGTCCGTCGGGAAATTCAATGCGCGGCTGCCGGTCGTCGTCGGGTTCAGCGAGGCCCGCTTCTTCATGCCCTCCGTCCAGCGCGGCCCTGTCATCAGCCTTGGCCTCGGCCATGCGGCCGCTGGACCGACGCGCGCGCGACATCTCAATCCGCGCGGCCACCCGCTCCATTTCCTCGATGGCTTCGTCCCGCGCCTCGGTGCGGCCCAGCCGGCCCAGCAGGAAGGCCCGAGTCCATGCCACCCAAAGCCACTGCCGGTCGTCGCGAACCATGCGCTCCAGCGAGTCAACCATCGGCAAGGCCTCGGATAGCGAAGCTGGATTGCCGCGGACAATGCGGCGCGCGATCGACCGCCAGTAGGAGTCGATCAGGTGCAGACGGAGGAGGTCCTGCGTCTCGGTCGAAAGCGACATCTTCTTGATGCCCGCCAGGAGCCGGCGGACCGCCGAGCGGAGCCGCGTCTCGTCGCCCGAGGCCGCCAATGCAATCGTCCATTCCTCCCAGACTTGCCGCTCGGAGGGACTGATCTCCGTCAGCCGCTCGAGCACATCCAGAAGCCTTCGGCGGTCGCCCCGCCCGCGGTAGACCGACTTGAGACTCTTGAGCAGACCCGCGTCCTGAATCCGCTCGACCTTCAGGGAGGCGACCAAAGGGGCGGCCAGGTCGCCGCGGCGGTCGCCCAGATGGAGCATGGCACGGCGGGCATGGCATTCATCCGCGAGTTCCGGCGCATCTTGGGCGAGGGCCTCCAGTTCACGCACGATCTGGGCGTTGACCTCAGTCGCCTCCGGAGACGCACGCGCCACCGGCGTCCGCGTCCGGGGACGCGGCATGTACGGCAGGCTGAACGTCTTCTTCTCCAGGACTTCGATCAGTCGGCGCCGCAGGGCCACGCGGCTCTCGCGTGGAGGATCGCCTCGGATCGCCTCGCGGAGCATGGCGGCCACATCGTCGCGGACCGCCGCCTCGCGCGCAGCGAGCTCCGCGAAGATTAGGCGACGCTCCAGGTCCTTGCCGGTCCAGGAGACCGACGCCTCGTCGAGCCGATCGAGCTCGGCCCGAAGGAAGTCCGCTCCCCCGAGGCTCTCGTAGAAGGAGGCTGCGGACTCCAGCCACAAGCGATATCGAGCGTTGGTGTCGGCGAGCTTCCGCGATTGCTCGATCAACGTCTCGCCCGCCGCGCGATCGCCGAGGCGGTGATAGACATTGACCAGCAGCGTGCGGATCTCCAGGTTCGCAGGTTCCTCCATTACCCGAGCCTGGAGCACGCCGCGGGCCTCGACGAGCAGCCTCTCCTGAATCATGAACTGGACCAGATCGAGCACGTTCTCCAGCGCCGCTCCTTCCGGAAGCGGATCGGCGAGCAACGCCCGCACCTCGTCGCGCCGACCCAGGGCCAACAGGGTCTCGGCCAACTCACGGCGCACGTCGAGTCGGGCGGGGGCCGACTCGACCACCTCGCGAAACATATCGAGCGCGTCGCGGGGCAAGGCCGACCGCCGCAGAAACCGAGCCAGCTCCAGGCACGTGGACACCCGGTCGCCCTGGGCGACCCCCTCGAGTAGCTTCTCCAGCGCTTCCTTGGCCTCGTCGGGCCGGCCGACCAAGTAACGCGTCTTCACCTGAAGAAGCCGCAGATCGTTGCGGTCGGGCTGCGCCTCCAGGCGTTCCGCCAGGTACTCCTCCCGGGCCCGCTCGTCACGCAATCGGTCGAGAAGCTCCAGAATCCGCTCCTCGATCGTCGCCGACTTCGGCAGGCGCCCTCCCGCCTTCAACAGCACCTGCAGGGCCTCTCGTCGGCGCTGAAAACTGACGAACACCTCGGCCAGATCGAGCACGGCGGCCTCGTCCGCGGGGTGGCCTTGGACGCGCCTGCGGGCCTCGGCCACTATCGCTTCGCGCTCCTTCTCGGTCTTGACCAGGGCCAGGCGACGGGCGAGAATCTCGCCCCGCCGCCAGTAGTCGGCGGCCAGGCGCCGGAGCAGCAGATCCAGACGCGCCGCCGCCTCCTCGACGCGGTCCAGCCCGACCTCGGCTCCGGCCGCCTCCAGTTCCATCTCCACACTCGTCTCCGGCGCCGGGGTCGGGCCGGGCTGGTTCTGGAGCGTCTCCAGCGCGGCCTCGAAGAACCTGTGCCGGTTCATCTTCCGGATCACGGCGAGGCGCGATTCGGTCGTCGGGCAGTCCCCGGCCAGGGCGACAAGGTGCTTTCGCGCCAGGCTCCGCCGTCCCTCGGTGGCAGCCGCCCCGAGCATCTCATCCACCCAGGCCGCCTTGCGAACCGGGTCGTCCTGGAGTTCGACCGCCTTGTCCAAGGCGTCGAGGGCCTTCGGGTCGTGGCGGGACTTGAGGACCCCGGAGAGCAGATAGTGCAAATACGCGTTGTCCGGGAAGCGGCCGACAGCGTCGCGGGCGCGGCCCAGGGCCTCGGGATTGCCCACCTCGACGAGGAGGCGCACGAGGACGGTCTGCCCGCTGAGGTTGTCGGGATACTGCGCGACGTGCGCGCGGTAGACTCCGAGCAATTCATCGACGGCGCCTTGGTTGCGATAGACTTCCAGCAACTTGTCCAGCGGGGCGGCGAGCGTCGGATCGCGGTGCAGCGCGGTGCGCAAGGGGAGGGTCTCGGCCAACAGGTCGCGGGGACCCTCGCGGACCGCCTCCGCGGCGCCATCGTCCTCGGCTTCCTGGGCCATGGCCACGGCGATATCAAGACATGCAAGCATCGCCGCCACGATTATCGCCGGTACGTGCCACCCGCCTCTCATGCCGCCTCCTTCGCCGGAGTGGGCACCGACGCGAGCAGGCCGTCGATCAGCGCGTCGGCGCTGACCTGCTCGGCCTCCCCCTCGAAGTTGAGAATCAGTCGATGCCGCAGGGCCGGCTTGGCCACGCGCTGGACGTCCTCGACCGAAACGGCCGTCCGCCCGGACAGCAGGCAGTACGCCCGCGAGGCCCGGACCAGGGCTTGCATGCCGCGGGGGCTGGCTCCGTAGGCCACGAACCGGTCCACTGGCCGCTCGCTCTGACCGGGGCGCGGATGGGTGGCAAGCACGAGCTGCGCGGCGTAAGCCAAGAGCGGGTCGGCCACCGGCACGATGGTCATCAGCTCTTGAATCTCCACAAGCCGCTCGCCGCTGAGCACCACGCCGAGGGCCTGCTCGGTGAATCGGGTCGTCCGCTTCGAGATCTCGACCAGCTCGTCCGCGCCCGGGAAGGGGACGTGGAGCTTGAAAAAGAAACGGTCGAGCTGGGCCTCGGGCAAGGGGTAGGTCCCCTCCATCTCCAGCGGGTTCTGCGTGGCCAGCACGAAGAACGGAGAGGGGAGCACGAAGCGCTCGCCGCCCGCGGTGACCGCGCGCTCCTGCATCGTCTCCAGCAGGGCCGCCTGGGTCTTGGGCGTGGCCCGGTTGATCTCGTCTACGAGCAACAAGTGATGGAAGACGGGCCCCTTCTCGAAGCGGAACATGCGGTGGCCCGATTCGTCCTCGCCGAGGATGTGCGTGCCCAACACGTCGGCCGGCATCAGGTCGGGCGTGCACTGTACGCGTCCCGACGTGAGCCCCATGACCTTCGACAGGACGTTGACCAGGTAGGTCTTGCCCAGCCCGGGGACGCCCTCCAGCAACACGTGCCCCTGGGAGAAGACTGCCACCAGCACGTCGGTGATCAGTTGCTCGTAGCCGACGATCGCCTTGCGGATCTCGCCCATCAAATCGTCGAAGCTGCCGTGGAAGGCGTCGATCCGCGCACGGAGGGCCTCCAAATCAGGCGGCGGGACTTTGGGAGGAACGGCTCCGGTGTCCGGGGTTTCCATGCTATTCCTTGGGTTCGGAATCGACCAGTTGTCTGCGGATCGCCGTGAAGTAACGCAGCACCTGCTGCCGCCGGCAGAGGGGCAGCGGCTCGTCGGCCAGGGCCTCCTCCTCGGCCTGGATGGCGGCCATCGCCACCTGCTGGAAGTCGCGGCCGGGCTCCTCGCGATGCGAGCCGCCATCGACTGCGCGCACGGCCGAGGGGCCCGCGCCCCGTGGAGGCGCGTTGACCGTGCCGGTGCTTGTGGGAGCCAACGGCCTGGTCGCCGTGTCGCCGTAAGGAGCCGTGCCACGGCCCGCCTCGAGCCCGCCGGTCATCGCACCTCCTGCCGTGCCGGGCACGGGGCAGGCCCCGACGCCCCCGGGACACGAACCAGGGATCGGCGCCCCGCCCGGATTCCCGCCTGGACAGGTTCCCGGAACGGGGAAAAACCCCTGCGGTTTGCCAGGAAATGGTCCGAAGATCATGCGGCCGGTGGGACTGCCCTTGGGGCTTCCCGGTGCCAGGGCGATGGGCATACCGGGACGGACCCGACCCAGTTGTTTCTGTCCGATTTGGAGGGGTACGCTCCCCGCGTTGCGCGGCGACTGCCCGCCGACCGCGTGGAGGCCCGCCAGTCGATTCGGATTGAGACGGCGGATCGAGGACGGCGTGCGTCCGAAGATCCGCTGCCCCGAGCTGCGAAGCTGGTTGGCCATTTGCTCCAGACGCCGCCTCGCGAGCTGACGCAGCCGCGACTGTTTCAGGCGCTTTGCGAGCTGTCGGAACCGTGAGGCCGCCTCCTCGGGGCGCTTCTTGCGCAAGCCCTCATGGGCCTTCTGCAGATGCTTTCCTACCAATCCCTCCTTATCCCGCTTGCTGGCCTTGCCGAGGGCCTTTTCGAGGGCCCTCTCGATGCGGTTCCGCTCCTCCAAGGTGAGTTCCTTGTGCTCCAGGCGCTCGGCCAGCCTCTCGGCCTCCGCGGAGGCCCTCTCCAGGTCCTTCGCCCGCAGCGCCGCGGCCAGGTCGGTGGTGTCGGCGTGGCGTTCCAGTTCGGCGAGCATCTCCGAGGAGAGATCGAGGTCGGCTGCCGCGTCGAGGTCGTCGGCCAGGGCCTGGGCCTCGTGCGCACGACGCTCCAGCTCGGTCAGCACGTCACGCGGCGTCCTGCCCTCCAACTTGCGGAGCTTGTCCGCGGTCTGGTCGAGGGCCGACTGCAGCTTGCGGAGATCCTCTTTCTCCTTCTCCGAGAGGTTCTCCGCACCCGGCAGGCGCCGGGCTTCCTCCTCCAGGGCGTCGGCCACTTCGACGGCGCTGGCCCGGGCATTGTCGTCGATGCCCTCGTCCAGCTCCGCCGTCCCGGCCTCGGGCAGGAGGGTCGCCACCGCCAGGAACAGCACGGACAAGAGCCAGACCCAGCGCGGCAGGCGCAGAGGCAGGTCGTGGCGGAGGCGGGCAAGATCGTCGGACAGCCGGCTTCGAGCGTGGTCGAGATGGAGGCGCTCGCCCGGACCGGCGGCCGGCAGCCGCTCGAAGCAATAGGCCGAGACGAACATCTCGTGGCGCCCGGCCCGCTCATCCCAGAGGGCGAGGGCCGCCACGGGCGAAGGTCTGTGCCAGAGGCCCCAAAGGGCAGAGAGCCCCGCCCATGCCATCATCACACCGGCCGCCCAGCCCGCGCCGATCGGCGTGCCCCATACGAACCACGCGGCCAGCGCCGCAACGGCGGCGACGGGAAACACCGCGACTGCCGATTGGGCCAGCAGCCTGACCCAGTGAGCCATCGCCACACGTCGCACCACGCGCGCGGCCACTTTCTCCAGTGAAGCGACGCCTTTCATGTCTTCGCTCCCTCGAACACGCGCATCACGCGCTCACGTCACGATAGAGGACTTCAGTCCTTCAGTGCCTCCAGAAGGGCCTCGACGCTCCTGCGCACCTCGGGGTCGGTCGATTGCCGGCGGGCCTCCTCCAATTGCAGCTTGGGCAGGTGCCCCATTTCCTTCAGCCCCGCGGCGGCGGCCTTGCGGCGTCCGTACTCGGGATGCCCCAGATCGCGGATCAAGTCGGCGATCCTCGTGCGGAGGTGGTCGGGGACGGTCGGGCAGGGTACCCGCGACTCGACGATGTCACCGGCAAGCACCCGACAGAGCCCGTCGCGCGTGCGAACCGGCAGGGTGCGCTCCTGAAGCGTGCCGGCCAGCGTGCCGCCGTCCCAAAGCAAGGCCTCGAACAGCGGCCCCTCGCGTTCCGCCGCCGCCGGTCCCTCCAAGAGGTTTCGCATCTCGCGGATCTGGTCGGGTGGCACCGGGATCGACTGCCCGGCTACCACGAAATGGACCGACGGCAGCTCGATCCGCCCCACTAGCAGGCTTCCGCCGGCCAGCAGCATGTGCGGGGAGCCGAGTTCGCTGGCTTCGCTCCCTTCCGAGCGCTTCTTCTCCACGGCCGTCACGGAGTGGATCGACGAGGGGGCCAGCTCCTGCGGTCCGAACGAGAGCGCGGTCACTTCGATCGGCCGGTTGTCGAGGAATGCGAACAAGCGCGACCCGTCACGCAGCAGCAGCCGATGCCCGAGCTCCCCCTGGGCCGCGTACAACAGGCGGACCTCGTCCATCGGAATCTCGCGCTCGCCCCAGGGCGTCCACGCCCGCACCGACGATCCCGGCGAACGCACGAGCGCCAGCCGGTCGCCCCCGACCGTCTCCAGCATGGCCGTCACTTCTTCAGGCAGGTCCGCCTCCTCGGGCGTCGCGTGGACGATAAGGCGATCGAGGCTCTCCGCGGCCAGTTCGACGGCCAGGCCGCTGTGCATGGTGAACCGGACGTCCTTGAGGCTCAGGTTCCCGCTGAACACCTGGCCGTCGCGCAGGAACAGACGGGGCGGGCCGCCGGTGTGGCGCCGGCCGGCCACGGCCGCGAGCTCTTCGAAGGGTATCATGATCTCGCCGTAAGGCGTCTCCATCGACACCGACCTGCCCGTCGCCGAGCCGCTAAGGCGGGTGTGTTCGCCGATGGCCAACACGTCGCTAGGCCCCGGCTCCACGCCAAGCGACTCGAGGCTGGCCAGCGAGATCACGTCGTCCAGCCCGCCGAAAACCCCGCCGCCGCGGTTGGCCAGGGCTCGTTTCACGTCGCCGGGCAAGTCTCGAATCCAGGACCGCTCGTTGAACGGTTTCAGCAGCGCGGCGGCCGAGTTGGCGTCAAGCGAGGGCAGCCGCCGCTGGGCCGTGCCGTGAAGAACTGCCACACTGCGGCGCGGCGGCACGCTCACCGTGTAGTTCACTGTGTACCGAAAATGCTGGTCGCTGAACACCGTCGCCTGGACCTTGCTCCGCGGGCCGGCGAGATGGAAGACGACCGAAGGCTGGCTCACGCCCATCGGCGCGAACGCGACAAATCCGGTGTCTTTCTTGCCGAGCGTGAAGCCGCCCCCCGGATGGCCGCCCGAGTAACTGGCGGGCACCGGCGTCCCGGAGTCGGTCATCACCGTCTGCGCCCGGCTGTTGCCGAACTGGGTCATGAGGGTGATGCTTGCTTGAACGGCCCCGGAACCCGGATTGTGGAGGACCTCCACGTAGCGAACAGCGGCCGCCTTGATGTCAATCTTCACCCGTCGGGTCACCTGCAAGTTCATCGCCGCCCCCGAGAAGACGTACTCCGTACCGTCCGGCGTCATCATCGCTTGTTGCGGATGGAAGTCCATTCCGTTGACCGAGAGTTGCTCGGCGTTGTCGAAGCAATCGCCGGTGCCGTCGATGATGTGCCCGGCCGGGCCCACGTCCCATCGAAAGCCCTGGCTGTCCATCACCTGCGTGAAGTTGGCCGGGACCAGAGCGCCTTGGACGGCCGCGACCGAAAACGTCGGGTAGGCCGGCTGCGCGAAACCCGCGGGACCGGGCATGTACTGGGCTGCCGCCGGAACCGCCGCGATCAACGTGGCGGCAAACAACCCGACCGCGCCAAGGCGGACGGCGATGCGGCACGGCGACACGCAGTTCGAATCGTCAGGCATCCGCTGGCTCCTCGATCGGGCTACGGACTGGCGGTCGGCTTCACCGCCGGCTTGGCGGGCGCGGAGGGCGCCGGCCTGGTGCTCGGCTGCAGCGCCGGGGGCGGCTGGCCTGGAGCCGCCTCCGGCACAAACGGCGAGCCGCCGTGCGGCTGCGCGGGCGGCAGCGAGAAGGGATCGACCGGCTTGGAGGCAGGCGTCTCTGGCTCGGAGTTGGGACCGTCCTCTTCCATGGTGCCGTCCGGCTTCGGCTCCCCTGCGGCGTTCGCCGGGGCAACCGGGATCTCGTCCTCGTCCACCGTCGGCTGCCGGTAGGCCACTATCTGGTGGACCGGCACCTGCCACACTTCGCCTCGAGACTCGATCGCCAGCACGCGGTCTGGGATCCGTCCTGCGAGGCTGCTACCGTCGCGGAGCTCGAACGCGAAAGCCCCCGGCTCGCCCGTCTCCTCGCGCAACTCCATGCTGCGGATCGACGACGCGCTCAGCGGGGTGGGCCCGGCGGCGGTGAACACCTGGAGGCGGGAGGCCTGAAGCGTACCGACGAGGAGATTCTCGCCGACCAGTTCGACGTGCGGGACCTTGATCTCGTCGTCGAAATCCTCGACACCGTCCTCGTCCTGGTGCCGCGGCTCGGCTTGGATTACCCGGGCGATGGAGGACGGCGAGAGCCTCACCTGGCCGAAACGAAGCGAGGGCACGGCCAACTCGTTGCCGCGGACGATTGCGGAAATGCGGGTTGCGTCGGTCAAGCGCAGCCGGTGCACCGGCTGCGGCTCCCGGGTGAGGTAGAGATACTCGACGTCCGACAACGACAGGGCGAGGGGCCCCCAAGCCGTGGCCACCTGGAGCCGGGTCTCCGGCGTGCCGCGCGCAGCCAGGCGGTCGCCTCGGTGCGTGCTGATGAACGCCGCGGCCTGTTCCGGCGGGGTGCCGTCCCGGGCATCGGCATGGCGGAACAGGACGTTGATCTGCTCCGCCTGCAAAGGGACTTCGAGCCCGGCTTCGGTAACGAAAGTCACCTCTCGCCACTGGACCGGGCCGGCGAGGATCTCGCCGTTGCGAAGGTGGACTTGCATGGGGCGGTCGATGCCGGCCCCACCGAACACCATGGCTACGTCGTCCCAGGCTACCGTGCTTTCGCCGTAGAGGGTCTGAACGGTGAGTTTGTCGCCGCTGACCCCGCCGGAGAGCTTCGACGACTTGTCCTGGACTAGGACGTCGAGTTTGTCTCGCGCTACCTCGTAAACCCCGGCAAGCCGGGCGACGGCTCCGAGAAGCGGCCCCTTGACGGCCACGTCCATGGGCGACGGCCTGCCGACATTGGCCAGCGCCGCCCTCACGTCGTCAGGTAGGTCGCGTATCCAAGCCCGCGACTTCATCGGCCGGAACAGTCCGGCCAAATCCCGTCGGTCGGGCTTGCCATCCGTCTTGCGCTGCGCGATCCCGTGGACCAGGGCCACGGTCTCGTGCGGAGGGACGGATACGAGGTAAATGCAAGTGAGCTGCTGCCCCTGGATCAAGAAACGCGGCTTCATTTCGCTCTTCGGCCCGGCCAGAAACAGCAGCACTGCCGGGGCTTCCGGCACGGTTGACGGCAAGTAGAGCCCGCACTCCTTCTTCCCAAGCGCCGAGTGAGGAGCGCCCGTGCTGGGCCCGCCAAAGGGGTCCGCATGCATCGGTTCGGCAGGGGCGGTCCGCGAGGGTTGCGAGCCGCGGTCGGTCAGCAGGTCGGCAGGCGGCTGGCGAAAAGCCGTCATCAGGTTGACGTTGAGCAAAGCGGGGGCGGCGCTGAGATTGCGGAAGGTCTCCACATAACGGACAGTGCCCGACTCCAGATCGAGCTTGACCCGCCGGCAGATCTCGATCCGCGCGGACATGCCCGGCTGGTGAATCGAGATGTTGGCGGTGAAACGGAATTCGTCGCCGTCCGGGGTCATCATCCTCTGCTGCGGGTAGACGTCATTGCCGCTGACTCGAAGTCGCAACGCCTGCTGGAAGCACTGACGCGTACCTTGCTGGAGGGAACCCTGGTCGGAGACCTGCCACTCGAATCCCAGGGAGTCCTTCTTGCGTTCGAACTTCGCCGCCACCCACCTTTGCTCAGGGGCGCCGGATTGGGCGAAGACATCTGGGACGGCTGCGACGCAGCAGAGAAGTCCCACGGCCCATCTCGCGCTTGCTCGTGGCATCGCTCGTGGCATCGGTCGATCCTGCGATCGAGAATACGTCGCGGACCAGGTCGAGTGGTCCCGCGACGCGCCGCCCATCTCAGACACTCTGTTCCGCCCCAGCGATCCACGCGCCGTCGCCCAGCCGGAGAAACCCTCGCGAGAGACCGCTCGGGGGGGGGCCAAATGGAGAACCCTAACCCACTCTGGAAGTGACCCGCCACGCTGCCGACCGACCGGGAATCCGCCCGTATTCTGACCGAAACTGACTCCTCATTCAAGTGACCAGCAACCCCGCGCGCTGGTCCGACCCCGGCTGGCTCGAAGGGGACGAACCAGACTTCCGACAGCCTCCAGGACGTCGCAGTCTCAGGCTGATCCCCGCCGGTGGCGGCCCGCACCCCCAGGTGCTAGATTGGCGGTCGTGGTTGAAAAGCTCGGTCTGGCCTCTGACTCGCTCGATGAAGAAAGGGGGTACGCGATGCTCCGGCCTTCGATCGTCTCCAGGTGGTTGCTTCCGGCTTGCCTGATGTGGGCCGCTGTCGCGGGCACGAGCCCACTGGGCGCGCAGGGCCAGTCGGCCACGGACTGGGCCGACCACGTGCTGAATCGCACGGGCGTCAAACGGGGGATATGCGTTCTACTCGATTCAGAGCCCGCCGACCGGGCCATCGCCTTGGCCAGGCAGAGCGACTTGATCGTCTACACGCAGCTTCCCGATCCGAAGAAGGTGCGGGCATGCCGCGAGGAGGTGGACGCCGCCGGCCTCCTCGGTACCCGCGTCTACGTCGAGCAGGGCGACGCCGCGCGCATCCACCTGGCCGACAACCTGGCCGACCTGGTCGTCGAGTCGCTGGTCCCTCTTGAGATGCCCGCAGGCCATCGCACGGAACCGCTTCGCGTGGTGAACCCGCTCGGGAAGGTGCTTTTCGGAAACGCGGTAGCTTCCAGGCCTTTCCCGCAAGACATGGACGAATGGACCCACCACTTTCACGGGCCGGACAACAACCCGCAGTCTCGCGACCGGCTGGCCCGCAGCCCGTACCTCACGCAGTTCCTGGGCGAGCCGTGGTACGTGCCCATGCCTGGCGTCACCGTAGCCGCAGGGGGGCGCGTGTTCACCGCGCACGGACATATCGCTTTCCACCGTCGGGCCTGGCCCTGGCTGCACACGCTCGTGGCCCTTAACGGCTACAACGGCACCATCCTATGGCAGCGGCCGTTGGAAGAGGGCTTCATGATCCACCGCAACACGATCATCGCCACACCCGAAGTGGTGCTCTTGGGCGACAACCGGTCGTGCAAGCTGCTCGACGCGGCCACCGGTGAGCTGCGGGGCGAGATCCAAGCGCCCGAGGGCGCCACGGGACCGTGCTGGAAGTGGATGGCGCTGGACGACGGGGTCCTCTACGCCCTGGTCGGCGAGGTCGAGCCGCCCGACCCCACCGTGCGCAAGCGGAATCCGCGGGGTGGCTGGCCGTGGCGGCCAATGAGCGAAGGCTACGATTCGCCGAACTACCGCTGGGGATTCGGGCGCACGTTCTTCGCCGTGGACCTGAAGACGAAGGAGGTTCTCTGGAAGCACATCGAGGAGAAGCCCGTCGATACTCGGAGCGTGGCCATGTCGTCGGGCCGCATTTGCTACCTCGCGCACCCGGAGTACCTGGCTTGCCTCGATGCGAAGAAGGGAGATCGCCTCTGGAAGAACAGCGACCGCGACCTGTTGGAGGCAATCGGCCCGCACTACAAAGCCCAGATCTGGATCTGGGGCTTCTCCAGCACGTGCTACGCCAAGTGCAGCGACACGGCGATTTACTTCGCCGGTCCCACGCGGACCAGACTGGTCGCGGCCAGCACCGAGGACGGCCGCCTCCTGTGGTCCCATCCGGTCGGCAACTACCAGCTCGTGCTCCGCGACGAGGGGCTCTACGCCCTGGGGAGCGACAAGCAAAGCCGGCTGTTCGAGCCGATGACGGGCAAGGTGCTCCAGGAGCTGCCCTGCCGGCGCGCGGCCTGCACGCGGGCGACAGGCACGATCGACAGCATCTTCACCCGCGGCGAGCAGCCGCCCGACGAGCGCGGGCGCCACGCCGGCACGATGCGGCTTTCGATGGACGACAGGCGGCCGCGGCGGATCGCCCTGATGCGTCCGCCCTGCCAGGACGGCGTGATGATCGCCCACGGGCTGCTCTACTGGGGGCCCTGGATGTGCGACTGTCACTTGCAGCTCGTCGGCCAGCTCTGCCTGGCCCCGGCCGGGGACTTCGACTTCGAAGCCCGGGCTGACGAGGCCGAGCGGCTCCAGGTTCTCTCGGAGACCAAGGGCCTGCCGCCGAAGTTCGAAATCGCTCCGGGCGACTGGCCGACGTACCGCGCCGACAATCAGCGGCGCGCGGCCACCGAGGCATCGATCCCCGCGCGCGTGGCCCGTGCATGGGTCTATACACCCCCGCAGAGCAAGAAGGTCGATTCCTCTCTGCTCGTCCCGGCCGCCCCGGTCACCGCCGGAGGCATGGTATTCGTCTGCGGCCCAGACGGTGCGGTGCGAGCACTGGACGGGCAAACCGGAGAGCCTCGCTGGAAGGCGTTCACTGGCGGGCGCATCACCTACCCATGCGCGATCGCGGACGATCGGATGTTCCTGGGCAGCGGGGACGGATTTGTGTACGCATTTGAAGCCGCCACCGGGCACCCCCTGTGGCGGTTCCGCGCCGCCCCGGTCGAGCGCAAGATCGTCGAGCACGGACGCTTGATCTCCACCTGGCCGGTGGGCAGCGGGGTGGCGGTCGATGAAGGCGTGGTCTATGCCGCGGCCGGCCTGGCCAGTTGGGACGGCACGCACGTCTACGCCCTGGACGCGGCCAGCGGCCGAATACGCTGGCAGAACAACGCCACCGGGCATCTGGCGGGCGACGACAAGGTCTCGGGCGTGAGCGTTCAGGGACACACGCTGCTGCATGACGGCAAGCTCTACCTGGCAGGCGGCAACGTCGTTTCGCCGGCCGTGTACGACACGAGGGACGGGAAATGCCTCAACACGCTGGACGATGAGTGGAGCTTCAGCCCGCGGGGTTGCGAGCTCGTCCTGGCCGGCGGCAACGTGGGTGTGTTCGGCACCTTGCTCTATTCGCCGCGCGAACCGGCTAGGGGCCCCTGGCGCCTGCCCGAGGTGTACCAGGCGCAGCAGGGCGAGGCGGTCGTACGGGCCGCTGGCGGGCCACTGATGCGGATCGCGGCCGAGCAAGCCGGGTCGAAGAAGCCGCGCGCCCTGTGGACCTCCACGCACTTCGGCCGAATCCGCGCCGTGGCGCTGGGGGAGAATGCGGCGGTCGCGGCTGGGCAGTTCCCGTCGGCCGACCCTGAGGCCCCGGGCCGCCACGCCGTGGCCGCCTTTGACCTGGAGGACGGCACGCTGCTTTGGAGCCACGACTTGGACGGCGTGCCGCTCCCCTGGGGGGTGGCGCTAGATCGCGACGGACGCGTGATCACCGCCCTGCTGGATGGCCGCATGGTCTGCCTGGCCAACCAGAGCGCGAATTGAGAAGAGGTCCGCGGAGGCTTCTGCGTACAATGGACGGAAGCGCCGGAGGACTCTCGTCGCCACGGCGCGGACCTTTCCAAGCCCGGACGTGTCGCCAGGCCGGTCTTGCGCTCAGCGAAAACTGCACATGGAATTCGTCCGTCAGCCAGTCGTTACAGCTCTTCTCGTTGCCACGGCCTTGGTGCCTTCGGTGTGCGCGGGCGCGGTCTCAGTGATCTCCAATCGTACCGAGGAAGAGATCCCCTTTACGGTCGAGGGCCCGGACGGAAAGCGCACCGATTATCGGCTGGCGCCCTGGGACGTGACGCCCGTTCCCGTCGTCGCCACCGCGGAGCTCACCTTCGATTCCGGCGAAGGGCCACTTCGCTACCGGCTCGAGCCCTACTTCGCGTTCGCCTTCCAGGTCCGCCTGGGGAAGCTTGAGCTCTCCCAGTTCCGCATCCCCGCGGCCGAAAGCAAGGGGAAGGGCGATACAGAAGAGCCGGCCGACAACGAGGCCGTCGAGCTTCCCCCCGTGCCGGAGACCGATCCGCGGCGGCACGCGATCCTGAAGCTTCCGGTCGTGCTGCTGGTGGACGACGACGAGCCGGCGGTGCGGGCCGTATGGGAGAAGCGGCTTCGCGACCGGCTGGCCGATGCCTCGGACGTGCTCGAGCGAACCTGTCGCGTGCGGCTCGAGGCGGTCGAGGTCGCCACCTGGGATTCGGACGACGCAGTCCGCGACTTCGCCGAGTCGATGGCCGAGTTCGAGCGGGAGGTCCTGCCGGCCGCCGGTCGGATCGCCATCGGCTTCACAAGTCAGTACGAAGTCACGCGGGGCCGCGAGAACCTGGGCGGCACGCGCGGACCGCTGCACTCCCACGTCCTGATCCGGGAATACTCGCCCAATATCGAGGAGCCGCAGCGACTGGAAGTGCTGGTCCATGAGCTAGGGCACTTCCTGGGGGCGGTGCACGTGCAGGACCCGACCTCGGTGATGCGTCCCATGCTGACCGACCGGCGCTCCAATGCGCGAAGCTTCGCGATTCGATTCGACGCCGTGAACACGCTGATCCTCTACCAGGTGGCCGAGGAGATGCGGACCCGCCGCGTGCGCCGTTTCGGGGATCTCAGCAGCCCGGTCAAGACCCGGCTCCGTGCGATTTTCGCCGCCGTGGACAAGGCGAATCCTCGGGACAAGACGGCCGCGAAGTACATCGCCCGTCTCGACGCGCCTCCGGAGTTCCAGCTCAACACGGTCCGGGTGTCTGGCCGCTCGATCGACGGCGCGCGCACCGTGGTCCAGGCGATCGTGGCCGCCGCCGATCGCCGCCACGCCGCGACGCTAAGCGGCGACCGGCTGTCGGAGCGGTACGTCAGGGTGGCTGCCGCTGCGGCGGCGGAACTGCCGGAGGAGATCGCCCCTCGCGCCTTCCTCCTGGGACTGGGGATCGGGTTGGACGATTCCGGCACCTTCCGCTCCAGCCCAGTTCTCGGCGCGTTGTGCCGCAGGATCGAGAGTGACGAGGAGAGGGCTACCCGGCTGCGAGTGCTGGGCCGCCCCACCCTGACCGGGCGCCGCGATCTGGCCCAACATTTCTTTCTCTCTTGCAGTCTGGCGGAAGTGGCCGGGCCGGCCCGGGCGGAAGCCGCCGGACTGTTCAAAGAACTGCTTGACGCCCGCCGCGGGAGCGGGTTCAGCTTCGCCGACCTGGCTGCCGACCTGGCCGGCGCCGAGTTCGCCCGGAGGGTGGGCGACGGCAACCTGAAGTTGAACCAGATCGCCATCTCCTTCCGCGCTTCGGACCACATGCCGCCGGTCAGCGGTTTGAAGGAAGGGCTCGCCTGGAAGGCCCTGCTCCGGACCTACGGCATGACGAACGATGGGCGGTTCCAGCGCGAGGTGTCGGCGATCCGCGAGCGGATCGCGGCGCTGCCGGCCTATACCGACCGGCGATGACGCGCGGCAGCCAGTGCTCAAGAAGCGCTCACGCGGGCCTGCCAAAGTGGCGGTAGTGCAACGTCAATCTGGCTGCCGGTCGCCCTCACCGCGGTTTTCTCCCCAGCATCGCTTCCGCAGCGCAACCTATTTGGGGAGATCATCTTAAGTGTGTTGGGCCGCCGTGGTCGGGGTTTCGCCGCGGAAGCCGGCACGCGACACGGCTTGTCGCTCTAACTGCTTGTCCGGTGGTAGCTTGAGACCGAAGAGTCGGGCTTCGCACTTTCGAGGGACATGAAATAGTCTGCCGTGGCTGTCGAAAACTGGCATTTCCTTTGCTCTCGTGCAAAGTGCATTGTCCGAAGTGCATTGTCCACGGACCGGCGGTTCCGTCCGGGTTGCCAGGCCAGTTGCCAACCGAGATATGGGGTCCTG
Organism: uncultured Pirellulales bacterium; assembly: GCA_964434165.1. Taxonomy (GTDB): domain Bacteria; phylum Planctomycetota; class Planctomycetia; order Pirellulales; family Thermoguttaceae; genus CAYSUS01. The sequence continues at coordinate 57,738 of CAYSUS010000043.1, forward strand.
CGATGCCGCTCAACGCCCAGCAGTTCGTTCGAATCGCTCGCAAGCTCAAGCACACGGCCGGCTACGTGGAGTTGGGCATGACGAAACCCGCGGCGGAGCTGCTCGACGCCATCCAGCAGCTCGGCCCCCTGGAGGTCTCGGCGGACATGCTCCGCGCCGAGATCCATCGGCTGGAAGGGCGGCCCGACGAGGCGGCGGCGTGCTTGGAGCGGGCCTCGCGAAGGCTCGCCGATCCCGAGACCCGCCAGGCGTGGCTGACTTTGAGCCAGTGGTTCCGCAACGCCGGCGACGCCAAGCGGGCGATCCAGGCCCTCGGCCAGGCACGAGGCGCTTCGCCGGTCATCTGACCCGCGCCAGCAGTGCGGCGTGCCGACGTATCTCCTCACCCTGCCGCAGCGCCGAACACCACGTCTCCGCCAATCACGGTCCCTTCCACGGCTACGCGCCACTGGCTCGAGTCTTCTGAGAGTCGCTCTACGCGGAACAGCACCAGGTCGGCCGGTTGTCCCTCGTCCAGTCGCGACGGCTCGATCCCGAGCATCCGGGCAGGGTTGTCGGTGGCCATGTGCACGGCGTCGGGCAGGGACATGCCTGCGTACTGCATCACGCCGGCGATCCCCTGCCCCAACGGCGCGGATGCACCTGCAAGCAGCTCATGCTGCCCTGCGATCACCACCTTCCCGCTGGGGAGGATCTCCAATTCGCAGAGGTTCGTCGCGTAGCGCCCCGGTGCGAGTCCTGCCATACCCGACAGGTCGCTAACCAGCACGCACGCCTCTGGGCCTTTCGCGCGCACGAAGCACTTGACCACGTCGGGCGGCAGGTGGAACCCGTCGCAGATCAGACCCGCCGCAAGGCGATCGTCGGCAAGTTGCGCCCACAGGTAGTTGCGGTGGCGGGGCAGTTGTGCGTGGCACCCATTGCCCAAGTGCGTGCTCATGCGGGCGCCAGCGTCGGCCGCGGCGCGGATCTGATCCGGTGTGGCCGACGTGTGGCCCAGGGACACAAGCACGCCGCCCTCTGTCACCCGCCGGATGAAATCCGGTGCCGCCGGATACTCGGGCGACAGTGTGAGGATACGGATCCGCCCCCCGGCCGCCTCCTGGAAGCGCTGGAGCTCGTCCCAATCGGGTTCGTGACAGTGGGCAAGGGGGTGGGCGCCGCGCGGGCCGTCCTCGCGCGAGAGGTACGGCCCTTCGACGTGGATGCCGGCCACGCGCCGCGCGACCTCGGGCACGGTCTCGCAGGCCCGGGCAATGGTGCGCAAAGCGTGCCCCATGACCTCGGGCGCGTTGGTCGTCACCGTAGGACAGAATCGCGTGGTGCCGAAGCGGTCCATAGCCCGGGCGATCGCGGCGACCTTGTCCACGGTGAGGTCGGCCGCGCTGCATTCCTGCCCGCCGTACCCGTTCACCTGGAGGTCGATCCAGCCCGGCGAGACCCAGGGGAGGTCCTCTGCGTCATCGTCGGGCATCCGCTCGACCTGGCTAATCAGCCCGCCTTCGATCCCCAGGCGCACGGGCTGACACGTATCGTAGCGTCGGGCAACGATCTCCATGCCCGGATTGTAGCAAGAACAGACTTCCGAAGTCTTAGAGACTTCGGAAGTCTTGCTTTGGAGACTGATTGCGAACCGCTTAACCGGTCAAGCTGCCCTCACCCCCCCGGAATCCATCTGCCGCGCGGGAGAGGGAAGACTGGAAACTCGCCGCCGGCCACTCAATAAAGCACGCGGCCGACGGGTACCGCGGCCACCCAGGGCTGGCCGTAGCCGCTCCATCGGAACGGATAGTGCGAGTTGTTGGCCGTCCACGCCGGCGAGTAGTCGCCGTGCAGGCAGTCCACGCCGGCCGTGGGACGCTGGTTGGAGAAGCCGAACCACTTCAGCGCAGCCATGCGGCGCTGGCGCTGCTCGGCGCGGAACTCCGCCTTGCGGCGCACGGCCAGCTTGGGGTCATGATACTGCTCCAGCTCCTGCTGGTAGAACCACATCTCGGGTGTCGCCGTCACCTCGCCCGGCGAAATGGCGAGCGGGCTGCTCGGTGCCACGTGATTCGGCAGTGGAGGCGGGAGGGGCGAGCGGTTCTGGGCCATCGCCGGGGCGACGGCGAACACCGACAATGCGCACAGGGCGATCGCAAGCCTCGTCATCGATAGGTCTCCTTTCAGGCCGAGGTCTGCGCCTCAAGGCCGGTCGGGGGCCGCGGTTGGCGGCCAAGCTGTTCCAGTAGTCACCCGCAGAGCGCGGTCGCTGATGCGGCAGCATCAGCGGCCGGAGGGCAGCCGATCCTCGCCGCCCGCCAAAGCACTCATTCCACCTTTCGGCCTGCGATGAGCTGCGGGATTAGAGAAGTTCTGCCGGATATGCTGGCGGACCCCGGCCATGCGGAGAATGGGAATCCCCGGCAAGATAGCAAGAGTCTTCGGCGGCTTACGCCACCGCGCCGGGCGGGAGCACGAAGTGGTTGTACGTCCGCTCCCGGTCGCCGTGGATCACCAGGACGTAGAGCAGATCGCCCGAGCGCCAGGCCGCGGCCCGCAGTCCGCGCGTGCCGCTGGTCGTGTCACGATAGGCGGGTGGCTGCTGGGGCAGATCCTGCGGGGCCGGTGGGGCGCCCCGCTGCCGAATGCGGACCACGTACAGCGTGGCTGAAGAGCCGAAGTCGCTGCGCACGTCGTAAGCCACACCCTTCCGGCCCAGCAGGCCCTCGACATGGCGGACGCGAATGTCGCGGTAGTGGTAGAGGTCCCGGCTAAAGGGGAGCTCGGCCGGCTCGCTATGCTGCGTGAGAAGCTCGCCTGGCTGGCGCGCGTCGTCCTGGCTGAGGGCAAAATCGATCGCCCCGCGCTGCACCTCTTCGACGCTCATCGGCTGGGGCCGACGCAGCGGCAAGACCCAGATCGCCACCGAGGCGGCCACGGAGGCCGCAATGGCGGCGCCGGCGAACCACCGCCGAGTGCGCCGCCGCGGCGCAGCGCGGGTCGCGGCCCGATCCGCCGCCGGCGCAGCAGTGACGCGAGCGACGATCCGATCCGCCAGACCCTCGGGCACGGCCACGTGGTTGAACGTCGCGCCCAGCCGCCGATCGAGCTCCGCCGAGCGATCGCGAAGCTCTCGCAGTTCCTGGTCCGCGGCCAACGCATCGGCCAGCGAGGCCAGCGCAGGGTCCGAGAGGTCTTCGCCGTCCGGACGAAGCGCCTCCAGCGCCTCGATCAGGCGATGGTCTCGGAGGGGTGGCTGGTCCATGGGATCATCCTTGGCGCGTGGTGGCCGTCTTGCGTTCCTTCTGGTCTTCCTGAACTTCTCGGCTGTTCTCTGAGGTGCTTTCCGTCTCGCCGGGCTCGAACAGGGCCTGACGGAGGTGCGACTTGGCTCGGGCCAACCGGCTCATCACGGTGCCGATCGGGAGGCCCAATTTCTCGGCAATCTCGCGGTAGGCCAGCCCTTCATAGTAGAACATGGCCACGACCAGACGATATCGCGGCGGCAGACTATCGAGGGCCCGCTGCAACTCGTCCGAGTCGATCTCCTGCTCCTCCGGAATTCTCTCCGGAACGGATTCCAGGCTCAACTCCAGATTCGCGGCGGGTGTCGGGCTGCGCTTCCGCCGTCCCTTCAGGAAGCAGTTCCTCAGCACGGTGAACAACCAGGCGCGCAGGCTGTCCTTCTCGCGCACCTGCCACCCCTTCTGGTGGGCGATGAGGAAGACCTGCTGCGTCAGGTCCTCGGCGTCGGCCGCGGAACCGGTCAGGCGGAAGGCGTACCGGTAGACCGGCTGGTGGTGCTCGGCCACGAGCCGGGCCAGATCGGTCGCGCAGTCCTCGTGCGCCATGGCCGGTTCCTCAACTGGCAAGATGCCTGGAGGGGGGAGAATATTCCCGCGCCAGGCGAAAAAAACCCGCCCCCACGCCGCCAATTCTAAGCAAAAACCGGATTGGCGGGAATAAACTCCCGCCTTCGAGGATCAGAAAGGGGAGTAGCGATGCGCGGGAAAGGGTTCCCGCGATCACAAAATGTTCCCCTCAAAGAGTTTCGGAAAGGTGAAGCCATGTTGAAGCGCATCGGTACCCTGCTCGTCCTCCTCGCCTGCGGAATGTTCGTCGTCGGTTGCGGTGGCGAGCCCGCCAAGAAGAAGACGGGCGACGAGAAGAAGACCGAGAAAAAGGACGGCGACGAGAAGAAGGACGGCGACGAGAAGAAGAACGGCGACGAGAAGAAGAACGGCGACGAGAAGAAGGACGGCGACAACGGCGGCGACGAGAAGAAGGACTGACGTTCTTCCGCTCAGCAATCGAATGCGACCGCCAGGGAACGCTCGCCAGGGCGTTCCCTGGTTCGTTTCGTGTCGGGTGTTGCGTGAGCCAGCCAGCGTCCGGACCCGAGCCGCGACCGTGAGCGAGCGGAGTCAGCTCTCCGGCTTCGGCACGGTGCTCCGTCCGCGGCGCTGTCGCTTCTGGCGGCGGCCTCGCTCGCTCTTGGTCGCATGGCGGATGTCGGCCTCGTCGAGCCGCTTGCCCACCGAGCTGCGCATCTGGTCGATGCGGTCGCGAATCGCCGCCGCCCGCTCGAACTCCAGGCTCTCGGCCGCGGCGAACATCTCGGCCTCCAGCTCGGCCAGATATTCCTCGGTGATGTACTGGGCATCGTCCCCGCGCCCCACCGCGGCGTTGCTCCGGGCGTGGGCGGCCGCGTCGGCCTCGATGCCGGCACGGATCGCCTTGCGGATGGTCTCCGGCGTGATCCCGTGCTGGCGGTTGTACTCCTGTTGCATCGCCCGGCGCCGCACCGTCTCCTCGATCGCCCGCTGCATCGAGTCGGTCACGGCGTCGGCGTAGAGGATCACCTTGGCGTTGACGTTGCGCGCGGAGCGCCCGATCGTCTGCATCAGCGAGGTCTCGCTCCTCAGGAAGCCCTCTTTGTCGGCGTCGAGGATCGCGACCAGCGAGACCTCGGGCAGGTCGAGCCCCTCGCGCAGCAGGTTCACGCCCACCAGCACGTCGAACCGCCCCTCGCGCAGGTCGCGCAGAAGCTCGACACGCTCGAAGGCGTCCAGCTCGCTGTGCAGCCATTTGCACCGCACGTCCTGTTTGCTGAAATACGCGGCCAGGTCCTCGGCCAGGCGCTTGGTGAGCGTGGTCACCAGGACGCGCTCGCCCCCCGCCGCCCGCTGGCGAATCTGCTCCAATAGATGCGGCACCTGTCGGCTGGCCGGCTGCACCTCGATGACCGGATCCAGCAGGCCGGTGGGCCGGATCACCTGCTCGACGATCTCGCCGCCCGCCTGCTCCAGCTCGTACGGACCCGGCGTGGCCGAGACGAGGATCACCTGGTTGGTCTTCTTCTCCCACTCCTCGAAGGTCAGCGGCCGGTTGTCCAGGGCGCTGGGCAGCCGGAACCCGTGCTCCACCAGGGTCACTTTGCGATTCCGGTCGCCGTGATACATGGCGCGGATTTGCGGCACGGTGACGTGCGATTCGTCGACGAACAGCAGAAAGTCGTCGGGGAAGAAGCTGAACAGCGTGTCGGGCGCGGAGCCCGGCGGGCGACCGGATAGCGGCCGGCTGTAGTTCTCGATGCCCGGGCAGTAGCCGACCTCTTGCAGCATCTCCAGGTCGAACCGGGTGCGGGCGCTGAGGCGCTGGGCCTCGAGCAGCTTGCCCTGGCTCTTGAGCTCTTCGAGCCGCTCGTGCAGCTCCTGGCGGATGTCGTCGATGGCCGCGGCGATCCGCTCTTCGGGCAGCACGAAGTGCTTGGCCGGGTAGATGTAGAGCTCCTCCTTACGCTGGATCGTCTCGCCGCTGGTCGGGTTGATGTACGAGAGCTGCTCGACCTCGTCGCCCCAAAGCTCGATGCGGTAGGCGAACTCCTCGTAGCTGGGCCAGATCTCCACGCAGTCGCCGCGCACGCGGAACTTGCCGGACTCGAAGGAGACGTCGTTCCGCTCGTACTGGATGTCCACGAGCCGGGAAAGCACCTCGTCGCGATCGACCTGCTGCCCGAGGCGCAGCCCGACCATCATCTTGCGGTAGTCCTCGGGCGACCCCAGGCCGTAGATGCAAGAGACGCTGGCCACGATGACCACGTCGCGGCGGCTGACCAGGGCGCTGGTTGCGGCCAAGCGCAGGCGGTCGATCTCCTCGTTGATCGAGGCGTCCTTCTCGATGTAGATATCGCGCTGCGGGATGTAGGCCTCGGGCTGGTAGTAGTCGTAGTAGCTGACGAAGTAGCAGACCGCGTTGTCGGGGAAGAGTTCCTTGAACTCCTCGTAGAGCTGGGCGGCCAGGGTTTTGTTGTGGCTGATGATCAGGGCGGGCTTTCCGCAGCGG
>CAYSUS010000044.1:0-62811 GCA_964434165.1 uncultured Pirellulales bacterium
CCGCGCCGCGCCAGCTCGGCCGGACCGCTGCGGAACGGGCGGAGCTGGTCCTCCCACGGCGCAATCTCCTTCTTCCACAGGAGCACGCCGCTGAAGGCATCGCGCGCCACGAGGCGCCACTCGGAAGGCTGCTTCACCGAGGCCACGGGTCCCTCGTCGATGATGTAGAACAGGCGTCCGCCCGCCGACACGGCCGCGCTCATGCTGGCCAGGTGGTCGTGGCTCCGCCCCCAGCGCGGGCCGGCCGTCCACTGGACGTGGTGCGGCGGGCCCACGCGGCGGTCGTCGGCCACGGCGTTGTTTGTCGGGTCGTACAGGAAGTGGGTCCAATCGTCGATCTCCTCGGGCACCGGCCTGGCCGTCTTCTCCCACGCCTGGCCGGTCTTCACGCAGGCCACGCCCCGCGGGGCGAGCACGCGCGTCACCTCGGCCATGGGCACGTCGCCGAGGTCCTCGGCCACCAGGAGATTGACGACGCAGTCGGCGTACGGAAGCTGCGTGCCGCGGAGCTGGGCGAAGGTGACCTTACCTCGGAGGTTCTTCCTGGCGGCCAGGTCGCGGGCCGTGTCCACGTTGGCCGCGTCCCGGTCGAGCCCCTGGACCAGAAACGACCGGCCCGAGGCGAGCGCTGCGGTCTTCTCACCCGCGCCGCATCCGAGGTGGACGACGAGCCCGCCCTCGACGCCGGCCAGAGCGAGCACGCGGCGCGCGAAATCCTCCGCTCCTTCGGCTTCAGCCCCGCGCGACACTTCGGCCGGAACGCCCAGCAGCAGCAAGGCGAGCAGGCCGGCGACGGTTGACCGGCAAGAGACGACACGGAACAAGGACAGGTCGAATCCGCAACGCATGGCGGTCTCCTTCAACTGCGACCAGGAACAGCTTGGCGAGAGGCGGTCGATGGGGTTGCGCGCAGCAACGCGGCAGGCCACCGCTTGGCACCATGATACCGGACCTTGATCGCCGAGGCGAACTGGGACTCGCCTGTTCTGCGGCGTCCCGAGGAGCCTTCCTCCCGCCCGCTCAGAACATGACCGGCTTGCCCAGCTTGCGGCGGATGGGAACGAACTGCCCGGCGTGCATCAGCCAGTGCGTGCCCAGCAGCAAGAGCACCGAGCCGACCGTGGGGCAAAACGAACGGAAGGCCTCCGGCCCGGGATCGTCGAGCGTCTCGTTCGGCGTGGCGTCCACCGCGGCCATCGAGGCCGCTTTCATCCGGTCCATCAAGGCCAGGTACTCCTCCTTGGAGCGGAACGCGGCCGGATCGTCCGACGAGGAGGTCTCGCGGCCGTGGGCGGCCTCGAACCCCTCGGGCAGCGGCGGGCCGTCGTGGCCCAGCATCCCCAAAATGCCCCGGGTGCCCCCGATGGCGTGGCCGAGCTGCCAGGCGATGTGGTTCGCCTCCGGCACGGAGCGGACAAGCAGGTCCGCGTCGGAGAAATCGTCGGTGTACATCCGGGCGAGCATGTGCCCGGCCTCGATCACCTGGCGAATCGCGTCTTTGGCGTCCATGAAGCGGGCTCCTTGAAATCCGCAGACTTCGCAAGTCTTCTGATCGCAGGGCTCACCTGGCCACTTCGAACAGGTCCACGCTCTCGGGCATCGGCGCCTGCTTGACCTCGCGGGTGACCGCGTCCGCACCGTAAAGGGGCATATAGCGGTAATACACTTCCAGGGTGCAGATCGCCAGAGCCGTCTGGTAGAGCCGGCCCGCGCGGGGGCCGTGGCCGCCCTCCGGGGCCCAGCTTCCCACGGCGTGGCCCTTCTTGATCTGCGTGTCGAGAAGCACGTCGCGCATCTTCGCGTTCCAGGTGCGCCAGTCCTTTCCTCCGTAGTGGTGCAGCACCTGGGTGGCGTAGTACCAGTAGTAGGCGTCGGGCTTCTCGGCCCGGGGCAGGTGCTCGTCCACGAGGAACCGTACGCCCACCTTCATCCCTTCGTGGTCCCGCGGCCAGCCCAGGTACTGGCGGCAGAGGAGGGCCTCGGCCGTCATCACGTGCGAGCGGCCGCGCCCCGGCATGTAGCTGTAGGTGCCGCCCACGCGGTCGGTCTCGACGCTGTCGAGGAAGTTGATCGCCCGGGCGAGCGTCTCGTCGGGAACGTGCAGGTGCGCCATGCGCCCGCTGTTCAGGGCCATGAGCTGCCAGCCGACCACGCTCGTGTCGCCGGCCTCGCCGGGGTGATAACGCCATCCGCCGGCCGCATGCTGGGCCTCGACGATGAAGTACAGGGCCCGCTGCGCCGGGTCGCGCAACTGGTCGTCGCCCGTCAGGGCGTAGGCCTCGCAGAGCACGATCGCCGACTGCCCGTGCGCGTACATCCGGCCGAAGTTGCCCTCGCCGCGGAGATCGCCGCTGGGCTTCTGGTGCTCGACGAGCCACGAGAGCCCCTTGAGCACCTCGTCGGTGTATCGGCCCTCGGTGTGCGTCTGCCCGGCCCCGAGGAACGGCAGCAGGGCCATGGCCGTCGCCGCGGTGAGGCTCTCCTCGCGCGCTGCGCCCTTGCACTGCCCGTCGCAGTCGCCCGCCTTGTGGAATGCGCGGAGGCTCCAGCTCCCGTCCTCGTTCTGGTGGCGCGCGAGCCAGCGAAGTCCCCGGGCCACGGCGGCCTCGGTCTCCGAGCTGCCGCCCGACTGCGCCGCCACCTGCCCCCGCATCGCCGGATCGCGCCCCAGGTATGCGCGACCGGCCGAGGCGGGCGGTAAGGGCGGAAGCACCAAAGGATCGGCGCGAGGCGAGGGGCGGATCGCCTGGCCTATGTCCGGCTTGCTGCCGGTCAACTCGAGCTCCGGGCGCCCGACCGGCTCCACGTCGGGCAACGCCTTCCATTCCAGCAGGCCGCCGTCGTCCAGCTCCAGCCGGTGCACCGCCAGGTCGCGCTCGGAGCCCAGCAGCGTCTCCAGGTCCATCGGACCGACGCTGGTGGAAAGGACCAGCTCGGGATCTTCCTCGGGCTCGGGCAGGAACGTGATGCTCAACAGCAACATGGCCACCAGGTGCACCACGAGGCTGATCAGCCAGGAGGGCAACTCCTGGAGAAACGCAAGCAGGATCGCGCCGATCGGCCTCGGATCGCGGCTCCTACGAAGCCGCCTGCGCAGCGCTGCCTCGGCGGCCGGCACCCGTCGCACTCCCGGTTTGCCGCCGGGCAAGGGGGGCGGGGATTGCGGCCCGTCCGGCTCCTTGGGACGGGCCTGGCCGCCTGGCTGGGCCTTGGAAGCATCGGTGGTGGACGGGGTATCTGCGGCACCCGGTGACTCGGCCCCGGGTTCGCGTTGGGAAGGATCGCGGGGAGGCGAACTGACCGTGGCACCTGTGCGCTCCTGCTCCTTGAGCAGCCGCAAAGCCTGGCGCTCCTGTTCCGCCGACAGCTCGATACTCGTGCCGCAGCGCCAGCAGTCGGCCGTGAGAAGCCACAGCCGGATGGACATCGGAGCGGCGCATTTCGGGCAGGCGCACGCGAGGACGCCGCCGTCGAGCCAGATTGCCGTGTCGGCGGGGCGCGGAACCGGAGCGTCGCCGCCCGGGGCGGCGGGGCCAATCTGGAGGCTCGAATCGTGATCCGCCGTGGCCATCGCTTGGACTGCCCGTTCCGAGGGGAGCACCAGACGTCGGCAAGACAAGCCGGGGCACTAGATGTTTCAGTGTAACGGCGGCTGCACGCGGGGCACAACCCGAGCCGTGGGGCTTTCCTCTGCGGAGGGGCTTGCCGGGCCGGCGCAGCCCGGGACTGGACCGGCCGGGCGGCCCCCCGCTACGATGGAGGTGTTTCCCCGCCGTGCGCCTGTCCGGCGGTTGCTTCCAACGAAACTCGGAGCCCTGCATGTCGCACGCGCCGAGCCAACTGATCGCCAAACTCGAGACGAACGTAGGCCGCGTCGTGCTCGGCAAGCCCGACGCGGTTCGGATGTGCGTGGTGGCCCTGCTGGCCGGCGAGCACATCCTGCTGGAAGACGTGCCGGGCGTGGGCAAGACGCTGCTGGGCAAGGCCCTGGCGCGGAGCGTGGCCGCCGCCTTCCGCCGCATCCAGTTCACGCCCGACCTGCTGCCGGCCGACATCACCGGCAGCAGCATCTACGACGCCCAGACGCGGACGTTCGCCTTCAGCCAGGGCCCGGTGTTCGCCAACGTGCTGCTGGCCGACGAGATCAATCGCACCACCCCCCGCACGCAGAGCGCCCTGTTGGAGGCGATGAGCGACCGGCAGGTGTCGTCCGACGGCCAGACGCACTTGCTTCCCCAGCCGTTCATGGTCATCGCCACGCAGAACCCGATGGAGTTCGAGGGGACGTATCCCCTGCCCGAAAGCCAGTTGGACCGCTTCCTGATGCGGGTCTCGGTCGGCTATCCGCCCCCGGCCGAGGAACTGGAGGCGCTCGCCAGCCACCGCCGGGGCGAGCCGGTCGATTCGCTCGAGCCGGTGCTCAGTTGCGAGCAGGTTCTGGAAATGCAGGCCGCGGTTCGCGAAGTCCGCGTGGATCCCTCGATCGCCCGGTACCTGCTGGACGTCGTCCATGCGACCCGGGCGAGCGGGGACTTCCACGTGGGCGTGAGCACGCGCGGGGCGCTGGCGTACTATCGGGCCTGCCAGGCCGTGGCCGCCGCCGAGCGGCGCGACTACGTGGTGCCCGACGACGTGAAGCGCCTGGCCGTGCCGGTCCTGGCCCACCGCGTGATCACCAAAGGCTACTTGCACGGCGGTCAGCGCGAGGCGATCGAGGCCCTCGTCCAGCGGATCGTGGAGGAGACCCCGGTGCCGGGGTAGGGGCATGCGAGGGAACGGCATTGACCACAGAAAGAGAGGGGATGGCCACGTTTCCGCATCCGGCCGCCATTGCCCCTCCTTCGGTTCCCGGCGGTAACTGAGCCATGCCCGCCCAGCGACGTACTTCGTTCTGCCTGGAAGGTTGGGCCTACCTGGCCGTGCTCGCCGCCGTGCTGGCCGGGGCCATGATCCGCGAGGTCAACCTGCTGTTCATGCTCGCCGGCCTGATGGCCGGGCCGCTGCTGCTCAGTTGGCGCCAGGTCGTCGTCTCGATGCGGGGCCTTGAGGCGCGACGCCGGCTCCCGCAGGCCATCTGCGCCGGGGACCTGTTGGTGGTCCACGTGGAGGTGACCAACCGCCGCCGCGGCGCAAGCTGGGCCGTGGTGGCCGAGGAGCCGATTCTCGCTGAGAACGCCCACGCCGCGGAGCCCTTCGCCCGCCTGAGCGTTTACTTCGCCCACCTCCCGGCGGGGGCGTCGCAGAGCCGGGCTTACCGCGGCCGGCTCAACCGGCGCGGGCGCTACCGGCTGGGTCCGATGCGGCTATCGACGCGGTTTCCCTTCGGCCTGCTCCGCCGCTCCATCGCGTCGGCCGACACGCGGGAGCTTCTCGTTTACCCGCGACTCGGCCGTCTTACGCGCCGATGGATCACCCGGCACCACGAGGCCTTCGAAGGCACGCACCGGCGCGAGCGGCGCTACGGCCGCACCCAGGGGGATTTCTTCGGCGTGCGCCCGTGGCGCGAGGGCGATACGATGCGCTGGGTCCACTGGCGGTCTTCCGCGCGGCACGATACCCTGGTCGTGCAGCAGTTTGAGCAGCATCGCAACCGGGACGTGGCGGTGCTCGTGGACCTGTGGCGTCCGGAGGCGCCTTCGCTGGAGGACCACGAGCGGGTGGAGCTGGCCGTCAGCTTCGCCGCCACCGTGGTGACCGACCTGTGCCGCAAGGGCGGGAGCAACGTCATGCTGGGGATCGCCGCGCCGGAGCCGGTGTGGCTCAGCGGTCCGGCCTCGGCCGCGCTCTTGCAGGACTCGATGCAGAGCCTGGCGCTGGCCGAGTCGCACAGCGAGGACCGTTTGCCGGCGCTCCTTGCCCGCGGTCTGGACGAGATCGAGTCGGGCACCGAGATCGTGCTGCTGAGCACGCGCCCGGTCGACCTGGCCGACGCCGCGCGGTTCGGCGGCGTGTGGGGCGATCCGGGCCGCCGCGCCGCCGCCCGGTTCCTCCGCCTCTTCAACACGGCCGACGCATCGCTGGCCGATTACTTCCAGACCGAATAGAGCGGGAGCGCACGCGCCGTGTTTCTCAAGCGCCTCCTCCAGATCAACATGGCCGTCCTGGCCGCGCTGGGCACGCTCCTGTTGAGCATGGGCCAGCAGGACCCCACGCTGCCGATGGTGATGATCGTCGCGGCCGCCTCCTCGGTATGGCTGACCGACGTGACGGGCTGGTTCCGCCTCAACCGCATGGTGGCCAACCTCGTGGCCCTGGCGGCGCTGGTCTTGGTGATGGCCGACCTGGGCAGCCTGCGGGGGATGACCCAACTGCTGTTCATCTCCCGGCTACTGGTGTATCTACAGATCGTCCTCCTGTTTCAGGAGAAGGACACCCGGGCTTACTGGCAACTGGCCACGGTGAGCCTCCTCCAGGTGGTTGTGGCCGCGGCCTTCAACCAGGGCTTCTGGTTCGGCGTGATGCTGATCCTGTACCTCCTCACGGGACTCTCGGCACTGGCCCTGTTCTACTTGCACCGCGAGCGCCTGGCGCACGAGCGCGCGGGGGAGGCGCACGCCGAGCCCGCGCCGCGCGGCCGGCGCTGGCCGCTTGCGGCGCAGCCGGCGGTCTTCACGGCCGCGGCGGGGCCGGCCGCGGCGGGGCTCGACGGGGAGCTGTTCCGCCGTTTGGGCGCGATGGGGGCCGGCACGCTCGCCCTGACCGTGGTGCTGTTCTTCACCGTGCCGCGCGTCGGCGGCAGCGCCTGGCGCGGGGCGATGGTCGCGCCGCGCCATGCCGTGGGGTTCTCCGATCGCGTCCGCCTCGGCGAGCTCGGCGAGATCATCCAGAAGCCCCAGGAGGTGATGCGGGTCCGCTTCACCGACCGCGACCGCCAGACGTACCGGGTCCAGGGCGACATCTACCTCCGCGGCGCCGTGCTGAATCACTACAGCCAAGGCGACTGGCGATTCAGCCCGGCACGCATCCGGGCGCGCGTGGCGCCCCTGGAGCCCACCAACCTGCTCACGCACGAGGGGCTCGTCCGTCAGGAGATCACCATCGAGCCGATGGACTGCGAGCAGTTGTTCTGCGTATGGCCGTTCGCCAAGACGGAGGTCGGCGGCGAGCTTCTCTTCGACCGGGCCCGCCGACAGCTTCGCCGGCCCCCCGAGCTCGCGCCCAAGCGATTCGCCTACGAGCTGATGACCTCGGCGCTGGTGGACGGGTCCCAGGTCCCGCTCACGCCGGCCGAGGACCTCTTCCCCACCGCGTCGCTTCTGCAGATGCCGCTGTCCGACGGCCGCTCGGCGGTCCCCAGCCTGGTCGAGCTGGCCGAGCAGTGGGTCCGCGAGTCGGAACGGTCCCCGCGGGACCGGCTGTCTCTTGCCCGCATGCTGGAAAACCGCCTGCGCACGTCGAAGCGCTTCCAGTACAGCCTTCAAGGACAGAATCGCGACCCGACGGTCGACCCCCTGGAGGACTTCATCGCCAACAACCCGCGGGGACACTGCGAGTACTTCGCCTCGGCCCTGGTCCTGATGCTCCGCAGCCAGGGCATCCCCGCCCGGCTGGTCGTCGGCTATCACTGCGACGAGTGGAACAACCTGGGCCAGTTCTACCAGGTACGCCAGTGGCACGCGCATACCTGGGTCGAGGCGTACCTGCCGCCGCGCCAGGTCCCCGAGCATCTGTTCCACGGCGAGCAGCACCGGGAATGGGCGGCCGGTGCCTGGGTTCGACTCGACCCGACGCCCGGCGGCTCGGAGAGCGACGCCGCCGCCTCCCCGTCGTGGAGCCAGCGCGTGGTCCGTTCCTTGAGCTGGTTCGACGCCCTGTGGACCAACTACGTCATGGAGATGGACCGTCCCCGACAGCAAGAGGCCATCTACCGACCGGTGGCAGAATCGCTTCAGCGGCTCGGCGAGCAGCTTTCCGACCCGGCGTGGTGGTGGGGGCTGGTCGCAGGACTGGGCAGCGTCGTGCGCACGGCGTTCGCCTCGTGGGTCGGCGGCAACTGGTTCAGTTGGCGCGGCTTCGTCGTGGTCTTCGTCCTGGGGTTGATCGTGATGGGGCTGGGGCGGCTCGTGCAGATCGTGATCCATCGGATCGCGCGCCGCCTGGCCGAGTCCCGCCGCATCGCAGGCGCGGGCCGGCGGCCGCGCGTCGAGTTCTACCAGCGACTGGAGACCCTCCTCGCCCGCCGCGGCTTGCACCGCCGCAGCGGGCAGACGCCCTGGGAGTTCGCCGCCGAGGCCGGTCCGGTGCTGGCCGCCGAGGAGGGTTCGGAGGACCTTGCCGAGTTGCCCCGACGCGTGGCCGCCGCGTTCTACCGCGTCCGCTTCGGCGGGGTGGCCCTGGACAGCCGCGAGGCCCAGGAGGTAGAACGGTGGCTGGAAGCACTACAACAAACAGGGCGCCGCCCCTAATCTCTAATCCCCAATCCCTCCTCTCATGAAGATCGGCCTGGTCGGCTACCAAGGATCCGGCAAGAGCACGCTGTTCGAGTGGCTCACGGGCGTGCCGGCCGATCCCGGGCAGGTCCACAGCGGCCAAAGCGCGATCGCCACCGTCCCCGAGTCCCGCGTCGAGCCGCTCTGCGAGATCTTCCACCCCAAGAAGGTCACGATGGCCGGGCTGGAGATCACGGACATCCCGGGCCTCAGCCGCACGCACGAGGGCAACCCGGCACGCCTCGCCCTGATCCGCAACGCCGACTGTCTGGTGCTCGTGCTGGCCGCCTACGACGGATCGGACCCGGCGGCCGACCTCCGCTCCCTGGAAGAGGATTTCCTGCTGGCCGACATGGAGATCGTCGGCGGCCGTATCCAGCGGATCGAGGAGTCGCTCACCAAGCCGATCCCCAAGCCGGAGCGCGAGCACCTGGTCCACGAAGAGGCCACGCTGAAGATGGTCCTGGAGGCCATGGAGGCGGGCAAGCCGGTTACCGCGGCCGACATGACCGACGAGCAGCGGATGGTCACCCGGGCTTTCCGGCTGCTGTCGGAGAAGAGCCGTTTCCTCGTGGTCAACGTGGCCGACGACGAGTCGGACCCGCAACGGTTCGACCACCTCGCCCCCGGGGGCGTCGCCAGCTGGTCCGTGCCGGTCGGGCTGGAGTTCGAGCTCTCGAAGATGAGCCCGGAGGATCGCGAGGAATTCGAGCAGGAGATGGGCCTGGAAGGGACCGACAAGGACCACCTCATCCGCTCGCTCATGGAAGCCTCGGGACAGTTGCTCTTCTTCACGGCGGGCGACAAGGAGGTCCGCACCTGGATGATCCCCAAGGGAACGACCGCCGTGGAGGCCGCCGGCAACATCCACACCGACCTCGCCCGGGGCTTCATCCGCGCCGAGGTGATGACCTGCGACGACCTGTTCCGCCTGGGCAGCGAGCGCGAGGTCAAGGCCCACCACCTCATGCGCCAGGAGCCCAAGGACTACGTGATCCAGGACGGCGACATCGTGTTCATCCGCTTCAGCGTCTGAGATCGGGGACTGTCCCCCTGCAACAGCATCCCACATCATCCCCCACTCCACCCGCCGATCCCCCAGCGCCCGCCGTGAAGCAGGTCGTCGCCATCATCAAGCCCTACCTGGCCGAGAAGGTCCTCGACGCCTTGCGCCACGCCCCGCTGGAGGCCGTCGCTGTGCGCGAGGTGAAGGGCTTCGGCCGGCAGAAGAGCTACCTGGACGAGTATCGCGGCAGCGAGTACTCGCTGGCTTTCCTGCCCAAGGTGATGCTCACCCTGTGGGTCGACGACCTCCGGGTCGAGGAGGTGATACGCACCATCGTCGAGACCGCGCGCACCGGGCGCCAGGGCGACGGCAAGATCTTCGTATTGCCCGCGGGGGCGGAGGCGGGTTGAGCGGCAAGGTACTCGCAGGCCATCTGCCAGAGAAGAGCGCAATCGGTCTGAGCCTGAATGGGGGAGAGGGCGGTCGCCTGCTTCTCGGGTTCTCGCGCGTCGTGGGCGTAAACCAGAACGTTCTTGTCAACGGCGTTCATGCAGCTCATCCCGCCTCAGCCGCGGTGTTTCCGACGGAAGACAGTTCTTCTTCATTCGTTCGGTCAGGCCTTGAAGAATGCGCGTGCGCTCCTCGACGTCGCATACGGTGGGACCGCGCGTCATGCTTGGCTGCGCGGGTAGTCCGACTTCCGTGTTCTCCGGCAGGAACGCCCCATCTTGATGGACCGCCCGCGCTTTCTCGATCATTGTCAACCTCACAGCCCAGCCACAACCGCCCAAGACACTGTACCAGAACGGCCGGTCCTGGGAGTCCCGCTTCGTCCGTCCAGGTGAGGTCCATCGCTTCAGCTGCCCCGTGATTGCGGTATGGGCTGCCAAGGTATAGGATGACGATCTTCCCCCTCACTTCGTGGCGACGGAGACACGACGAGTCATGGTCGGCGACTGGCTGCTCTGCGACTTCCACATCCACACGGCGCACAGCGACGGTGCCCTGCCGCTGGCGGAGGTCGTCGATCTGTACGGGGCCGCGGGCTTCGACGTGATCGGCATCTCCGATCATATCGCCGACAGCCGGTGGCTCGCCGGCGTCGAGGCCCGCGGCGATCGCCCGCCGGTCGTCTTGCGCGGGCAGTTCGCCGAGTACCAGCAGGCCCTATGGCACCAGGCCCGGCGCGCCTGGGAGACGTACCAGATGCTGCTCATCCCCAGGGCCGAGGTGACGAACAACACGGCCGGCTACCACATCCTGGCCATCGACCTGAAGCAGTACGTCGATCCCGACCTCTCGGCCGAGGGCATCGTCGAGGCGATCCACGCGCAGGGCGGCGTGGCCGTGGCTCCCCACCCGCACCGCGGCGCCGCCCACGGCACCGACCAGCTCATGTACCTTTGGAACAACCACGAACGGTTCGTCCACCTGTTCGACGCCTGGGAGGTGGCCAACCGCGACGACCTGTTCAACGTGGTGGGCCTGAAGAAGTTTAACTACATCGCCAACTCCGACTTCCATGAGCCGCGCCACCTCTACTCGTGGAAGACCCTCCTCCGCTGCCAGCGCAACCCCGAGGCCGTCAAGTCCGCGATCCGCGCCAACGACGGCGTCTCGATCTACCTCTTCCGCCAGGGCAAGCAGCCTCCCGCGCGGATGCGGTGAGCCGCAGCCGCGAAGCAGCCCGAATCCGAGATACGGAGCACGCAATCTGAAACGAATCCCAATGACCGAAAGAAGAACGGCAGGAGCGGGCAGCGGGTTCGAATAGCGCGTTTCAATCATTCGGATGTCGTGCTCTGGACTCGCATCGGATGTCGAGTTTCGTGTTTCAGATTTGGTGCCTTCACGTGGAACACCCGCGCGCGACCCGCGAAAGGAGGCACGGGATGAGCCAGAAGTCCTTCCGCCAGTTGGGCTCGGCCGCGGTGTAGGTCACCCGGCCCTTCTCGTGCTCCAGCGCGGCCACGGCCGGCCCGCCGGCGACGGAGTCCTTGGGACCGCGCTTCAGCAGCACCACGTGCGGCACCGAGACGCGGAAGTGGCCGGCGCTGCGCATCTTGTCGTCCCTCGGGCACCGACTCCTCGTTGCTGGCGAAGAGCAGTTCGCTCTTTCCCCGGCACCCGCTCGAAGCTCCTGCCGTGGTTGAACCCGAACGACAGACCGAAACTGCTGGAGGTGTTCCGTGTGGCGGCAGTTGAACGAGCCCATCACCAACAGGTGGCCGCCCCCCTTGACGAACGCCGCGAGGTGCTAAAAGGCCTTGGGCTTGCCCCGGTCACCCACCCTGCGACCCATTACCCTGGATTCCGCCCGGCCGGTCGATTACGATGACTCCCGCGGGGCGATCCGCCTCCGCCCCGTGCCGCGGCGGCGGCCGGCCCCCAGAGTTCGCCCACCTCGACCCACCTTGTTCCGGAGGACCGAACCATGAGACGCTTCGTGACCGCGGTGCTCGTCGTATCGTTCGCCCTGGCCGTCTTCGTCCTGCCCGCTGGGGCCGACAAGCCCGAGGGCGAGGGCTGGGTGCCCCTGTTCAACGGCAAGGACCTCGCCGGCTGGACGGTGCCCAAGGGGGGGGAGGACCACTGGAAGGTGCTTGACGACGGCGTGCTCGACTACGACGCCCGCAGCCGCACGCTGTGGACCGAGAAGTCGTTCGGCGACTTCGTGCTGCACATCGAGTGGCGCCTGAAGACCGCCAAGGACCTCTACGGCAGCGAGACCGGCAAGGACGGCAAGAAGTACGCCTATTCGCCCGACAGCGGCATCTTCGTGCGCGGCCACCAGAAGGCCCAGACTAACATCTGGCTCAATTCGATGGGCTCGGGCGAGGTCTGGGGCTATCGCACGGACAAGAGTCTCTCCGAGGAGGCCCGCAAGCAGTACGTGCCCAAGGTCGTGGCCGACAAGCCCCACGGCGAGTGGAACGTGCAGGAGATCACCATGAAGGGCGATCACCTCACGGTCGAGCTGAACGGGAAGACGGTCATCGACGCCCCGCTTCCCGGCGTGCCCGAGAGCGGCCCCATCGGCCTTCAGCAGCACGGCGGCTACGACGAGAAGACCAAGCGTTGGCGGGGCGCCTCGAGCTGCATCCAGTTCCGTAACATCTACATCAAGGAGCTCAAGTAGCGAATCGTGCCGGGTGCCACCCTACGCCGTTGACCTTCTTTCGGTGTGCTTGATTTCTCTCGCCACGCGGAGTTGCTTGGGGGTGGCGTTGCAGATCTTGGGGGCGCCGGCGGGGTGTTCCTGTTTCTTGCGTGGATAGCCGCGGCTGGTCTTGTCCTTGCGCGGATAGTCGTCGAGCACCGCCCGCTTGAGCTGTTCGGAAAGCTCCAGGTCGCGCCGCACGGGCACGGCATCGCGGAGGGTCTGCCAAAACGCGCGGAGCACGTTGGCCACGCTCAGTCGCCGCGGCGGCGTGCGACCGCAGTGCGGGGCGCAAAGACACGCCGCCCATAGCCCAATCGGCATCCTCCTTTCCCTGCTGCTGCCGGCGGTGCAGTCCGCGCGCGAGGCTGCCCGGCGCACGCAATGTGCGAACCACCTCAAGCAGCTCGGCCTGGAAGCCCACGCGCACCAGTCCGCCCATGGCACGTTCCCCTGCGCCGGTTGGGGGTACCAATGGGTCGGCGATCCCGATCGGGGCTTCGGGGCGCAACAGCCGGGAGGGTGGTGCTTGAGCATCCTTCCGTTCATCGAGCAGGGCAGCGTCCGCGACGCCCGCCCCGCAATCCGGCCGTCGATGGCGTGCGCTGCGACGCGGCGGACGTCGTGGCCAATTCGTGCTACGCCGCCAACGGCGGGACACTGTTCACGACGACCTGCCCGGGCCCCAAAGAGCTCTCCGACGAGCACACGTACGCGTTCCCCCAGCCGGACGGCGACTGGGGAAGCGGCATCGTGTGTTCGAACCTTTAGATCAAGCTCGCCCTGGTGCGCGACGGGACCAGCAACACGGTCTTCTGCGGCGAGAAGTCGATCAACCCCGACCGCTACGATTCGTGGACCGGCTACGGCAACGCCCAGAACATGTACATCGGCTACGGCTGCGACAACGTCCGTTTCGGCGGTCCCCGCTATCCCTTGCGCCAGGACCAGCCCGGCGTGGACACTCCCCAAGCCTTCAGCGGGCCGCACCCGGGCGGCTGCCAGTTCGCTTTCTGCGACGGCAGCGTGCGCCTGCTCTCCTACGGGATCGACGACGAGACCTACCGCCGCGCCTGCGACCGGGCCGACGCCCAGCCGGTGAGGCTGCCGTAGGCGGCGGGCGGGCCGCAAGCCGAAAACCGAAAGGGTGCAAGCAACCTACGTGTTTCTTGCGAGGCGGTTCTCGCGGGGGGGTGCGCGCGGGCGTACGGGGAGCCGTTGAGGTGGCGGGCCGGGCGATCGTCGTGGCTGAGCAGAGCCGCCCGAACGGGGAGGATCGCTTCGCCGCGAGGATCGTCGTTCCAGAACCTTTCGGTTCCTTTGACCCGGTATTTGACCTCCTTGATCATCGATTCAAGGAGGGCGGAACTGACCGGCCGGCCCTTGTGAATGGTCCTTTCGGAATCCCCCCGGGCCGAACTCCTCCGCGGAGATCAGTTGGGCCAACTCCTTCATCTTCCCCACCACCGCCGGCGACTACTCCCCATCTACCTTCCGAGCATCCTTGCTCATCCTTCGATTCCCCTGGAACTTGCGCCTACCCCCCCCGCCCGCGTAGGTGTACCCGATCTTCCCCCAGTCTCCCGTTGACATCCAACCAGACGCAAGTCCCTCGCAACAGCGTTTCTGCACCCGAAGACCGGCTCGATGCCATTCCGGTCTTGTCACCTTGGAACGCGGCGGGTATTCTTCGCCCGAAATGCGCGGCCGACAGACAATGCCAATGCCGGAAGCCGTGACGCGAGCGCCCCAAAGCAAGCATCTCCCCAGTTCGAGCGAGTCCGGCCGACCCATGTCCCACGACGCACCAGGGCTTCACTCGGCGCCTTCGCGACCTATTTCCGCGCACGGCGACGAAGACATCGACCTTTGGCAAGCGCTCATGACGTTGGCCCGAGGCTGGAAGATCCTGTTGGCGGCCGCCGTGCTGTCCGCGATTGTCGGAAGCGCCGCATTGCTTCGGCAGCCCGTCCGCTATCGTGCGGATGTGGTTGTGACGGCCCGCGCGCATGTGCCGCGTCCCGATAGCTTTCCGGAATCGGCGCATGGAGGCGATGCCTTCAACTCGGACGTCGCTGGGGCGCAGCCACCGCCCGGAACGTGGTTTGATCTTTGGACTCAACCGCGAGCCATCGTCCTCGAGGAATATGCGCGCGTAGCTCTAGCCCCAGGTGTTCTCGACAAGCTGGCGACCGCTGCGGTTCAAGAAGCTTCGGACGAACGTCTCCACTCGGCGGACGGGCTCCGCTCCATCCTTTCGGTGTCACCGGTCGAAGACAGGCCTCAGCTTCGCTTCTCCGCGGTCACGGCTGTGCCCGAAGAAGCGAAGGTGCTAGTCGTCCGGGCTGCTCAATATGGAATCGAGGCGGTGGAGGCCGTCCGTCGGCAGCGGGATGAAGGCACCAGGCAGAAAATGGCCGTCCGCAAGGACGCACTCCTCAGGGCCTACCGGCAACAAGAAAAGGCCTATCTCGAAACGCGGGCGAGGGAGCGGCTTGCCGAAACCACGACCGAGCTTGAGGCCGCCCGAGATCGTGTTGAGGCTCTCCAGCGGACGATCGCGAGCATCGAGGCCGAGGCAATGCTTCGCGACGCTCGCGCCTGTTTCACTGAAGGGGACGGAAAGCCAATCCCGGACGCCAGCGAGGAAGGGCTTGCCTCCGATCCCGGGAGATCGTCGGCACTGGAGGCGGTCCGGGATCGGGCATCGAAGACGCTCTTGACCGCGTTGAAGAAAACGGAGTCCCTTCAGTCCGAGGCTGAGGAAGCGTTGGTCGAGGTAATGCTTGCCCGGCGCAGACTTGATTCCAGCCGCGATGCCTATGTGGATGCCGAGCAGGCGTTGCTTCAATGGGACGCGGAGACGGAGCGGCAGAGGGCCTTCTTCGCGGTGGATTCGAACACTCCGATTTCCGTCAAGACGGTCGGTCAGCCGTTCCTCGTCCGCATCATCCTGGTCGAGATCGCCGCCCTAGGAGTGGCCAGCATGGTGGTATTCGGCACCGACGCCATGCGGCGGCGCAGGGCCCCTCGATTCAGGCCGATGGAGCGGCTGGATCACGAGCGCTCGGGCGCCGGAAGCGTGCCGGCGTCTTCTGAGACTCGGCGTTCTGCCTGAGCCCGGACTCGACGTCCGCGCGCAGCGACTCCGGCCCAGCCAGGCGTCCGCCGAGACGCAGGGCGGCTCCCGCCAATGACCTGGGAGGCAGCGAGGGCGAACCGCTACCAGAAGTTCTCCGGCGCTAACAGACGACCAAGTGGAAACACTAGGCAAGTGACTGAGACCGTCGGTGCTCGCCGGATTCAGACTTCGGGGACAAGAGCGGTCCGGCGGTGGCTTCGCAGCCGGTGCTGCGGGCACTTGGCGATGGACGCGTCTTATCTGCGGTCCCTCCTCTCCTCAACGCGTCAGGTCACGAGCGCCGCGATTCCCGACCACTGCGCTGCCCCGCGGTTTCAGGGCGAGGTTCGCAAGTCTTCCGCGGCGCCGCGTGTGGGTCTTCGACTCGGATCTCCCAGTGCTGAATCTGCAGCTCTCGTTGCGAGAAGGTCGGCGACCACTGCAGCCCCACAACAACCTTCGACGCGCCGGGACGAATGCCCTTGCGAAGCTGACCCGTCGGCATCTTCTGACGGATGAGCTGCCTCCTCTTGGTCTCCACGGCTGGCGAGCCTTCTTCGACCTGTTCGGTAATCGACAACACGCATTCGCCGGGCGGCTCCGTGCCACGCGGCGACGTGATGGTTGCCACGACATGGCAGCCGGCCAGTGACTCCACGTCCAACCCAATCTCAGCAACGTCTATCTCGAGCTGGATACTCGACTTGTCGTTACGATTGGCAGTCGAAGCGCCCTCGAGGGGTTCGCATTCATCGTAGGCTGGTACGACCTCTCCGCCATAATCGTCTGAAGGGTACGCCTTTGGATCGGTCCGCGGCTGGGCCGAGCACCGACCGCCCCTGGTTGCCAGCCGGGAGAGCGCCGTGAGGAGTCCCCCCGTCTCGACGGCTGGCCGAATCGAGACGACCTGGAGACCATCCCCACCGCGGACGCGGGCGAACTGGAATCCGCCGTTTTCCGTAGTGACGCTCAGCCCGGGAACAGCCTCTTCCAGCAGTCGAACTTCTCCGGCCGACGGTCCGTCCCATCGGTCGTTGGGCGACACGACGACACAACTCGACCGTTCCAAGAGTGCTTCCTCGTCCCCGCGAGATTCCATCTCGAACACCGAGAGGGAGGACGTGCGGGCGAGCGGGAGCGCATGGCGCGGATTCGTCAGCGTGTCAAGAAGAACGCTCTGGTCCAGAAACCCTGGAAGCAAGACGTTCTCCAGCGCGACGGCCCCGATGCCGAGCCGATCGACTATGTCAAGAAGCTCCTCCGAGGACCGCGCCCGGAACACCTGACGGCCCGGGCGACAGAAGAGAAGCATCGCGCGATTTCGCAGGTAGTAATTGAAGCGGTCGTCCTGCAGAAGCAATCGGTCTCCCGCCGGCAGGTCGCGCACGGCGCGTTCGAGCGCTCGAACGTTCTCGGCGACCGCCGTATTGGCGGCGCCCGGACTGACGACCTGCCAGGCCGGCGAGGCCAATGTGGACAGGGCCGACGCGCCAATCAGAGTGACGATCAAAATCGCTGCGACAGGCTTGCCAAGACCGCTTCGACGATCCGCCGGGCGGGAGCGGGCCTCGAAGCTGGCAAGGATCCGCAGTTGCATGAACTGCACAGAGAGCCGGACGGCGAACGGCGCTCGACGGCGTCCAAGTGCTCCCACCACCGCGGTGGATCCGCGGCTGACGTGTGAGGCGCGCGCCGGCGACGAGGCAGCCGAGGGCCTGGCAGCAACGCCCCGTTGCCGGGACCACGATGCATACGCGTGCGTCAAGCTCGTCGATACGCAAACCGCGGCCATAGGATACCAGTGAAGCGCGTAGCGGAAGTTCCTAACGAACCATTCCGAGAGATTGAAATGCGAGGTCTGAAAAAGGTCCGTGAATAGGAGAGCTACCGACAAAGTCGAGAGGGCCAGGAACGGGATGGAATCGGCGTGCCTCCGGGTAGGGAATCCTCGCCGAACCCACCAGACTAGCACGCCAACGGCAATCAGTAGCCCTGGCACGCTCATCCGGCCCTGGTCCCTCGCCAGATGAACACCGATCCGTTTCACGACGTCGGCTGTCCCCTCGAGCCGGCTGTCTTCCCACTTCTCCCACAGTTCCTCCAGGGGTGTGCCTGCCACGGCGTCGTTCTCGTAAGCGTTGTCGCCGAGTACGCTGCCGGTCTCAAGCAAGGCCGCGAATCGATCCTCGGCCCCCAGCAGTGCCCCCATGGCTAAGGCGGCGGTGATGGCAAGGGTGCGAAGACCGATGTTGAGTCTAGCCACGTTCCAGGCGAGCCAGGCCAGTGTCAGCATCACGACCACGAATCCGCCTAGCACGTGCCCCGTGAGGGACCAGGCCGCGAGCGCAAACGGCGCCCACACAGTATGGACCATCTTGGCGACGCGCATCCGCCGGGGAGAGAGTCCGGCGAGTATCGCCAACAGCAGCATGAGCGGGATGATGCGGAAAGCATCGCGACTGGCGTTGCTGGAGATGTACTCATACTGCGGGACTTGAAGCACCAGTAGGACCGCGAGCGCGCCGACTCCAGCGTATCGCACCACCCCCGCCGCCGCTGCGATGGCCAGAAGCAGGTAGAGGAACGTGACCTGAAAGGCCACCCGGGCTGCATGGTCGTTCGGGAATCCCACCTGCCGGTTTCCGCAGTTGAGAAGCGCGTGGCTAAGAAAGGCAGGATAGAGAAAGCTGTGGGTCTCGCCGCGCAATGAGCCGTCCGGTTTGCCGCGGAAGTCATTGGCCGCCTCAATCGATCGCTGTTCGGCAAACGGGAGCGCTTCCGCGAGGTAGGAGAGGGCGTCGAATCCGCAAACGGCGGGCCGGGCGTTGTGGGCCAGCTTGGGAATGAGGATCGCCAGCACTACTGCGAGCACCACATAGACCAGCGCCACGGAGGGCATGATTCTCTTCGGGCCAAGACTCCGAGCCCACGCCCTTAGAAGCCGGGCCGGCGTACGCGGGCCAAACCATGCAAGCATGGCCGCTGCGGCGGCAGCGGGGAGTCCCAGAAAGGTCCACGTGGGGGCTCCAGGGGCAATGGCGGACCAGGCAATCATCCAGGTCCCCACCACGAACGGGGTAATGCAAAATCCCAGAAGGAATCTTGCCAATCGAGGAATAGGCAGCGCACGTGGCAAGTGGACAGCAAGGCACCCAAGCCCCCCGGAGAGGAGCCCCAACTGAGCCAGGTACATTGCGATCCACGGCAGTCGCGTCATGGCCGTCTCTCAACCACTGTTGCAGCAGGTTCTGTGACGGTTCTCGCCCCGGGGAATCCGACCTCGTAGGGCAGGAACTCCGGCAAGCATTCTAATGCTTACGCAGGTTGGGCGGAATGCGTATTCGGGCTGGACTCTGGGGGATGGGGGCGGGCTGAGGAGGCGTGGAGTAAGCGTGGCTTGACCACCCGCGCGGCCAAGTGGCTCAACTCGTTTGCGATCAGGACTGGACTTGACCCCTCCCCCACCCAACCGCTATCGTCTCCCGACGCCATGAGGCGGAACTCGATCTAAACAGCATCAGGGGGCGCTATGACCGTCACCGAGTCGCATTCCCGCGGGCAAAGCAAGCCCTTCGCGGAAGATCGCCACACCGGATCGTGGGAGAACCGCTCCCGCGATTCTGTGCGAACCTGCTCCCGCTGTGTCTCCGACACCACTCTGGGGCAGTCCATCTCGTTTGACGAAGACGGGGTGTGCAACTTCTGCAGATTGCACGACATACTCGATGAGATGTACCCTCTCAACGAGCAGGGGAGTGCACAACTCGAGCGGCTGGTTTCCAGAATCAAGAAGGCTGGGCGCGGTCGCAAGTACGATTGCGTGGTCGGTGTCAGCGGTGGGCGCGATAGCACCTTCCTGATGTACCGCGCGGTCCAGCTGGGTCTGCGCCCCATCGCCGTGCATTTCGATAACAGTTGGAACTCGGACATTGCCGTCACGAATATCAAGCGGGCCTGCAGCGCGCTGAACGTGGATTTGCACACGATCGTCGCCGACTGGGAGGAGTTCAAGGATCTGCAGGTCGCCTTCTTGGAGGCGTCGGTGCCTGAAGCCGAGATTCCGACCGATGTAGCCATCGGCGGGGCGCTCTATAGTGTCGCCGCACAGGAAGGCATCAAGCACATCCTGCTGGGGCATTCATTTCGCACGGAGAGCATATGCCCCATCGATTGGACGTACATGGATGGTCGATACGTCCGTGCGGTTCAGAGGCGGTTCGGGACGATTTCTCCGACCACGGTTCCCACGTTGACGATCGGCCGTTTTCTCTACCACCGATTGGTGCGCGGTATCAAAGCCGTGCCATTTCTCTACCTCCTCCACTACTCCCACGGCGCGGCACAGGAAATCCTGGAACGCGAGTTGGGGTGGCAGTATTACGGCGGACATCATCACGAGTCGCGGTACACCCACTTCTTCCAGTCGTACTACCTGCCGCGCAAGTTCGGGTTCGACAAGCGGAAGCTTGAGTACTCCGCGCTGATTCGGTCCGGCCAGATGACTCGCGACGACGCGCTTCGGGAAATCCAGGAGACGCCGTATCCCTTCGACGAGGAACTGGTGGACTTCTGCCTGAAGAAGCTGGGCCTTTCGCGGGAACGATTCGAGCGGATCATGGCGGCCAAGCCGAAGTCGTTTCGGGATTACCCGACGTACTATCCGCTTCTGCAGAAGTTCGAACCGCTGCTCAGGATCGGGGCGCAACTCGGCCTGATTCATCCGATCATGTACTACAAGTTTTTCTCCGCGAAAGCCTTCGCGATCGGCGCTCGGAGGCCTGCGACAACGGCTTTCCCCGCCTCCCCGTCCCAAATCGAGAAGGCGGCCTAGGCGGAGAAGAGACGAATCTCGCAAGGAAGGCGTTGGCCCAGCGCGCCCACGGAGGGGTCCTCGTGGAGATCGATATCCTTCGGCCCGATGAAGAGCGGCTTTGGGACGCCTACGTGCGTTCAAACCCAAGAGGCACGCTGTATCATCTGACCGCTTGGCGGCGCGCGATCGATCGGGCCTACGGACTCCAGAGCAGGTTCCTTGTCGCACGAGTCGCCGGAGAGATCGCAGGGGTGCTTCCCGTGTACTTCCAGCACGGCCTTCTGGGAGGCCGGAAAGCCGTGTCGGTCCCCTACGCACCCTACGGAGGAGTCTGCGCGTCGGAGGAGGACGTGGCGCGCGGCTTGCTCGATGCCGCTCGTCGAATCCAGGTGGAGCGAGGAAGCCGTTATCTGGAACTGCGGCACGCCAGCTCTTGGCCGTTCATTGAGACGGACGACGCGGGTTACGTGACCTACATCCTGGATCTTCCCAGCGATCCGGAAGAACTATGGAAGGGCTTCGGACCCAAGGTCCGAAACCAGACACGAAAAGCGCAGAAGGCAGGACTGGAGTGCCTTCTAGGCACGGAACACCTGGATGAATTCTACGGTGTGTATGCCGAACACATGCGCGACCTGGGGTCGCCTGCACATGGCCGCGATTTCTTCGCTGCAGTCGCGAACGAGTACGCTGGCGACGTTGAGGTGTTCGTCGTGCGTCATCAAGGTCGCGCAGTGGGCGGGATGGTTGCCGTAGCGTTCGAAGGCGTCATGAACGACCTGTGGGCCTGCAGTCTTCGCCGTTACTTCGACTCTTGCCCAAACAACCTGCTGTACTGGTCCGCCTTGGAGCACTGCTGCCAGCGCGGATTCGCTCGATTCGATTTCGGTCGAAGCACCGACATTTCGGGGACGGCGCGATTCAAGGCGCAATGGAATGCACAGCCGCTTCCACTTCAATACTGTCGGTGGGAGCGATTCGTCGCGAATCCCGTCGCGTACGCCCGCGATGACGAGAAGCTCCAGATGGCGTCACGACTCTGGAGACGAATGCCCCTGTGGGTGACGCGCCTGATGGGACCGGGCATTCGTAAGCGCGTCGCGTAAGCTCAGTCCGCAGCTCAAACGCGGTTACCTTCGCCGCTCAAGCAATCCGCAGGCCTGTCGCCCGCGGATAACGAGGATGACAACCCCGCCACCGAATTCACCAGACGACCAGATGCGCGGTGCCGAGGGGCCACCCCTCAGCGGGGCACATCTGGTCGTCTCCGTGGACCTCGACGAGTGGTATCACTGCCGCTGGGCCACGGGATCGAAGAGATCGAGATGGCCTGACACGAAGGTGTTCTTCAAGGACTACTACCGCACTACCTGCCCGCGCGGAGAGTTGGTGGCGCCGACCCATCGGGTCCTCGACCTCCTGGACGAGTTTGGAGTTCGTGCGACGTTCTTCGTGCTAGGCGAGGTCGCCGGATACTACCCCGAACTCGTCCGACAAATCCACCAGCGGGGCCACGAGATTGCCTGCCACGGAATGCGGCACGTGGATCTGGGACTGCTATCGCACGACCAGTTCGTGGAGGAACTCGGACTCGCCAAGGCTCGATTGGAGCAGACGGTCGGGGAGGCCGTAGTCGGCTATCGCGCCCCGAATCTGATCATCGAGCCGTGGGTGATGGATGTCTTGGAGGAACTGGAATTCCGATACGATTCCTCCGTATGTCCGTCGCGCAAGCTTCTTGGGAAGTACGGGGGCATGCATCGGGCCCCGCAGAACCCGTATCGGCTCTCGCGCGGAAGCCTCTCGGAGCCCGGCAATCGCGCGTTAACAGAACTCCCCATCGCGTCCTTCCCGCTTGTGCGCATACCGGCAGCCACCGGGATCATGACGCGCGTGGTGGGGCGCTGGTGGGCGGAAATCGCCTTGAGGTGCGCCCTGCGAACCGGACCTGCCGTGTACTACTTCCATCCTTACGAGATTGCGGCCCCGCCGAAACTCCACGGCCTGAGTTTGCGCACACGCCTCTTCTTGCGACGCACCGGTCCCTGGCTGGAGCATGCGCTGCGTGCGATTCTAGAAAGGACCAACGCGCCGACGATGACGGCGCGAGACTTGGTGTCCTGGCTGGAAGGGCAAAACGCGGTTCCGCCCGCCTTCCGCGAAGCAGCGTGAAGAGAGAACGGCATCCGATCACCCACGGAGCGTTACCTGCATGAACAGGCGCAACCGCATGCGAGAGCTTGCCGGCAAGGCCTTTCGCGTCCTCGCGCGCTATCTGGCGGTATTCTGCGTCCTCGCCCCCTTGCGGCACTGGTTGCTAAGGCGCTCGGGCATCTCGATCGGCCGCAAGGCCTACGTGAATCTCGGATTCGCACCGTCGGACGGATACGCGCCCGGACTGATCGTCATCGAAGATGAGGTGGCGATCGGCCCGAACGTCTGCCTGATCGCGGTCTCGCATCCGAACCACTCCTTCATCGGGCGGGAGTACGACGTGGCCAAGACGGGGCCCGTGGTCGTGCGAAAGGGGGCGTGGTTGGGGGCGAACGTGGTTGTCCTCCCGGGGGTCGTCATAGGAACGGGTGCGATTGTCGGGGCGGGCTCCGTCGTGACCCGAAGCGTGCCGGACTTCGCCATCATGGTGGGATCGCCGGCGCGGCAGATCGGCGACGTCCGCTGCAAGGCAAGAAGAGGCGAGACCGCGAGTCGCTCCCAGACCGAAAACGCGGCTTGATTCTGCGAATGCACCCGAAGGTCCAACACGAACGACGTTCCGTGCTCGGGCTGCTCTCGAGAATCCGTGCCAGCAAATTCGCCACGGACGTCGCCTGGAATCTCGTGACGTACGGGATCCTCGGGGCAAGCGGCCTCCTCCTGAGCACGATCATTGGCGGCGTGTACGGCATGGAGGCGATGGGCATCTTCCGGCAGGTGTTCGCGGCTTTCATCCTTGTCTCGCAGCTAAACGTCCTAGGCCTTCACTTCTCGGTGACGAAGCACGTCGCTGAATTCTCGGGCGACAGGAACGTCTGTTGTCAAATCATCACGGCCGCCCTTCTTCTGACGGCTACTGTCTCTGGCGTCGTGACCGTCCTGGCCATACCCGGCGCCGACTGGCTGGGATGGGCCATGGACAGCGAAGGAGTGCGCACAGGCTGGCTTTGCGCGCTTCCCGGGCTCTTCTTCTTCGCCATCAACAAGGTCCAACTCGCCGCGTTGAACGGCTTCCGGCTGATGAAGGCGTTCGGAGCCGGGCAGGCCGTGCGGTATGTCCTGCTGGTGCTTATGCTGCTCGGCTGCATTGTCACGGGAGTTCCGGGGGCGCATCTCCCGATCATCCTCAGCGGCACGGAGATCGTGCTGTTTCTGATACTCTTTGCGCACACGCGGAGGTTCTTCCAGCTTGCCGCCATCCGCAAGTGCGGATCCTGGGTGAAGCGACACGCCGTCTTCGGCGTGAAGGGGATGGTCAGCGGAGCACTGACCGAACTGAATGCCACGGCGGACCTTCTGATCTTGGGGCTCTTCTGCAGCGATGCCGTGGTAGGCGTCTACGGAATGGCCTCCATCATCGTTGAAGGGATTGCCGAACTGAGCATGATTCTGCGGTACAACCTGAACCCACTTCTCACCAAGTTCATCGCCCAGCGGGAAAGCAAGCAGCTCGAGGGCCTCATTCGACGGGGGAAGCGACTGTTCTTCTCCGCGTCGGTTGGAATGGGAATCGTCGCGCTGGCAGCCTTCCCTCCGTTCGTCTACTTCCTTCTTCGTCGTCCGGAGTTCATTGCCGGCTTCGCTCCCTTTGCGATCCTCATTCTCGGCTACGTGCTCCGATCGGGTTACGCGCCCTTCGGTATGATCTTCATCCAGGCCGGGTACCCAGGGATCCACTCCTGGATGATCGCCTTGACCGTGATGTGCAACATCCTCCTCAATCTGCTGCTAATCCCGGTGCTCGGCATGGTTGGCGCTGCGGTCGCCACGGGCGCGGCCTACCTGGTCTCCATCGCGTTCCTGAAAGTCTTCGCATGGAGGCTCCTGGCGATCCGCATGTAGGCGGACCAGGATTCAGGCAGCCTCGCCCCGCAAGCCGACCAGCTGCTCGGGCGCGGGAAAACTGATCAGAACGGCCCGCCGCGGCCCGTGCAGTACGAAGATGCTGCCGGCGGCGACCGCTGAAGCCCCGGCCGCTGCGGCGCGTTCGAAATCGTCGACGCCCCGTGCCCCACCGCACGCGATCACCGGGATCTCGACCGCCTCGCTCACCTGGCGTACCAGTTCCAGGTCGTAACCGGTCAGCATCCCGTCGCGATCGACGTTGTTCAGAAGGACCTCTCCGGCCCCGAGGGCCTCGAGGTGACGGGCATAAGCGGGCGCGTCCCAAGAAGTCCTCTTCCGGCCGCAACGGGTGACCACGCGCTGTTGGCCGAAGAAGGTGCGCTTGACGTCGATGGAGACGACAACGCTCTGGCTGCCGAACAGCTTGGATGCCTCCTCCACGAATCCTGGATTCTCCGCCGCGCACGTGTTCACAATGATCTTCTCACAGCCCAGGCCGAGAATCCGTCGCGCATCGTCCAGGTTGCGAATGCCGCCGCCATAGCTGACCGGCATGAAGCACTCGCTGGTCAACTGCTCCAGGAGCTTGAACGCCGGCCTGCGCCCTTTCACGGTGGCGTCGATGTCCAGGACCGCGATCTCGTCGACTTCCTTCTCGTTGAAGATGCGTACGGTGTTGATCGCGTCCCCCAGGTAGACCGGCCGGCCGAATCGCATCGTCTTGACGAAGCCGGTGTTTCTCAGCAGCAGGCAGGGAATCACGCGCGTCTGGAGCATCGTGGGTCTCGCTGAGGCCCTTCGGCGGGGACTTGCCGGAGGCCAAGGTTTCAGGCTGCTCGTGTCCTCGCGGACGTCTCGATGGGGGCCGCCTGCCGATCGGCTAGGAACTTGTGCGCGAACTGCCGCAGGAAGGCCATCCCGAACTGGTGGCTCTTCTCGGGATGAAACTGGCACCCCACGATGTTGCCGTGGAGCACGGCAGACGTGAAGTCGACCCCGTAGGAGGTGGTCGTGAGCACGTCGACCTCGTTCTGGCAACGGACGTGATACGAGTGCACGAAGTAGAAGCGGCGCGACGGCACGGCGTCCTCGAAGAACACCGAGGGCTTCTGGACGGCGACCGCATTCCAACCCATGTGCGGGACCTTTCGCCGGCGAGCCGAGTCGGGCATCCGGAATCGCACCGTCTGGGCATCGATCCACCCGAGCCCCGGCTTCTTTCCTTCCTCGCTGAAGCGCGAGAAGAGCTGCATCCCCAGGCAGATTCCCAGGATGGGAACCTTGTCCTGACGGACACGCCGGTCGAGGACGTCCAAGTATCCTCGCTGGCGCAGGTTAGAGATGCCTGCGTCGAACGCACCCACGCCAGGCAGGATCAGTTTGCTGGCAAGGAGGAGATCCTCGGGACCCTCGGAGATCCGAGCTTCGGCCCCCACCTTCTTGAGCATGTTAAGGATCGAGCCGAGGTTGCCCATTCCGTAGTCGATGACGACAATCATCTCCGGGTCCCCCGTCGATCAAGCGGCCCGGCTGCTGTTTTCTGAAATGTGCCGCGCGGTCGCTTCCAGGATCTTCGGCAGCATCGGCCGGACGCGATCCTCGAATTCACTGCCGGCGCGTTCGGCCTGGTCCCACGCGATGTGGACGACGAGCCTCGCTTGGCCATCCCCAATGTGGACATCGTCGCCCGATGGGTTCTGCGACGAAAGAGACGACGACCGCTCAACGGCCGCGGCGCGGTCCGCCGAATCCTTGTCGAACCACATCGCGAAGAAGAGCGACTGCATTCCAGCCGAAGCGCAGAAAAGCAGGGCCAGCGTCGTCATGGGCGGCGCGTAGCCGTCGCAATACCACCTCCAGAGAAGGTTCGCCGTCAGCGGACAACAGCAGGACACCAGGAAGAAGCCGAGCAGGTAGAAGAAGATCAGCGGGTGGAAGTCCCGCAGCACGTACTTCTCCTTGAGCCGCCAGAAGAACAGACGCACGAGCAGCCATCCGATGGTGAGTGTCACCTTGGGGATGCTGATGCCTGATCTCTCACCGACGTTGTACACCGGCTTCATGTACACATCCGCCACGCGGAAGTGATGCACGTTGAGCTTGACGAGGAGGTCGTTCGGCTGGCCGTACCTCTTGTACATCGTGTCCCAGTCGATGGCACGCAAGGCCGCCTTGTTGATGGCCGTGTAGCCGTTCTGGGGATCGGCGATGTGCCAGTAACCCGACGCGATCTTGGTAAGCAGGGAGAGGACCGCGCTGCCGAAGAACCGGACCTTCGGCATCAGTTGGAAGACCTCGCCGTGCAGGAGGCGGTTTCCCTTCGTATAGTCCGCCTCGCCGTCGATGATGGGATCGAGCAGGGCCGGGAGGTTCTCCGGGTCCATCTGGCCGTCACCGGCCATCACCACGGCGACGTCGAAATCCTGCTGGCAGGCCCACTTGTACCCCGTCGCGATGGCGGCTCCCACCCCCTGGTTCACCTCGTGCTGCAGCAAGAGGAGTCGATCGCCTTCTTGGTCCGCGTGCCGACGAACGACCGAAGCGGTGTCGTCGTGGCTGGCGTCATCAACGACGACAATCCGGTCCACGAAGTCCGGCATCGTCTCGATCACGCGTCCGATCTGTGTCGCTTCGTTGTGGGCAGGGACTACCGCGACGACACTTGCCCGTCGATACATCGTATTGTCAAATCCCGCGCTAGATGGGGTATACGCAGCCTAGTCGTTCTCGTTAGGATGGCGAATGGTATTTGCCTCCCGGCTCGGTGTCAATGGTACTTATGCAGGATAGCGCGGCCGTACTCCGGCGCTTAGGCAGCCCGCTGCGCAGCAGGCACTGAGCCTCGTGCCGAGGCACAACGATCCTCCGCCGGTGGGCTAGAGCCCACCCAAAGACGCTTCAGCGCAATTGAGATGCTGTCTCTCCGTGCCCGTAGCGCATCGCCGATTGGTAGGGCGTCTGTCCCTCCACGTCCCGTGCCGATAGATTGGCGTCGTGCTCCAGCAGCAGTTTCGCCGCCGCCGATTGCCCCGTGATACCGGCCCAGTGGAGAGCCGTTCGCCCGGCTGGGTCCGCCGCATCTATGTCCGCTCCGAGGGACAGCAGGCTTCGGACAGCATCCGCCCTCCCGTCGATCACTGCCTGATCCAGGGGCGTCTTTCCATTGCCGTCTCGGGAGTCGATACTCGCTCCTTGATCGACGAGGAACTCGACGAACTGCATCTGACCAGCCAAAGCGGCCCAGTGGATCGCTGACCGCCCATCGGGCCCTGCAAGTTGCAGGTCTGCCCCCATTCCGACCAAGATCCTCGCGGTCGGCACATCCCCCGCAAGAGCGGCTCGGTCCAGGGGTGTCTTGCCTTCGCCATCCCTGCAATGCACCGTCGCGCCGTGATCGACAAGGAACCTCACCATGTCCGAGTTCCCGATCGCGGCTGCGCAGTGCAAGACGGTTCGCTGCTGCGCGTCTCGGGCCTGTACCAGCCGCGGATGCTCCCTGACAAGCTCCGTGAGCAGATCAAGGTCGCCGCCCAGAGCGGCTGTGCAAACGGCCTTCTCCATCTCTCGGCGCCGATGTCCGACCAACAAGATGGCCAGCACAGCGGCAACCGCGATGACTCCGCCGGCAGCTACTGTCCGGCGAACAGCCTTGTATCGCCTACGAAAAGTCTCTCGAGTTCGTCCGCCGTAGCCGCGAACCAAATCGACCATGTCCGGATCATCTCCGGTCGTGGCCAGTTCCAAGGCGGTCCGTCCTGCCGAGTCAAGGGAGTTGGCGCGCGCCCCCCCTTCGAGAAGCAGGCGCACGACGTCGATGTGACCGGCCGCGATCGCAGAATGCAGTGGGGTGTTCCCGGTGCTATCCTTGGCGCGAATCGGACAGCGAGCGTTCACGAGGGACTCGACCACCGCCGCATGCCCGAGGCGCGCTGCGGTGTGCAGCGGCGTTTCGCCGGCGGAATTCTGAATGGCTTCTGACGCGTTCGCAGAAAGAAGCAACTCAACAGCCCGCACGTCCCCCACTTGGGCCGCGAGGTGCAGCGGAGTGTCGCCAGAGCGATCCTGAGCGTCTACCAGGGCCTCCTTGTTTCGCCGGATTCGGTGGACCTCCTCACGAGCAACGGAGACGTCCTCGTGAAATTCGGCGGCAAGGAACTCGTCTCGCCCCAGGTGCTCGAGAAGGCGGCTGGTCGCGCCGAGGCCCGCGCTTGATTCGAGTAGAGCACGAATGCACGCCTCACCGCCGCCAACGATCGCCGTGTGCAGGGGCGTGCGACCGACGTGGTCTTGGGCATTGATAGCCGCGCCGCTCTGCAGAAGTCGCCGTATCTGATCGGGGCGCGCTGCCGCCACCGCTTGATGCAATCCTGTCTCGCCGTGCAATCCGACCGTATCATCTTCTGGGTCACCTCGGCCAGTGACCCTGTCGGTGAGTTCTTCCCCTACCGCACTTCTATAGGCATCGGGCTCACTCATCAACGCTCTCCTTCCTAACGCGAGACTCCTTGTAACGCTCCCAGGCCGTTCTCCCTGGGCTGCCTGGGCCCGTGAGGGGAAGGCCTGAATCTAGCCTGCCGTCAAGGCGCAATTCGGTCTGAAACGGGTCCAAGCAAGCGAGCGAGAAGCTCGATGTGTCTCTTGGGGACGCCGCCACGACCTGGGCCCACGGCGGTAACCAGTCCTGCCTGCAAATCGCCTCTCGTGAGCCATTCGGACGGACAGACGACTGCTCGCTCAGTCCGCCGTGCATGGTCGTTGCCTGTCGATTTCGGAGCACCACGAAGTGCCCATTCTCAAATGCCACGTCGAAGACGCGACGCATACCGGCGAGCCTAGGCCCGGGCAGACGAGAGCTGAGGACGACATAGTCGATGCGATTGCGCGTGCAGATCTCCAGAAGCCGATCAGGCTCGATCTCCTCGAACTGGGCCTTCAATTGCTGATGCGCTTCCCAAAAGACCAAACCGAGCGGCAGGTCCTTTGCGCGGCAGCGGCGCACAGCAGCATCGATGTCCACGCCGAATTCCGCAATCCGCCGACGGCCTTCTTCGTAGATCTCGCCGCTCGGGCAGTAGCCGATTGCCAGGCAGCCCCACTCCCGCAGGTTGCCAAAGGAGCTTCTCTCGGAGTAGTCGCGCCATCCGTTATAAATCGTGGGGTCGGTGAGGAATAGCGCGTCTTCTGGAGTGTGCTCGCGAGCCCACAATTGCGCGTCCCTGTACGCGCTGGCGATCTCTTTCGCCGGGAAGGACTGCTCCTCGCCAATATGGAACCACAGCGCCAGGCCGTTAAGGAGCAGCACGATCGCGAAGACGACACCTTGGGTCCTCCGCGTCGCCGTCCTTCGCCAGATCTCAGCCAGGATCACAAGAGCCAGCGTGACCATTGGCAGCAGGGCCCAGGCACCGTGGGCGCCCAAGCCACCGAAGGAAAAGTCCGTCGATGTGAAGGGGTCGAAGCACCGCAGCGGTGGCCATAGTTGCTGCTGAGCCCACTTTGCCCGCTGCGTGAAGCCCCACGAATCGCCTGCCGTACGGGAGGCGGCCATGGCCACCGCCATGAGGCAAGCGACAGCCCCAAAGAGACACCACCCCGCCACCTTGGCCGCGACCCGCGCGGCGCCTCGGCCCAGAGGCAAGGGGCCGAGACGCCCTGCTCTCAGGTCGCGATGTAAGAGCAGCGACATGGGTAACAGGGCGAACCCGTAACTCGAGAAGCAGAGCGCGACCATACAAACGATCGCTGCAATGCGGCATGCAATGCCCGGTTGCCTTAGGTGTTGGCAGAAGTAGTTGGTCAGGTACAACGCCGCAAACGTGGTCACGAATCCGGACGCACGTTGCGGCGCCAGCCTGACCAGTCCGGGAATGGGAAAGAACTCGGCAACGACGATCCCGAAGACCGCCAGCAGCATGCTCAACACGCATCCCAGAAGCACCTTCAGGTGCTTCTCGTTTCGAAGATTGGTGAATCGGAGGGCGATGAAGCCGCCTGAGACTGCGAGCAGCGTGGGGAAGAACTCCGCCACGGCCCCGTCTCCAAACATGCCCATATGGCTTGGGTACCAATGGAAGCTGAATACCTGAGTCGCGGTCAACCACTGGTGCGTCGATATCCCTGATTCTTCGCCCCTCAACAGATCGGAACTGTTCAGCAGATGCGGTACGCTAATCAGGAGGAACAGCAGGATGCCGACGAGTCCCGGCCGCGTCACGAGCCGGGACGGGTGGACGCAGTAATAGGCCGCCAAGAAGGCCATCGAGAAAACGCCCATGCCCGGATTGCACAAGACGACGATCGCAACGGAGACGAAGGCAGGAACAAGGCGGTCTTGGAGAAAGAACGCAAAGGCAAGGAACACGAAGCCGTTTGCGAAATAGTAGTATAGCCCAATCGGGTTGCTCCCGAAGCCGTCAATCTGATAGCGGGCCAGGTCGATCCCTGCGATGTGAGAGCAGAGGAGCACGACCACTCCCAACAGGGAGACCTCTCGGTTCCCGAATAGCGTCGCGGTCAAGTAGCGGGCCGAGAACACGAAGAACAGCACTTCCAGCGCAATGTGGATGTGCAGGAAAGCCCACCCATTGGTGCCCAACAGCGACGCCAATTCCCGGTGAATGCGGATCGGCCACGAATGGGTCCAGACGCTGATGCCGGATGGCCAATCCCGTTCGAAGCACTCGGGACGGATTTGGTGGTTGACGTAGTCGGGAATGCTGCACCCACCGAGGGCGATCCTGTAAGGCAATTCGCGCAGACCCAGGTAGATTAAAGGGGTTGCGGCAAACAGGGCAAACAGGAAGGCTGCGAGCCCGCGCGTCCGCCACGCGCTGAAAATCCAGTGTGTTGGCCCGCTCAGCGAGGAACGAGCGTTGCTCTGGAGATGGGACATGGGAGAAGCACTGGCTTCATGCCAGCGTCAGGATTCGCCCCGGCTGACTGGGTGGCATTGCGTGCCACCGGCGCTCGACGGATTCTCGGTCGCGAAGGGGCT
Source organism: uncultured Pirellulales bacterium (assembly GCA_964434165.1). Lineage (GTDB taxonomy): Bacteria > Planctomycetota > Planctomycetia > Pirellulales > Thermoguttaceae > CAYSUS01. Next base: position 31,583 of record CAYSUS010000044.1, read on the forward strand.
TATACCCGATTTGGTGGGGCGCCGCCATAGCGTTTCCATTCGCCCAGGCGCCTTGCGGTTCGCACCCCCGCATTTCCCTGATGACTCGCGTCGGAGCATCTGATAGAGTCCCTCATCGGAAATTTGGCTTCTCCGGCACCGTATGAGCGGTTCCCGAGTCGATGTGTGGAATCTGTGGGATTCTTGGCGGGCGACCCGGTGATCGTGGCGGGCGTGAGAGGACCGTGCGCCGGATGATGGAGCTGCTTGTCCATCGTGGGCCGGATGATGAGGGCATGGTCAGCGGCCCGTCCTTCGCGCTCGGACACCGAAGACTCGCCATTATTGACCTGGCACGCGGACAGCAGCCGATGGTGTCGCCCGACGGGCGGTTCGTGCTCACCTTCAACGGCGAGATCTACAACTACGTCGAATTGCGCGAGGAGCTTTCTCGTTCGGGCGTCGAGTTCACTACGGCCTCAGACACCGAAGTGCTGCTCCAGCAGCTCATACACCGAGGCGCGAGGGGGATTCGAGACCTCAACGGGATGTTCGCCTTCGCATTCGTGGACAAGCTTACCGGGGAGTGGATCCTTGCCAGGGACCATTTTGGCGTCAAGCCGCTGTACTACGCGAGCGTCGGGGATGAACTCGTATTCGGCTCCGAGATCAAAGCGCTTCTTGTCCACCAAGCCCTCGACGCCTTTCCGAATTGGCCCGGCTTGCAGGAATACTTGACCTTTCAGTTCTGTTTGGGCAAGGAGACACTGTTTGAAGGAGTCTACCGCGTTGAGCCCGGGACGTGCCTGATTGGCGTTGGTGGCAAGATTGAGAAGACTCGAGTTTACTGGGACACGGACTTCACGATCGACGAGGATCATACTGAACAGTACTTCGTGAATCGCCTGCGCGCACTCGTGCACGACAGCGTTCGCTTGCAGGTCCGCAGTGACGTCCCCCTCGGCGCGCACCTGTCGGGGGGACTTGATTCGAGCGTCATCACGTCGCTGGCTGCGGAGCACCTGCCTGGTCGGATGATGGCCTTTCATGGCCGTTTCAACGAGGGACCGCAATTCGACGAATCCGGCTTCGCCCGCCAAGCTGCCGGCGACTGCGGCGCCGAGCTACATGTCGTCACACCAACGGCCCAGCAATTCGTGGACGAGATGCCTGGATTGATCTGGAGCCTCGATGAACCGGTAGCCGGGCCGGGCGTGTTCCCCCAATACCTCGTAAGCAAACTGGCGGCGCAGCATGTCAAGGTGTGCCTGGGGGGGCAGGGCGGAGATGAGATCTTCGGCGGATATGCTCGGTACCTCATCGCCTACTTGGAGCAAGCCCTCAAAGGCGCGATCTTCGGAAATCAGGATGAGGGCAAGCACGTTGTGACGCTGCGGTCGATCGTCAATAACCTATCGGTCCTTCGTGAGTACGGCCCGCTGATGCAGCACTTCTTCGCCGATGGGCTCTTCGACGCGATGGATGCTCGTTACTTCCGTCTCGTGAATCGAAGCCCGAACTTCCGGCAGTTGCTAACGGCAGACGCGCTGGCCGCGATTGACCAGGAGCATGTATTCGCCCGATTTCAGGATGTGTTCCATCGATCTGCGACGCGGTCCTATATCAACAAGATGACCGGTTTCGACCAGAGGACGCTGTTGCCCGCGTTGCTTCAGATCGAAGACCGTGTGAGCATGGCTGTCTCGCTCGAGTCCCGAGTGCCGTTTCTGGACTGGCGGATTGTCGAGCTCGTGAGCAGCCTGCCGCCCAAGGTGAAGTTCCGGGGGGGGGAGACGAAGTACATACTCCGCAAAGCTGTCGCCGGGACGGTACCCGACGCGGTTCTGAATCGCACCGACAAGATGGGCTTTCCCGTACCCCTGAGGCAGTGGTTGCGGCGGGGGCCTGTGCGCGAGTTCGTTCATGACACGTTGCGCTCGCAGGCCGCCAAGAGCCGAGGACTGTTCGACCCCCAAGCCTTGGAGAGCCTGATTCATGCCGAGAATGCCTCGGAGCGGCAGCTTTGGGGGGTGCTCTGTCTGGAACTCTGGTACCAAACGTTCATAGACAAGCGGACCATTCTCCGGGCCGCCGCGTAGGGCCTGCGCGGCGCTTCGCAATACGAGCCGCATGCCGGCGAACCGGTCGTCTGCAAAGACAATCGATTGACGCAGTATGAGCAGAACGCTTATCCTAGGGCCTCTCGTTGCTCTCCTTTCCGCGTTCGCCTTCACGTGGGCCGTCTGTACGAGCAGTACTACTTGCCCCATGTCAACCGGGACTTCTGGAAGGACTACATCCGCTTGCCCGACGCTCCGCAGGACCACGTCGGGCGCCCCTGGACGAGTATGCCCAATCACGACCTGGATCGGTTGGCCCATCGGGCAATGCTGGAGTACTACTTCCGTCCGGTGCAGCTGTACCGAGCCGTTCGCTCCGTCCGCTCCGTGGGACAATTCTGGCGCTATGCGCGAGCTGGGACCGATATGTTGCTCCATTACCTGGTTCGACCGTCGGTCCAATCGTAGGTCTGCTCCTCGTCCGATCCTTCGTGCTTGGGCAGGCACGAACGGACGCCCGAATCGCCCGGAGGGAAATCATGAAGACCCTGCTGACCAGCCCACTGATGCGGTACGAAGACCGCTGGGGGCAGTATCACAAAGGGGCGGGGGACACCTTTCCAATAGGTCTCGGGTCGATTGCTGGGTACCTTGAGTCCCACGGCCATCCGGTCGATGTCATCGAGCCGGACATTCTGGGCATGAGTCGCGATGACTTTGGCAGCTACTTGCGCCAAGCCAGCTATGATCTTGTTGGGATATCGGCCTTCACCCCAAACGTCGAGTTCGCCCTAGAGACGGCAACGCTCGTCAAATCCGTTCGCCCCGAGGCGACCGTCGTCCTGGGCGGTGCACACCCGACGATCTTCCCGGAGCAGACGCTGCAAGCGTGTGGGGCTGTCGACTGCGTGATCACCCACGAAGGGGAGATTCCGATGCTCCAACTGGTTGAGGCCCTGACCAGCGGCGGCGCGCTGGAGGGCGTGCCTAACCTGTGGTTTCGCGATCAGGGACGAATCGTCTCCACGGGTCACCGCTCACCATGGCTGGATCTCGACAGCCTTCCGATGTTCCCCTATCACAAGTTCGATCCCGACAGGTATGTGCCGGCTCCCTCCCTGAGAAGAGTCACTCCGACGTTCAACTACATGGCGCAGCGGGGATGCCCTTATGAGTGTACTTTCTGCGACACTCGGACCCACGGGCGCAAGGTGCGCTACCGGAGCGTGGAGAAAGTCATCGAAGACCTGCGCATTCTGAAGTCGGCCTTCGGTGTTCGAGGCTTGGTCTTCGAGGGGAGCAACTTTACGGTCAACGCGGAATACGTCCGGGACCTGTGTGAGGGAATGATTAGCGGAGGGCTCGCCATGCCCTTCTACAGTATGGGCCGTGTTGACCTCGATCTAGACCTCCTGCCGTTGATGAAGAGGGCCGGACTGTGGTGTATGAGTTTCGGCATTGAAAGCGCAAATGAGCGAACCCTGGAACGGATGAAGAAGCGAATCAAACTGGTTGAGGTTCGCCAGACCTTGAAGGCCGCCCGGCGGTTGGGGATCCGGACGATCGGCTCGTTGATTCTCGGATACCCAGGAGAGACCGAAGAGGAAACTCTCAACACCATACGCTTCGCCTGCGAAGTGGACCTGGACATCGCCGTGTTCTTCATCCCGGTGCCGTTCCCAGGGACGGAGTTGTACGAGCATGCGACGCAGTGGGGTGGGATGCGCGCGGGTATCTCGTGGGCTGACTACTCCGCATGGCTTGATCACACCAACCCAATCTACGTCAACCCTTTGATCGGCCCGCGACATGTTGACCTCTACACGCGGGCCTTCCGTCAGTTCTACATTCGGCCGAGGCAATTGCTGCGCCAAGTGTTGGGGATGCGTTCGCTGGAAGACTTCGGGCGCCTCGTCCGAGGGTTTCGCAGCGTCGCCGGCCTGATCTGCAGGAGACCGGGCAACGCCTCAAATCCACGCATCGGCACACCGCCCGATGCGCCGCGTGCGGAGTAGAAGTCGGTTGCGTGGCTCCGTCAGAGCGAGTTGCTTTCTCGTTCGATATGGGCAACCTGGAGGTGACTGGCAGGTACCGCCACCGAGAACATGCATGCCCACAGCTTCACACATGAAAGACGGATAAATTGACTTGGAAGGAATAGCCCATCCAACGCGCGAGCCCCCTGGCGATGTCACTGTAGCCGCTGAAGTCGCAATAGATCTGGTAGGCGAACATCGTGACAATCAGCCACCAATAGAGTCCTGACGACTCGTGGCCGTGAACGGCGAAGGCCTCGTTCACCGCTGGCGCCAGGTTGTCCGCGATGACGACTTTCTTGAAGTACCCGTGCACAATCAGTTTCAGCCCCGACCACTGCATCGCGGGCGTCGGTTGAGGCGCGGCCTTCAATTGCGGGAGCAGATCGGCTGCCCGCACGATTGGTCCGGCCACCAACTGCGGAAACAGCGACAGGTAGGCGAGGAAGTGCACAGGATCCCGTGTCGGGGTCAACCGCCCGCGGAACACGTCGATCGTGTAACTCATCGACTGGAACGTGTAGAAGCTGATCCCGATCGGCAGGAGGAGCACGAACTCCGGCAGGTGCGGCGTGATTCGCCAATCACAGCCCAGACTCGCCAGCAATGCATCAACGTTCTGCGTGATAAAGCCGCTGTACTTGAAGGTAGCCAGCACAGCGAGGTTACCGACGACGGAGACGACTAGAAGTGCGACCTTCCTTCGAGGGAACCTCTCGAGGGCCAGCCCGGCGAAGAAGTCGACCAGACCGCTGGCGACGATGAGGAAGAGAAACCGCCAATCCCACCAGCCGTAGAAGACAAAGGAGGCCAGGGTCAAGTAGGCGCATCGCAATCGTGCGTGATGCCGCGCGAGCTGCCACCCGGCGAAGAACACTCCAGCGAAGATGAGGAAGATGTACGAGTTGAAGAGCATTGCGCCTGCCTGGTCATGCCGCCTCGCGCCGGAAGTAGCTTCGGATCATGTCCCAACCGGCAGCCGTGTATCGCCGGCACTGATCGAGAGACCCGATCGAGCGGATGGCCCGGAGCATCTGAGCGGGGCGGAAATAGTACTCGTTCATCGCCTGATGAGCCATGCGACGCAATTCGTCGTTGGGGATCTCCGTCCACGGCCGCCCCATGAACTCTGCGTTGGGTTCCGGTCGACTAATGTAGTCTCGCCAGAAATCGTGCTCCATCGCGGGCAAGAAGTAGTCTTCGTAGAGTTCGGTATTCGGAAAAGCCGTCAGGCAGTTGAAGATCGCGAAGTCCAGGGGCAGCTTCTTGGCGAAGTCGATGGTGGCCCGGGCCGTCTCGTAGGTCTCTCCAGGAGAACCCAGAAGGAAGTATCCAAACGTGCTGATGCCAAGTTGGCGTGCCTTGCGGACGGTTCTTTCGACTCGTCCGATGTCGGTCCCCTTTCGAAGGCGTTTCAGGATCTCCGGGTTCGAGGATTCAATCCCGAAGAAGATCCGGTAGCACCCGGCTTCCTTCAGGGCCTCCAAGACCTCGTCGTCGATCGTATCCACGCGGCTGCGAACGTCCCAGATCATGCGCCGGTGCAGTCCCGCTTCAATCAGCAATTCACAGATTTTAAGGACTCGCTTCTTGTCGATGGTGAAGCTCGAGTCGAAGATGTCAACCTCCCGAATGCCGTAGCTTTCGTAACACTCCTCGAACTCACGGACCACGTTCTCCGCACTGCGGGCACGCCACCGCTGCCCCCGCGCTTCGCAGAAGATGCAACGGAACGGGCATCCTCGGCTTGTGTTGACGACAGTGTAGTTCCGGCGAGTGCTGATGAAATTGTAATACCTCTCGTTGGGAACGAGGTGTCGTGCAGGAAAGGGCACAGAATCGAGATCCCGGCAAAGCGACGGTGTCCCGGCGTATTTGATCTCCCCATCGTCGCGCCAGACGATGCCCCGAAGCCCCTCGAAGGTCTCGTTGCCTTCCCACCGTCGCACGAATTCCGGCAGAACCATCTCGGCCTCGCCGACACACACGAAGTCGACGTCCGGATTGTGCTGAAGTGTCTCGACGGGATAGGCCAGCGTGTGAACGCCTCCGAGCATGACGGCGGCCTTCGGCGCAACGTCTTTGAAGTGTCGTGCCCACGAGGTTGCGCTATGGAAGTGCGACGTGAAGACGGAGAGACCGATCACGTGCGGATCGAATCTCCGCACCCGGGAGTCGACGGCGCACGGATCGAGTTCCATGGCAATCGGATCAAGGTAAAGCACCTCGACGTCCAACTGCTCGAGGATGCCCGCCACATAGAGGAGTTGGATGTTGGGCATGTGCCCGAAGTGCTTCACCACCGTGTGGACGCCCGGCTCGTTAGCCAATCGGTTGACGTCGTAATCAACTAGCGCCACGCGCATTGCGTTCCTCCGTTCAAGCCCCTTAGCCGTCGCCGCAACTTGTTGCGGGCGATGGCTTCGTCGGATCTAGACATCTTGTAGTACTGTCGCCCCTCTTCTCGCAACTGATCACGCCCGTCCGCAATCGAGCCACCCGCGATCGAGCGGACGGTCTCGGCCATGATTCGGGCGGACAGGTCGTCAAGACGCACATCGAGCAAGTCGAGCGATTCGTCGCCGCGTAGTTCGTACCGGGCGACTCGGATAATTCGCCCGGTGTCCACTCCGCGGTCGACCCAGTGCGCGGTGGCGCCGAGGGACTCCCAGTCATCCTTGTAGATTGACCATCGCGCGCAGTCGACGCCGCGATACGCCGGCAGCATCCCCGGGTGCACGTTCAATGTGCCGATCCGCGGCACGGAGAGAAGGTGATCGCGAACGATGCCGGTCTGGGCCAGCAAGACCAGGTCCGGCCGGAATCCTCGCACCTTCTCCACGGTCTCCCGGGTGTTGGTGCCCTTGGTCCAGACGCAAGGAACGCCCGATCGCACGTACTCGGCAACCTGGCCTCGGAACGCGGACCGGCGCTCGTCGTATCCCGAGAGGAACCGCAGCACGCGCTTCCCCGCGAAAATCGAAGCGTCCAGCCACCCGACGCGGCGTGCCACGGAACGATATAGCTTCGCAGAGTAGCGCCAGGGCTGACGGATGATCACGATCCCGGCGAGGGGCACACCGCATCGCGCCAGCGACGCCAGAATCTTCTTGCCGTATAGCCCGCCATCAACGGTGAGCAGCAGCGTATTCATCCTGTACCGGCCTTCGCAACTCGGAGTTCTTCCTCCGCCACACATCCGCCAGCTCAGCAGGTGTGGCACAACAGGCGCATCCAGTCTCGTACACCTTGCGGAGGAGAGAACGATACGATTCACCCCAGCCGGGGTAGAACGTGTCGTTCAGCACGCGGACATGGTAGTCCACTCCCAGAACTCCGTGGTATTTCCGAACAGCGTCCAGAAGGGCTTCGATTTCTCGATCCGTATCGTCGAAGTATGAGATCGAACGGTACTGAAACAGGTGATTATCCATGAGGGCTGTGGGCACCTGCAGTTCCCCGGAGCAGCGATCGGTCACTGGATCGTAGAGGTGGAAGGGCGTGCAGATCCCGAATCGGAAACCCGCTCGGTATTCGTTGCAGACGGAACAGTCGTAGTCGAGCCCAGCCTCGAATCGGCGTAGAGAGGATACTGCGGGCCTCTCGGGGTCAACGTGCCAGTAATGGTGCCGGTTTCCTCGAACGGGCTTTCCTAGTGCCATCTCCAATCGGCGTTTCTCGTGGGAGATAGCGCACGTCGAACGGTGAGCCCAGTAGCTGGCGTGAAGCCCGACTTCGAACCCCTCGTCATCCAGTTCGCGAATGACTTCGGGGAATCCGGATTCGAGCACGTCGTAGAAGGGATCCGGTGCGATGAGGAAATACCGCAGGAGACTCCCAGCAAGGCCGCAGAAATAGAAGGCGGAGCGATATCCATAGTCCCTCTCCAGCGCGACCCACTCTCGAAAACGCCAGTAGCTCTCTCTCCCGGCCAGAATGCGCGGGACGCGCAACATGCCGCGGAGCCCGTGCTCCAGAGCATGACGGATCGCCTCGATCGGCCGGTTCATCACCGGATAGTCAACGTCGTGGGAGAGCGCCAAGGCAAACTGCTTCTGGTCTGGCCAGGGAGGCTGGGGTGAAGCGTCCGCCAGCGCATGGAACAGCATCAACGCGTATCGATTGACGGGCGGGTCGTGCAGCAGTCGGGAGCGATACAACAGCGAAGACTCGACGATGGGTCTCCCGTGCCGATCCCTTTGCGTCGCCCGCTCATGCCATCCGGACAAGAGGTAGAACGCCGAAAGCACGATGTCGTTTCGGATCACAAGCGTGCCGTTCGACCAATCGGTATGCCGGTCCCTCGGGTCGTCGGGAAGGAACCTGAAGAATGCGGAGGAATCGTCTCCGCGAAGCACTTCGATCGGCTCCGGCACGCTGTTGCTCGGGACTGGGCAGCGGCGAATCGATACGCGGCAGTCCTTGCGAGGCGCGGAGCCGTACCAAACGTCGGGTTTCTCGACGGTCTCTCCGTCAACGAATTCGTGGGGCAGACTCACGGAGTCGAAGAGCGTGCGAAAGACGTACTGGATTCTCGCACGATTGAGAAGTGTGTCCGGAGGATTCTCGATAGCGATGCGTATAGGTCTCACGGGCTCAGTTCCAGTACATCAACGCGATTCCGGCCAGGCACAACGCGCAGCCCACTCCCTGGGACGCGGAAAGGCTCTCCTTCAGCAGAGCGACACCCAGCAGCAAGGAGAGTACGGATCCCAGAAGCAAGAAGACCGGCCCAGCTATCGAGAGCGGCATCTTTCGAAGCGCTGCGAGATAGAGAACGGCGCAACAGCCGTAGAGCATGAAGATGAGATAAGTCCACCCAGACAGCAGCAGGTGTCTTGCAAGTGCCGACACTCCGTTCCCGAGAGGAGGGATCCTCATGACCAGTATCTTTGCCCCGTAGCTCAACGCACAGAAGGAGGCAGCCCAGCACGCGATGATTGCAAGACGAACCACGGTGACCTCCCTCTCGCTGCATGGTCGGGGGCCCGCCCGCCTGACCGGTGCTTCGCTGGAGCGACCCGGCGGGCCCAATCGCTTACGCGGCCCTGTCTCTCGTCTCCGGACCGTCATGGGGGACTTCGGGGTCGCCGCTATTGGATCCCGAAGACCCCGACACGATTCGGGCGATCGCGACGTCGCCGCGCCGTAAAGCCCTGTTGCCCATAGAGGCCTGCAACGCGATCGAGATCTGCTCGAAGTGGAACTTGTTCTGAATCAGGAGCAATGCAAACGCAAAAACCTGCACTCCAAGGACCAGGAAGGCCGCGGAGAACACGAGGCTGTAGGTGTGGGTTCGGAAGACGTGCTCCAGGCCCGCCGACGCGGCCAGCGCGATTCCTTGTTCGGCGTGGCTGACCGCGGCTTGGGCAAACCTCACCAGGAGAACGGCGGCCATGTAGCACCCAGGAAGGATCAGCAGCAGGGAAAGCTTGAGCAGAGCGAATGCGGGGCGAGAAACCCATCCCATCAAGAGATAAGTCCAAATCGTCCTTAGGATGCGCATCTTGGATGCCCGCCGGAAGCCCTGGGCTGCCGCCTTGGCTGGGGCCCACTGCAGGCGGGCAGGGACTTCACGTACCCGGAATCCCATCAACGCGGCCTTCATCAGGATCTCGAGTTGCAGCTCCATTCCATCCGATGTCAGAACCAGGCTCTCGAGGACCTCCTTGCGATACGCGCGGACAACACAGGTACTGGTTGAACTCCGGTAAGGGAGCATTCTCGCCAGATAGAGATTGCCGAAGCGGCTCAGGAATCGCCGATGCATCGGCACGTTCTGCACCTCGCCCCCCTTGGTGTAGGGACTGGCTAGCGCAATTTCGCAACGCTCCTCCTCCAATTGATCCGCCAGTTCATAGATGTACTCCGGGCCATAGCTCAGGTCCGCATCTAGCGTGACGATGACCCGGCCGCGGCAGTGGGCAAACCCCGTCTGAAGCGCTCGCCCCTGGCCGAAGTTCCGCCGATGGTGTATGGCAATCACCTGTGGGCACCGGGCTGTGAACTCATCCACGATCGCCGCGGTTCCATCGCTGCTCCCGTCGTTCACGCAAATCAGCTCCCAACGCACGTCAGGTCGTGTCCGCAATTCCTCGACGACCCGCGTGAGACTGTCGGCAATGACCGCCTCCTCGTTGTACGCTGCAACAACCACTGACAAGTCCATCGATGCGCTTCCTGTCGCAGTGAGTGACTCCCCAAGCGCGCGGCGGCCACCGCCGATTCGCCGCGCTGCGAGAACCGATCCTTCCCCGCGAACGGGGAAGTTGGCAATTCGCGAGAGCCGAGATTCGGGGCGGCAGAGATTAGCCGAGATAGGGAGACCTGTCAATCCAAGTTGGCGTGACCTGGGCATCCCGGCAGGGCTCGGTCCGTGACGCGGTGACAGGTGATTGCGATGGCTGCAAGCGGCCTTGCCGACCCGATCAATCCGTTCTATACTCCCCAATCATCCCGCAATCGCGATTCCCGCATGTCCTGACGGACCATAGCAGAAGCCTGTCGTGCCACCGATGCACCGCCGACCGCGCGGTTGCGCGGGAGCGAGGCTGCAAGAGGAGTCGGGCCCCGCCGTCCGATCGCGGACAGGCGGACTCACGGATTGTGGCCGGATCGGCCTCCTGTTGGGAGGCGACACGGTGAAACGCCTGCGGCCTGCTCGTCGATCCCCTCGATCCGAAGTCCATGGCCGCGGCGATGCGCTGGATTATGGAGCACCCGTCGGAAGCAAGGGCAATGGGCGAGCGCGGCCGTCAGGCGGTCCTTCGCAAGTACAACTGGGAAAGCGAGTTCGCCAGATTGGCAGCGCTTCACCGAAGGCTGAGCCCCGCACCCGGGGCCCCTGCGGGTATCCACCTGCGGAACGACAGAACCTAGAAGCCTTGCCCTTAGGTGCTGGAATTGAAGTGGGGGCAGAAGCTACCTGATCCGCCAGAGATGTGTAAGAGCAGCTTCAACCCCTTGTCTTCCCGTCTCGGTGCGAGAATTGAGGTCGCAGGACTGGATGAATGGCGAGCCGTCTCTTGTACCTCGATCTCGGGGATGCCTCTTAGATCCGCCAAATGTAGGGCAGATTCGAAGTCCATGGGGTCTGGGAGGATTGCGAAGACCGTTAGGCTTGCGCAAAACGATCTTGCAGAACAGGGCGCCGGCTGATATCTTCGCTCCCCTTGCCGCAAGCAAGGGCGGGGATGATCTAGGGCCCTGTTGCCGCATTGCGTAGCGCGGGGCCGTAGACCCAGAAACGGGCGATCTGGCGAGCATGGCAGGGGAGCATTCGATCTTCGTCCACCCCACCGCCGTCGTCGATCCCGGCGCCGAGATCGGCGAGGGCACGAAGATCTGGCACTTCTGCCATGTGAGCGCGGGGGCGGTCGTCGGCCGGGACTGCATTTTCGGGCAAGGCTGCTTCGTGGGGCCGGGGGTCCGGATCGGCGACCGCGTCAAGGTCCAGAACGGTGTGAGCATCTACCAGGGAGTGATCCTCGAAGACGAAGTCTTCTGCGGCCCGCACATGGTCTTCACCAACGTGTTCAATCCCAGGGCGTTCATCGAGCGCAAGACTGAGTTTCGCACCACCCGGGTGTGCCGCGGCGCGACCATCGGGGCCGGCGCGATCGTCGTCTGCGGCCGCACCGTCGGACGCTACGCCCTGGTGGGGGCCGGGGCCGTTGTCACCGCCGACGTGGAGCCCTTCGCCCTGGTCTATGGGAACCCGGCGCGGCAGCACGGCTGGGTCGGCAAGTGCTGCACCAAGCTGGCTTTCGACGAGCAGGGAAGGGCCGCGGGCGAGGACGGGACGGCCTATCGCCTGGTCCAGGGCGCGGTGCTCGTGGAGGGCGAGACGTGAGTGTGCCGCTTCTGGATCTCGGCCGGCAATACGAGACGCTTCGGGACGAGCTCGAAGCCGCGCTGCTCGAGGTCGCCCGCAGCACGCGTTACATCGGCGGCCCCGAGGTCGAGACCCTGGAGCGGGCCGTGGCCGAGTACGTGGGGGCCGGGCACGCCATCGGCGTTTCGTCCGGGACCGACGCCTTGCTCGTGTCGCTGATGGCCCTCGGCGTCGGGCCGGGCGACGAGGTCGTCACCACGCCCTACTCGTTTTTCGCCACGGTCGGGGCGATCGTCCGCCTGGGGGCCACGCCGGTCTTCGTCGATATCGAGCCGGCCACGTGCAACCTGGACCCTGCCCTCCTCGCCGACGCGGTCACGCCGCGGACCAAGGCGATCGTCCCCGTGCACCTGTTCGGCCAGTGCGCCGAGATGGACGCGATCCTCGAGGTCGCCTCGCGGCACGGCATCGCGGTCGTCGAAGACGCGGCCCAGGCGATCGGTTCGGAGTACCACGGGCGGCGCGCCGGCACCCTGGGCATCGCCGGGTGCTTCTCGTTCTTCCCGAGCAAGAACCTGGGGGCAATGGGCGACGCGGGCATGGTGGTCACCGACGACGCGGACCTTGCCCGGCGGATCGCCGTGCTCCGCAATCACGGGGCCCAGCCCAAGTACTACCACCCGGTGGTCGGGGGGAACTTCCGCCTCGATCCGATCCAGGCGGCCGTGCTGCTGGTCAAGCTGCCGCACCTTGACGGTTGGACCGCGGCCCGCCAGGAGAACGCCCGGTGGTATGCCGAGGCGTTTGAGCGGTCCGGCCTGGCGCCGGAGGAGGTCGCGCCGCTCGGGATTCGGCCCCAGGGCCGCCATATCTTCAACCAGTTCGTGGTGCGTACGCCGAGGCGCGACGCGTTGATGCAGCACCTTCGCGACCGGGGCATCGGCTGCGAGATCTACTATCCGCAGCCCTTCCATCGCCAGGAGTGCCTCGCCCCGTACGGTTTTCCGCGGGACGGCTTTCCCCACGCCGAGTCGGCGGCCGACGAGACGCTGGCCCTGCCGGTCTTTCCCGAGCTGCGTCCCGAGGAGCGCAACGAAGTGTTGACCGAGGTGTGCGGCTTTTTCGGCCGCGGTGCGGTGGTTGACGAGGTCGTGAAATGCCCGGCCGCCGGTCTGCCCTAGGACATCCCCGCTTGAGAATTCCCACGTCGACGGCGCGTCGCCGATCCCGGAGACGAAGATGAAGAACCGGTTGGGGGGCGAGTTGCTCGAGAAGATCGAGTCGCGGGAGGCGACGGTGGGGATCATTGGCTTGGGCTACGTGGGCCTGCCGCTGGCGATCGAGTTCGCCCGGGCCGGTTTCCCCGTGCTCGGTTTCGACCTGGACGACGCCAAGGTCGAGGCGGTCAACGCTGGCAGGCCCTACATCAAGCACATCGACCGCGAGCGGATGCGCGAGCTGAGCGGTCGCGAGAGCTGCGGCGCCACGTCCGAGTTCTCTCGGCTAAACGAGGCCGACTGCATCCTGATCTGCGTGCCCACCCCGCTGACCAAGAACCGCGAGCCGGATGTCTCGTACATCGAGAGGACGTCGGCCACGATCGCCCTGACGCTGCGCCCCGGTCAGCTCGTCGTACTGGAGAGCACGACCTACCCCGGCACCACGCGCGACGTGGTGCAGCCGATCATGGAGCAGGCCGGGCTGACGGCGGGCAAGGACTTCTTCCTCGCCTTCTCGCCGGAGCGCGAGGACCCGGGTAACCCGAAGTTCTCCACGCGATCGATCCCCAAGGTGGTCGGCGGCCTGGGGCGCGACGACCTGAGGCTCGCCTGCGCGCTATACAACGCGATCGTCCCGGAGACGGTCCCCGTCTCCAGTCCCGACGCGGCCGAGGCCACCAAGCTCCTGGAGAACATCTTCCGCTCGGTCAACATCGCCCTGGTCAACGAGCTGAAGGTCGTCTTTCAGAGGATGGGGATCGACGTGTGGGAGGTGATCCGGGCGGCCAGCTCCAAGCCCTTCGGGTTCATGGCGTTCTATCCCGGCCCTGGGCTGGGCGGGCATTGCATCCCCATCGATCCCTTTTACCTCACGTGGAGGGCGCGGGAGTTCGAGACCTCCACGCGGTTCATCGAGCTGGCGGGCGAGATCAACACGGGCATGCCGGAGTACGTCATCGCCCGCCTCGTCGAGGCGCTCAACCAGGACGAAAGGAGCCTCAAGGGAAGCCGGATCCTCGTTTTGGGGGCCTCGTACAAGAAGGACGTGGACGACGACCGCGAATCGCCCAGCTACCGGCTGCTGGAGCTGATGCAGCAGGGCGGCGCGAAGACCGACTACCACGACCCGTTCGTGCCCCGGCTGAGGCCGGGACGCAAGCACCAGTTCCGCATGAGATCCGTGAAGCTCACGCCGGAGAGCCTGCAGAAATACGACGCCGTGCTCATCGCCACCGACCACACGAGCGTGGATTACGACCTGGTGGGGCGGCACGCGAAGCTCGTCGTCGATACGCGAAACGCCATGGCCCGCGTCAAAGCGCCCAAGGCGCGCGTGGTCAAAGCGTAGCCCTGTTGAACGACCGTCCCGAGCGGGGACGAACATGGACGATCCGCTCGCATGTCAGGAGGACATACCATGAGCAAGAACTTCGCGATCACCGGAGTCGCCGGCTACATCGCGCCGCGGCATCTGGCGGCGATCAAGGATACCGGAAACCGGCTGCTGGCGGCCGTCGATCCCAACGACTCGGTGGGCATCCTCGATCGCTTCTTCTTCGACGTCGCCTACTTCCGCGAGTTCGAGCGGTTCGACCGTCACGTGGACAAGCTGCGCCGTGCGTCGGACGAGGATCGCGTCCACTACGTCACCATCTGTTCGCCGAACTACCTGCACGACGCGCACATCCGCTTCGCCCTGCGCGTCGGCGCGGACGTCATCTGCGAGAAACCGCTGGTGATGAACCCGTGGAACTGCGATGCCCTGGCCGAGCTCGAAACGGAGCACGGCCGCAAGGTGAACACCGTTCTTCAGCTCCGGCTCCACGCCGCGGTGCAGGCCCTGAAGGAGAGATACGCGACCTCCAGGGGCAGCCCCAAGCACGAAGTCGACCTCACGTACGTCACCTCGCGCGGGCGCTGGTACCTCCATTCCTGGAAAGGGGACGCGAGCCGCTCGGGCGGCCTGGCCACCAACATCGGCATCCACTTCTTCGACATGCTACTCTGGATCTTCGGCCAGGTCGAAGAGAACCGCGTTTTCGTCAACGATCCCAAGCGCGCCGGCGGGCGCCTGGAGCTGGAGCGGGCCACGGTGAACTGGTTCCTCTCCATCGACCGCGACGACCTGCCCCGCGGCGGCGTCAAGCCGGGGCAGACGACCTACCGCTCGATTGCGATCGACGGCGAGGAGGTGGAGTTCTCCGAAGGGTTCACCGACCTCCACACCCGGATCTACGAGGAGGCGCTGGCCGGGCGCGGCTTCGGCATCGCCGACGCCAGGCCCTCCATCCAGCTCGTCCACGACATCCGCCAGACCGAGCCGGAAGGCATTCCTGCACGCTACGCGACCCGGTTGCCGAAGGCCGCGTAGGTCGGGATCGGAAGGGCCGGCTATTGACGATAGCGCGCCCGCGCCCCGCACGAGAGCAGCTTGCGAGCATGATGGAACCGACCCGTCTGAAGATCCTGGCCGTCGTCGGCGCCAGGCCGCAGTTCGTCAAGGCGGCCATGGTCAGCCGCGCCGTGCTGCGGCACAACGAGCGGGGCGGGTCGCCGGCCGTCGTCGAGGAGCTCGTCCACACGGGCCAGCACTACGACCACGCGATGAGCCAGGTGTTCTTCGACGAGATGGGCATTCCCCCTCCGTCGGTCAATCTCGCGGTGGGCTCCGGTTCGCACGGCCAGACCACGGGGCGGATGCTGGAAGGGATCGAGCGGGAGATCGAGGCCCGCCTGCCCGACTGGGTCCTCGTGTACGGCGATACGAACTCGACGCTCGCCGCCGCGCTGGCGGCTGCCAAGCTCCACGTTCCGGTCGCGCACGTGGAAGCGGGACTGCGGTCGTTCAACCGCCGCATGCCCGAGGAGGTCAACCGCGTCCTGACGGACCACGTCGCGGAGCTGCTCTTCTGTCCCACCAGGGCGGCCGTGGAGAACCTCGCCCGGGAAGGGATTGCGCGCGGCGTCCACCACGTGGGCGACGTGATGTACGACGCGGCGCTGGCTTTCGGCGAGATGGCGCGGCGGCGGAGCAGGATCCTCGAAGAGCTCGGCCTGACGCCGAAGCAGTACCATCTGGCCACGGTCCACCGGGCGGAGAACACCGACGACCGCGCGCGCCTGTCCGGGATCCTGGAGGGCCTGGGCGAGCTCGCCCGCGAGACGCCCGTCGTGCTTCCGCTGCATCCGCGCACGCGCAAGCGCATCGGGGAGAGCGGCCTGGAATCGGTCACCGGGTCGATCCGCCTGATCGAGCCGGTGCCGTTTCTGGACATGGTGCGCCTGGAACAGGAGGCCAAGGTGATCCTCACCGACTCGGGCGGGGTGCAGAAGGAGGCCTACTTCCACGGGGTCCCCTGCGTGACGCTGCGGGACGAGACCGAGTGGGTCTAGACCGTCGAGGCCGGCCGGAACCGCCTGGCGGGGGCGGACGGGAGGGCGATCTGCGAGGCGGCGCGCGCGGGCGGGGCACAAGGCACGATCGCGGATTTCGGGCGCGGAGAGACGAGTGCGGTCGTGTTGGCGGCACTGATCGAAGCCCAGCTATCCGCGAGACGGTCCCCGTAACGCACCGAGTGAGGCGGGCCGAGCAGCGCCCTGCGGACGTCGAGTGCCAGCAATTGAAAGGCGAATCCAACGTGCGAGGAATTCTAGCCCGTTACCCTTCGCTTCGCCACATGCTGGCTACGGGCTCCGGCTCGCTCGCCGCGCCTCTGATCCACTTCGCGGCGGTTCTCCTCGTCACGCAGTTCTACGCGCCGGAGGCTTATGGTCTGTGGGCGGTCTTGATGAGCATCGTCCTGATTCCCGGTGCCGTGGCAACTCTGCGTTACGAGCTGGCCATCGTGCTGGCTGAGTCCGAACAGGAGGCCGGGAGCCTGTTCCTCCTGGCCATTCTCCTCTCCGCCGCGACGGCTGCCTTGACCTGGGTAACGACCTTCCTTGCAGTCAACTTCGTCCAAAGCTGGAGCTGCGCCGGCGGCCTCGTGCCGTGGCTGTGGACGGTAGCGCCGCTCGTGTTTCTCGCCGGCTTCACTTTGGCGTGCGACGGGTGGTGTACTCGACAACGAGCGTTCGGCGTGCGAGCGCTCTGCCTGGTCTTGCTGGCGGCCCTCGTCGGCGCGGTGCAGGTCGGCGCGTACCTGGCGGGTTTCACGGGGGTGGGAGGTTTGATTCTCGGCACGTTCGCGGGCTACTCTGCGTCCTCCCTGCTTCTGCTGGCTTGCGTCTGGGGCCGCTCCGCCCCGGAATTCGTCCGAGGATTCCGGCTGAAAGGGCTAGGGCCCGTCGCACGCAAGCACAGGAACTTCCCCTTGTTCAGCGTCCCTTACACCTTCGTCGGGACCCTGCGCCTGCAAGGGGTGACGCTTCTGTTCGGGGCGCTTGCCGGCGGCGCGGCCGTGGGCCTCTATTCGCTTGCGTATCGCCTCACCAATTTCCCAGTCAGCCTTTTCACGAACTGCATTCGGCCGGTTCTTTTCGAGAAGGCGGCCCGGGAGCGTGTGATCTCCGACGTGCAGCCGTTCTTGGAAAACCTGCTGCACGTAGTGTCGAGCCTTTGCCTCCCCGGGCTGGTCCTCTTCCTTGCACGGGCCGAAGTCCTTTTCGAAGTGATGCTTCCCGAGAACTGGCTGGGGATCGCCCCCTATGCGCGGATCCTCGTGGTGCCCGCCGTGGCATTCGTGCTGACGAACTGGATGGATCGCATCCTGGACGTGCTCCGATTGCAGCGGCTGGCCTTCCAGCTGGAGGTGGCTTTCTCGACTGCAAGCTTGGTCGCGATCCTCATCGGGTTGCTCGCCTTGAAAGACCCGCTCCTCGCCGCAGGGCTACAGTCCACGTGTCTGCTTGCCTACAGCGTCTGGTACATCCACGTCGTTTATCGGGAGGCTCGTTTCTCCCGGCGAGGACTATGGCAATACGCACGATTCGTCGGCGTCCTCACGGTCGCATGCGCCGGGGGATTCATCCTCTTAGACTCCGTGCTTCCGTTGCTCGCCGCGGACCTGGTCTACCTGGCGTTCGCTTACGCAGGCGTGACGGGCTACCTAGCGCGGCGGTTCGCGACGGTGCTCGGTGCCGGACGAGGCGAACGCGAGCACCCTGCGGTGCAGATTGATGTCCCGCGCACGGCAGGCGTCGGGGGCTCCTCCTGACCGGAAAGGGATGCTTCGCAGATGGAACGATCCGAGCAAGTCGTTGTGGTCGATTACGGGCTGGGCAACGTCCGGTCCATCGTCAACATGTTCAAGAAGATCGGCGCCGGCGCGGTCGCGACGCGCGATCCCGATCTGCTGCGACGGGCCTCGCGCATCGTGCTTCCGGGCGTCGGGAGTTTCGACGCGGGCATGAAGAACCTCGATCTGTTCGGCCTTTGGCCGATCCTCGATGAACTCGTCCTGGGGCAGTCCGTGCCCGTGCTCGGCATCTGTCTCGGGATGCAATTGCTCGCCGAGTCCAGCGAGGAAGGAAGCTTGAGGGGGCTGGGGTGGATCTCCGGCCGGGTCGTCCGTTTTCGGTTCGACGGCGAGAACGCGAGCCTGCGCGTGCCGCACATGGGATGGAACCTGGTGCGGTCCGTCCGTCCAAACCCGGTGCTCGCCGGCTCTGACGAGGAGCATTGGTTCTACTTCGCTCACTCGTACCACCTCCGATGTCGGTCACCGGAGGATTGTGTCGCAGAGGCAACCTATGGTCTGCCGTTCAGCGCCGTCGTCCGCCGCCGGAACGTGTTCGGCGTGCAGTTCCACCCGGAGAAGAGCCATCGCTATGGTATGCAACTGTTGCGGAGCTTCCTGGAGACGGGAGGAGAGCGTGCCGCGTGGGCGGCATGACGGTTCTGCGGTAGGCTGAACCCGTCTGGGCGATTTCGCCGCATGGCGAGCTTCGGTCCATGGGAAAGGAATCCCAAGTGTTTCGCACACGCGTGATCCCGTGTATGCTCCTCCAGCGCGGGGGCTTCGTCAAGACGCGCAAGTTCCGCGATCCGGTGTATCTGGGCGATCCGGTGAACATCGTGCGGATCTTCAACGACAAGGAAGTCGATGAGCTGGTGGTGCTCGACATTGGAGCGACCCGCGAGGAGACCCCGCCGCGGTTGGAGTTGCTTTCCGATCTTGCTTCGGAATGCTTCATGCCGCTAAGCTTCGGCGGCGGCCTGCGCGATGTGGAGACCATGCGGCAGATCTTGGCGCTGGGTTTCGAGAAGGTCGTGCTCAACAGCATCGCGGCAGAACAGCCGGACCTCGTGACCGAGGCGGCTTCGCAGTTCGGTAGCCAGAGCGTCGTGGTCTCCGTGGATGCGAAGAAGACGATGTGGGGCAAGTACGAGGTATATGCCCGTGGCGGCAAGTCTCGGACTCGAGCGGACCCCGCCTCCTACGCCCGTCGCATGGAGCAACTCGGCGCCGGCGAGATCCTGCTTAACTCCATCGATCGGGACGGGACGCTGGCCGGCTACGACCACGCGCTGATCGCCCAGGTCTCCGATGCAGTAAGCATTCCCGTGGTCGCCTGCGGAGGAGCCCGGGGCATCGGCGACTTCGCCCAGGCCGTCAAGGAGTCGAGCGCGTCGGCGGTCGCCGCCGGGGCCCTGTTCGTGTTCCACGGTCCGCACCGGGCCGTGCTCATCAATACCCCGGACCCACAACTGACCAGGAGGGCCTTGGCATGACGGCCACCAGCAGCGTGCGCGCTCGGCCCGCGCGGACGG
This sequence comes from uncultured Pirellulales bacterium, assembly GCA_964434165.1. Classification (GTDB taxonomy): domain Bacteria; phylum Planctomycetota; class Planctomycetia; order Pirellulales; family Thermoguttaceae; genus CAYSUS01. Next base: position 51,424 of record CAYSUS010000044.1, read on the forward strand.
CGCGTGCGGCATCGCGCGAGGACCGAAGCACCGGCTACCGCATCTGCACGCGATGCATCATGGACACGACGGACCCCGACATCGAGTTCGACGAGAAAGGGGTCTGCAATCATTGCCGTTCGATGGAGGAGCAGGTCCGGCGCATCGTCGATCCCGATCCGGCGAGGCTGGAGGCCGTCGTTCAACAGATCAAGGAGTCCGGCAGGAACCGACGTTACGACTGCGTGATGGGAGTGAGCGGCGGCACGGACTCAACCTACGTCGCCTACCTGGCGAAGCAGTTGGGACTGCGACCGCTCGCGGTTCACCTGGACAACGGCTGGAACTCCGAACTGGCGGTGAAGAACATCGAGAACGTGCTCAACAAGTTGGGCATCGACCTGGTGACGCACGTTCTGGACTGGGAGGAGTTCCGGGACCTTCAGGTGGCGTTCCTGAAGGCATCGACTCCCGACTCGGAAGTCCCCACGGATCACGCGATCATGGCCGTCTTGTTGAAGACGGCCAGGCGCGAAGGGGTGAGGCACATCGTGAGCGGGGCCAATATGCGCACCGAGGGAATCCTGCCGCTTCGCTGGGCCTACGGCGCGTATGATTGGCGATACATCAGGTCGGTCCACAAGCAATTTGGCGACTTGAGACTTCGCGGGTTCCCCCATTTCTCCTTGACCGAGAGAGCCGTGAATCTCCTCATTCGGAGGTTGCGGGTTGTCCATGTCCTCAACTACGTGGACTACCGGAAGGAAGACGCTGCGGACCTGCTGGAGCGTGAGATGAACTGGCGACGCTATGGAACGAAGCACGGGGAATCCGTTTACACCCATTTCCTACAGACCTATATCCTTCCGAGGAAGTTCGGCATCGACAAACGCAAGGCCCATCTGTCAGCGTTGATCGTCTCGGACCTGCTTTCGCGGGAAGAGGCGCTGCGCGAGATCGCGAGTCCGCCGTGCCCCGAGGAGAGGGCCCGCGCTGACCGAGAGTACGTCGTCAAGAAGCTGGGGCTCAGCGATGCGCAGTTCGAGGAAATCATGAACCTGCCACCGCGAACCTACCGCGACTATTCAACGTACGCGCCGCTCGTGGCGAGATTACAGCCGCTGCTCACCAAGGCGAAAGCAAGGGGATTTCTGCCGCGACGAGTCGGGATGTAAGTCTTCTGGCAGGATTTCCCCCGGCCCCGTAAGGGGTAGAGCTGGAGGGTCCGCATCATGCTTGGCACCCTATACCTAGTCACGGTCGGAATCGTCGTTGTTGCGCTGCTCTTGCGGCCGTTCCTGATCCTCCGTCCAACCGTCTGGTTCTCTCTCGCCATGTTGATTCAGATCAACGGCGGTGCGGCCTTTGCGACTTCGTGTGGAAGCTACGGTGCCGTGGATTCCGGTTATCCGTATGCATGGGAGCTGCGGGTGGCGACCTTGGCGTTTCCGCTTGCACTGTTCGCCTGGGTTGCCGCAACGCCCCAGCTCAGCGCGCTTGCAGGGGGGATTTATCGAGAATGCCGCGCGGTGGACCGATTGCCCTGCTCCTTCGGAAGACCGGAATCGGTGACAGCGGTCTGGCTGGGTCTCGGGGCAGCCGCAATCCTGTCCACCTACCTTCTGACCGTTCCATTCTGGAAGACGGGTCTGGTCGCCATCCTCTTCGACCCCGAACATGCGACGATGGCTCGCGAGCACAGCTTGAAGCTGCTGGAAAGTGGCTTCGTTCGGTACGGCTACTCCCTCTACTGCTCGGTCATTGCACCATTGGCTGCCGGCTTGATGGCAGCAAGGAAACCGCGATCTTTGCTGTCCCGCGGAGTAAGCCTAGTCTTGTTCGCTGTCTTGCTTGTGAGCGTCATGGCCACCGGAGCCCGAGCATCTGCCGGGCTGATCTTGGTGACCGCCGCGTTAGTCCTCTGCTTGAAGCGGGGGATTATCCGGTCTATTCCCTGTGCCGCTTTGTTGGCTGCTCTGGCGCTGTTCGTGGCACTCGGGTTGACTGTCGCCCGGGAGGCTGCCGCGGGCCAGTGCTCGCCAACAGCAGTGCTCCAGACCTTCCTTCCCGCAATCGCGGAACGAATCTGTGTAACGCCCTACTTGACGGGAGTCTGGACGAACCTCTATGCCCACGAGCATGGATTGCTGGGACTAACGAATCTGCGGCCCCTCGCCGTGCTGTCCGGGGCAGAATACGTCAACCTGCCGAACCTCGTAGGCTTGGCCTACATGCCGCATCCGATCCGCTCGGTGAGCGTGGTCACCTGCTTGCTCTTCGACTTCCAGGCATCCTTTGGGTTGGCGGGAGGATGGGTTGTGGCCTTCGCCGCCCTTGCCTGTCTCGACCTGCTCCTTTTCGCGTTCCGGCGCTTGAACGGCGGCGTTCTCGTGGCGTGCCTCGCAGCCTTCATGACGGCCCAGTTGTCGCTTACGTCATCCGGCATCTTTGTCTGCCTCCTGACCCACGGAATTCTCCCCATCGCGGCCGTGTCAACGCTTCTAGGCGCGGCATGGCGATATCGATTGATAACGCGCAGTCTACACCAGCGCCTGGTCGCGTTGAGGGGATGTAGCGGGGTGGTGCACGTACCGAACAGCGACTTCTCTAATCCCGGCGGACGATCATGCGCATTGTCCACATGACTTCGGCCCACTTCTGGCACGACGTGCGAATCTTCGGGAAGATGTGCAGGTCACTCTCCTCGGCCGGCTGGGAAGTTCATCTGGTCGCTCCTCGTCAGGACGTGAGCACGGTAGAAATCCGGGAGGGCGTCGCAGTGCATCCCGTTTTGCCCGCGAGGGGCCGGGTTGAGAGGATGCTCAAAGTCGTGTCCCTGGTGCAGCGCAGGGCCCACGCGATCGAGGCCGACATCTACCACTTCCACGATCCTGAGTTCCTCAGGACTGCGATCGGTTTCCAGCGCACCGTTCAGCGGCCCGTGGTATATGACGCTCACGAGGATGTGCGCCGACAGTCGATTCACAAGGAGTGGATCCCGCGAAACACGCGGCGCTTGGTGGGTCGCCTCGCCGGTTGGGTAGAGGACCGACAGGCGGCACGGGTTGCCGCAGTGGTGGCCGCCACCCCGTCGATCGCAGCACGCTTCCCTTCACACCCTCGCTGCACCGTGGTGCAGAACTTCCCCGTGCTCGACGAGTTCATTGGCGGCGAAGAGAAAGGCCCCCCAATCCAAGGGCGCTTCGCTTACGTAGGCGGACTCGAGGCGGTGCGAGGTATCCGGGAGATGGTTCGGGCGCTCCCTCTCGCGGGGGCGCAGACGACGCTCGCGCTGGCGGGCAGGTTCAGCTCCGCGGATTTTGCGCGCAACTGTCGACGCCTTCCGGGTTGGGATCGGGTCCTTGAGACGGGATATCTGAACCGAAGAGAAGTACGCGCGCTCCTCGGGGAATCGCAGGCAGGTCTCGTCGTCTTGCACCCGCTGGAGAACTACCAGGTCGCCTACCCGGTCAAGATGTTCGAATACATGGCGTCGGGCCTGCCCGTCATTGCCTCGGACTTCCCGCTGTGGAGATCCATCCTCGATGAGGCCGCCTGCGGCCTGCTCGTCGATCCTCTCGATCCGAAGTCCATTGCCGCGGCGATGCGCTGGATCATGGAGCACCCGTCGGAAGCAAGGGCAATGGGCGAGCGCGGCCGTCAGGCGGTCCTTCGCAAGTACAACTGGGAAAGCGAGTTCGCCAGACTGGCAGCGCTTTACCGAAGGCTGAGCCCCGCACCCGGGGCTCCGAGGAGGGCCGCATGAGACAGGACGCGGAGTTACTGCACTCACTTCGCTCGTCGCATCCGACCGCGCGATGCGGCGTCGATCTCGTATTCGAGACACGTGGGGGCGGACGATGAGGGTCTGGTTGATCCAGATCGGCGAGCCGCTCCCGTCGGACGGGCCTCACGTGCGCCTCCTGCGGACCGGAATCCTCGCGGAAACCCTGGCGGACTGCGGCGCAGAAGTCGTATGGTGGTCTGCCGCCTTCAGCCATGAGACGAAGGCCCACCGCACGGTTCGAGAAGCCTCGATCCAGATCAACCCGGGATACACTCTGAAGCTGCTGCCGAGCTGTGGATACACCAAGAACGTATCGCTGGCTCGGATTCGCGACCATGCTCAAGTGGCTCGCGAGTTCTCTCGACTGGCGCCGAGCGAGCCGCCGCCCGATATCATCGTCTCCGGCCTGCCCACTCCGGGCCTATGCTGCGCGGCGGCGAGCTACGCCAGCCCTCGGGCCGTTCCTCTTCTGCTGGACTTGCGCGACCAATGGCCTGAGGTTTTCCTCGATGTCCTGCCCAGTTCACTCCGCTGGGCAGGCCGAATGGCGCTGAGGCGCTCGTTCAGCGAAACAAAGGAGGCGTGCCGTCGAGCCGGCGGCCTCGTCGCCATCACGCCCCGCTTCCTCGACTGGGGGCTTTCGTGCGCCGGACGAAGGGCGCACTCCGGCGACGTCGTGTTTCCGTTGGGCTATAAGCGCCGAGACTACGCCCCCGCCGTGCTGGATGCGGCGCGGCGCGATTGGGACGCGCTTGGAGTGAGCGCTAGCCCGCAATGGCTGACCGTCTGCTTCTTCGGGACCTTGGGACGCCAGTTCGCGCTGGAAACGGTGGTCGAGGCTGCTCGGGTTCTCCAACGCCGCCGCCGCCGCGTGCGGTTTGTCCTGTGCGGCACTGGGGAATCGCTCCCCCGTCTGCGGCGGCTCGCGGAGGACGCCCGGAACGTGTTCCTCCCCGGACGCGTCGACGCGCCGCGCATCCAAGTGTTGATGGAGCGATCGCACGTGGGGTTGGCTCCCTATCGCAACACGCCGACCTTCCTCGGCGCGATGCCCAACAAGATTGCCGAGTACCTCTCAGCCGGTCTGCCGTTGGTCTCCAGCCTGACGGGCGGCCTTGACGAGCTGATCGACCGGCGCGGTTGCGGCTTCACCTATCGGGAAAGGGACTCCTTTCAGTTGGCCGCAATGCTCGAGCGTCTCGAGCAGTCAACGGACCTGCTCACATCGATGTCGCGGAATGGAGAGCAGCTGTTCGCCGACCAGTTCGACGCGAGCAAGATCTACACCGCCTACGTGGAGCACCTCTTTCGAGTTGCGAAGTCGCGAAACCTGGAGCGCCGTCCGGCGTAACGGTTCGGCGGGCCGGCGCCAAAGGGCAGGCTAGTCAGAAGGAGAGCTAAACCTTGAAGAAGCGGCTTCTCGACATCATCGCAAGCGTGTTCGGGTTGCTGGCATCCTCGCCTCTGCTCGTGGTGCTGGCGGTATGGATCAAGCTCGACTCGCCCGGGCCCCTGTTCTATCGCGGATGGCGCGTGGGGCGCGGCGGCCGGCCTTTCCGCATCTTCAAGTTCCGTTCGATGGTCGTGAATGCCGAGAAGACCGGTGTCTCTTCGACCTCCGACGGAGATGCGCGAGTCACCGTTTCGGGACGATTCATCCGAAAGTGGAAGCTCGACGAGCTCTCGCAACTGATCAACGTGCTGCGCGGCGATATGAGCCTGGTGGGGCCGCGCCCCGAAGTGCAGCGCTACGTCGATATGTACACCGAGGAGGAGCGGGCCATCCTCGGGGTCCGCCCGGGCATCACCGACTGGGCCTCCATCTGGAACGCGGATGAAGGCGCGGTCCTGGCCGGCGCGGCGGACCCCGACCGCGCGTACGAGGAGCTGATCCGCCCCACCAAACTCCGTCTACAGTTGGAGTACGTCCGGCGGCACAACCTTTGGATCGATGCCAAGATCCTGGCCTACACCCTTCTCAAGATCGTCCGAAAGGACTGGCTGCCCCGCGAACTGGAGCCTTACGGCCGCCTCGTCGGGCCCGAACGGCTCGCCGCCTGACGGCCGCACCCGAACCAGGGAACCCTCTAAATGAGCACGCCGTCCAACGCCTCCCGTCAAGCGAGTATGCAAGACGACAGCCACCCGTCCGCTGGGAGCGGTTCGTCGGCCGATCGGGCCCAGCCCGACCCGAGGCTGATGCTGGACCTGTACCGCGTGATGGTTCGCATCCGCCGATTCGAGGAGGCCGTTGCGCAGCTCGTGGAAACCGGGCAGGTCCGCTGCCCCTGCCACCTCTACATCGGCCAGGAGGCGATCGCCGCCGGCGTTTGCGCCGCCCTTAAGCGCAAGGATACCGTCTGGGGCGGTCATCGCTCGCATGGCCACTACCTGGCCAAGGGAGGCGATCTGGCTGCCATGATGGCCGAGATCTTCGGCCGCGCCGCCGGGTGTGCGGGCGGGCGCGGCGGATCCATGCACCTGGTGGCCGCGGAGGTGGGCCTTTTGGGCACCGTCCCCATCGTCGCGGCGACCATCCCCATCGCCGTTGGCGCCGGGCTCGCCTCGAGCCTGCGCAACGAGCGTCGCGTCTCGGTGGCTTTTCTGGGCGACGGCGCAACCGAGGAGGGGCACTTCTTCGAGTCGGTCAACCTTGCCGCCCTCTACAAACTGCCCGTCCTGTTCGTCATCGAGAACAACCTCTACGCTAGCCACATGCATCTGGCCGAGCGCCGCCCGTGCGACAACCTCGACCGGATCGGCCGCCTGTTCGACATTCCGGGGATCCGGTTGGACGGAAACGACGTGATCGCGGTTCATCGCGCGGCGGCCGAAGCCGTGACCCGAGCCCGATCCGGAAAGGGTCCGAGCCTGCTGGAATGTCGCACGTATCGGTGGCGCGGCCACGTGGGGCACCGCTGGGACGAGGACGTGGGCGTGAAGCGCAAGGACGAGCTGCACGAGTGGTTCCCCCGGTGTCCGATCGCCCGGGCGCGAGGGGCCCTGCTCGCGGCAGGGACCCCGCCCGCGATGTTGGATGATATTGATTCCCAGGCAGAGGCTGAAGTAGAATCCGCCGTCTCCCTCGCGCGCCGGGCCCCGCTTCCGGCCAAGGAGAGCGTGTTGGACCACGTTTTTGCCTGAGGCAGCCACGGACGGCCTTCATGCGGATCATCAGCTACGCGCAAGCCATTTGCGAAGCCCACGGCCAGCTCCTCGAGTCGGACCCGCGGGTCTTCGTGATCGGCCAGGGATTGTGGAGCCCGTGGTACGCGGGAGCCAGCCTCAAAGACCTGGATCAGCGGTTTGGCCGGCAGCGGATCATCGATTCGCCCGTCTCGGAGAACGCGGTGACGGGGGCCGCCGTCGGCGCCGCGCTGGCCGGCATGCGACCGATCGTGTTCCATCCGCGCATGGATTTCATGCTTTTGGCCGTGGACCCGATCGTCAACCAGGCGGCCAACTGGAGCTACATGTTCGGCGGGCAAGTCGGAGTGCCCGTCGTGGTCCGCGCCTCGATCAATCGGGGCGGGGAGCAGGGGGCCCAGCACTCCCAGGCGCTGCACGCGCCCTTCATGCACGTTCCGGGACTGAAGGTCGTGATGCCGGCGACAGCCTACGACGCGAAGGGCCTGCTGATCGCCGCGGTGCGGGACGGCAACCCGGTCCTCTACATCGACGATCGATGGCTCTACGACGAGCGGGCCGCGGTGCCGGAGGACATGTACGAGGTGCCCATCGGCCGGGCGTCCGTGCTGCGCGAAGGGATCGACGTGACGGTCGTCGCGTGTTCCTACGCCGTGCGCAAGGCCCGCGAGGCCTGCGACTTGCTCGCCACCCGAGGGATTGAGGCGGAGTTGATCGACCTGCGCTCCCTCAAGCCCTGGGACCAACCCCTGGTGCTCGCGTCGGTGGCCAAGACCGGCAGGCTCGCCGTCGTGGACGGGGGCTGGAGGACCTGCGGCGTGGCGGCCGAAATCGCCGCCACGGCGGCTGAGGAGTGCTTCCCACGGTTGAAGGCGCCCGTCGCCCGCGTGACGCTCCCCGATGCCCCGGCCCCGACCTGCGCGTCCCTTGAAGAAGCCTATTACCTGAGAACCGATACCATTCTCGAAGCCGTGGAGTCGATCGTTCATGACACCAGCCACCGCGGAACGCTTGCGACGACGGGTCCGGTTCGTGGAGCCGGCGAAGCTGTATCGGATGATCAAGGAGGAGCTGGACAAAGCCTACTTCGAGGTGATGTCGAAGGGCGATCTGATCGATCGCGGGCAGCTTGACTCCTTCGAGAGAAACCTCGCCCGGTTCGTCGGCACGAAGTACGCGGTCGGGCTGAACAGCGGATACGACGCCCTGCACATGTCGCTCCGCGCGGCCGGGATCGGCCCGGGCGACGAGGTGATCGTCCCCGCCCACACCTTCGTGGCCACCTGCTCCGCGGTGGTCAATGTCGGTGCCACCCCGGTGCTGGTGGACGTGGGCAAGGACTTCAACATCGATGGAGACCTGGTCGAGGAAGCCATCACGCCGCGCACGCGAGGGATCATCCCGGTTCACTTGAGCGGCTGGATGGCCGACATGCCCCGCGTCATGGAGATCGCCCAGAAGCACAACCTGGCGGTCGTCGAGGACGCCTGCCAGAGCCTGGGCTCGAGCATCCACGGCCGCAAGGCCGGCTCCTGGGGCCTGACCGGATGCTGGAGCTTCTATCCCTTCAAGATCCTCGGAGGTTACGGCGACGGGGGGGCGATCACCACCGACGATCCCGAGGTCGCCCAGTTCGCCAGGCGGATGCGGTTCAACGGCGAGGACCGGGAGTCGGGCGAGTACCACGGCCACGGCTTCACCTGCCTCTTGGACAACCTCCAGGCGGCATTCCTCGACGTGAAGCTCCGCTACCTTCCGCAGTGGATCGTGCGTCGCAAGGAGATCGCCTCACGTTATCAGGAGTCGCTTTCCGACCTGGAGGATCTCCTCCTTCCACACTATGATAAGCCGGGATTCGATCACGTGTACCAGAACTACACGGTTCGTGCGAAACAGGGTGAGGAGTTCTCCACGTATCTTCGCGGAAGCGGCGTGGAGGTCCTCACGCAGTTCCGCAAGCCGTACTACAAGCACGAGGCCTTGGGGCTCGAGGACCGCGGCTTTCCGGAGACCGAGGCCCTCAGTCGCGAGGTCTGCTCCCTGCCCATGAACGTCGAGATCGACGACGAGGAGATCGAGTACGTCATCGACGTCGTCCGGTCCTTCTACGCACGGTGAGGTGGACGCGTGGCTCTATCGCTCAGCAAGCGCGCCGACGGCATCGCCCAGGCCGAGATCCGCGCGATGACCATCGAGTGCGAGAGGGCCGGAGGGATCAATCTGGCTCAGGGCGTGTGCGACTGCGGCGTGCCCCCGCCCGTGGCGCAGCATGCTCAGCGGGCCATCGATGAGGGTGTCAACAGCTACACCCGCTACGACGGGCTGGCGGAGCTCCGCCGGGCGATTGCCGAGAAGGCCCGTCGCGACAACGGAATCGACGCCGATCCCGAGACGGAGATCACGGTGAGCGGCGGATCGACCGGGGCGTTCTACTGCGCATGCCTGGCCCTGCTCGATCCGGGCGACGAGGTGATCCTCTTCGAGCCTTACTACGGGTATCACGCGAACACGCTTCTGGCCGCCGGGGCCGTGCCCACCTTCGTGCGGACGCAGGCGCCGAACTGGGGCTTCGACGCCGCGGACCTCGAGCGCATCGTCACGCCGCGGACCAAGGGGATCATGGTCTGCACGCCGGGAAACCCCTCGGGCAAGGTCTTCTCCAGGGCCGAGCTCGAGCAGATCGCCGGGTTCGCGGTCCGGCACGACATCTTCGTCTTCACCGACGAGATCTACGAGTACTTCGTTTACGACGGGCGCCGCCACGTCAGCCCGGCCTCGCTGCCTGAGATCGCGGATCGCACGATCACGATCTCGGGGTATTCCAAGACCTTCAGCATTACCGGATGGCGCGTGGGCTACAGCATCGCGCGGAAGCGCTGGGCCGATATGATCGGGTACGTCAACGACCTGGTGTACGTGTGCGCGCCGGCGCCGCTGCAGCGGGGCGTGGCCGCGGGGATCGCCGAGCTTCCCAAGACGTTCTACGCCGGGCTGTGCGAGGAGTTCCTCGCCAAGCGCAACCGGCTTTGCGATGCCCTGGACGCTGGCGGCCTGCCGCCCTGTGTTCCTCAAGGGGCGTACTACGTGCTGGCCGACGCCTCGCGGCTTCCCGGCCTGACGAGCAAGGAGAAAGCCATGCACCTGCTGCGCGAGACCGGCGTGGCCAGCGTGCCCGGCGAGGCCTTTTATCACGACGCCGGCGGCCGAGACCTGGTCCGCTTCTGCTTCGCCAAGGCCGACGACGAGCTCGGCGAGGCCTGCCGCCGGCTGACGAGAACGTCCGCTCGCGCGCCAGGGGGGCTCGTCGCGGAACCGGCGCCGCGACGGCTGAAGACCGCGTGAACCTCACAATCGACCGAGGAGGTGCCATGTCGATCGTCACGCCCGATATCCGCTCGCTCAGGGCGCAACTCAGGGCGCTGCGCGACCGGCGCGTGGATTGGCTCGCCGACCTCAATTCGCGCAAGCGCGAGGAGCGGGACTTCCATGACCGGTGGCGCGATCGGCACCACGGACACGTGGAAGACGAGGACCGCACGCGCGCGTTCGAGCACGGCAACGAGAAGTTCTACGTTACCGTCGCGGCTTCGCGCGAATACGTCCGACGATGGATCGCCGTCCATGCGCCCGGAAAGGTGTTTCTCGACTACGCCTGCGGGGACGGGCAGAATGCGCTTCTCGCCGCCAGGGCAGGCGCGGCACTGGCGGTTGGGATCGATCTCAGCGCGACCTCGGTGGGCAACGCCGCGGCGGCCGCCCAGCGCGATGGGCTTGCGAACGCGGACTTCCTTCAGGCGGACTGCGAAAACACCGGCCTTCCGGACAACAGCATCGACGTGATGCTCTGCTCCGGCATGCTGCATCACCTCGACTTGAGTTACGCCTTCCCGGAAATGCGCAGGATCCTCAAGCCGGGAGGCGTCTGCCTCGCGGTCGAGGCCCTGAGCTACAATCCGGCCATCCAGCTCTATCGACGGTTGACACGGAAGCTGAGAACGGAGTATGAGGCGGATCACATTCTGTCGCTTAAGGACATCCGTTTCGCAAAGCGGTTCTTCGAGGTCCGAAGCATCCGCTACTGGCACCTGCTGAGCATCGGCACGGTCGCATTCCGGAAGACGGGGCTCTTCCAGCCCGCGCTGCGCATGGCCAACTCCCTGGATTCGTTTTTGCTGCGGATCCCGCTGCTGTCGCTGATGGCATGGATGTTCACCTTCGAACTCGTCAAGCGGAAGGAATCGTGATGACTTCCACGGCCGCCGCGCCCTCGGCCGCGCACAGGAACCACGTGAGCCGGAGCGGCTTCTCCGGCGTTACGGAGCTGCCCGGCAACCTGGCCCACCGGGAGCAACTCTCTATCCTCTATACAAGGTATCACTGGGCGGCGCAGCACTGCCGGGACAAGGAGGTCCTCGAGGTCGCCTCCCCCCGTCGTTCACCAGCCTGGAGAATCCCGCCATGCGCACCTGCCTCTT
>CAYSUS010000045.1:0-58337 GCA_964434165.1 uncultured Pirellulales bacterium
GGCTCTCCCCCGACGACGTCGAGGAGGAGCCCAGGCCGGTCGTCGGCTACCGCGTGCTCCGTGCCGGCGAGCCCAGCGGTCCCTTCGAGCCGGTCGCACTGGCCACGCCCGACGAGCGGGATTACCGCCGCGGCACGATGAGTTATGCCGTGGAGAAGTGCGCTCGGGGCGAGGACTACTACTTTCGCCTCGTGGCGGTGGGGTCGGACGGCGCGGAGTCGGAGGCGCCTCAAGAGGGGCCGGTGCGCGCCGTGCGACAGCTCTTCGACGGCGGGCGCCTCCCGCTGGCCTTCTTCACGCTCCTGCTCAGCGCCTCCGTGATCTACTGGATCTTCCACGCGCGGAGCGGCCGGCCGGTGAACGTCCGCAAGATCGCCGGACTGGAGGCCGTGGACGAGGCCGTGGGGCGGGCCACCGAAATGGGCCGAACATGCATGTTCATCCCCGGCACCCAGGACATGAACGACATGCAGACGATCGCGGGGCTGACGGTCCTGTCGCGCGTGGCGCAGACCGTGGCCGAATACGGGGCGGAACTCCAGGTGCCCACCTCCCGCTCCTTGGTGATGACCGCCGCGCGGGAGACGGTCGAGGCCGCGTACCTGGCGGCAGGCCGGCCCGACGCCTATCGCGAGGACGACATCTACTACGTGACCGACGAGCAGTTCGGCTACGTGGCGTATCTTACCGGGACGATGGTCCGCGAGAAGCCGGCGGCCTGCTTCTACTTGGGGGCGTTCTATGCCGAGTCGCTGATCATCGCGGAGACGGGCAACGCCGTCGGCGCGATCCAGGTGGCCGGCACCGCCATGCCCGCCCAGCTCCCGTTCTTCGTCGCCGCCTGCGATTACACTCTGATCGGCGAGGAGTTCTTCGCGGCCTCGGCCTATCTGTCAGGTGACCCGGAGCAACTGGGGAGCCTCAAGGGGCAGGACATGGGTAAGCTCGTGGCTGGCGTCGTGCTGATCGGGGGCTGCGCGCTGGCCACGCTGGCGGTGATCACGGGCAGCCCCATGCTCTCCGACGCCGTGGCGTTCCTGAAAGACACCATCCTCCAGTGATAGGCTTCGCCGAATGAAACGCGCGGTTCCCCTGGCCATCACGGCGGCCTGCGGCTTCGTCCTGATCGTGGCCCACTTCAGCCCCTACACCGAAAGCTGGGGCGAGGTGACCATGATCTGGTTCGATATCCTCGCGTCGATCGCCTTCCTCCTCGGCGGAGGGAACCTGCTCAAGATCCACCTGAAGCGGATCTCCGACCAGGCGGCGGGCTGGGCCTACTCGCTGATCACGATCGTGGCCTTCGTGGTCACGCTCGGCGTGGGGCTTGCCAAGCTGGGCGCGCCGCCAGCCGCCCGGCAAGAGTATTACGGCGAGACCTTCGCCCGGCTGCCCGTGGAGGACTTTCCACAGACCTATTCCGTCGAAGGCACGATCCCCGAGAAAACCGTCGACGCCCGGCTGCCCTCCTCGGCGATCCGGCAGCTCCGTGAGGTGGATGGCCGGCTCGTGTTCCGCGGTTGGATGACCGGCGATCAGAAGAGCGACCTCCTGGAGTACAAGGAGCAGCTCCGGTGGCGGTGCGCCGTGGAGCGGCTGCACCGGGCCGCTCAGCCGCCGGAGCCCCTGGCCGGCAAGGTGCTCTATCACGTGGACCACGAGGCCCTCGCCTTCAAGGGGCACATGACCGAGGACGACCGCGCCGCGCTTGCTGCGCTGGGCGAGTCGGACGCGTGGCACGCCGCGGTGGAGGAGCTCTTCACGAAGAGCCAGGAACAGACCAAGGCCTTCGTCGGTTATGTCCCGCCCGGCTTCGACTCGGAACAGGCCACCGAGATCAGCCCGGCCCTGAGCTTTGATCGACGGAACAGGGTACTCGGCATCCTGGGGCCCATGTCGGTGGACCAGCGCGACGCGCTGAAGAGGCAGTTCCCCCTCGCCAGGCCGCTGCCCGAGACGGGCGCCCGGCGGGCGGCCCTTCTGGCAAAGATCGAGTCGCTCGGTACTCTCTCCGAGAAACAAGTCGAGGCCTTCCACGCCGTGCTCGATGGCGGCTGGACAGTCGAGCAACTGGTCAAGGCGGTCGATGTGGCTGGCAGGGGCGAAGAGGAGAAGAAGACCGCCTGCGAGATGCTCGCCGAGCAGAAGCGGGGCCCTGCGATCGTCGGCCCCAACAGACCCAAGGGCCCGGACCGGCGGTTGAGCGAACCGCAAGTGGCGATGCTCGAGGGAGTCGTTGCCTCTGCCAAGCCTTTGACCGCACGGCGCATCCGCCAGGCCCTCCGCCATGCGCCCGTTGTCGCGACCACTCCGCTCGGGGCCGCGGCCGTCTTCAAGCTTCTGGTCAGGCCGCCGCCGGAGGCCCTGGCCAGCGCCGCGTGCTTCGCGGCGGCCGCTCCGGCGATGCGCGTCCTTGACGGCCTGAACGACAAGCAGGCCGCGGCTTTGGAGGCCTTTCTCGTCGTCGTTCCCACCCGGGCCGAACAGAGAAGGGACCTGTGCCTGGCGATGATGAAGGCCGGTCCGCTGACCGACGCGCAGCGCAACGGGCTCCTGGAAGGCTACCGCGACGAGCTGGCCTGGAAGACGAGCGTCAACACGCTGTTCGCCGAGGCGCACCAACGCAAGTTCCCGTGGTCGGGCGACTATCGGGCAGCCGGCACGCCGTTCTGGTGGCTCTACGAGTACGCCTTCAAACCGCTGACGGCCACGATGTTCGCCATGCTGGCGTTCTACGTGGCGTCGGCGGCATTCCGGGCGTTTCGCGCCAAAAACCTCGAAGCCACGCTCTTGCTGGCCACGGCGTTCCTGATCCTCCTGGGGCGGACGTTCGCCGGGGCCGTGGCCACGGCCTGGCTACCCGACTGGCTCTCAGGGCTGCGGATCGAGAGCCTCTCGGTGACGATCATGCAGGTGTTCAACACGGCCGGCACCCGCGCGATTATGATCGGCATCGCCCTGGGCATCGCCTCCACGTCGCTCAAGGTGCTGCTGGGGATCGACCGGTCGTATCTCGGGTCGGGGGACGAATGAGTTAACGCTACTGGAGCTTACGCGAATGCGGAATGGTGAAGACCCGAAGCATGAGAAGAAATCCGAAGCACGAAGCACGAAATCCGGAACAAGTCCGAAGGAACGAATGGCGAATGACGGAGACCTCGCGCGCAGCGCCCGTTCCGCGCGGTTTCCGTGTTCTGGGCTTTGTGCTTGGGATTTGTTTCGGATCTCGTGCTACGGATTTCGTATTTCAGCTCTAGCTGGCTCGGTCACAAGACCGGCCACAACCCGGTGACAGCGCGGGAAACGCGATGATCTACGAACTGCTCAAGAACCTGGACCGTCGATGGATCTTCCTCCTGATGTTCCTCGCCGTGGCCGTGCCGATACTGCTCCAGCTCCGCTTCCCCGAGAAGCCGACCAGGCTCGTCGAGGATACGTTCGAGGCCGTGGACAAGTTGCCCGAGGGCTCGGAAGTGCTTCTCGCCTGGGACTGGGACCCGGCCAGTGAAGGCGAGTTGGCGCCCATGGCCACGGCCTTCGCCCGGCACTGCTGCGAGAAGAAGCACAAGATGGTCTTTCTTTCGCTTTGGCCGGTCGGCCCGCAGATGATCGACGACACGATCGAGAAGGTGATCAAGGCCGACTTCCCGCACATGGTGTACGGCGAGGACTACGTGAACCTCGGTTTCAAGCCTGGGAACGAAGGGGTGATCAAGGTCATCGTCACCGACCTCCGCCAGCTCTACACAACCGATGCTCGGGGCACGAACGTCGATAGGATCCCGATCATGCGGGGCATCAAGACGGTCCGCGACTTCGACCTGGTGATCAACGTCAGCGCCGGCTACGCCGGCACCAAGGAATGGGTCCAGTACGCGGCCACGCCCTACCCCGAGGAGGTCAAGCTGGTGGCCGGAACGACCGGCGTCACAGCCCCGCAGCTCTACCCCTACATCCCCGAGCAGCTCGTGGGCATGCTGGGGGCCATCAAAGGGGCGGCCGAGTATGAGAAGCTCGTGCTCGGCAAGTACGGGCGCGAAGCCGAGAACGAGGAGAGATACCAGGAGGGCCTCCGCCGCATGGGGCCGCAACTGGTCGCGCACCTCCTGATGATCTTCCTGATCGTCGCCGGAAACGTGATCTACTTCCTCGGCAAGCGGCGGGGCGCCGCGTAGCCGACACCGAGACTTCCGAAGTCTTCGAGACGTCGGAGGTCTGATGCGAGGGGACGAACGATGAAACGCGAAACGCTCGTCTGGACGCTGATCCTCGCGGTGGCCGTCGTCTACCTCGCCTGGCGCGGTGCCACAACCGGTTGCGGCACCGTTTACGTCCGACAGGCCGACGGCGGGGGCGAGATGTTGGCCACCGGGTGGGAGGCCGTGGCCGGCACCGCACGACCGAGCATCTCCCGGACGATCGGCGTCTGGGTCGCCGCCGTGTTCACCCTCTGCATCCTCTCCTTTCTTTACAAGGACAACCCGTTCTACAAGGTGGCCGAGGCCGTGGTGGTGGGCGTCTCGGCCGCCTACTGGATGGTCGTCGGGTTCTGGACGACGCTCGTGCCCAATCTGTTCGGCAAGCTCTTCCCCGCCTGGATCAACGCCGGGCCCATGCCGGGCCTCTCGCCGGTGCGCGAGCCGTACTGGTTCATGTACTTCGTGCCGCTGGTGCTGGGGGCGATGCTCCTGATGCGGCTTGCGCCCAAGGGGGCGTGGATCGCGCGGTGGCCGCTGGCCTTCATCATCGGGGCCACGGCCGGCATCCGGCTGTTGGGCTACATTCAGGCCGACTTCCTCAGCCAGACCGGCAACACGGTGCGCTCGCTCGTCGGGACGGCCGAGGTCGCCGACGCGGCCGGCGCAGGCCAGGTCGAGACGTTCGCCTTCTGGGCCTCGGTCAAGTCCCTGCTCCTCGTCGTCGGCGTGCTCTGCTGCCTGGTCTACTTCTTCTTCTCCGTGGAGCACAAGGGCGTGGTCGGCAAGACGGCCAAGGTGGGCATCTGGGTGCTGATGATCACCTTCGGCGCGGCCTTCGGCTACACGGTGATGGGACGAATCGCCCTGTTGGCCGTGCGCCTGGAGTTCCTCTTCAACGACTGGCTGTGGCTGATCGACCCTGCCAATTCCCGCCCGCCGGGATGGTAGGGGCAGAATGACAAAGCGGGAGGGATGAAGGATGAATCGCGGCGATGAGCCGCGATCGGTATTCGACATCCCTCATTCGTTATTCCTTGTTCCCCTTCTCCGACTTCGGATACCCCTCGGCGCGGATGCGGCGGCCGACTTCCTTCAAGGCGGACACGTCGGCCGGATGGATCGAGCCGTCCGGCAGAGGGCCGGTGTTGAGCAAGAGATTGCAGTCCTGCCCGAACGCACGGCCGAGCATCTGCATCACCTGGTCGGCCGACTTGTGCTTGCCCTCGTCCTTCTTGATGTAGCCCCAGCCGTGCGGCTGCATCGTGTCGCAGATCTCGTTGTGCTTGGTGGCGTTCTTCTCCCACGCCTTCTGAGCCCGGACGGCCAACTCCTTGCCGTACCACTGCTCGACGCGCTGGGCCAGCGAATGCCCGCTCCGCTCCGGCGCGGCGAAGTCCTCGTCGCCCGTCACCCCCTGCTTGAAGCTCACCAGGCAGTGCGGCTGGGCCTTGCGGATCATCGCGTAGATCTCGTCGATGCGAAACCGCTCGGGCGCAGCGAAGTAGCCCATGTACGGGTCGAACCAGATGCCGGCGATCGGACCGTAGTTCGTCACCAACTCACGGACCTGCTCCGTGGCGTAGGCCACGTAGCGATCGAAGTCCTCGATCCTCTTGAGCTTATACTCGGGCTGCGGCTGCTCGTACGCGGGTCGGGCGATGCGGCAGTAGTCGCGCGAGAGGTAATACGGGTGGTGCCAGTCCGCGGCCAGCGAGTAGTAATAGAAGACCCCGAGGCCCTTCTTGCGGGCCTGCTCGGCCAATTCGGCCACCAGGTCGCGGCCCACGACCTTCACCGAGTTGTAGTCGGTCTGCCGCGTGTCGAACAGGCAGAACCCATCGTGGTGTTTGGAGGTGAGGTTCACGTATTTCATGCCCGCGTCGGCGGCCATGTCCGTGATGAAGTCGGCGTCGAACTTCCCGGGGTGGAACGTGCCGCGGAGCTTCTCGTACTGGGCCACGGGGATCTTCTCGCGAAACATCACCCACTCGTGCCGCCCCAGGATGCTGTAGAGGCCGTAGTGCATGAAGAGGCCGAACCGGGCATCGGCGAACCACGCCTGGGCCGCCTTGCGCGGGTCGGCGGCATATTGGCCTTCATAGCCCCTCAGCCAGCTTGGAGCGCCGGCCGCCTTCTTGTTGGTCTCGGCCGCCCAGCCGATCTTGGGCAGCGCGCCCGCCATTGCCGCCGCGCCGATTCCCTTCAGTGCCGTCCGCCGACTGATCGTGTGCATGGTGGTCTCTCCGTGTGCGAGGGTCGATCGGGCGATTATAGCACGGCAAGGCCGAAGTTGACCTTTCCCGTGCTTCCTTCAACCAGGCCAGCTATCGATCGCCAGCCCCGCGACACCTCCGAAGTCCGCCACGTTGCTCGTCGCCACGACGAACCCGTTTTCCAGAACCGTGGCCGCTATCAAGGTATCGGCATCGGATATCAAACGTCCGCGGGCATGGAGATCTGCGAAGATGTCCGCCGCGCGCACAACAACCGCGTCGATAATCGGCAATATCTCGTTGCTCGAGCAGAACGCATCGCAGGCCGCGAGCTGTGTCGTCGCGCCCTTGGCTTTCAAGCCGCGAAGCACCTCGAAACGCGTGACCAGGGAGATGGTCAGTTGGGAGTAATCGGCCAGGTAGTGCCGCGCGCGGTCCACCGCCTTGCGTGTGTTCCGCATGAGCCCTGACGGGACATCCTTGTCCAGCAACGGCTTGGGCTCCATCAGCCGCGGCGCGCGTCGCCGAAGAAGGTGCCACGGTCCAGCGGGATCTTCTCGACCTGGTCGATGTCCTCGTCCGAAAGCCCCTCGTGGACCTTCGATGCGAGCCGAAGCGCTTCGGGCTCGCACTCGTCCTCCACGGCCATTCGGACCAGTTGGCCCTCGGAGAAAACGATCTCGCTGCCCTGGACAGGGCGAAAGAGCCCGTTCTCATGGATGGCGTCGATGGCGTGTTTCATTCGAGCATCTCTCTTCGCACGCGTCACAGGCTGCACAGCGGGGGTGCAGTCCAGGTCCCCATCCTACCACGGGAATCAAAGAGCGGCCAAGGGCGATCAAAGCGGCCGCACCACGGACACGCTCCGCCAGTAGTCGAAGAGGGTCTCGACCGAGAGCACGCCGCCGCCCAGCCCGCTCTTGTTGATCCCGCCGTAGGGCACCCCGTGCGGGAAGAGGTTGTGGCCGTTGATCCAACTGTTGGCCGCCACCATGGCCTCGGCCACGCGAGCCGCCCGGGCCAGGTCGCGGGTCCACACGCTGTTGGCCAGCCCGTAATCCGTGGCGTTGGCAAGGCGCACGCCCTCAGCCTCGTCCTCAAACGGCGTGAGAAAGGCCACCGGGCCGAAGATCTCCTCGCGCGCGGCCACGTTGTCCAGCGATCCGGCCAGCAGGGCCGGCTTGACGTAGTAGCCTTGTCGGCCTTCGACTTCGGCCGGCCCGCCCTCGAGCACGGACACGGCGCCCTCGGCCTGGCCCCTCTCGAGGTAGCCCAGCACGCGGTCGCGCTGCTTCTGGCTGACCACGGGTCCCATCTGCGAGCGGCGGTCGAGCTGGTAGCCGACGACGACCTGTTTCATCCGCTCGGCGCAGGCGTTGACGAAGCGGTCGTAGATGCCGCGCTGCACGATCCACCGCGTGGCGTCGCAGCAGACCTGGCCGGTGTGGAAGGTGATCGCCCCGACGAGCTTCTCCGCGGTCTCGTCCACGTCCACGTCGTCGAACACCACGGCGGCACCCTTGCCGCCCAGCTCGAGCTTGACCGGCACCAGGTTGCGACCGCAAGCCTCGGCCACAAGGCGTCCCACCTCGGGCGAGCCGGTGAACGACATCCGCTTCAGGCCCGGGTGCGCGGCCAGGGCGGCCCCGGTCACCTTGCCGAAGCCGGGCACGACGTTGATCACGCCGTCGGGCATGCCCGCCTCCTTGGCGAGCCGGCCGAAGTAGATCGTCGAGAGTGGCGTGTCCTCGGCCGGCTTGATCACCACCGTGTTGCCCGCGGCCAGGGCAGGTGAAATCCCCCAGCCGACCAGCAGCAAGGGGAAGTTCCAAGGGAAGATGAACCCGCAGGGCCCCCAGGGCAGGCGCACCGTCCAGGCCTCGTGCCGGGCGACAGCCAGCGCGCCGCGGCGCTGCACGTGCAGGGCCATGTCGGCGTAGTAGCGCAACGTATCGATGAGGTTCTGCACGTCGGCCTCGGCCTGCCAGCCGATCTTGCCGCAGTCGAGGGCCTCGATCTGGGCGAGGATCCCCTTGCGCTTCTCCACCTCGTCGGCCAGGCGGTGGATCATGGCGCCGCGCTCGTTGGGCATCATCTCCGCCCAACCCGACTCCCGGAAGGCCTGGGCCGCGGCCTCAACCGCGCGATCGACATCCACCGGCTGCATGGCGCGGACTTCGGCCAGGACCTCGCCGCTGCCGGGATCGCGTGTGGGGAAGGTCTCGCCTCCGGAGGAGCCGACGGACTGGCCACTGATTACGGCCTGCAACGGAGCGGAGGAGAGGAACTGCTCCACTTCCGGGAGCAGCTTGGCGTGTGCGACCGTGGCCATGTCGGTTCTCCGTGGGATGAAGAGACTTGCGGAGTCTTCGAGCCTTCGAAAGCCTCGAGGCACGATCTGTGCGCAGGGGGGATCGTCCCTTGTTCGCTTCGCGCTTTCATCCTACGCGCCTGGAGGGTGCGTGCCAACCCACGGCAAGGAGGCGACTCGGAGCCTGTCGCCTCAGCCCAGTCGATGGTCAGGCAGCGAGGCGATCGCCGACGTCGTCATGCCCATCAACAGGAAGCCAGCAACGGCCGCCCCGCCTGCGATGGCCCACCGCCAGTCGCTCCGCCAGTTGGGCAGCACGGTGGCCTCTTGGACCGTCTCGATGGTGCCGTCGGTCGATAAGGCATCGTGCAGCTTGTCGGCTTTCACGCTCGCCCGGCCGAGCGCTTCTTCGAGCTGAGCGATTCGCTGTCGGGCGGCGATTTCCGCCGAACCCGGAGGTCCCGCCATGTCGTGCGTGGCCGGCTTGGAGATGGCCTCCGCCCGGAGCGGCCGCAATCGCGTCTGCAGCCCCTCAAGTCGCGCTTCCAAAGCCGCGATCTCGTCCTGAATCGCCTTGCGCGGGGCATCCTGAGCGGCCGTGTTGTGCTCGCCGCGGTCGAGTTGTACGATCTTCTCCCAGAGTTGCGATTGCAGGCTTCGTCGCTTGTTCCCCAGCAACTCGACCTGCTCGCGCACCACCGCCGCGCGCTGCAGGGTCAGCATCCCGACCGGACCGTCGTTGTGGCGGGCTACCCCGGCTCCCCCGGAGGCGAGGGCCCGCAGGACCTTGCGCCGCGAGACCAGGTCCGACTGAAGGTCGTCGCGAGCCGCTCTCGCCTCGGCCAGTCGCTCTTCGAGCCGGTCGCGACGCGCCCCCTCCGCGCGTTCCCGATACACCTCAACCACCGCGGCCAGGATCGCGGCGGCCTCGTCGGCCGTCGAGGCGCGAAGGCTGACCCGCACGAACCCGAGGTTGCTCGCGGCGTCGATCTCCAGCGAACGCACGAGCCACGCGAGCGGGTCCGGCTCTGCACGCACCGCGGCCAGGTCGGCGACTTCGGGCGAGGCCAGCGCGGCCGAGAGCACCTCTTGGCTGTAGATCAGACTGTCGGCTGGTGGACAGGCCCCTTCTTCGCTCTGTGCCTCTCCGGCGCGATCACGCGCTAACCACAGTTCCTCAGAAGGAACGCGGACGATCGCGACGGCGGTGTACTCGGGCGCGGAAAGGAACCATGTCGCTGCGCCGGCGAGAAGCGCTGCGACCGCCCCCACGAACAGGGATGCCGACGCGCGGCCCGAGGGGGCCCGCCGGATCGGCGGACCAACGGTTGCCTGGGGCCAATCAGGAGCATCGGCCGAGGGCGCGGACGGCCGTGAAGGAGGGAAGGGGCCTCTCGACCTCATACACCCGCCCCGCGAAGGCTCGGGCCGTTGGCCCTCCGTGGAGCCGCCCGACGCGGGTTGCCGCAAACGGCTCCCCTGGTGAGCGGTCCCGCCTCCCGATCCGGTTGGACCGAGCGGGGGGATCGTGGTCCCAAGCTCAGCCGCCAGCGCGGCCAAGCGGCGGTGCTCCGTCTGCAGCGCCTGCTCGCGCAGATCGAGCTCTTCGGATCGCCGGATGACAACCCGCCATGCCGTTGCCAGATCGCTGTCCAGATGCGACCGGGCCGCCGGGTCGTCCTCTTCCGGCACTCGGGGCAGGGGCCTCGCGGTGGGAGTGCTGAGCTTCCGCCCCGGCGGATAGCTCGAACGTAATGCCATGGCGGTCCGTACCTCCGGCAAGAGCCGATCCTACCTGAATCCCCACGGGAATTCGCCGCACCCCGGATCGGACCAAAGCGTCGCCGTCGCATCCGTTCGACCCGGTCACACCGCATTGTATCGGCGGTGGCCGACGCAGCAACGATCGTGCAACGATTGCTCGCCGCGACGTACGGCCCTCCGCCAGTTTGCAGCGGGCGGAGATCACCCCCAAGGCCCAGAATCTACCAACCATCCCGCGACGGCCTGCTCAAGCCCGACGGCGCGTCATCGCGGCTCCGGGCGGGGATAGATTGGGAGGGGCTTGGGGTGCGGGATGACGCGCTCGCGGACCTGGACGCCGAAATGGACCACCACGGATTCGTGGCTGACGCCCTCGCCCAGCAGCCCTCCGGCTCGGGTCTCGATACCCGCGCCAGAGCCGGGTGTGGTCGATCGCGCGCTGCCCGCCCGGACCACGCGCTTGAAGAACTCAATCGCCGCCTCGTCGTCCAGGCGCTCCTGGCGCGCGCGCCGCGGGCTGGCGATCACCACGCAGTCGACGGCGTACGAGTCGAGGAGCTTGGGCAGCAGATCCCGGGCGAGGGAGGCGTCGCCGAACAGATCGGCGCCCAGGGCCCGTCGGCCATCGACGAAGATGAAGCCGGTGGTGCCCCGTGGAATTTGCGGCAGGATGCGGCCCCGCACTTCGGCCAGCTTGTCCTGCACGGGGCGGGAACGGAGCGCCCGCTCCAGGCTCGCTGTAGGATTTTCCGCACCGAGCGCCTTGTTTTTGCGGGCTACCTCGGACCACACTCGCTGTTGGTCGGCTCCCCTGCGGAGTTCCTGCTGAATCGACTGCGGCACCAGGGACCCCGCGGACCCGAGCGCCGCCTTGCCCTCCCACCGATGCTTCTCCACACACAGAACCTCGAGCTCGATTCGCTGGCCAGGGGCCAGGGCAACGTCTCGCCGAACTGTACGGGACTGCTTGCCGCCGGAAAGGACTTCGCCCTGCATCATGAACACGTACTCGCGCCGGCTGCGGTTTTCGACGATCACGGCCGGCACGCTTCCGCCGGCGCCCTTCTCCGAGATCTCGAGCACCCCCCTGGAAACGGCCGCGTCGAGGGTCAGCCAACGACCTCGGAGATCGACGCCATCCTGGAGCAGCACAGGGTACACCGCAAGTCGGCCGTAGCGGATCGGCTCGGAGATCTGCACCTGGTCCAGGTACGCAGCCAGCTCAGGCACGTGTCGCGAGGAGGATGGACGTCGATCCTGCGCCGGCGTCGCAGGGACGCTGCACAAGACGATGGCCATGGCCGCAAGCGGTCCCCAGAAGGTCGAGATGCCCGACCATGTCGTATTGGAGAAGGGCCCGGGCAAGCACATGATATGGCGCCTCCGCGCATCGGCAGGTCGTTGAGACAATCCGTCGGTGAATTGGACGCTTGGCCGTGCCCAAAAGTTCAACGGAGACCGGTTTTGGTTATCGCGCCGCTTCTGCCGGTCAAAGGGGGCCCAGGTCGCCAAGACCGTGAAATCCTTGTGCCTCGGCGTAGCGCGGTCCGCAGCCTGCCACCAAGGGCCGGGTATCGAGATCGGCCCGGGCGAGCTCAGCGGAGCCGACCCTCGCCGCACCGGGCGCCCAGCGACGCGGGGCGCAGCGGGACGTTCCTGGGCCGGGCGGCAAGGATGGGTCCGCCGACCGTCGTGAGATGGGGTTGGGTAGGAACCCTCGCGCGGACCAGGCGGCTGTCGCGGTGAGATCGTCCTGCTTGCCCAAGTCCCATAAACCATACATGTGGGAAGCAAGGAGAGAGCCAACCCTCCCCAAAGAGGGTGTCACCCAAGAGGCTCGGGATTGTGTCGCTTTTGGCTTTGGCTTAAGATGGACGCAAGTGGGGGTCTGGGCAGGGCTTTCCCACATCAACGGCCGAGGCTGCCGTGGTCGCGAGCGCTTGGCGCTGCTGGGCGCTGTGTGGCAGGCAAGTCGCTATCCGCTCGCAAAGGGGGTATAGCGATCGCCGGGGGCCGCAAGCCTGCCTTCCACGAGCGATGCCTGACCAAAGCCCCTTTCCTCACTACCTGCCGTTTGCCCAAGCTGCGGTGCCAGGCGAGCGCCGTACGGGGCGTGGACGTGACCTGCCGCTCCACTCCGCGGACCTTCCCGTTCGCTGTCTTGAAGCGATGATTCCGGCCGAGCCGCAGCCGAAACGGCCCCGCGCAAGGCAAGCCTATCCCACGACCGGCCAACGACCATGAAATCCGGGTTCTTCAGCCGTCACAGCTTCAAGATCCTGCTGGTCGTGGCGTTCCTGCTGCCTTTCATGTTTGCAGGCACGCGGCGGTCGTTGCGAAGCAATTCGAACGACGTGAAGTCGTGGCTCCCAGCGTCCTACGAAGAGACGGCCACGTTCCAGTGGTACCGCAAGTTCTTCTCCGGCGATGCATTCATCCTGGTCAGTTGGGAGGGCTGCACGCTCGACTCCCCCAACCTGCCAATGATGGCCCGCCTCCTCGCACCGCATGAAGGGGAGGCCGACCCGGACGAGTTCCCGTTCTTCAGCTCCGCGCGGACCGGCAAGACCCTATTGAACATGCTGGTCGAAGAACAGGGGCTCGAGCCCGAGGAGGCCGTCGAGCGCCTCCGCGGCTTCCTGATCGGCCAGGACGGCCAGACCACTTGCCTGGTGCTGACGGTCGCCAAGGGCGCCCAGGAACGCTGGGAAGCCGAGCAGGCCCAGGGCATCCGCGGGCGCCAGAAATTCCTTCACGCCGCGGTGGCGCGAGTGGTCGAAGTGGCCACGGACCGATGCGGATTGGCAGAGAAGGAGCTCCGCATGGGCGGACCGCCGGTGGACAACGTGGCCATCGACGTGGAAGGGGAGCGCTCGCTGTACCGTCTGGCCGGCGTGTGCGGCATCGTGGGGCTTTTCATGGCCTGGTGGTGCCTGCGGAACTGGGCCTTGACGGCCATGGTCGTGAGCACCGCGCTGTTCAGTGCCGGGTGCAGCCTGGCCGTGGTGTGGCTCACCGGCTCGACGATGAACGCCATCCTGTTGACCATGCCCTCGCTGGTCTACGTGGCAGCCACGTCCGGGGCGATCCACCTGGCCAATTACTATCGCGACACGGTGCGGGAAAAAGGCATCGAGGGCGCGCCCGACCGCGCGGTGAAGGCCGCGTGGCTGCCGCTGTTCCTCGCCACCGGCACCACAGCCGTGGGCCTGGCCTCGCTCTCCTACAGTGAGCTGGTGCCGATCAAGATGTTCGGGATTTACTCCGCGGTCGGGGTGGTGATCAGCTTTGTCCTGCTGTGCACCTACATGCCGGCGCTGCTGCAGTTCTTCCCGCTGCGGACCATCGCCGATTCCAAGCGCCCCGGCCCGGATGACCCCTTCCTTTCGCCCAAGTGGGCGGGCGTAGGCGAGCTGATTATCCGCCGGCACAAGCTGGTCCTCGCCGGGTGTTTCACGCTGACGATCGTGGGCTTCTACGGGTTCTCCAAGGTCGAGACCTCGGTGAAGCTGATGCGGCTCTTCTCGCCCCAGGCGCGGATCATCCAGGACTACGCCTGGCTGGAAGAGAACCTCGGGCCGCTGGTCCCCATGGAAGTCGTGATCCGTGTGGACCGGAAGAACTGCCAGCTCGATACGCTGGACCAGCTTCACATGGTTGAGGCGGTGCGCAGTCGGGTGGACCGGATGGAGGAAGTGGGAAGCTGCCTGGCGGCCACGAGCTTCACGCCGAACCTCCCCGCGCGACCGGGGCTGATTGAGCGGCGGGCGTGGAACGTGCGCCTCAACCGCGACCGCACGGTCGAGGACCTCCACGAGTATCGGCAGGCCGACGGCAACGAGGAGTTGTGGCGGATCAGCGCCCGCGTCGACGCCCTGACCGACCTCGATTACGCCGTGTTCATCAAGGACATCGAGACCGAGGTGGAGCGCGTGCTCGACGTCTATCGCGAGCACGGGATCGAGGGCGTCCAGGCGACCTACACCGGGCTGGTGCCGTTGATCTACAAGGCCCAGCACTCGCTTCTCGACGGCTTGATCCTGGGGTTCATCGGCGATCTGATCCTGATCTGCGTGGCCATGGTGTTCTTCATGCGGAGCTTCACGGCCGGGTTGCTCCTCGCCCTGCCCTGCCTGTTCCCGCTGTCCGTGGTGTTCGGGGCGATGGGACTGATGGGCGTGATCATCGACGTGGGCACGGTGATGACCCCGGCGGTGGCCTTTGGCGTGACGGTGGACGACGCCATCCACTTCATGCTCTGGTGCCGCCACGGCCAGGAGCGCGGGATGAGTCGGCACAAGTCCATCATGTTCGCGTACGGCGACTGCGCCCGGGCGATCTACCAGAGCTGGGGCGTGATCGGGCTGGGGCTGGCCGCGTTCGCCCTGAGCACGTTCACCCCCACCCGGCGTTTCGGCTACCTCATGCTCACCATGCTCACGGCCTCGTCGATCGGCAACCTGGTCTTCCTGCCCGCGCTGTTGGCCAGCCCATTGGCTGGCTTCTTCTGGAAAGGCGGCGAGGAGGCCATCCGCCGAAAGCGGGAAGCCGAGGAGGAAGCCGCTGCCGAGCGCGCCGAGCCGGCGCCGGTCCAGCATTACCACGAGCCCGCTGCGGCAGCAGCACCCCATTTCGGGGGTTTTAGTGCGGACGGGCCGAGGCAGCCGGTTCACGGCGATTGAACATCCCCTGGTTGGCAAGCTGCTCTCGCCCCCAGCGTGCTGGCGGCGCGCCGGCCTTTGGCGAGAGAGGAACCTCGACCCGTCGCTGCGCCCCGATTTCCTTCCGCCGCTCGATTTGTGTCCGGGTGGCAGTGTATAATGATGGGGTTGTGGATGGATATCCCGATCCCTCCCCGTTCCAAGTATCCTCTCTTGCTTGGCGAGAACGTTCTATGTTCGGAATCGGCCACATGGAAATGCTGGTGGTTGGCGTGGTGGCTCTGCTGCTTTTCGGCAATCGCCTTCCCTCGGTGATGCGATCGCTCGGCTCCGGGATCTCGGAGTTCAAACGCGGGCTGAACGACGTCACGAGCGAAGTGAACAAGGAAGTCGAGAAGTAGCCGGCACGAAGCCCGACGACGCGTTTTGCCCCCCACCCGCGCGCTCGTCCTGGATCTGCGACCGACCCGACCCTCCACCCCGCCCGCCCTCCGCTCCAGGGGGCACGGTTCCCCGAAGGAAACGCCGCTGCTGCGCGCTGGGGAAGCTACAATTCAGGCGCCTGCGACGCCCCGGTCAGGGGTGTTGCCGGTTCGTCTCCCCCTCCTGTCGGCCCAGGCTGCGGCGGCCTTGCTCACCCCGGCAGGTTGTCGCAAAATGGCCCATGAGCGGAGCAGGGCGGCCCATCACTGAAGGCTTCTACCTAGGTCAGGCCGTGTGCTGCTGCGGCGGAGCTCGGAGGTTCGAGAGCGGATCGCGGCGCGGCGGGCCCGCTCCCCCTCCGTCAAGGTAGTTTGCGGGGCTTCAGGGATCACCATGGCTTGGACGAACAGGGCCAGGCACGATGGCGACGGGGCGGCCGACCTTGGCTCGCCTGCGCTCACGGTGGACCAACTGCGCGCGGCGGTCCAAGCGGCGGAGCCCAGGGCGTTTCTCGTGCCCTCACGAGTCATCCGCCGAGTGATCCGCGAACTGCATGAGATGCCGGGCCTGCGCCTGCGTCTGCCCCATCGCAAGAGCTACGTGGGCCGGCGCGAGCCGCTCTTGGAGTTGGTCGATCGGGAGGAGCTCGAGGTACGCCCTGCCGAGCTGCTGCCGCCCTGGCTGATCCTCCTCCCGCTTCCCGACCAGGAGACGCTCGACGAGACGCCGGCCGGCGACGTGCTCCTGAAGTACTGGCAGTTGCTGTTCCACGCCGCCGTGCACGCTGATCTGGAGGAGCGCCTGGCGGCCGGGCGGCTCGCGCCGGCCGACGTGGGCCAATGGGTCGCGCGGATCGGGGACGTCGAGTTCGAGGAGGTCCGCACGGTTCTCGATCAGGAGGGGCTCCTGATCTGCCCGGACGACGATGTGCGGGTGTTCATCGAGTTCGCCGCGGTGTATCTCGAGCTGGAGCGGTTCGCCTGGGGCATGCTGCCGCGGTACTTCCCCGCCATCGAGAACCAGGCGGCTGTGGCCGAGGTCCTCGACGAAGCGGTGGACGGGCGCCGGCTGTTCACCGCCACGCGGCTGGCCGGCGCCGACTCCCCGCGCGAGGACGCCGAGCAAGCCAATCTCAACCACGTGCTCGCCGATCCGGACGCGCAGCCCTCGGGGCCGGACCCGGTGGCGAGCGAGCCTTCGGAGCGCGAATACGAGGCCCTGGCGCAAAGCGCCGAGTTTGCCGAGGCGCGGGGCAATGTGGTCCGAGCCTTATTGCGTTGGCACCAGGCGCGCCGCGTCGCGCCCAAGCCGCGCGTCGGCCTGGCGCGAAACGCGGCCAAGAGGAACCTGGACCTTCTCGTCCAGCGCCTGAAGGCTGCGCTGAACCTGGCCGAGGACGACCTCCTGCCCTGGCGCGAGCCATTGGCCGTCCTGGCCGAGCAGGCTTCTCGGGGGATCTGGACCCGCGAGGGCCGGCTGCTGTACGACCTTCAGAAAGTCTGCGTCGATCACGAGCGGAACGTGTTCAAGATCGACCTGGCGGCCTACCTCCGCACGTTCGGGCGGCAGCCGATCAGCCGCCCGCTCCCGAGTCAGCGCGACGTGCTCATGGTCCGCCACCTGGAATCAGCGATCCGGCGCCTGACCGCAGTGCGCCTGGCCGACGCGCAGCGCCAGCTCCTTCACGATCTATTGCGCGAGGCCCGCCAACGGAGCGAGGAGCGGCTCCGCGACCAGTTCCGGCCGCGGATCGTCAGGGCCTTGGAAGCGGTGGGGCTGGTTCCGCGCAACCTGCCCGAGCGCGTGGCCCGCGACAAGATCGCCGAGGAACTGCTCGATCGGATCGCCGAGCGGGGATTCATCAGCATGGGCGACCTGCGCGACGCGCTGGCGCGGAACGAATTGAAGCTGCCCGACTCTGCGGGTCCCGCGGACATCTTCCGCGGCGACCCTCTGCTCCGAGCCGACGGACGGCTGGCCGAGGCCATGGACGGCGTGCACCGCCCCGGGGAGTTCTACCTCCGCTGGCTGCAGCGACTGACCGCGTTGGGATTCGGCACGCCGACGGGACGCCTGATCACGCGGTTCGCCGCGCTTCCCTTCGGCGGGGCCTTCGTACTGTTGGCCGGGATCCTGCACCTGGTCGGACTGATCCGCCGGGAGGAGCACAGCATCGCCGAGGAGCTGCCCGTGCTCGTGCCGGGCGTGGCCGTGCTGGGGGCGTTCCTCTTAGGGTTGATCAACGTGCCCGAGTTCCGCTCCGCCGTGTGGCGCGGGACGCGGGCCCTGTTCCGCGGTATGCGGCTGGTGTTCTACGATCTTCCCCGGGCCGTCGTCCTCGCGCCGGTCGTGCAGGAGTTCCTGCAAAGCCGCTGGTGGAGGCTGGCGTACCGTTGGGCGCTGAAGCCGGCCGTGCTGACATCGTTCCTGTGCGTGGCGATGCACGGCCAGGACTTCCTCATCAACACGTCGCCGCAAGCGGCCGTGGGCCTGTTTTTGGCCGTCAACCTGCTGCTGAACAGCCGCCTGGGGCGCGACGTGGAGGAGATCGGCCAGGAGTGGCTCGCGCAGGCGTGGCAGCGGTTTGGCCTGCACGTGTTCGTTCGGTTGTTCTCGTTGATCATGGACGTGTCGCAGATCGCGCTGGAGGCGATCGAGCAGTTGCTGTACACGGTGGACGAGTGGCTCCGCTTTCGCTCGGGACAGAGCCCGGCCATGTTCGCCCTGAAGGCCGTGCTGGGTCTGTTCTGGGCCGCCTTTACGTACGTCGTGCGGTTCGCCGTGAATCTGCTCATCGAGCCGCAGATCAACCCGGTCAAGCATTTCCCCGTCGTCACGGTTTCGCACAAGCTCATCCTTCCCACCATTCCGTATCTGGCCACGGTGTTCATCTACGCGATGGACATGGAGAAGGCCCTGGCCTACACATTGGCCACGACGATCATCGCCTGCATCCCCGGCGTTTTCGGCTTCCTGGTGTGGGAGCTGAAGGAGAACTGGCGCCTGTACGCCTCGAATCGCCGCGGGCAGCTCGGTCGCGTTCCGGTGGGACACCACGGGGAGACGATGGCTCGGTTCTTGCGCCCCGGGTTCCACTCGGGCACGGTGCCCAAGCGTTTTGCGCGGCTCCGCCGCGCCGAGCGCGACGCCCGCAAGAAGGGGAACTGGACCTCGGTTCGTCGCCACCTTCGCAAGCTGCAGGCCGTGGAGGAGTCGATCCGCCATTACCTCCAGCGCGAGATCATCGCCTTGGTCCGCGGCTCGACCGCCTGGAAGGACGCGATGATCGAGGTTGGCTCCATCCGGCTCGCCACCAACCGTCTTCGGATCGAGCTGTGCGGCGTGCTCTCCAGCGGACAGCGGCTCGGCATCGCGTTCTCCATGCGGGGTGGCTGGATGGTCGCCCAGGCCCAGGACGGCGCGTGGCTCGGCCAGCTCAACGACGAGCAGCGCAAGGTCCTCGGCGCCGCTCTGGTGGGGCTTTACAAAGCCGTCCCGGCCGACCTGGTGCATCGCCAGCTCGACGACCGTCTTTCCGCTTCGGGGCTGGCGTGGGACGTGGATCGCCGCGGCTTGCGCGTGCGGGCCGAGTCGTCCGACCGCGGCGAGGCCCTCTACGACCTCTCCGCCCAAGGGCCGCTCGAGCCGCAGCCGATGGATGACGAGCGTCCGCCGCCCCCGTTGCCCACGTTCCTGCGAAGCGACCTGCTCTTCTCCGAACGGCCCGTCTCCTGGGACCAATGGATCGCCTTCTGGGAGGCCGCCCGCGCCGGAGAAGCCGAGGAGGCCGCCTTCCTGCTGCCTGTGGCCGTTCTGCCTCCCGCGGAAGCTGAGGAAGCCCTCAAGCCCTCGGCTGTCTGACGCGCAACAGTGCCAGGCCTCCCAAGCCCGGCTACGCCGGCGCGAGCACCCGCAGCGCGACCCCGGCCACGAGGTCTTTGACCCGCTTGCGATACTCGATCATGTGCGGCGCCACGAGATGCCTTTCCAGGGCCTCAATGCTCTCCCACTTCTCGACGACCGTCACGACGTTCTCTCGGGGCGGCCCATGCGTCGAGATGCTCGTCTCCCGATCAACCATCGGGACGTACTCCAGGCATCCGGCCTCTGCGAAGACCTGGGGCATTACTTCCTTCAGCGCGGCGAGGAATTCCCCGCGCCGACCGGGCTGGGTTTCGATCTCAGCGAGAACGCGAATCATGAAAGTGGTCTCCGGAGATCGGACTTCCGAAGTCTTGAAGACCTCGGAAGTCCCTATTGGGATTCGGGTCCAAAGCCAGACCTTCGAACGAGTGTGCTACTGATGCTGCCAACTGGCATTGGGGGACAGGACTCCTTCCGGCAGAACTGCAAAGGTTGCTTCTCGAAAGCGCCACAGCGCACACGGCAGGACTCTGTGATGGATTGGAGCCCGATTCTCGAGGTTGCGTGCGAGGCGGTCAAGGCAGTCTCGCGCGAACGGAAGGGGGGCTTTGGGAGGACCTTGACTTGCGAGAGCGCCCGGCGGGCGGGGAAGATGCCTGGGGAAGCGATTTTGGCCGGGTGAAGGGCCGCGGTTGCGACGAACCAGACTTCCGGAGCCTTCGAGGCTTCGCAGTTCTGGGGCGGTTTCGGCGGACCGGGCGGGATGCTATCCTTGGAAGGGTCGGTCCTCCCCCTTCCTCCTCAAGGCGACGGAATGACGCGCTTAGGCCATCGATACGCGATTCTTGCCGGGTATCTCTTGTCTCTCGTGGCTATCCTGGTGGTTCTGCCGGGCGGAGGAGCCGCGAAGGAGAAGCCCCTCTACCAGCCCATGGGCGCCCCGGCCGACCCGAAGGTCGCGGCCCGATGGAACCGCTATCACGACTACGCCGAGGCGACGGCGCTGCTGAAGACCATGGCCGCCGCGCACCCGCAGCGGGCGAAGCTCAGGAGCCTGGGCCGCTCCTACGGCGGGCGCGAGATGTGGCTGCTGACGATCACCAGCTTCGACCGCGGCCCGGACATCGAAAAGCCGGCCTTCTGGATCGACGGGGCCATCCACGCCAACGAGATTCAGGCGACGGAAGTCTCGCTCTACACGGCCTGGTACCTGCTGGAGATGTACGGGCGCAACGCGTCCATCACGCGGCTGGTTGACGACCGGGCGTTCTACATCGTGCCCATGATGAGCCCCGACAGCCGTGACGCCCACATGCACGAGCCCAACACCACGCACGCGCCCCGCACGGGCAAGCGCCCGGTGGATGACGACCGCGACGGGCTGGTCGATGAGGACGGCCACGATGACCTCGACGGCGACGGTCATATCACGCAGATGCGGGTTCGCGATCCCAACGGCCGCTACAAGCCGCACCCCGACTACCCGAACCTCCTTGTCCGGGCGGCTGCCGACGAGCGCGGCGAGTACCGACTCCTGGGCACTGAGGGTTTGGACAACGATGGCGACGGCCGGGTCAACGAGGACGGCGACGGCTACTACGACCCCAACCGCAACTGGCCCTGGCAGTGGCAGCCCGACTACGTGCAGCGCGGGGCGGGCGATTACCCGCTCTCCATCGGCGAGCATCGCCTGGTGGCGGATTTCATCCACGCCCATCCCAACATCGCCGGGGCCCAGTCGTATCACAACACGGGCGGGATGATCCTCCGCGGGCCGGGGTCCAAGGAGGACCAGTACGATCCGGCCGACATCGCCGTGTACGACGCCATCGCCAAGCGCGGCGAGGAGATGCTGCCCGGCTACCGCTACCTGGTTACGTCGAAGGACCTCTACAACATCCACGGGGGCTTCAAGGACTGGCTCTACGCCATGCACGGCGTCGTGGCCTACACCAACGAGCTGTTCACGCCGTTCAACTACTTCCGCAAACAGTCCGGCGGCGGCTTCTTCGGCAAGGACGAGGAGCGGGAGCGGTTCAACAAGTACCTGCTCTTTCAGCAGGGGACCGTGCCCTGGCGCGAGGTCGACCACCCGCAGTACGGCCGCATCGAGGTAGGCGGCGTTCGCAAGGAGTGGGGGCGCCAGCCTCCGTCGTTCCTTCTGGAGGAGGAATGCCATCGCAACATGGCCTTCACGCTCTACCACGCCGACCAGATGCCGCAGGTCGAGGTGCAGGGCGTCGCCGTCAAGGACCTCGGCGACGGCCTTTGGCAAGTGACGGCCACGATCGCCAACGGCAGGATCATCCCCACGCACATCGCCATGGATCGCAAGCACAAGATCACCCCGCCCGACGTGGTCTCGATCGAGGGCAGGAGACTTGAGGTCATCGCCGGGCTGTGGGACGACGCCTTTGGTATGCCCGCGCCCAAGGAGCAGAAGCGCAACCCGGAGGCGATGGAGATTCCCAACGTGCCGGGCATGGGGGCGGTCTACGTGCGGTGGCTGGTGCGCGGCCCGGGGCCGGTCACCGTGCGCGTACGCTCGGTCAAGGGGGGGCGCGACCGGCGACAGGCGGCGCTCGGTGGCGAGGTGGAGTGACCCCCCGGCGCTCTACTGCTCCTCCTCGATCGCCGTGGCGGTGGCCGCGTCGTCGGTCCGCCCGATCCCGCGGAGGAGTATCCGCGGCTCCTCGCCCCGCAGGGCCACGTAAGCGGCGAGGAATACCAGCAGCGCCGTCGCGAGCACGGCCGCCAGCGTGGCGAGCTGAGCACCCACGCTCTCCGCTTCCGGCATCACGCCTTGCAGCCCGCCCACGGCCGCGCCCATCAGCGCCGTGGCGACCGCGGTCCGCAGGGCCGTGGCCCCCAACACGTTCCATCCCAGGGCCGTCTTGTGGCGCGAGAAGAGCACGGCCAGCGCCACCGCCTGGACGCAGGCCGAAATCGCGGTGGCCACGGCCAGCCCGGCCTCGGCCAGCGGCCAGATCAAGGCGAGGTTCATCGCCAGGTCGAGCACGATCACCGCGGCCCCGACTCTCACTGGTGTAATGCGATCGGACCATGCATAGTAGCCGCGGACCAGCACCGGCAGCGCGCAAAAGGCCCAGACGGCGGTCGAGTAGCAGGCGATCACCCTGGCTGCCCTCACGGTGTCCTCCGGCTGGAATCTCCCCCGCTCGAAGAGCAGTCGCGTCAGCGGCTCGGAGAGCAGGACCAGTCCCGCGCTGGCCGGCACGCCCAGGAACAGCACCAGGCGCAGGCCCAACGTCAGGTCGGCGGCGAGCCGGTGATGATCGCCCCGGGCCGCGTGGCGGCTGAGCAAGGGGAAGATGGCCGTGGCCACCGCCAGCCCCAGGATGCCCATCGGGAACTGGTAAAGCCGCTCGCCGAAGTAGATCGCCGCGGCCGCGCCCTGCTGCATGGGATAGGGCAGCCCCAGCCACGCGATCCGCTCCGGCCCGTCCGGGGCCCGGGCCAGCCCCCACGCCAGGAAGCTGTCGACCAGCGTGTTGATCTGCGTGATCGCCAGGCCGACGACCATCGGTCCCATCGACATGACGATCCGCACCACCGACGGCCGCGCCGCGGGCCAGTTCAGGTCGAAACGGAAGCCCAGCCTGCGCAGCACGGGCAGCTGCACGCCAAGTTGCAGCACTCCGGCCGCCAGCACGCACCACGCGAGCACGTAGGCCTGGCCGGCCGGCTCGTCGGTCAAACGCGGTGCCAACAGCCACGCCCCGGAGAGCCACGCGATGTTCAACAGCGTGGGCACCAGGGCCGGCGTGGCGAAATGCCCCAAGGCGTTCAGCGTGGCCGCGACCTGGGCGGCCAGGCAGATCAGAAGCATGTAGGGCATCATCACGGCGCACAGGCCGATCAGTAGCTGCACCTTGTCGGAGCCGCCGGACGCCGCCCACCAGAAGGCCAGCCCGGTCTCGATCGCGAGCACGACCGCCGCCAGCACCACGGCCAGCCCGGTCAGGGTGACGCTGGCCACCTGCCAGGCCGCCTTGCGGTCCTGCTCGAGCTTCTCGGCGAGCACGGGCAGGTAGCTGGCCGTGAGGGCGCCCTCGCCGAAAAGGCGCCGGAACGTGTTGGGAATGCGAAAGGCGAGCACGAAGGCGTCCATGACGCCGCTGCCGGACATGCCCAAAACGGCCGCTGTGGCCATGTCGCGGAGCATGCCCAGCACGCGGCTGGCGAGCGTGCCCAGGGAGACGATCCAGGTACCGGCGATCAGGGGATGGCGGTCGGGGCGGGGCATGACGCCCTATCGTATCGGGCGACGGGCGGTTGTCCCAGGAGAGGTTGGCGGCCGGCGCGGCAAGATGCGTCTCCGCCTCTCCACGAAAACGCCGCCGACCTCCCAAGATCGCCCGGCCGCGTGCGAAGAACCACTTGCGGCCGTGTCCGGCACCCTCAGTGCGGAGGTGCTTGAGCCGGCCGCCGCGTTGTCCTATTCTTCAAGCTGGGCTGTAACCGTCTCTCGCCCGAGCTCCGCAGTACCAAGGTTCCTCCCTCCAGGTCACGTTTTCGCAAGGGGTGTGTCATGCCTCGCTTCCCAGTCTCGCTGACAGCCATCGGTCTCTTGTTGCTCTTCGCGTCCGCAACCCAGGCGGAGCCTGCGCCGGTCGCCAAGTGGATCCCTGCCGACGCCGTGGTCGTGTTGGAAGTCCCCCAGCCCAGGGCCTTCCTGGAGCCGGCGCTGGCCCCGTCGGTGATTGAACTCGTCCAGGGCCTTCCGGCCTACCAGAAGGCCCAAGGTGGGAAGGAGTTCCAGGATCTGCAGAACGCACGGCGATACCTGGAGCGAAGCCTCAAGCTCGACTGGAAGACTGGACTGAAAAAGTTCTTTGGCGGGGGGGTGACGATCTCCGTCCATCCCAAGGAGGCCGTACTCCTCGTAGTCGAGTGCGAGGACCAGGCGATGCTCGAGCAGTTGCATGAGATCGTCCGGGGATTCGCCCAGGTCGACGCCGCGCAGAAGGGCGAGTCCGACCGCGTCAAGTCCAAGGAGTACCGTGGAGTCACCGCGTGGAGTTTCGGCCCCGATGAGCAGCACTGCGTGATCGGCAACCGGCTGGTCGTGGCCAACAAGCCGGAACTGCTCAAGGCGGCCATTGACCTCCAGCAGGACGGGGGCTCCAGCCTGGCCGACGTGGCCGAATACCAGGCTGCCCGCAAGTCGGCCGGCGCCGATGCCGAGGCCGCGGCCTTCGTCAACCTGAAGATCCTCAAAATGGCCCCACCGGTGGCCCAAGCGCTCAGCCAGGACACCGAGCCGGGGAGTTCCATGGTGGCGGCCGGACTGCTGGATACGCTGCGCGAGTCGAATTGGCTGGCCGTGGGGTTTTCGATCGACGGCCCGAACCTGCGTCTGAAGGTCACGACCGACGGGCACGCGCCGGAGACCGGCGTGGCCGCCTTCTCCATGCCCAAGAAGCCCGGCGAAGGGGCCCTGCCCAACCTGCAGGTGCCGCGACGCATGGCCGCTATCACCCTCTACCGCGACCTGCACGGCTTCTACGCTGCCAAGGACGAACTCTTCCCCGAGCGGACCTCGGGGCTGATCTTCTTCGAGAACATGATGGGCATCTTCTTCACCGGGCGCGACCTGACCGAAGAAGTGCTGGGTGAGTTGGGCCCCGAACTCCGACTCGTCGTCGCCGCGCAGAAGTACGACTCCGACGTCACCCCGAGCGTCCAGGTGCCCGGCTTCGCGCTGGTCTTCCGCCTCCACAATCCGGACAAGTTCGCCGTGGTGGTCGAGGAGGCGTGGCAGAAGGCGCTCGGGCTCGTCAACTTCACACGCGGCCAGCAGGCCCAGCCGGGCTTGATCATCGACCGCTCGGAGTACGGGGGAACGAAGTACACCGTGGCCTACTTCTCCTCCACGGGAGAAGAAGACAAGCAGGCCGCGGACGTGCGGTTCAACTTCCGTCCCACGCTGGCTCGCGCCTGCGACTTCATGATCCTCAGCTCCACGGAGCAACTCGCCCGAGACCTGATCGACACCGTCAACAAGGAGTCGTCCAGCGGCATCAAGCCGCTGGCCGGGTCGCACAGTCTCCTCGAGCTGGACGGGGAGTCCATCTCCGCGCTGTTGGCCGCCAACCGCGACGGTCTGGTCAAGAACAACATGATCGAAAAGGGCCATACGCGGCAGGAGGCCGAGGGCGAGATCGACTTGCTGTTGAGCGTGGTCAAGTTCGTGGACGGCATCCGGTTCGAAGTTGCCACGCGCGAGGGCCGGTCCGAGGCCGATCTGCACGTGAAGCTCCATCTTCCGTAGCACCTGACTGCCCGAACCGGGGCGGGGGCCGGTCGCGACGCGCCTCGCAGCCGGTGACGATGGCCGGCTCCCGGCCCTTCTCTTCGAACACGCCCGATCAGACCGGAGGACACGGCCATGCCGCAACTGGCCACAGCCGAGGGTGAAGCGCGGGCCAGAGCGATCGATCCCCGCGAAGCCTGGGCTCCCTTTGAGCCCGACCAGAAGAGCCCCTGGGACCTCCGCCTGGCCGGGCACTTGCTCCGCCGCGCCGCGTTCGGAGGCACCTGGCCCGAGCTCAAGCGGGCCCTGGAGGAGGGGCCGCAGAAGACCGTCGACCGGCTGCTCCGCCCCGAGGCCGACGCGGACGACTTCAACCGCCGCTTCGACGACCTGGAGTCCGGCACGCAGGAACTGCCCGCCATGCAAGCGTGGTGGCTGCGCCGCATGATCCAGACGCCCCATCCGCTGCTGGAGAAGATGACGCTGTTCTGGCACGGGCATGTCGTGGCCAGCAAGGTCCGCGTGCAAAGCGGTCCGCTGCTCCTGGCCTACGTCCGTCTGCTACGCGGGCACGCGCTCGGACGACTCGACGCGATGCTCGCCGAGGTCGCGCGTGATCCGGCCATGCTCACCTGGCTCGAAGCCACGGCCAATCGCAAGTCGCAACCCACCGAGCACTTCGCTCGAACGCTGTTCGAGCGGTTCACGTTGGGGCCGGGCGAGTTCTCCGACCGCGACGTGCGCGAGGCCTCCCGTGCGTTCACGGGGTGGTTCGTGCTCCGCAACAAGATCCGCTTCATCGAGCGCGAGCACGACGACGGCGTCAAACGCGTACTGGGTAAGGAAGGCAACTTCGCCGGCGAGGACGTGGTCAAGATCGCCCTGGCCCAGCCGGCCGCTCCCAAGTTCGTGGTTGCCAGGATCTACCGGTGGTTGATCTCCGAGACCGACCCGCCGAGCGAGGCGCTGCTTGCTCCGCTGGCCGAGCAGTTCGCCGCAGATTACGACATCGCGCGGCTTGTGGAGACCGTATTGCGCTCGAACCTGTTCTTCTCGCCGGCCGCCTACCGGCAGCGCGTGAAGTCGCCCGTCGAGCTGGCCGTGGGGATTCTTCGCCCCATGGAAGCCATCGTCCCCACCGACAAGCTCGGTCGGGAGCTGGCGGAAATGGGGCAAAGCCTTTATGCCCCTCCGACCGCCGGAGGCTGGGCCGGGGGCCGGCACTGGATCAACCAGGCCACGATGCTCCGGCGCGATGCCCTGGGCCGGACCTTGTTCGCCCCCAAAGGCCCTTACGCCGAGAAGCTCGATCCCAAGTCGATCGCCGCAGGCCACGGGGTCCATGCAATCGACAAGGCGGCCGACTGGCTGATCGACCTGTATCTTCAGGGCGATCTGGCGCCGGCGGTCCGCGAGAAGATCGCTGCAGCGATTCGTGGCGCTTCAGGCAGCGGCTCCGGCGGGGCCCTTCGCCGCTTTGCCCAGGCCATTGTTTCGTTGCCGGAGTTCCAGTTGTCCTAGAGCACGAGCTTCAGCATCAAGCACAAAGAACGCATCATCCATTCCCGGGGAGATCGCCATGTCCGTTTCTCGCCGCTGCTTCCTGAAGGGGTCGTTCGGAGCCTCCGCGCTTGTGGCGATGGGCCCGACCGTACCCGCCTTCTTGAGCCGAACCGCTCACGCAGCCGACCCAAGTCGGGCCGAAGGCAACTCCGTGCTGGTGGTGCTCCAGCTCACGGGCGGGAATGACGGCCTGAACACGGTCATCCCCTTCGAGGACGACGCCTACGCCCGCGGCCGGCCCACGCTGCGTCTGAAGGGGAGCGAGGTCCACAAGATCGGCGACGATCTCGGGTTCCACCCCGAGATGAAGGGCTTCGCACGGCTATTCAAAGAAGGCCAACTCATGGTGGTCCAGGGCGTGGCCTATCCGGCGCCCAACCGGAATCACCCCACGGCCCTCCTGAACTACCAGACCGCCCAGCCCAACGAGCCCAATCGTCAGACCGGGTGGCTGGGTCGGGCGGTCGACCTGGCGGTCGGAGAAGGCACTTCCCGCGTGCCCGGCGTGTTCGTCGGCCCGATTGCTCAGCCCTTCACGCTCAACGCAGCCCATGCCGTGGTCCCCACGGTGCGCACGCTCTCCGAAGTCCTTCCCGAAGGCGATCGCGCAGCGCTGTCCGAGCGTCGCGCCCTGGCGGAGGCCTTACCCTCGGGCGCCAACCCGCTGCTGGACTTCGTACGCCGCACCACGGTCGACGCCGCCGACACGGTCGAGAGCCTCCGCTCCGCAGTCCGGGATTCCCGTGCCGACTACCCGCCTTTCGGTCTTGCCCGAGACTTGCGCACGGTCGCGCAGCTCATCCGCGCGGACGTGGGCTTTCGGATCGTCCACGCCGAGTTGGGCGGCGGTGGGCTGGGCGGGTTCGACAACCACGCCGGCCAAAAGGACAACCACGCGGCCCTCTTGCGGCAGATGTCCGAATCGGTCGCGGCGTTCGTCGACGACCTGGCACGGGACAAGACGCTCGATCGCGTGCTCTTGATGACCTTTTCCGAGTTCGGCCGGACCGTGGTCGAGAACGGGCGCCGGGGCACCGACCACGGCATCGCCCAGCCGATCTTCCTGGTCGGCGGCCGGCTCAAGGGAGGACTGGTTGGAAAGCACCCAAGCGTCAGCGACCTGGACGCAAACGCCCTGAAGTGGCACACCGACTTCCGCCGCATTTACGCCACCGCCCTGACGGGCTGGCTCGGCTTCGACCACCGGGCGGTGCTCGAAGGCAGCTTCGAGCCGATGGATTTGCTCGAAACCTGATTCGGGGAGGGAAACCGCGGATGAACGCTAAGGGACGCTGACGAGAGAAGAGAAGTGGTCGAGGTCGAGCGCTGCAGCGAACCGCGGTGCGCACCTCAGTACTCGCATTCTTGTCTCGTTTCCTTCTCTGAGAGTCATTCGCGTCTCTTGGCGTCCATTCGCGTCTTCTTCCTCGCAGGAGAACCTGGAGAGGATAAGGGGATACCGCGGGCGGCGAGCCCCAGCTCGCGGCATTCCTGGCAAATCTCTTCCAGAAGGCCCCCGCCGATCTCCCTCCGCTGACCCCCATTCGCGTCGGTCAGCGTCCATCAGCGGTTCTCATGCCCAGCTTCCAATGCTGACGCCCCCCCGCACAATCGCCGACCTTGACGTCCTCGCGCGCGGCCTTCAGACTGACGGAGGTTTCTCTTTCGCGTGTCTTGACCGATCCGCGCCATGGCCGCCTGCGCCCGACTCGTCCTCTGCCTCTTCGCCGCAATCCTCGCGGCCGGCACGCCGCCCTGCGAGGCAGGCGTCTTGCCCAGGCCCCTTGTCGCGCGGCTATCGCGCATTGCCGGGTTGTTCGGCCCCCGCACGCTCGCTGCCCCGCCCGAGTGGGCGAAGACCGACGCGAAGCCGCTGTGGAGCTTCGCCTGGGCCAGCGACATGCATCTGGACCGGTCCAACGCGGGCCGAACCGCCTTGGCGATGCAGTTGATCGATCGCGAGTGGAAGCCCCACTTCGTGCTGATCACGGGCGACAACGGCGCCATCGCCGCGCCAGCAGATAACGGTGCTCTGCCCGAGCCCGAGTCCCTGCGCCGGCAGCGCTATCTCAAGAGCTGGCTCGATAAGAACCTTCGCACCCCGCGGGCGATCATCCCCGGCGATAACTGGCCGCAGGATTTCGACAGGGTCTTCGGGCCGTCGCAGTACGCCTTCGACTGCGGCGGGCTGCGCTTCGTGATGCTCGCGCCCGACCGGCATCACAAGGGCCAAGGGCCGGAGGGGCTTTCGGTCTTGGACGAGCCGACCTGGACGTGGCTCGCGCGCGACCTGCAGGCGCATCGCGATCGACCCGTGGTGGTCGCCATCCACGAGCCGGTCTATCCGCCCACCTTTCTCGACGCCCCGCGGCTCCGCCGGTTGCTCGACGGCTACCCGAACGTGGTGGCCGTGCTTCAGGGGCATTTACACGCCGACATGGAGCTGACGGCTGGCGGGCGCAAGTACCTGGTGGCGCCGGCTCTTGGCCCGGGCGATCCGCCCGGCTTGAAGCACGTGCGCGTCTATCGCGAGCGGCTCGTGGTGCGCACGGCCGCGTACGACCAGCGGTCAGGGCGGTTTGCCTTGGTCCAGAAGTGGCAGCGGATCGATCTGCCCAAGCCGCTGCGCAAGGGGCTTGCCGCTCCGCCCGGGCCCTTCAAGATGGCCGACTACACGTGCGTTCCCGCCCACCCGCTCCGGGACGATCCGGAGCTGGCCAATCGCCTCGGCGAGCTGGCCGGCATCTTCCAGGCCTTCCTGGGCAATGAGCTGCCGCGCATGCTGCTTCAGGCCGCGCGACGCTAAATCGCGAAGCAGCACCCGTTGAAGACATAGCGCTGCGGCGGCGGCCACCGACTTCGCGTCCCCAGGCAAGCATGCAGACTTCGACGAGGCCCGGGGGCGTGAGGCGATGCTAAAGGTCGATCGGGATACTTTGGCTTCCCGCTTTGACCTCCTTGACCAGGGAAGTGGTTGAGACGCTGGTGTACTCGGCCGGGACCTTTTCCGGGATCATCGTCGTGGTGCCGTCGGGGTTGGACTGCTGCCGGAACGTGCTGACGGTCACCTTGTGCTTGCCGACGATCGCCCCCTTGCGGTCGGCGGTGTACATCAGCTCGTAGCGGCCGCTGGCGTCGGTTGTCGCCGTGGAAGGCGAGCCTTCGCCTTCCGGGTCGAAGGTCACCAGGGCGTCGGGCAGCGGGTTGCCCCCGAGCGTGACCGTCCCGCTGACCCGGCCCAGATCGGGACCGCTGGTGCCGCCGCACCCGGTCCAGACGCACAACGCGAGCAAAGCCCCCAAGCCCACGATCGATTGCAGCGCTGGTCTCATGGCTGGTCGTCCCCTGTCGCTGCGGGGGCGTCCCCGTGAAGGTCGCCGCCCGTCTTGCCCTGCTTGCCCAGGCCCCTTCCGTCCGCTCAGTTTTCCAGATCAACGGGCTGCCCGTCGTCGCGGATCCCAAGCCTCTGATACGTCCCCAACAGGAGCGGGTCGAATTGCGTGCCCTTGGTCAGATCGGACTGGCTCAACCCGGCGTTGCTGAAGTCGATGTTCTCCGAGATGAAATGCACCGAGCCGTCGCCGAAGGCGAAGTTGGCCCCGCTGGGGTGTGAGCTGCTGAAGCCCTCCCCGCACGAGTTGCACGCGTCGAAATTGTCCGGTCGCGGCCAGGCGGAGTCCGGGGCGTTGAGCTTCTTGCTCACGCGGCCGCGGCAGTGATACACGCCCCAGTGGCACGGGCCGGGCGGATTGCGCACGCCCGCCCAGTGGGCCGAGCCGCACCGAAGGTCCCGCTCGCCGAGCATGAACGTCTTGCTGGAGCCGTCGGGGATGTCGCGGTCGATGCGGACGTGGCTGTTGTTGTAGAAGGGGCCGTTGTTCTTGAACAGGCCGGGCTTGTCGTAGAAGCCCTGGTTGGCGATGTAGTTCGCGGTGCTCAGCTCGATCTTGCCGCCGGCATTGTTGCCGTGGCCGAAGAAATGCCGGATGTCCTTCGACAGCAGCGGATCGGTGCGGTCGGTCGGGCAGCGGAATTCGGCGAGGGGCGTTTGGAGCAGTTGCTGGTCGGTCGTGTCGGCCAGCACGTGGCGGAGCTTGCGGTCCTTCACGTTCAGTTTGTCGTAAAGGGCCTGCTGCTCGATGTAGGGCAGGATGAAGACGCCCCAGCCCCACGACTCGTCCAGATTCCGGTTGCTCATGGTGGTGTCCTCGATGCAGCCCGGAGGCCACACCCCCAGGGCGGTCTCGTAATTGAGCACCGCCAGGGCGAGCTGCTTGAGGTTGTTGGTGCACTGGGCGCGTCGCGCCGCCTCCCGGGCGGCCTGGACGGCGGGCAGCAACAGGGCGATGAGGATGCCGATGATGGCGATCACCACGAGCAGCTCCACCAGCGTGAACCCGGGCCAGGCCCTCGCTCTGCACGGAGATTTCATGAATACACCCCCTTCGTCGCCGGCCGGCGCGAGCACGCGATAACGCGGGACAACAAGATGAGTGCGATGCCCGACCAGCAAGAGAATAGAGTAACTGAAAACAGGGCGATCCGAGTGCCGGCCGCCCGGTCCCCCCCACAGGGCCGCCCTGATTCTAAACCTTCGCCGACATCATTGTCAAGCAATTGGACGAGGGGCCGACCGCCCGACGCACGGCGGCGCACGGTCGCTCGCGCGGCGATCTGGCCCATCCTCCCCGGCCCGACTTGACACCCCCACGACGTGCATCAAGCATGAGGGACTCCGGCGGAGCGCTGCCGTTCCGTTCCGCCTTGGCCGAGAAGGAGGCGCTTCCATGCCGGGCCGCGAGGCGACGCAGCCGCGACGGCTGGTGATCGTGCTGGGCGACCAACTGGAC
Organism: uncultured Pirellulales bacterium; assembly: GCA_964434165.1. Classification (GTDB taxonomy): domain Bacteria; phylum Planctomycetota; class Planctomycetia; order Pirellulales; family Thermoguttaceae; genus CAYSUS01. The sequence continues at coordinate 32,126 of CAYSUS010000045.1, forward strand.
GAGCGGTCCTCGGCCCTGGACGAATTCGACCCGTCGCGCGACGCCGTGTGGATGGCCGAGGTCAGCGACGAATCGACCCACGTCTGGTCGCACCAGGCCCGCATCGTCGTGTTTCTCTCCGCGATGCGCCACTACCGCGATCGCCTGCGCCGGCGCGGCGTGACCGTGCATTACCGCGAACTGGGCGAGGACGATCCCGACCGCGGACTGGCCGCCGAGCTGGAGACGGCCGCGCGACGCCTCCGGCCCAGACAGCTCGTGATGACCCAGGCCGGCGCGTGGCGCGTGCAGGACGCGATCGAACGGCTTGCCCGCAGGATCGGCTGCGACCTGGAGGTCCGTCCCGATCGGCATTTCCTGTGCGGCAAGGAGGAGTTTGCCGATCACGCGGCGGAGAGAAAGCAGCTCCGAATGGAGTTCTTCTACCGCCGCATGCGCCGCAAGCACGGCGTGCTGATGGACGGCGATGAGCCGGAGGGCGGCAAGTGGAACTTCGATGCGGAGAACCGCAAGCCCTTCGGCAGGGAGGGGCCGGCCGGGCTGCCTCTTCCCCCGTCCTTCCCTCCCGACCCGACGACGCGCGAGGTGATCCGCCTGGTCGGGCGGCGCTTCGCGTCGCATCCCGGCAGCCTGGCGCATTTCGACTGGCCCGTCACGCCCGAGCAGGCGGAGACCGCGCTGGCGGACTTCATCGAGAACCGGCTCGCGCACTTCGGACCGCACCAGGACGCGATGTGGAGCGGCGAGCCTTTCCTGGCGCACAGCCTGCTCTCCAGCGCCATGAACCTCAAGCTCCTCGATCCGCGTGGGGCGATCCGCGCGGCGGAGGAAGCGTATCGAGGCGGGCACGTCCCGATCGCCTCGGCCGAGGGCTTCCTCCGCCAGATCCTCGGCTGGCGGGAGTACGTGCGCGGGGTGTACTGGCGTTTCATGCCCGAGTATCTCCAGCGCAACGCCGTGGAGGCGCGGCTTCCTCTGCCCGGCTTCTACTGGACGGGTCAGACGGAAATGAACTGTCTGCGCCAAGCGATCGGCCAGACGCTTGATTACGGCTACGCCCACCACATCCAGCGGCTGATGGTGACCGGCTTGTTCGCCCTGCTCCTGGGCGTCGATCCCCGCCAGGTGCACGCGTGGTACCTGGCGGTCTACGTCGACGCCGTGGAATGGGTGGAGCTGCCCAACACGCTAGGCATGTCGCAGTACGCCGACGGCGGCGTGATGGCCTCCAAGCCGTACTGCGCTTCGGGCCAGTACATCCGCCGCATGAGCAACTACTGCCGGGAGTGCCGGTACGACCCGGGCCGCGCCGCCGGCGAGCGCGCGTGCCCGTTCACCACGCTCTACTGGGACTTCCTGGGGCGGAACGCGTCGCGCCTGGAGCGCAATCGGCGCATGGCCATGCAGCTTCGCAACCTGGCCCGCAAGCCCGCGGCACAGCGGCGCGAGATCGCCGGCCAGGCGGAATCGCTCCGTGGCCAGCTTATGAAGTGATCGCACCTGCATCGCGCGCCCGCGCCCGCGAGCCGGCGCGCGTGTGCGTCGCCCCGCGCTGCGCGCCCCGGACTTCCGCCGCGGCTACACGCCGGCGGGGACGGCCAGCGGCTTGGCCAGGGCTTCCTCCACCGTCTCGCGCAGGGCGCCGTCCCCCGAGGAGGTGAACACCACCGCCCGAGCCGAGATCCGCTCGGCCAGCTTCTCGGCGGCATGATTGGGATGGCTTGAGAACACCACGAGGGGGATCTGCGGGGGTCGATTCTTCAGGCGCCGCGTGAGCGCCTCGGCATCCGCGCCCGCGGCTTCGGTGCTCAGCACGATGCAGTGAACCCGAAGGTCACGGAAGGCGGCCAGGACGCCCTTGGCGTCCACGGCCTCGACGACGTCGTGGCCGGCCCGGGTCAAGGCGGCGGCGGCCGCGGCGCGGCTTTGCGCGACGTTGTCCAACAACAGAACGGTTGCCATGGCAAATCTCGTTGGCTGGCGGAGGTCGTGGGCGCCCCCGAGGGGCGCTCGTTCGTCTGCCGGCGAGAAATCGCGGCTCGCGGCAATCCCTATAGAACGAGTATAGGTTCGATTCCCATCGGGGGTCGTCGAGCCGGCCCGCGCGATGCCAGAGCGCCCTTCGCGCGACCCCCGAATTGACCGAACTGGTCGTCCCAACCCGCAGGGCCCGCTTGCCCCCGCAGCCGCCGCGGGACCGCCCCGGGGACGGCCTTGGGAGCGCGGTCGCCGTGACGTACGTTTGCGAGGGAAATCCGTCCATTTCGGCACGCAACTCGCCAGGAGTATTCGCATGGCCGGGGCAGCCGCGTACGTATCGGGCAGGCCGACGCTCGACCAGCTCGCGCGCAAGATCGACGACATCTCCACGCTTCCCCAAGTGGCGCTGAAGGTCATGGAAGTGGCCGGCGATCCGGAATCCGGGGCCGCCGACCTGAAGGAGGTCATGGAGGGCGACGCGGCCCTGAGCGCCCGGGTGCTCCGCTGCGTGAACTCGTCGGCCTACGCCGTGCGCATGCGGATCACCAACCTGCAGCAGGCGATCGCCTACCTGGGCCTGAAGCAGATCCGCAACCTGGCCATAACCGCCAGCGTGAGCAAGCTGTTCAAGAAGGACGAGCAGATCGGCGACTACAGCCGCAACCGGCTCTGGCGGCATCTCGTCTCGGTGGGCATCTGCTCGCGGATGATCGCCATGCGGCGGAAGATGCCGGCGTTCGAGGACGCGTTTCTGGCCGGGCTTCTGCACGACGTGGGCATCATCCTCATCGACCAGCACGCGCACCAGGGGTTTTGCCGGGTCATCGGCTCCCTGAGTCCCGACAAGACCCTGGTCGAGGTGGAGCGCTCCGTGCTCGGCTTCGACCACACCGCCCTGGGCGAGCGCGTGGCCACGAGCTGGGGGTTTCCGGAGTTGCTGCGGCGGGCCATCCGCTGGCACCATAACGCGGCGTCCTACCGGGGCGAGGAGGCGAACGTCATCTGCTGCGTCGAGGCCGCCAACCTGATCTGCACGCTCAAGGAAGTCTCCTCGGTGGGCATGAAGCTCGTGCGGTTCTCGGCCCCGGTCCTCTCGCGATTGGAGCTCACCCGGGAGGACATCGTCGTTCTGGCCGAGGACCTGGACCGGGAGCTGGCCCAGAACGCCAGCCTGTTCCAGATGTAGGGTCGCCATGACCGAACCGGCGCTGGAGAGCATTGCCGATCTTCTCCGTACGGCCGAGCTTGGCGGTTCGGGCGGGGCGCGGTCGCTGGCCGAGGCGGCCCTGCCCGGCGGGTTCGTGCCGCTGGCGGTCCTTCAGGCCGAGCGCCAGGGGCGGCTGCTTGCGATCGAGAACCTCCAGGGAGAGCTCGGCGCGGACGAGGCCGCGCGCCTCGCGCAGGGCCTTCCCGCCGCCGTGCGTGCCAAGCGGGCGTGCGCGATGTCCGTCCCCGGCCAGCCACCGGAGATCCGGCTTCTGGCGCTTGCGCTTCCGCCGGAGGCCGAAGGACGGGTGCTGGGGTTTCTGGTCCGCTGCGAGCGACCGATCGCGGACACGCTCGGCGAGCTGGAGGTGGCCACGCGCATGGCCCTGGCGCTGGGGGCCGCGGCGGTGGCGCACCGGCAGGCCGACGCCCGGCTCCGCACGCGCATCGAGCACCTCCTGGCCGAGATCGACGCCCTGAAGGCGTCGCACGCCGAGGCCGTGTGCGAGACGGTCGCCGAGCGCGAGGAGCTGCGGCGCCTGCACCTGCAGAACGCGATGATCCTCAACGCGGCGGCCGAAGGGATCGTGGGGACGGACGAGTCGGGCCTGGTGGTGTTCGCCAACCCCACGGCCGCCAGGATGCTCGGCTGCGCCGCCGCCGCCGAGCTGGTGGGCCGCCCCGTCGCGGACTTCGCGCCGGACTGGATCCTGGCCGACAAGCTGCCCGGCTCGCGCGACCGCCGGGAGGCGGCGAAGCCGAGACCGCCCTTGCGCGGCGCGCTGGGCAACGAGGTGGAGTTCCAGCGGCGCGACGGCTCGGTTTTCCCCGCGGAGCACGCGGTGACGTCGATCGCCGAAGGCGGGGCCGCGGTGGGGGCGGTCATCACGTTCCGCGACATCTCCGAGCGCCGCATGCTCGAGGCCCAGTTGCGTCAGGCGCAGAAGCTCGAATCGATCGGCCAGCTCGCCGCGGGAATCGCCCACGAGATCAACACGCCCACGCAGTACATCGGCGACAATACCCGCTTCCTCCAGGATGCCTTCAAGGACGTCCGCAAGCTCCTCGCGGCCTGCCGGAAGCTGTGCGAGGCGGCCGAGGCGGGGCCCCCGCCCCCCGAGGTCGTCGCCGAGGTCGTCCACACGGCCCGCAACGCCGACGCCGAGTATCTCCTCGACGAGGTCCCCGGCGCGATCCGCCAGACGCTCGACGGCGTGGAGCGCGTGGCGGCGATCGTCCATTCGATGAAGGAGTTCTCGCATCCCGGAAGCCAGGACAAGCAGGCCATCGACCTGAACCGGGCGATCGAGAGCACGGTCACCATCTCGCGCAACGAGTGGAAGTACGTGGCCGAGCTGGAGACCGACTTCGATCCCGAGCTTCCCCTGGTGACGTGCTTTCCCGGCGAGTTCAACCAGGTGGTGCTCAACCTGATCATCAACGCGGCCCACGCGATCGCGGACAAGCTCGACGGCGAGGGATCGGCGCGGGGCACGATCCGCATCTCCACGCGGCGCGACGGCGCCTGGGTCGAGGTTCGCGTCCAGGACACCGGCACCGGCATCCCCGAGGCCGTCGGCTCCCGCGTCTTCGACCCCTTCTTCACCACCAAGCCGGTCGGCCGGGGGACCGGCCAGGGGCTGGCCCTGGCCCACTCGATCGTCACCGAGAAGCACGGCGGCCGCATCCGCTTCGAGACCGAGCCCGGCCAGGGCACGACCTTCATCCTCCGCATCCCCATCCTTTCCGAGAGCGGGTGAAACGCCAGACCATGGACACCGACAAGAAGCAGGTCGTGCTGATCGACGACGAGCCGAACGTCCTGGACGCCCTCCGCCGCACGCTGCGCTCGCAGCGAAGCGCGTGGGACATGGACTTCATGGATCGCCCCGAGGAGGCCTGGCAGCGGCTGCTCGACAAACCGTGCGACGCCGTGGTCACGGACATCAAGATGCCCGGCCTGACGGGACTGGAGCTCATCGAGCGGATGCAGGCGACCGAGCGGACCCGCGAGGTGCCCGTGGTCGTGCTCACGGGGCTGGAGGACCGCGGGCTGAAGGAGCGGGCCCTGGACCTGGGGGCCAGCGACCTGTTGAACAAGCCGATCGACGGCGGGCAGCTCGTCGCCCGGCTTCAGAACGTCCTCCGCCTGAAATCCCACCTCGACGCGCTGAAGCGGCACAACCGCATGCTGATCGAAGAGGTCGGGCGGCAGAGCTGGGAGCTGCGGCAGGCCCGGATGCGCGTCGTCTTCCGGCTGGGGCGGGTGGCGGAGCACCGCGACGCGGAGACGGGCAACCACGTGGTGCGGGTGGGCTGCATCAGCCACGTGATCGGCGAGCAGCTCGGGCTCCCCCGCACCTTCCTGGAGCAGCTCACCCTGGCGGCCCCGCTGCACGACCTGGGCAAGATCGGCGTTCCCGACCGCGTCCTGCTCAAGCCCGGCCCGCTCACGCCCGGCGAATGGGCCGTGATGCAAAGGCACTGTGCCCACGGCGAGATGATGCTGCGGGAGCCTTTCGGGGGCACGGCCCCGCTGCTCGACTGGTTCGAGGGGGACGCCTGCGCGATGGAGGCCTCCGACCCGATGCTCGAGATGGCGGCCACGATCGCCCTGACCCATCACGAGCGATGGGACGGCAGCGGGTATCCCCTGGGGCTTTCGGGCTGCGAGATCCCGCTGGAATCGCGGATCGTGGCCATCGCCGACGTGTTCGACGCCCTCACCTCGCAGCGTCCGTACAAACCGGCCTGCTCGGAAGCCGCGGCCCTGGAGCTGATCGAGCGCAAGCGGGACAGCCATTTCGACCCCGAGATCCACGCCGCGTTCCGGCGGGGGCTGGACGACATCCGCGGCATCCGCGCGCGGCTTGCCGACGGCACCCGCCCGTCGCGAAAGGAGGAGGACGGCCCGTGAAACGCATCCTCTTCGTGGACGACGAGCCGAAGGTGCTCGAGGCCCTCCGCCGCATGCTCCGCAGCCTGCGCCGCGAGTGGGAAATGGTCTTCGAACGCGGCGGCCCCGAGGCCGTCCGCCGCCTGGACGCCGAGCCCTTCGACGTGGTGGTCACCGACATGCGCATGCCGGGCATGGACGGCTCGCAACTGCTGCACGAAGTGATCCGGCGTCGCCCCGAGGCCGTGCGGATCATCCTCTCCGGCCAGTGCGACCGGAGGACCGTGATGAAGACCGTCGGCCCCGCCCACCAGTTCCTCACCAAGCCGTGCGACTCGGAGCTGCTCAAGAGCACGATCGCCAGGGCCTGCGCCGCGCGCGACCGGCTGCCCGACGACCGCATCAAGCAGGTGGTCGCCCGGGTGCAGTCCCTGCCGGCTCAGACGTCCTCGCTGGCCGCGCTGTCCGCGGCGCTCGATTCCCCGACGGCCGGCCGCGAGGCCCTGGGCGAAGTCGTGGCGGCCGACGTGGCCATGGCGGCCAAGGTGCTCCAGCTCGTCAACTCGGGCTTCTTCGGCAGCCCGCGGAGGATCTCCGACCCGCGCCACGCCGCCGAGTTGCTCGGGGTGGAGACGCTCCGCGCCCTCGTGGAGAGCACCGACGCCTTCCCCGCGTACAGCGCCTCGCGTTGGCAGCAGTTCCCGCTGGAGCAGCTCAACCTCCATGCCCGCGAAGTCGCGCGCGCGGCGGCCGCCATCGCCAGGGCGGAGACGGGCGAGGGGCGCATCGCGGCCGACGCCTCCCTGGCGGGCCTGCTGCACGTGGTCGGCGTGCTCATCCTGGCCGGGGAGATCCAGGGGCAAAACCCCCGCGAGCGCCTCTGCCATGCCCGGGACGAGGTCGAGGGCCGCTTCCTCTGCACGCGGGGGGACGTGGCCGCCTACCTGCTGGAGCTGTGGGGGCTGCCCGAGGAGGTCGTCACGGCCGTGGCCTATCACAGCGGGCCCGGTCAGTCGGGCGAGCGGGCGTTCTCGGCCCTCACGGCGGTCCACGTCGCCTCGTCGATCATGGCGTGCGAGGTCGTCGAGCCGCTGGGGATCCCCGTTCCCCTGGACCGCGAGTATCTCGACGCGATCGGCTGCGGCGATCGCCTCGGTGCCTGGCGCGAAGCGTGCCTGGCCGCCGTCTTTGAAGGAGCCGCCCCATGAGCGACCGGATCCTGTGTGTGGACGACGACCCGAACATCCTCCAGGCCTACCAGCGGTCGCTGCGCAAGCGCTTCCGCCTGGAGACGGCGCTGGGCGGCGAGGAGGCCCTCGAGCGGATCGCCGCGCGCGGGCCGTTCGCCGTGGTCGTGGCCGACATGCGCATGCCCGGAATGAACGGCGTGGAGCTTCTCGCCCGGATCAAGGAGATCGCGCCCTTGACCGTGCGGATGATGCTCACCGGCAACGCGGACCAGCAGACGGCCATGGAGGCGGTCAACGAGGGGCACATCTTCCGCTTCCTCACCAAGCCCTGCCCGCCCGAGACCTTCGCCAAGGTGCTCCAGGCGGGGCTCGAGCAGTATCGGCTCGTGACCGCCGAGCGCGAGCTGCTCTCCGACACCCTGGGCGCGGCGGTGAAGGTCGTGGCCGACATCCTCGCGATGATGAAGCCGCAGGCCTTCGGCCGCGCCTCGCAGGTCCGTCCCCTGGTGCGGCAGCTCTGCCAGGCCATGCGGGCCGAGAAGGGCTGGGCCATCGAGATCGCCGCCACGCTCTCGCAGATCGGCTGCATCACCGTCCCGGAAAAGACCCTCGAGAAGGTGTATCGCGGCGACGAGCTCTCTCCGGCCGAGCAGGCGCAGTTCCAGAAGCACGCCAAGGTGGGGCATGAGCTGATCCGCAGCATCCCGCGCCTGGAGGAGATCGCCGAGGTCATCGGCTACCAGGAAAAGCACTACGACGGGAGCGGATTCCCCCAGGACTACCGATCGGGCGAGGAGATCCCCCTGGGAAGCCGCATCCTCCGCCTCGCCCTCGACTGGACCACCCTGGGCGATTCGGGCCTGCCGCCCGAAATGGCCATGGCCTTCGTCCGCGACCGCCAGGGGTGGTACGACCCGAAGGTCGTCGAGGCCCTCAAGGCCGTGATGGACATCCGCGACGACCAGATCGTCAAGCAGGTCCGCGTCAACGACCTGGCCGACGGCACCGTGCTGGCCGACGACGTCCGCTCGATCCAGGGAACGCTCCTATGCGCCAAGGGCCAGGAGGTCAACCCCGCGGTGCGGTACCGGCTGCGCAACTACCTGGTCAACGTGGGCATCGCCGGCCCGGTCAAGGTGTTCGTCCACACCCAGGAGGACGCGGGCGTCGAGGACGGCGCGGCCGACGGCGAGCCGGCGGAGGATCGCGACTGGAGCACGGAAACGGCATGACCCCCGGGCGACGCATCGACGCGCCCCGCGACGCGAACTCATTGTGTGAAGACCCGGCCATGACCTCGACCGCCGACACGATCCGCGTGCTGCTCGTTGAGGACGACCCCGACCTGGCGCGCCTGGAGCAGGCCCGGCTGGAGCGGGCCGGCCTGGCGGTGGCCGTGTGCGCCGACGGCGAGCAGGGGCTGGCCGAGTGGCGTCGGGGCGCACACGACGTGCTGCTGCTCGACCAGAAGCTCCCCGGGCGCTCGGGCCTGGAGGTGCTCCGCGAGCTGGCCGCCGAGGGGCCGTTGCCGCCGGTGCTGATGGTCACCGGCCTGGGCGACGAGGCCCTGGCCGTGGAGGCGATGAAGCTGGGCGCGGCCGACTACGTCGTCAAGGACGGCCCCGCGGCCTTTCTCGACCGTCTCGCCGCGACGATCCATCGGGCCCTCGCGCACCATCGCCTCGTCGAAGAAAACCGCCGGATGCGGGAGCAGCTTCGGCACGAAAAGGCGTTCCTGGAGACCTCGGTCAACTCGCTGGACGACGTGTTCTACGTGCATTCGCTCGACGGCCGCTTCCTCCGGTGGAACGCCCAGTTCCGCACGCTCACCGGCTACTCGGACGATGAGATCGCCAAGTTGCACCCCGCCGATTTGATGATTGAGGAGGACCGTGAGTCGATCCACGAGGCGATGAAGCGGGTGGCCGAGCACGGCACGGTCCGGCTGGACCTCACCCTCGTCACCAAGGGGGGGCATCGCGTCCCCATCGAGACCCGATCGGCCCTGATCCGCGACAGCGACGGCGGCCCCGTCGCCGTCTGCGGCGTGGCACGGAACGTGACCCACCAGCGGCTCGCCGAGCAGGCGATCCGGGCCAGCGAGGAGAAGCTCCGCACGATCAGCGAGTCGGCCCTCGACGCGGTGGTGATGATCGACTCGGCCGGCCGGGTAGTCCACTGGAACGCGGCGGCCGAGAGGACGTTCGGCTACGCGCGCACCGAGGCCCTGGGGCGCGACGTCCACGCCCTGCTTACCCCCGAGGGGCTTCAGCCGCAGGCCGCGCGGGGGCTCGCCGAGTTCAGCCGCACCGGCCGGGGCGCGGCGGTCGGCAAGGTGCTCGAGCTGACCGCGCGGCGCAAGGACGGCTCGGAGCTGCCCGTGGAGATCGCCGTCTCGCCCATCCCGGCCGACCAGGCCGACGGGGGCTGGCAGGCCGTGGCCATCGTCCGCGACATCACCGAGAGAAAGCGTGCCGAGGAAGCCCTGCGGGTCAGCGAGGAGCGGTTCCGGGCCCTGGTGGACAACGTCAAGATCGGCATCACGTTGATCGATCCCCAGATGCGCGTGCGATTCGTCAATCGTCAGATCAAGGAGTGGTTCCCTCACCTGGACTTCGCCGGGCTTCCCTGGTGTTACCGGGTATTCAACGATCCTCCGCGCGATTCCGTCTGCACGCCGTGCCCGACGGCCCAGGCGCTGCGCGACGGCCAGGTCCACGATGCGATCCGCGACACGCCGATGGGCGACGAAACGCGGCACTACCGCATCGTCTCCACCGCCCTGCACGACTCCCAGGGGACGACGATCGGGGCCATCGAGATGGTCGATGACGTCACCGACCAGAAGCGCATGGAGCGCGAGCTGCGTCAACGCTCGTGGGAGCTGGGCGAGCGCCTAAAGGAGCTGAACTGCCTGTTCGGCGTGTCGAAGCTGCTCGAGGAGCACGGCACGTCCGTGCCCGACATCCTCCGCGGGGCGGCCCGCCTGATCCCGGCCGGCTGGCAGTATCCCGAGATCACCTGCGCGCGGTTCGTGCTGGGGGGGGTGGCCTACGCCACGGACAACTTCGAGGAGACACCCTGGAAGCTCGCCGCGGCGATCCTCGTCGGCGACCGCCTGGCTGGGGCCCTGGAGGTCTGCTATCGGGAGGAGCGCCCACCGGCCGACGAGGGCCCGTTCCTCCGCGAGGAGCGGAAGCTGGTCGATTCGCTGGCCGAGCGGATCGGGAAGATCATCGAGCGGATCGACGCCGAGCGGGAGGTCCGCTCGCTGAAGCAGCGGATCGAATTCGTCCTCGGGGCCACCAAGACCGGCCTGGAGATCGTGGACGAGGAGCACAACCTGCGCTACGTCGATCCGGAGACGTGCCGGCGCTACGGCGATCCGGCCGGGCGCAAGTGCTACGAGTACTTCCGCGCCCGCAGCGAGCCCTGTCAGGCGTGCGCCATGTCCCAGGCGCGCGAGACGGGCAAGGTCGCCGTCAGCGAGAGCACGATGCCCAGGGAGGAAAACCGCCCCGTGCAGCTTACGAGCATTCCCTTCCGCGGCGACGACGGCCGGCCACTGTACGCCACGGTCTTCGTGGACCTCAGCGACCGCAAGCGCATGGAGGCCGAGCTGGCGCAGGCCCAGAAGCTCGAGTCCATCGGGCGCCTGGCCGCCGGCATCGCCCACGAGATCAACACGCCGACCCAGTACGTGGCCGACAACACCCGGTTCCTCGGCGAGTCCTTCGCCACCCTGGAGCGCCTGCTGGCGAAGTACGCGCTGCTGCTCGAGGGCTCGCAGGCGGGAGCGGACGTGACGGCGCAGGTCGAGGCCATCCGGGAAGCCGAGCGCGAGGCCGACCTGGAGTTCCTCCACCAGGAGGTCCCCCGCGCCATCCAACAGTCGGTGCAGGGGCTGGAGCAGGTGGCGAGCATCGTCCGGGCGATGAAGGAGTTCTCGCACCCAGGCGGGGTGCAGAAACAGGCCATCGACCTGAACGCCGCCGTGCGCAACGCCTTGACCGTCTGCCGCAACGAGTGGAAATACGTGGCCGAGGTCAAGACCGATCTCGATCCCGCGCTGGGGGCGGTGACGTGTCATCTGGGCGACATCAGCCAGGCGATCCTCAACCTGATGATCAACGCCGCCCAGGCCATCGCCGAGGCCAACGCCGCCGAACCCGACCGGAAAGGCACGATCACCATCACCACGCGCCGCGACGGCGACTGGGCCGAGATCCGCGTGGACGACAACGGAGTCGGCATCTCCGCGGAGAACCGCGACAAGGTGTTCGATCCGTTCTTCACCACCAAGCAGGTCGGCAAGGGGACGGGCCAGGGGCTGGCCATCGTCCACTCCGTCGTGGTCGAGCGCCACGGGGGGAGGATCCGCGTGGAGAGCGAGCCGGGACGGGGCGCGGCCTTCATCCTCCGGCTTCCCCGCCACGGCGACAAAGCTTCGCCGCAAGAGACCGCGGCGGCCGAGGAGGAACTGATCGGCGTGCGATGACCGCGCCGCGTGAGCGAGGACTTCCGAAGTCTTCAAGAATTCGGAAGTCCGGACGGCACTGAAGACCAACGGAATCTGGGAGAAACCCGCCGTGATCCGCACCGTGCTGCTCGTGGACGACGACGAGAACCTGCTCCGCGGCATGGCCCGCGCCCTGCGGCATCAGCCGTACGGGCTTCTGACTGCGCGCTCGGGCGAGGAGGCGATGACGATCCTCAAGGCCCGCCCGATCGACGTGATGGTCAGCGACGAGCGCATGCCCGGCATGTCCGGCGGCGACCTGATCGCCTGGGCCGCGGAGCACTGCCCGGAGACGGTCCGCATCGTGCTCACCGGCCATGCCACGGCGGCCGCGGCGATCCGGGCGATCAACGAGGGCGGGGTGTTCCACTTCCTCACCAAGCCCTGCCACGACGTGGAACTGGCGCTGACCATCCGCCGGGGCCTGGAGTGGCGCGACCGCCGGCGGGAGACGGCCGCCGTCGAACCGTAGGCCGGAGTGCCCAGTCCGCCAAGCCACCGGCTCAGCAGGGCTCCGCATGGACGGAGCGGGCACTCCGTCCTCCGGGCTGGCGGGGGATCACTCCTCCGGGGCGAGCCGCGCCGTGGCCTCGCGGCGCCCGATCTTGCGAATCTCCACCAGGGCGGCGAACTGCCGCTGGGCGGGTCGGGCGCGGCCCTGTTCCCAGTTATAAACGGTCTGGGCTGAAACGCCCAACAGCTTGCCGAACTCCTCGGCCGAGAGCTTCAGCCTCCGGCGCTGCGCCCGCACCGAGCGGACCGAGAACCGCGCCCCCTCCAAGGCCTCCTCGGAGGCCTCGGGAGTCTCGGCCTGGGTCCGCTGGGCGGTCTCCAGCCGGGCGATCTTCTTCTCCTGGCTCTGGATCAACCGCTTCAGCCGCGCGATCTCCCGGCGGTATTCGGCCGTGGCCTTCTTCGTGGGGCCCACCTGGAGCTTGATCTCCTTGCGGGCCAGCCGGCGGATTTCCTCTTTCAGCGTGGCAGCCAGATCGGGCATCGAATTGTCTCTGCACAAGTCGTATCTTGGTGATAGCCTTTCCGTCAGGCCGCCCCCATCCCTGCCCGCGCGACCCCGCGGAGTAATAACTCTATTCTGGCTTACGATCGCACTTCGATCTACCGGTCCAGAGCAGGAGTGCTGCACTGGCCGCGCGAGGGGGCTAGCCGCGCGTTAAAATGTGATAGGCTGAAGGAATCGCGCGGTCTTCCCGCGCTTGGGGAGGAGTGCCGCTCTCGATTTGACTTGACAGCCACGCACGATCCTGCGAGGGGAAGACGGGTGAGGACCCTTGTGCCCAAGCGGCGCGAAGGGCGGCGCTTCGCACACAAGGGTCCTGAGCCCTTTTCCCGGAATCACGCAAGGCGGTTTGGATGGACGCCCCACGCGATCCCCACGACGTGATCCTCGACTCGATCAACGACGGTGTGTTCACCGTGGATGATCGGTGGCGGATCACCAGCTTCAATCGGGCTGCCGAGCGGATTACCGGCGTGCCCCGCCAGCAGGCCCTGGGCAGGCCGTGCTGCGAGGTGTTTCGGGCGAGCATCTGCGAGACGGCCTGCGCACTGCGCCAAACCCTCACCACCGGCCGCCCGGTGGTCAACAAGGCCGTCTACATCCTCGACGCCCAGGGCAATCGCGTGCCCATCAGCATCTCCACGGCCGTGGTCAAGGACGACCGCGAACAGGTGATCGGCGGCGTGGAGACGTTTCGCGACCTGAGCCTGGTCGAGGACCTCCGCAGGGAGCTGGAGGCCGGCAACAGCTTCGCCGACATCGTCGGACGCAGCGCGGCGATCCGCCGCGTGTTCGAGGTTCTGCCGCAGATCGCCGAGAGCGACAGCACCGTGCTGATCGAGGGGGCCAGCGGCACGGGCAAGGAGCTGTTCGCCCGGGCCATCCATCAGCTCTCGCGCCGGCGCAAGAAGCGGTTCGTGGCGGTCAACTGCGGGGCCCTGCCCGACACGCTCCTGGAGTCCGAGCTGTTCGGCTACAAGGCCGGGGCGTTCACCGACGCGCGCAAGGACAAGCCGGGCCGCTTCGCCCTGGCCCACGGCGGCACGCTGCTGTTGGACGAGATCGGCGACGTCTCGCCGGCCATGCAGGTCCGGCTGTTGCGGGTGTTGCAGGAGCGGGTGTACGAGCCGCTGGGCAGCGTCGAGCCCCAGAGCGCCGACGCGCGCCTGATCGCCGCCACGAACAAGGACCTGGGAAAGCTCGTGCGCAAGGGGGTCTTTCGCGAGGACCTCTACTACCGGATTCACGTTGTCCGCCTCGTGCTGCCCCGCCTGCGGGACCGCCGCGAGGATATCCCGCTGCTCGTGGAGCACTTCATCGCCAAGTACAACCGCATGCAGAACAAGGACGTCGTCGGGGTCTCCGACGAGGTCCTCGCCCGGCTGATGGAATACGACTACCCGGGCAACGTCCGGGAGCTGGAGAACCTCGTGGAGCACGCGTTCGTGCTCTGCCAGGGCGGACTGATCGAGCCGGCGCACCTGCCGCCGCACGTGCGCGGCTCGGACGCCACCGGCCCGGCGCCGCAACTGGCCGGGATGACGCTCCAGGCGATGGAGCGGCTGCTCATCGAGGACGCCCTGCGCCGTCACGGCGGCAACCGCAAAGCGGCCGCCGCGCAGTTGGGCATCAACCCCAGCACGCTCTTCCGCAAGGTGAAGGCCCTGGGAATCGAAATGCCCGAGCAAGACGGCCGCCGCAAGACATAGAATTGCACATTGCAATTGCAGGGCGCCACCAGAATTGCGATATGCAATCCTTGTTGTGTTTCTGCGCGACTCGATCTGATAACGCAAGGTACTATCTAAAAATCACTTGCGCACTTGAACTGATCCCGTTTCGGGGTTGGCACGCAAGTCGCATGTTTCGCGAGCATGGCCGTTGCAGTTCCAGTCTGGCAGGGCCGCGTCTCGCCCGTCTTCGACGTCGCCGCCCAGCTCCTTCTCGTGGAGCTGGAGGGGGTCGAGGAGCACTCGCGTCGGGAGGAGCCGCTGCCTGAGTCGGACCCGCATCTCCGCGCGGGGCGCCTGGCCGAGCTGGGGGTCAAGACGTTGATCTGCGGGGCGATCTCCCGGCCGCTGGAGTCGCTGTTGGTGGCCCGGCGGATTGAGGTGATCCCGCGCGTCTGCGGCGACGTGGACGAGGTGCTCCGCGCGTATTGCAGCGGCTCGGTGGGGGAAGAGCGTTTCGCCATGCCCGGCTGTTGTGGTCGGCGCCGCCAGCGCCAGCGAGGCCGATGCCGCCGCGGCCGCGGCTCCTTGGAGCAATAGGAATACGCCATGAAGCTTGTGATTACCGCCCAGGGCCCGGGGCTGGACAGTCCGGTCGATCCGCGTTTCGGCCGCGCCCGTTACTTCGTGCTCTTGGACACCGAGACCGGCGAACACGCCGCGCACGACAACGCGCAGAATCTGAACGCGCCCCAAGGGGCCGGGATCCAGGCCGCGCAGACCGTGGCCGGGCTGGGAGCGCAGGCCGTGCTCACCGGCAACGTGGGCCCCAAGGCCTATGCCACGCTCCAGGCCGCCGGCATTCAGATTTACCCGGGGGCGTCGGGCACGGTCCGCCAGGCCGCGGATCAACTCGCCGCGGGCCAGCTCCAGCCGGCCGCGAAAGCCAACGTCCAGGGCCACTGGGCGTAGTCCCCTAGTGCCCACTTAGCCGGCGAGCTCGCTCGCCGCGGCAGAGGCAGGCCGGGCCGTGTGGCCCCGGCAAGCACGACATTCCGTTTCCAACGGTGGAAGGAGAACCAACATGCCAGGTGGAGATCGAACCGGCCCGACGGGAATGGGTCCGATGACCGGCCGCGGGGCCGGCTACTGCGGTGGATTCGGGGCCCCCGGGTTCATGAATCGCGTGTTCCGCGGCGGCTTCTTCGGCCGAGGCCGCGGCGGAGGGGGCGGAGGCGGCCGCGGCTGGCGCAACATGTTCTACGCCACCGGCCTGACCGGCTGGCAGAGGGCCGCCGGATGGAGCGCGCCCCCAGCCGCTCCGGCCGCGCCGGGAGCCGCACCCCAGCCGGCCAGCGCCGAGGAGGAGCTGCAATTGCTCCGCGCCCAGGCCGAGGCCAACGCGGCCGCCCTCGACGCCCTGCGCCGGCGCATCGATGAGCTGTCGGCCACCGGCGGCGGCCCAGCGCCCGAGGGCGGCGCCGGATGAGAATCGCGATCGCCAGCGGCAAAGGCGGCACGGGCAAGACGACCATCGCGGCCAACCTGGCCTTTCTCGCTTCGCAGGCGGGCCGCGAGGTCGCCTACCTCGATTGCGACGTGGAGGAGCCCAACGGGCACATCTTCCTCCGCCCGGCGATCGAGGAGGAGCGGCCCATCGAAAAGCCGGTTCCCGTGATCGACGCCGCGCGGTGCACGTCCTGCGGGGCCTGCGCCGCGGTCTGCCGCTTCGGGGCCTTGGCCTGTCTGCCAGAGAAGACGCTGGTCTTCGCCGACCTGTGCCACGCCTGCGGCGGGTGCGGGCTGGTCTGTCCGGCCGACGCCATCGTAGAAGAGCCCCGCACGATCGGCACGCTCCGCCGCGGCACGAGCGGCACAGTCCGCTTTGTCGAGGGCGTCTTGAACGTCGGCGAGGCCATGAGCCCTCCGGCGATTCGCGTCGTCAAGCAGCAGGCGCCCGAGAGCGGCCTGGTGTTATTGGACAGCCCGCCGGGCACCTCGTGTCCGGTCGTGGAGACCGTGCGGGGGTGCGATTACGTGATCCTGGTGACCGAGCCGACGCCCTTCGGCCTCAACGACCTGGCGCTGGCCGTGGAAATGGTGCGCGCGATGCGGCTTCCCATGGGCGTGGTCCTCAACCGCGCGGACGCGGGCAACGGCCGGGTCCGCGACTACTGCAAAGGACATCGCGTTCCCCTGCTGGCCGAGGTCCCCGACGACCGGGCCGTGGCCGAGGCCTACTCCCGCGGAGAGATGATCGCCGAGGCGGTCCCCGCCTTTGCCGAGCGGATCCGCGGCCTGCTGGCCCGTCTCGAGTACGGAGTGCCCCAATGAAGGAGCTTGTGGTTATCAGTGGAAAAGGGGGCACGGGCAAGACCTCGATCGTGGCCTCGCTGGCCGTGCTGGCCCAACCCGTGGTGCTGGTCGATTGCGACGTGGACGCGGCCGACCTGCACCTGGTCGTGGAGCCGCGCGTGCAGAAGCGCGAGGACTTCGTGGCCGGAAGCGTCGCCCGCATCATGCCCGGCCATTGCACCGCCTGCGGCAAGTGCGAGGAGCTGTGCCGGTTCGATGCGGTTTTCTTCGACGGGCCCGGCAACGGGCGCGTGGGAAGGACCTTCCGCATCGATCCGCTGGCCTGCGAGGGCTGCGGCGTGTGCCACGACTTCTGCGCCGAGGGCGCCGTCGCCTTCACGCCCGAGGTGTCGGGGCAATGGTTCATCTCCGACACCCGTTGCGGCCCGATGGTCCACGCCCGGCTCGGCGTGGCCGCGGAGAACTCGGGCAAGCTGGTCACGCAGCTCCGCCGCGCGGCCCAGGGCCTTTCCCACGCGAAGGACCTGGACCTGGTGATCTGCGACGGCTCGCCGGGGATCGGCTGCCCGGTCATCGCGTCGTTGACCGGGGCCAGCCTGGCGCTGGTGGTCGTGGAGCCGACCGTCTCGGGGCTGCACGATTTCGAGCGCGTGGCCAGGCTCGCCGCGCGCCTCGATGTCCCCGCGCTTCTCGCGGTGAACAAGGCCGACCTGAATCCGGCGATGACCGAGCGTCTGGAGGAGGCGGCCCGGGCGGCGGGCATCGAGCCGGTGGGGCGCGTGCCCTACGATCCGGAGATCACGCGGGCCCAGATCGCCGCGCGGAGCGTCGTCGAGGCCTCGCAGGGCCCGGCCGCCGAGGCGATCCGAGCGATCTGGCATGTGGTCCGAAGGCACTTGCAGGAGAGCCAGCCATCGCAGGCCGGCGGCCTGGTGGAGCTGGGGCTCTCTGGAGGGACGTGACGGTCGATGGGCATGTCTGGAGTCGTGCTTGTTGGAGGTACACCTTCGATGGAATCGGAAACCGGCCTTCCCATGCAGGGGCAGCTTGCGCCGCAGGCGGTGGAGCACGCGGAGCATCCGCGGCACTATGGGCCGCTGGCCGATTTCAACGGCCACGCCCGGGTCACGGGGCCGTGCGGCGACACGATGGACCTCTGGCTCCGCATCGCCGACGGGCGGATCGCGGCGATCGGGTTCACCACGACCGGCTGCGGGCCCTCGCGCGCGGCGGGGAGCATGGCCGCGGAGATGGCCCTCGGCAAACCCGTCCGCGAGGCCAGAGACCTCGGCCAGGCCGACATCCTCGGGGCCCTGGGCGGCCTGCCCGAGGAGTCGGAGCACTGCGCCCTGCTGGCCGCGGACACGCTCAAGGCGGCGCTGCGCGACTTCGCCGAGCGCAAGGGCTGCGGCGCGGAGCCGTGCGGGGGTTGCTCGTCCGGCCAGGGCGCCGCCAGCGCCCCGCGCCCCCCGGAGACCGACGAGGCGCTGCGCCATCGCCAGGCCCTGGAGGGCCAGATGGGGCGGATCAAGTTCAAGCTGCTCGTGCTCTCGGGCAAAGGGGGCGTGGGCAAGAGCACCGTGGCCGCCAATCTGGCCGTCTCCCTGGCGTTGGCCGGCAAGTCGGTGGGTCTGCTCGACGTCGATATCCACGGACCGAGCGTGCCGCGGCTGATGGGCCTGGAGGGAACGCGCCCCGTCGCCCACGACGGACGCATGGCGCCCCTGGAACTCGGCGAGAACCTCAAGGTGATGTCGATCGGCTTCCTGCTGGAGAGCGGGCGCGACGCGGTCATCTGGCGGGGGCCGATGAAGTACGGCGTGATCCGGCAGTTCCTCTCCGACGTGGACTGGGGAACGCTCGACTGCCTGGTGGTCGACGCCCCTCCGGGCACGGGCGACGAGCCGCTGTCGGTCGCGCAATTGGTAGGCCAGCCGGCCGGGGCGATCCTGGTGACCACGCCGCAGCAGCTCTCCGTGGCCGACGTGCGGCGCTCGGCCTCGTTCTGCGAGAAGCTCTCCTTGCCCGTCCTGGGGATCGTCGAGAACATGAGCGGCATGGTCTGCCCCCACTGCGGCAAGCGGATCGAAGTGTTCAAGACCGGCGGCGGCGAGGGCCTGGCCGCCGAGTTGGGCCTGCCGCTGTGGGGCCGCGTGCCGATCGACCCGCAGATCGTCGATTGCGGCGACTCGGGCGTCCCGTATATTCATCGCTTCGCCGCCAGCGAGGCGGCGAAGGTCCTTGCCGAGATCGCCCGGCGCGTCGAGCAAGCGGCGCGCGGGCAGCCGGCCTCGTAACGAGCCACGGTTCTCTTCACGTTTCCAGGACCCCTCGAGCAGGAGCGACGTATGAAATTCGCCATTCCCACGGCCGGCGGCCGGCTGTGTATGCACTTCGGACACTGCGAGCAGTTCGCCCTGGTGGACGTCGACGAGGCCGATGCCACGAAGATGCACACGACGATGGTCACGCCGCCGCCGCACGAGCCGGGCCTCCTGCCCCGCTGGCTGCACGAGCAGGGCGTGGGGGTGATCATCGCCGGCGGGATGGGGCAGCGGGCGATCCAGCTCTTCGCCCAGAGCGGCGTGCGCGTGGTGGTGGGCGCGCCGACCGACACGCCCGAGAGCCTCGTGACCGCCTACCTCAGCGGCAGCCTCGCCTCGGGAGCGAACGCCTGTGACCACTGAGCCCGGCACCGCGCTGGCTCGACTGCAATCCGCCGAGCATCCCACGTGCATCGTCTGCGGCGACACGAACGGGACGGGGCTCGCTCTGGACTTCCACCCAAGCGAGCCCGGCGCGGTCGAGGCCTCGTTCGCGTGCGATCCCCGGTGGCAGGGCTACGACGGGGTGCTCCACGGCGGCACGGTCTGCATGCTCCTGGACGGCGCCATGACCAACTGCATGTTCGCCCTGGGGCAGAGTGCGGTCACGGCCGAGCTCAAAGTCCGCTTCCGGGCTCCGCTGCGCGCGGGCCGGGCGGCCGCGGTGCGGGCATGGCGGGAGTCCTCGTGCGGGATGCTTCACGTGCTGGCCGCGGAGGTCCGCCAGGACGACCGCGTGGTGGCCACGGCGACCGCCAAGTTCGTGGATAAGAAGTTCGCCCCTTGGTCAAACGGGGATACCGCCTGAATTCCCGGTTGACGTCACCCTTACCAGAAAGGAAGGAAGTGGCCATGAAACGCCTCGCCGCCTGTCTGGCCGTTCTGCTGACGGGTTGGTCGTGCGCCTTCGGAGAAGAGGTCGCGGCCGAGAAGGAAAACGAGCCGCCCCGTTTCGTCATGCACCCCATCGGCTGGGTCCGCAAGGCCGAGGGGAAGACGACGATCGTCATCGACAAGAAGTACCAACCGGCGATGCTCGGCGTGGACGAGCTCAAGGAGATCTGGGTCTTCTACTGGTTCGACCGCAACGACACGCCAAAGAAGCGGTCGATCCTCCAGGTCCATCCCCGCGGCAACCCGGACAACCCGCTCCGCGGCGTGTTCGCGACGCACTCTCCGGTGCGGCCCAACCTGATCGCCCTCACGCGGTGCAAGATCCTCTCGGTGAAAGGAAACGCGATCGAGATCGACGGGATCGACGCCTTTCCCGATACGCCCGTGTTGGACTTGAAGAACTGACGGGGCACCGGATGGTGCCACCGTCCGGGCGGGCACGGCCCGGCTCGGACCTGCATTTCCCGAGAACGTTGACTCCCGCTGCATGAAGACCTACCTCGACTGCATCCCCTGCCTGGTCCGCCAGTCGCTCGACGCGGTGCGTTTCGTGACCGACGACGAGCCGACCCACGAGACGGTCCTCCGCGAGGTCCTGGCGGCGGCCAGCGGGATGCGGTTCCACGAGCCGCCCGCGGCCATGGCCCAGCGCGTGCACCGGCGGATTCGCGAGCTGACCGGCAATGCCGACCCGTATCTGGAGGCCAAGGACCGCCTCAACGCGATCGCCCTGGAGCTGTTGCCCCCACTGCGCGAAGAGCTTTCCGCCGCGGCCGACCCGTTCGACCTGGCCGTGCGCCTGGCGATCGTGGGCAACCTGATGGACCTGGGCGTGCGCTCGGCCCTGGACGAGCCGCACTTCCACGCCGCCGTGGAGAGCTGCCGCCGCGAGCCCATCGACGGCGACGTGGGAGCGCTCCGAAGCCGCGCGGCCGAGGCCCGGCGCATCCTCTACCTCGCGGACAACGCCGGCGAGATCGTCTTCGACCGCCTGCTCATCGAGCAGATGCCGCCGGACCGCGTGACCGTGGTCGTCAAGGGCGGCCCGGTGATCAACGACGCCACGTTGCGCGACGCCGAGGCGGCGGGCCTGGCCGACCTGGTCGAGGTCATCGACAACGGCTCGGACGCCCCGGGCACGATCCTCGAGGATTGCAGCGACGCGTTCCGCCAGCGATTCCAGCAGGCCGACCTGATCGTGGCCAAGGGACAGGCCAACTTCGAAACGCTCTCGGGCTGCGGGCGGCCCGTGTGGCTGCTGCTCCGCGTGAAGTGCCCCGTGATCGGCCGGCACCTGGGCTGCGCCCCCGGCGCGATGGTCGCCCGGGCGCCGGTTTCCTTAGGCGGCCGGCGCGCGGCGAGCTGACCGCGACGGCGCCTCCGAGGCGAAGGCCATGAGCAAGCACGTCTTCGGACCGGTGCCTTCCCGACGCCTGGGGCGTTCGCTGGGCGTGGACCCGGTGCCGATGAAGACGTGCAGCTTCGACTGCGTGTACTGCCAGCTCGGCCCGACCACCTGCAAGACGGTCGAGCGCAGGGAGTGGGTCCCCCTGAACGATCTCGTGGCGGAGGTCGAGGCCCGCCTCGACGCCCAGCCCGACTACATCACGCTGGGCGGTTCCGGCGAGCCGACCTTGCACGCCCGGCTCGGCGAGTTGATCGCCGCCATCCAACGGCGCACCGAGGTCCCGGTGGCCGTGCTGACCAACGGCTCCCTGCTCTGGGACGAGCAGGTGCGTCGCGGTCTCGACGCGGCCGACCTTGCGATCCCCTCGCTCGACGCCGGGGACGAGGAGCATTTCCAGTGGATCAACCGGCCGCACCCGAGCCTTTCGTTCCAGCGCGTTTTGGAGGGTCTGATCGCGCTGGGCCGGGAGTTCCGCGGCGAAGTGTGGCTCGAGGTCTTCCTCACGGCCGAGACCGCGACCGAGGCGCGGATGGCGCGCCTCCGCGACTGCGCCGCGCGGATCGCGCCGGACCGCGTCCAGCTCAACACGGTCACAAGGCCGCCGTCCGAGAGCGATGCCACGCCGGTGCCCGCCGATCGGCTAAGGCAGATCGCCGCGACCTTCCCGGGCCGCGCGGAGTCGATCGCCGAGTTCCGCGCCACGGAGGAACGGACCCTCGCGTCGGCCGATCGCGAGGCGGTGCTGGGCTTGCTCGCAAGGCGGCCCTGCACGCCCCGGGACATCGCGGCGGGCCTCGGTCTCCACCACGGCGAGGTCATCAAGCTTCTGGAGGCCTTGACGGCCGCCGGGCGCGTGGAAGCCACGTGCGCCGGGCGCGGGACGTACTACCGGCCGGTCGATCCGCGGTAGTTGAGGAAGCGGTCGAGGCCGCGACGATCCGCGCGCTCCCTTTGCCACCGGTATCGCATCGTCACCTCGGCGTGCCCTGGCGCGGCCCTTGCGGCGTGGTTGCCGGAGGCGGAATCGCGCCTTATCCCGCCCCCAGGAAAAGGGGAGAGTGCGTGCGGCCTCTGGAATCCGCCGCCCAGTCCAGGTACCATCATGCCAGGGTCGCGATCCTCGAGCGTTGCGTTGCCGGGCATCGCGGCCTCCTGCCCATGCCCTGCCCTCCCCCATGCGCCCGATCGCAGGCAACACTCGCACCTTGGCACGCCCGCATCGCGGCGTCTCGCGCGGTGTGCTCGGCCGCGAGACAGCCGCCCTCGGCGAGTTAGAAAGGAAACCAGCATGAGCCCTTCTCGGCTGCGTCCCACGCGACGCGCGTTTCTTACGACAGCCGGCGCCTGCCTGGCAGCCCCCTGCGTGGTCCCGTCGCGCGTGCTGGGGGCCCCCGGCGAGACCGCGCCCAGCAATCGCATCGCCACGGGCCTGATCGGGTCGGGCGGGCGCGGGCAGCAGATCATGGCCGGGGGCGACCGCGTGGTGGCCGTGTGCGACGTGGACGCCAAGCACCGCGAGAAGGCCAAGGCGGTGATCGACGCCGCGGCCGGCGATACGAGCTGCAAGGGCTACAACGACTTCCGCGAGGTGCTCGACCGCGACGACGTCGACGCGGTGGTCATCGCCACGCCCGACCACTGGCACGTGCCCATGGCCGTGGCCGCGATCGAGGCCGGCAAGGCCGTTTACGTGGAGAAACCCCTGACGTTGACCGTGCGCGAGGGCCGCACGCTGGCCGAGGTCGTGCGGCGCTATCGCGGCATCCTCCAGGTCGGCAGCCAGCAGCGAACGGACGAGAAGTTCATCCGCGCGTGCGAGCTGGTGCGCAACGGGCGGATCGGCGAGCTGAAAGGCATCCAGGTGTGGATCGTGGCCCGGCAGGGCAAGGCCTCCAAGCCCTGGACCCCGCAGCCGGTCCCCTCGGAGCTGGACTACGACCTCTGGCTGGGGCAGGCCCCCTGGGCCCCGTATCACAAGGACCGCTGCCACTACCAGTTCCGGTTCGTCAGCGACTACTCGGGCGGGGACATGACCAACTGGGGCGCGCACCACCTGGACATCGCGCAGTGGGCCCTGGACGCCGACGAGTCGGGCCCCGTCGAGGTGGTCGCCCGGGGCAAGCGCAATCCGTCGGGCCTGCACGACGCCTTCTACGACGTGGAGGCCGAGTACCGCTACGCCAACGGCGTTCCCGTCCGGCTCCGCGGCGTGGTCGAGGGGATGAAGACCGGCGGCGTGCGCTTCGAGGGAAGCGAGGGCTGGATCTACGTCAGCCGCGAGAAGCTCGAGGCCGAGCCCGCCGCGCTCCTCGGCGCGGTGATCGGTCCCGACGAGATCCGACTCGGCCCCGAGGGCGGTGGTGGCACGCACATGGGCATCTGGCTAGACTGTATCCGCAACCGGAGCCCCAAGGGCATCAACGTGACCGCCGAGATCGGCCACCGCTCGGCCACGGTCTGCCACCTGGCCAACATCTCGATGGAACTGGGCCGCAAGCTCGCGTGGGACCCGGAGAAAGAGCAGTTCGTCGGCGACGACGCGGCCAACCGGCTTTGCCATCGGCCGGCGCGCCAGCCGTGGGGAGTCTGAATGCGACGCGACCGCGCAATTCAGCCGGCGAGCTTGCTCGCCGCCTAAATGGAGTGAAACTGCCATGCAACGCAAACGCATCACTCGTCGCGCCCTGCTGCGCGGCGCTGCCGCGGCCGGCGCCGGGCTCGCCGCTCCGCGCGTGATCGCCGGCGCGGCCCTGGGCAAGGAAGGCCGACCCGCCCCCAGCGAGCGCGTGGTGATGGGCTACCTGGGCGTGGGACCGCGGGGCCTGTTGAACTGCCGCGAGGCCCTCACCTGCCCCGAGGCCCAGGTCGTGGCCGTGTGCGACGTGTGGAAGCACGTGCGCGAGCGGGCCAAGAAGACCGTCGATGACCGCTACAAGAACGCGGACTGCAAGGCCTGCGTCGATTTCCGCGAGGTCCTCGACCGAGCCGACATCGACGCCGTGAGCATCGGCAGCCCCGACCACTGGCACGTGCCCATGACCGTGCTGGCGGCCAAGGCGGGCAAGGACGTATGCGTCGAGAAGCCGCTGGGCATCAGCGTGGCCGAGGACCTCTTGTGCCGCGAGGTGATCCGCCGCTACGACCGTGTCTTCCAATACGGCACGGAGGCCCGGGCCAGCGCGGCCTGCCGCCTCGGCGCAGAGCTGGTCCGCAACGGCCGGCTGGGCAAGATCAAGAAGATCCGCGTGAAGGCCCCCAACAGCATCCGCGGCGGATCGCGCAAGCCGCTGCCGGTGCCCGAAGGCCTCGACTACGACCTGTGGCTGGGCCCGGCCCCGTGGCGGCCCTACTCGGGCTGTCCGGACAACGGCGCGGCCTGGTTCCACGTGCGCGACTACGCGCTGGGCTTCATCGCCGGCTGGGGCGCCCACCCGCTCGATCTGCTCCAGTGGGCCTTCGACACCCATCTGCAGGGCAACTGGGAGGTCGAGGGACGCGGGGCCATTCCCGCCACCGGCTCGAACGACGCCGTGATCGACTGGGACGTGACAATCCGCTTCGCCAGCGGCGTGGAGATGGAATACTGGGCCAACGGCGTGGCCAAGGACGAACACCCCCGCCTGGCCAAGCTGGGCAACTACGCCCAGTTGATCGGCGAGGAGGGCTGGATCGCGCTGTACTACGCGTCGATGGATTGCGAGCCGGCTTCGCTCCGCACCTCGGAGCTGGGGCCCGACGCCGTGCGCCTGCCCGTCAGCCGCGGCCAGGAACGGAACTTCATCGAGTGCGTGCGCTCGCGCCAGGACCCGGTCAGCCACATCGACGACGCGGTGCGGAGCGACCTGGTCAGCCACGTCTCGGAGATCGCCGTGCGCTGCGGCCGCAGGATAACGTGGGATCCGGTGAAGGAGACCGTCGTCGGCGACGACGAGGCCGCGCGCATGCTCGCGCGGCCCGTGCGCGACCCGTGGAGAATCGATCCGTAAACAAACCGCCGGCTAAGCGGAGTGGATGGAGAGCTGCCATGCAACGCCAACCCGTCACGCGTCGCGCTGTGCTCAAGCAGGCTGCGGCCGCCGGCGCCGCGCTCTCGGCCGCGCCGTATGCCATCCGCGCCACGGCCTTGGGGGCCCAGGGCAGGCCGCCGGCCAGCGACCGGATCCCGGTGGGGTTCATCGGACTGGGCGGGCACGGCATCGGCCGCAACCTGAAGATGTTCCTCGGCCAGCCCGACGCCGAGCCGGTCGCCCTCTGCGACCCCGACAAGAAGCGTGTCGAAGAAGGCCTTCGCGTCGTGCGCGCCAAGCGGGGCCTGGACTTCACCTGCCAGATGACCCAGGACTGGCGCGAGGTGATCGACCGCAGCGACGTGGATGCCGTGATGATCTCCACGCCCGACCACTGGCACGTGCCGCTCTCGCTGGCGGCCATCCGGGCGGGCAAGGACGTGATCTGTGAGAAGCCCACGCGGACCATCGCCGAGGGCCGCGTCCTGGCCGACGCCGTGAAGCGCTACGGGGCCGTGTTCCAGACCTCGACCGAGGACCGCTCGATCCCGATCTATCACCGCATGGCCGAGCTGGTGCGCAACGGCCGCCTCGGGAAGCTCCAGCGGATCCTCGTGCAGCTTCCCGGCGGGCCTGGCGGCCCCGGCGACCCCGTGCCCAAGCCGGTCCCCGAAGGGCTCGACTGGGACCTGTGGCTCGGCCCGGCGCCGCACAAACCCTATCGCAACGGGCTGCACATGTTCCACTGGCGGTGGCACTCGGATTACTCGGGCGGCAACCTCAC
>CAYSUS010000046.1:0-56228 GCA_964434165.1 uncultured Pirellulales bacterium
AAGGGTTGCGGGGCGCCTTCGCCACGCGGATTTCCGGTTCGAGCGACCTTTACCAGCCGGGCGGGCGCAAGCCGTACCACAGCATCAACTTCATCACCTCGCACGACGGCTTCACCCTCAACGACCTGGTGAGCTACGAGCGCAAGCACAACGAGGCCAACGGCGAGAACAACCGCGACGGCGACAACAACAATCACAGCGCCAACTACGGATGCGAGGGCCCCAGCCGCAGCAGCGCGATCAACCGCATCCGCGAGCGCCAGATCAAGAACATGCTGGCCTCGCTGATGCTCAGCCAGGGCGTGCCCATGATGCTCATGGGCGACGAGTGCCGCCGCACCCAGCGCGGCAACAACAACGCCTACTGCCAGGACAACGTCATCTCCTGGTTCGACTGGCGCCGCGTCACCAAGCACAGCTCCCTGGTGCGGTTCGTCAAGGCCCTGATCGCCTTTCGCCGCGCCGAGCCCACGGTCCGGCAAAGCGCCTTCCTCACGGGACGGCCCTCGGGACCGCTCCGCCTGGCCGACGTGTCGTGGTTCAGCGCCGAGGGGGGACCGGTCGATTGGTCCAACCACGATTCGGGCCTGGTCTGCCTGCTGGCGGCCGTGCCGCGGCGCGACAAGCTGGCCCCGCCCTCGCACCACGTGCTCCTGATGTGCCACGCCGGGATGGAGCCGCGCGACTTCGTGATCCCGCGCTCCGCGCGAGGCCTGGCCTGGCGGACGCTCGTGGATACGGGGGCCGAGCCGCCCGGCGACATCTACCCCGAGCTCGACGGCCCCGCCCCGGCGCGCGACCGGCCGCTACGCCTGGATAGCCGTTCGCTCGTCTGCCTCGTGGCTGCGGATGAGACATGACAACGCGGGAATAGACTCCCGCGATGGCACGCCACGCCGAACGCGGATAGGGCGGGTCTCCCGACGATGCCACCCCGAGGCCGAAGGCCCCCCGCCGCCCGACGGTCAATCGATCCCGCACTGCCGGCCGCAGCTACCCGGCGGCATGCCGCAAGGCGTGTTGAACGCGCCCGAGGGACCGCCGCCGGAGGTGTGGGCGGCCGGCACGCTCAACTGTCTCTGGACGCTTCGGCTGCCGCACTTCGGGCACGCCGGCTTCTCGTCGCCGCGGATGAGCAGCTCGAACTGGCCGTCGCACTTCTCGCAGACGTATTCGAAGAGGGGCATGTTCGGGTCTCGTATGGAAGAAGATCGCCTCCCTGGTCCGCCCTATTGTAGAATGCCCCGGCGAGGCTGGAAAGCTCGAAACCCCCTTCTTCGAGGTGGCCATGACGGAGCACATCCTCACGCGCGAGCAGGTCCGCCGCGTGGATCATCTGGCCGTGCGCAAGCACGGCATGTCGGGCCTGGTGCTCATGGAGAACGCGGGCCGCGGCCTGGCCGACCGGCTCTGCGAGATGGGTATCGACGGGCCGGTCGTCATCTGCTGCGGCCGGGGGAACAACGCGGGCGATGGGTTCGTGCTCGCCCGGCATCTGGACCTCCGGGAGCACCGGGTACGCCTCCTCACCTGGGGCGACCCGGAGAAGCTCTCGGAAGACGCCGCGGCCAACTACCGCATCCTCCAGCGGACCGGGTTCCACGTCGAAGTGCTCCGCGAGGGGCACGATCCCCGGAAACTCGCCGAGGCCCTCCACGGCGCGTCGTGGGCCGTGGATGCCCTGCTGGGCACCGGCGCCGTCGGGGCGCCCCGCTCGCCGCTTGACGCGGTAATCGAGCAGCTCAACGCCTCGGATGCGCCGATCCTGGCGGTGGACCTGCCCAGCGGGCTGGACTGCGACACGGGCGAGGCCGCCCAGCCGACGGTCCGCGCCACCGCCACCTGCACCTTCGTGGCCGCCAAGCCGGGCCTGGTCGCCTCGGCCGCGGCCGACTACGTCGGGCGACTGTTCGTGCTCGACATCGGCGTGCCCCCGCACGTGATCGACGAGGCGATGTTCGAGGCGTCCTGAACGCGCGTGCCACGGGGCAGGACGGGGCGGGCTTTGGACAGCGTCGGCCAAGACCGGCGCCTACATGGGAACATACCGCCGCATGGCCTTGGCCAGCTCGTCCTCTTCGGACGCGAGCCGAGCCTTGTCGCGGCGACGCGCCTCCTGAAGCCCGGTGAGGCATCGCATCCCGCCGAAGGCGAGGAGCCCGATGCCAAGGGTCACACCGACTGTCAGGGCGTAGTTCGAGGCGGCGATCAGGTTCTTGCCCAGGGCTCCCACACGGTTGTTCAGGATGGCTTCGTTGGGATTGCTGGGGTTGTAGAACACCTCTGTTTCGCTTCCAGGGCGGTACCGCGCCACGATCACCTGGGCGGTGCCCATGGCGGTCTGAATCGCCGGCAGGATCTGAAGTCTTTCGGACGTGTACGTGCGCCCGTCCACGGAAAAGGCGTACTTGACGAACGCCGCGTCGCGGGCGAACGATCGACGTCCTGCCTTGACTCTCCTTACCTCGGCGGAAAGGACCTTTCCGGTCGTGGACGGGCAGGCCGCCGCCTGTTCGGCCCGGCGCGCGGCGTACCGCCCGCCCCAGAACGCCGCAACGGCCAGCCCCAAGACGATCACCCCGGCAGTCATCAGCGTTGCGTCCAGGTCCGGGCGGCGGGGGGCCGATGTCTCCGCCACGGGTGCCGTGGTCACCTCCTGCTCTGCCTCGCGGGCCGTCGCGCCCTGCTGCCACGGTTGCTCGCGGGTTGCTGCGCACTGGCGGTTCACGCTTCGGGCCGAGAGGTACAGCATCGTGCCGCCGCCCAGTGCCATCATCACGAGAATACCGCACCCGATCAGGGCGACCGACATTCGCGGCATGCCCGCCGTGAGCGAGCTGACCCCTGGACTTGCCGGCTTGTAGTAAACGTCAACATGGGTGCCCACGGGATACGGCTTGAGGAGCGCTTCGGCTTGCGCCTTGGAATCGTGCAGCGTCTTCGCGCCGTATCCCAGGCAGTCGCCCTGGTATCGGCGGCCGTTCACCTCGTACTCGTACGCGACGATGGGGTGGTAGGTTCTGCCGCGCAAGACGACCTCCGACGCGGAGATGCGTCCGGCGGCCGACGGCCACTGGGCCGACTGGGTCCCATTGTGGATCTTGGCGATTGCGCCGAAAAGTCCGATTCCACCCATCGCAAGCAGGAGAAACCCGACCACCTCGCCCAGCGCCTTGCCCGCAAGCCTCAACGGATGCGTCATGGCATCTCTCCTTGGACGAAGGTTTCGCCAACAAGGAGACGATTACTTACGAGAGGCGTCCCGACTGGGGTGTTTCGAGGGGGGGTGACGCACGTCGTCGCAGGCAAGCCCGCAATGCCGCACGCTTGCCGCCACGGACGTCTCCAGGGCAAGGCATCCCCGGCATGGCCGAGGCGCAACAACTACAGCGCCCTGAATAGCCGTGCACGATCCTGGGAGGCAGTAGGGGTCAGGACGCCTTGGTGCGAAGCACCCTTCGGGCCGCGTGGGCGAGAGGATCCAGCCCTTTCCCGGAATCGCGCAGCGTGACTCACCCGTCCCACCGAGGCAGTGGCCAATGGCAAGACGAGGCGCGTCAGCCGCCGCGTGTTGCCCCGGCGCTGGAGTCGCCCGGTCCTTCCGGCGGCGGATCTCGCGGCGGCGCGTTCTGCGTGGACGCCCGGAGGAAGCCTCGCGTCTCGGCGAGCAGTTGGAGGAAGTTCTCCAGCACTCCCTCGCCGTGGAAGTAGTTGCGGCAGAAGTCGGCGACCGCGCGCTGCTGCAAGCGAGTCAGTTGAGCCTCCAGCCGACGGGCCTCCTCGGCCTCGGCAGGGGTCACCACCTCGTCACTCGCCAGGCCCTTAGCCTGGAGGTCCAAGGCCTGGAACTGCTCGAAGTACTCCATGAAGCGCAGTGTCTGCCGCCACCGGTAGTAGCCGTACAACGCCAGGCAGCCGCCGACGAGCGGCGCGAGAATGCCGAACCCTCGCTGGACGGCGTCCACCACGTCGGCTCGTACGAGCGGGTTGCCGCGGTCGCGGTACGCGATCGAGGCGGCGTGCAACGGGTAGGTCGCGGCCGCCTCGCCGATCTCCGGCGGATGATAGACGCGCTGCACGGGTCCCTCGTAGATCCGCGGCAGCAGCCGGGCCACGACCTGCGAAGGCACGTCTCGGTGGACCACGAGGATCAGGGGGCAGCCGAGCGTAGGGCAATCGACGGCCGGCACCGGCGGGGTCGTACCATACATGTAGGCCGGGATCGCCGCCTGAACCACGTGGACCTGGTCGATGTGGTCCCGATCGAGGTCCTCCTCGTCCACGGTGATGCGCGAGAAAGCGCTCGCAAAAGGCAGGGGCACGAGCCCGTACTGCCCGACGCGAATCAGCCGGCGCGCGAGCGGAGAGGGAAGCGTCGAAACGTGAAACACGACGTCGGGAAGCGAGTCGCGCAAGTCCGCGACTCGCTCGGGCGACGCTTTCTCCAACTCGTCGAGTTTCGAGAGGAGGACGGGAATCCCTTGCCTATCGAGGCGACATCCCTCGCGCCCGCCGCTCGAGTCGATCGCGATATCGCAGAACCCGAGGACGGCGCGGGTCACCATCTCGGTCTCGCTGCCCGGCGGACCGACGTTGACGGACAGGCCCTTGAGCGCGCCGAGATCGGCGGCCACACGATCGGCGAGCTCCCGCTTGACCAGCAGGTGCAGGGCCTCGACGGAGAGGGGGGCCACTTGCCGGACCGAGTCGGCCTGGGGGCTCCGGATCAGGCCGTTCACCAGCGCCAGGTCAACTTCGCGGCTCTGAACCTGGCGCGTCGCCTCGATCGTTCCCTCCGAGGGCCGCACCTCGATTTCCAGTCCGATCTCGCGCGCGTGCCGACGCAGGTACGCGGCGACGCCGTGACGGTTGAGCCCTTCGACCCCGCCTGTGACGCGCAGCCGGTGCGTGGACTGGCGCGGCACCCAGAGCCAGGTGAACAGGCCGACCCCGACAAGCGCGATGCCCGCGACCAGCAGGACCAGAAGCCTGGCTCGCGAGCGATGGACGAGTTGCCTCAGCGATCCCTTGGACATCGTTGCCTCACTCGCAAACCGCGACGATCGACCGCGCCGTGTTTCGCTGGGCCGGCCAGCTAGCGATCGTAGCCGCGCGCGACCCGTATCGCCATCTGCGCGTCCCGAGCGGATCCGCGGCAGGCCGCAGCAGGCGCGCTCCGCGAGCCGTCCGCCCCCATTGTGAACAGGTCGTGAAGCAGCAAGACGCTTGGAAGAGAGGGCGCGCCTGCGTTCTTGACCTTCAGCGCGTTGTCGGATGAGGCGGACGGCACACGGTGTGTGCCTGCCAGTGGGCCGACACGAAGCTCACTCATACACAAACCACGCTGTGGCCCGGCAGTCGCGGTCGGTCTTTGCGCGGATCCAGTGGGCGGAGTACCCGGCTGGCAGCTCGAAGACGGCCTTCTCGCCGGGCTCAACGGTGACCGTCTTCAGCGGCTTCCACAGGTTGCGCTGCACGGTGAAATCGACTTCCAGCGTGAACCGCACCGGCACGTCGGCGTCGTGGCTCAGCTCGACCCGCTTGCGGTCGAAGTTCGCGGCCAGATACGGGTCGGAGGGCTCGCCGGCCACGACAGGCGTATCACGCCAAGGGCCGCCCACGCCCCGGGGCTTGCCCAGTTTCCAGAGGTCATCGACCGTGCCAAACCACAGGCCGGCGTCCTTCGATCCCCGCACGAAGTTGGCATCCGGCTCGGCCGCGGCGCTCGCCCCGGCCAGCACGAGCAGGCCGCGCCAGGAGCAGTAGTCGGGCACATGCCGGCCGTGCGTGGCGACCGGCTTGACGCTCCACACGTAAGGGAGCCCCGAGACCTCGTAGAACAGCCCGCCCGCGTCGAACAGCATCCGCTCGGTGACGACCTCGCGAATTCGCGGCGAAAGGCTCACACCCGGCGGCGGGTAGTCCTCCGACGCCTTGGGCAGCCGATGCTTGCGCCAGGAGCCGCCGGCGCGGACATTGAGAATCGTCGAAGCCTCGTCCCAGCCGACCGCCACGACCTGCTCGCTCATCGCCCCCAGGTTCGAGACCTCGGCGTAATGGGCCCGGTCGATGATCCTCCAAGCGTCGCCGCCCCACTCGGCCAGCACGCCGGGCGTCTCGAGTACGCCCACGGCCGCGAGGATCGTGGTCTTGCCCGTCGTGTGGCCGGCCTTGAAGCTCAGCCCAGGGTCGGCCAGGCCCAGCTTCTCGGCGGCGTCCGGGCCGTCGGCGATATCGAGCGACTCCAGGTCGCCGACAAGCAGCTTTCCGGCCGGCGACAGGAAGAGGATCTTGTCCTTGGAGCCGGGGTGCCGGATCGACGCAACCAGGTGCTTGCCGGCCAGGGGCTCGAAGGTTCGGACGGTGCCGTCATCCCGGATCAGATGCGGGCCGATGCTCAGCAGCCCGCCGACCATCTTGCGGTTATTGAACACGCCGGGCAGCGACTCCTCGCGGCGCACGAACTTCACGTCCTTATCGATCTCGTAGAGGGCACCGCTCTTGGCCGCTTCGCCCTCAGCGGGCTCCTCATGCGAGAGAAACCACAGGCGCTCGGCGAACGGCAGCAGCACGCCCGAGATCCGCGGACCGGGTTCCGCCGCTATCGGGATCGCGTGGAAGACCTTGCGGTCCTCCTCACGCGCTCCCGCGGCCTCCTTGAGGCCGAAGTGGAACTGGGCCGAGGCCACCGTGTCGCGATTCGGGATAATGCGCATCCATACGGCCTCGAGGCCCTCGGGCAGCACGTTCCAGGCGTAACCGTCCCGGCGGACTTCGATGTCGCGGTACTTCGTCCATTCGCCGGTCCCCTTGGCGTCGATCTCCAGGGTGAACACCACGCCCCCCGGCGCTGGGGCGGCCTCCTGCACGTCGGCCTTGCCCGCCAGCGCCCCGAGCTCTTTCGGCAGCCTGGTGATCGTGACTGGGCCGCCTTCGGCCGCGACGACGAACGCCATGTGCGGCACGCCGTAGTGGTCCCGTTCGTTCGTGCCGTCGTGCGCGGGAATCTCGACCCTGCCTTTGGAAAACGCGCGGCGATAGACCGCGTCGGTGTACGTCCCGCCCTTGGTCCACTCGACCGTCATGTCGGTCCTTTCCCAGCCGGGCAGACGGGGCTCGCCCCGGTCGTGCACGGCCAAGTACACGACCGCGTCGCGGTCCACTTCAAAGGTATAGCCGCGGCCCGGCTTCTCCATCGAGCCGCGATCGACCGTGACCCAGGCCGCGCCGGCGAGCTTCGCCGGAAGCTGCGCAACGTCGAGTTGGCCGGTGCAACGCTTCAGCCCGGTCGCCCCGGCGGGACGTTCGCCGGTGGCCAAGTGGAGCACGCGGTGGGGGAATCCGTGGACGAGAAACGGATCGGAGGGCTCGCCGGCCCGGACCGGGTCGAACAGCCAGGGCCCGCCCCAGCCGGCCGGAGCACCCCAGCGCTGGAGATCCTCCTCGGTGCCGAACCAGAGGTTGCACTGCGGCTGCCCGCCCGTGCGGTGCCGCTGTCCCATGGCCGAGTTCTCGTTGCCGGCGAACACCAGGCGATCCTGCCAGGGGCAGAAGTCGGGCGTCATCTTCAAGTGCGACACCATCGGCACCAGGCCCGCCGCGCGGCCGGGGCGGAACTCGGGCGACATGCTGTAGTAAAGCCCGTGCATGTCCAGGATCATGCGATCCGGGGCGACGGGACGAATCCGCGGCCACTCGGTGCACCATGCCTGGTCGTAGGACTGGCTTCCCTTGGGCAGGCGGTAGGTGTGCCACTGGCCGTCGCAGAGAACGGCGAGGATCACGCTGCGGCGGTCCCAGCCGTTGGCCCACAGCGGCGAATCGTCCTTGTCCCGCGGGGCGATGCCGGCCGCCGTGGTCACGTCGCAGAAGGCCGTGCGGTGAAGAATCGTCCAGTTCTCCCCGTCCCACTCGGCCAGGCGGCCGCGCCCGAAGCCGTTCCGCTGGTCGTCCTCGAAGTAGCTGTTGTTGGCCACCACGACGCGGCCCTGGGCGGTGTAGGCGCCTTTGAAGTGCGTGCGGCTTCCGATTGACAGCGTTTGAGTAAGGTCGTAGAGCTTTTCGGCCTTCAGCGTGCGGAGGTCGGCCTCGTAGAACGCGCCCTCCATGGCCTGGAAGTAGACCTTGTTGGCCGGGTCGGCGAGGTGGCGCATGGTGCCGGTGAGCCGCTCGTTGACGAGGTCCTCGAACACGCGGACGCTGCCCTCCGCGTCGATGAGGTACGGCCCGATGATCAACTGGTTGGTCTCGCGGTGGATCATCCGGCTGGCGTGCGTGCCAACGATGCTCTCCGGCCGGCGGCGGATGCCGAGCTTCGGGTCGATCTCGTAGAGCCCCACCCCGCTGCCGGCCTTGTGGGCCACGTAGCTGACATACCAGAGGCGGTCGGCCCAGGGGACCACCGCGCCAATACCCGCCTCGCTGTAGGAGGTGGAGAGCGAGGCCAAGTGCGGGTAAACGCCGCTGAAACAGGCCTGGCCATAAGCGAACGGCGGCAGTGGCGAGTCGGGCTTCGCCGGAGACGGAGACTGGGCGGCTGCCTGGCCGGCCAGAACCGCCGCCGTAGCTAAGCACGCTCCGAGGGCCGCGGCTTGCACATTCATCGAGTCCTCCCGGGGGCAAGGGTGCTGGTCGGCGAAGCAGTCTGGAGTATAGCACGGCCGAATCCCCCGAGGAACTTGGCGGCCGCGTGGTCGTCAGGGGCGTCACCGCCCGTCCCTGGCCTCCGCCATCGGGTGGAACGCACCCGCCAGCAGGCCTTCGCCCCGCGGCGTCGGGACCGACGGGTGGGGCCGGAGACGCAAACGCATGGCTCGTTGCCACTTGGCGTTGCCAAGGCGGTGCAGGTTTCGTAGTATAGAGACGCTCAGGGCAATCTAGGCTTTTTGCACTAGATAGACCGCCTTACGGGACCGGCACCTTGCTTCGACCCACCGAACGATTCAAGACCCTGTACGACATGGCCTCCCGGCTGGCCGACGCCGTCTCCGCCCAGTCCGTGCTTCTGCTGCTGGAGGGGCCGACCGACTGGCAGCGCCTGGCCAAGGTGGTCCAGACCGACCACGTACTCCTGGCCGCCGACACCGAGCACGACCTGGAAGGGGCCTCGGAGGCCGGGCTGAACGGCGTGGTCCTGGACATGGAGAACGCGCCGGTCTACGAGCGGCTCACGCAGGCACTGCTGGAGGCGGTGGCCGACGACCTTCTCTCCCCCGGGGCCGCGGTGGTGGCCCTGTACAGCGGGTTCCACGCCGAGTCGCACGACTCGATCAGCCTGATCAACCTGGGCGATCACCTCGATCGTCTCAGTGGCCGGGATCTGCGGCAGCTCGAGACCCGCGTGCCCCTTGACACGCTCAGGACCGTGGTCGATCTGGCCGTGGAGATCGGGCGCGAGGGCCGCGAGGGACAGCCCATCGGCACGATGTTCGTCGTGGGCGACATCCGAAAGGTCCTGGCCGCGAGCCACCCCGTGGGGTTCGACCCCGTACGCGGATACAGCCGCGCCGAGCGGAACCTCAACGACGCGCGGGTCCGCGAGGGGATTAAGGAGATCGCGCAGCTCGACGGGGCGATTATCGTCTCGGGTGAGGGGATCGTGCTGGCCGCGTGCCGCTACGTGGACAGCTCGGCCGCCGACGTGACCCTTTCGAAGGGCCTCGGTGCCCGGCACTGGGCGGCGGCAGCCATCAGTCGCGCGACCAAGGCCGTGGCGATCACGGTCAGCCAGTCCAACGGCACGGTGCGGATCTTCCAGAACGGCGAGGTCGTGCTCCGCATCGAGCCATTCCACCGCCGCCCCATGGTCTGGAAGGAATTCGAGTACGAGCCCCCTGCGGTGGAGATCAAGCCCAAGTCCAAGGCGTCCGAACGGGACAAGGGAGACTCGGAATAGCGCTGGCCGGGAATCATCCCCCCTTCAGCGGTCCTAGGATGCGGCTGGTCAGGGACTTCTCGCTCGGGCGCTCGATTACGAGTGAGACGTCATATCGCTGGAGGGGCTGATCGGCGTTCAATAGCGGGGCGCTCTTCATTCGTAGCAGCCCCTCGGACTGGCCCTCTCGGCGCGGTGCCTCGTAAACGATCAGACTCGGGTTGTTGGTGACGCGGTGCTCGAACCCGAATCGATGGGTCAGCAGCCGGACCAGTTCCCGGCCGTCCCCGGTCGTCCCTTGGAACTTGATCCTCTGAACCTGCTGCCGGGGATTGAAGTAGTAAGTCAGCGCTCCCGCGAGATCGGCTGGGTCAGTCCCCGTCACCAGCGAGACGCGATAGCCTTGCAGGCGCAGATCCGAAAGACCGGTCGTCACTTGCGGCCACCGCGAAGCCACCTGCTCGCGCGTCAAGTCGAAACGGAAGACGTCGGCAAGCAGGATTTCGGTCGGCCCCAGCGAGGTCGCATCCAGCGGGGGGAAGGAGCCGACGTCGTTGGCGATGATCGCGGGCCTTGGAGTCGCTTCGGCGTGCGCCGGTGCCCCACCGTCGAGGGTGCCAACGGGGGGCCGTGACGAGCTCGCGGCCGAGAGCTCCGACCACTTGCGCCAGCCGAGCGTCATCCCCCACGGGCCCAAGGCGCCACCTGCCAGCCCGACGAGGGCCAGGAACCACTTGAACGCTGCGGTCTGAAGGAGTTTCTTCACGGCTGTCTCTCCGCGCGCTGAATGAATCGCAAGGACCCGTAACCCGCCACCTTCCTGGAATCGGACGCCAGGAGGCCCTCGTTGTTGAAGTCGCTGGAGGCCCGCGGAGGTTTGCCCCGCCCGAATGACATGCATGCCCCGCAGGACCGGCGCAACCGGGACGCACGGAACCAGGTCATCGGGGTCTTCCAGCAAAGAAAGCCCGGCTCGCGTCCAAAGCTTCGTGCGACCGAAGACTGCCCACCCCCCTCGAAAGGGACTCCCTCAGTCAACCCATCTTCGCCGCGAAGAAGGAATAGCCTGTTGATGGTCCCTGCCGATCTGGAAGACGTGCGCTGGCTGCTCGGCGAGGACGCCGGGCGCTGGCTCGACCGGCTGGCGCGGGATCGCCGCCCGCTCACGAGCCAGGCAGCGGCGCTACGCCGCGAGGTCTCCTCCACCCGGGCCCACCTCCTCCTCCAGCAGGTCGAGCTCCGCAGCCGCGGCGCGGCCAAGTTCTCCACGGCGGAGCGCATGTTTTTCACGCCGGTCGGCCTGGAACAAGCCACGGACGAAGCCATCGCCTGCTGCAAGTCGGCGCGGTTCCCTCAAGGAGCTCCCGTCGCCGATCTCTGCTGCGGCATCGGCGGCGACTTGTTGGGCCTGTGCGGTCGCGGTCCGGCGACGGGCATCGACCGCGATCCGGTGGCCGCGCTGCTCGCACAGGCCAACGTCCGCATTGCGGGCACAGGGACGAGCGCGACGGAGGGCGTGGTGGTCCGGCGCGGTTCGGCGGATTCGGTCCGCCTGGGGGATCTGGCGGCCTGGCACATCGATCCGGACCGGCGGCCCACAGGCCGGCGTACGACGCGCGTCGCCCTGCACGAGCCGGGGCCGGATACGATTGACCGGCTGCTCCAGGCCAACGGCCAGGCCGCGGTCAAGCTCGCGCCTGCCGCGCACCTGCCCGAGAACTGGCCGCCGGAGTGCGAGCTCGAATGGATCAGCCGAGGCGGCGAGTGCCGGCAGCTTGTGGCATGGTTCGGCCGCCTGGCCGAACGGCCGGCAGCGCGCCGGGCAACCGTGGTGATGTCCCGGCCCGGGCAGCCGGTCCAGACCGCCCAGCTCGTCGGCCAGGCGATGTTCCATCGTCCTGGGAGTGCGGAGGCCCCCAGACGATACGTGCTGGAGCCCGATCCGGCCGTGCTTGCCGCGGGTCTTTCGGCCGCCCTGGCCGACCGTCACGGGCTTGCTGCGCTGGGGCCGTGGCAGGGCTACCTGACCGGAGACGAGCCGATCGCCGTTCCCCTGGCGGCGTGCTTCGAGGTTCTTGCAACCTTGCCCTTCGATCTCCGACGACTGCGCGGGCTGTTGGCGGCGCGCGGGGTGGGACGCCTGGAAGTGAAGACGCGGGGTGTGCGTCACGTTCCCGACGAGGTCCGCAAGCGGCTACGCCTCCGCGGCGACCGGGCTGCCACGCTGATCCTCACGCGCGTCGGCCGGCGCGTTCTGGCCATCGTGTGCCAGCGGCGCTCGCCAGCCCCTTGAGAGCCGCCCGCGTCCGGGGCGGATTTCGAGCTTGCATCCGCCGAAACTCAATCCGTGCCAGTGGGGCCGGCCTCGTCGCCGAGCCGATCTCCGGCCCGTTCGATGAGTGGAAGCCGGACTTCCACGCGCGTGCCGCGGCCGGGCGAGGACTCGATGCGGGCCTCGCCTTCCAGCAGGCGGGCCCGCTCGCGCACGCCGCGCAGCCCGAACTGGCGCTGATCGACCTCGTGCAGGTCGAAGCCGACTCCCCAGTCCTGCACGGCGATGAGGATCACGTCGTCTTCCCGCGCGAGCTCGACTTCGATCCGGGCGCTCCGGCTGTGCCGGCAAGCGTTGCCCAGCGTTTCCTGCACGATGCGGAACAGCGCGTCCTCCAAGGGACGAGCCATGCGGGAGAACCGCCCGCGCGATACGAATCGTATTTCCGGCCCCTCGGGCCTCTGACGCGCGGCGACGAGCTGCTCGACGGCGGCGACGATGCCGAACTCGTCGAGCACCGGCGGGCGCAGGCCGGCCACGAGGCGGCGCGACTGCTCGATGCACCGGCGCAAGAGGTTCATCCCCACGTCGAGCTGCGACCGCGCCTGCTCGGGGCTGGCGGAGATGACCTGGGCGCCGGCCTCGAGGTTGAAGGTGGCGGCGGTGAGCTGCTGCTCGAGTCCCTCGTGCAACTCGAACGCCAGGGCCTCGCGATCGCGCTCGTGCAGCTCCAGCAGGCGGCGGAGCAGGTCCTGCTCCCGCTGAATCACCGCCTCGGCCTTGCGCTGCTCGGTGATGTCGGTACAGATCACGATGGCGCTGTGCACCGTTCCGTCTTCAGCCAGGGGCACCACACGGCACGACCAGAGGATGTCGAACACATCGACGCACTCGACGCCTTGCGGCCGCTGCTCCTCGATGGCCCGGCGGAGCGCCGCCTGGCATCGCGCGCGATGCTCGGGACGGAGGAAGCCGAAGCCGTGCTTGCCGATGAGGCCCTCGGCCGGCATGCCCGGAACGCCGCGATTGGCGAACCGGATCGTCGAGTCGAGCCCGACCACGATGACGAAGTCGGGCATGTTGGCGAACAGGCTTCGCAGTGCCGCCTCGGACTGGCGCAAGGCGGACTCGGCCATGCGCCGCTCGTGCACGTTGCGGGTCACCCCGGTGATGCCGATGATCCTCCGCTCGGCGTCGCGAATCACCGTGCCGCTGACCTCGCACCACCTGCCTTCGCCGCGCTTGGTCCGGTGTTCGTACTCGGCCAGAGACAGGCTCTGCTCGTACCCTCTGCCCGACGCTTCGGCCAGCAGGCGCTGCGCGAGCACCCGGGAGGACTGCCGCATCCCCTGTTCGGTGAGGATGGCGCCGAGTCCCTGAGAGATCACCTCTTCGGGCGTGAAGCCCAGGAGGCGGACCGACGACGGGCTGACGTAAGTGAAACGCCAGCGCCGCGATAGCTCGGCACCGAGACGCTCGAAGTCCTCGCCCGGCCCCCGCGCGATCAGCTCCTCGATTCCCGCGATCTCGGCGGTCCAGATCATGTCGGTGGCGTTGTCGGCGATCAGCCGATAGCGGTCCTCGCTCGCCCGCAGCTCCAGCTGGGCGGCCCGCTGCGCCGTGACGTCTTCCACGATCCCTTCGAATCGGACCGGCCTGTCATGGGCATCGAGCACGCATCGGCCCGACAGCCGCACCGTGATCGGGGATCCGTCCTTGCGCTTCCACGCCAGTTCCACGCCGTCCAGGTAGTCGCGCGATTGCTCAATGACGCGCTTGCGGTCCTCGGGATGGCGATACACGTCGCGGGCAAGATCGAGCACGAACAGCTCTTCGGGCCGAGAGTATCCAAGGATCCGCACCAGCGCGGGATTGGCGTCCAGGAAGCGCCCTTCCACGCTGGATCGGAACACGCCAAAGGGAACGTCGTTGATCATCGGCCCGTAATCGCGCAGGCGACGGAGCTCCGCTTCGGGATGGCTGACCGCCTTGGCCTCGGCCACAGCCAGACGCCACTCGAGCTCTGGAGTGCCGGCCCAGGGCACGAGGCAATCGTCGGCACCGGCCGAAATGAGCGCCGTCCAGCGCTCCAGATCGACCCCTTCGGTCAGGACGAGGAGCTTGCAGTCGGCACCGTGCCGCGTCGCGCGGATGCGCCGGCACGCCTCGGTCGGATCGCGGCCACCCGGCCGGCCGTCAAGGACGGCCACGGCAAACCCCCGCGTGTGAAGCAGGGAACAGGCAGCCGAGACGCTCCCCGCTACGACGGCCGGGGTCGCGCGACGCTCCAAAGCCTCGAACAGCGCACCCCAGGTGCGTCTTTCGCAGTGCACTAGAAGAACAGACATGCGGTACGCGGGCCGCCTGGCCGCAGCCCCGAATCCCCCCGCCGTGAGACAAGGCCCCCAATTGCACACATTCTAGCTTGCCAATGGCCGACACAGAACCGGTTCTCCTGCCCAGTTTCTGCGAGTTATCGGGTGGCCTGAAGCAGGCATCGCCGAGCACTCTCTCCGAGCCGTTCCGTGGGGCTACCGTCGCGTGTGGTGCTGACCGCTACGCCCATTATGGCTAGCTCATCCTTGGGACGGGCCTTTCTCAAGTGAGGGGGCGACACACCAGCGGATCCCGCCGCGAGATCGCCTGGGGACGCGAGGCCTCCAATTGCCCCTCGGCTTCGGAGCTCAGGGGCCCCTGCGCAAGCAACCCCGGCGGCCGGTGTGACCGAATTCGATCGCCGTTTGACCAGTCGCGTGAAGAGAGCTTGTTCCGCACTAGTGCGGCAGGCGGGCGCGCCGTCGCACGGCGTCCTTTCGCTGCGTGCCGACTCCCCGTTGGCGTGGCTTTGACTTCCAATGGGGGGTGTGCAACAATTGTCTCACCCCTCGAGCAACCGGAGATTGTCAGGCGCAGAAGACAAGCTGCGCTTCAGGACCCGCGGAGCGTTGCGCCGGTTCAGAGTGCCGATCCCTTTCCGAAGTCGACGGGCGTTGCGCGCCGGCGCCCATTTCCAACCCAGTCCAGGAGACCGCCGAAGTGTCCAGCGAACAACGCTCTGGAATGTCCCGTCGAAGCTTCGTAGGACGAACCGGCCTGGTGGCTGGCGGTCTAATTGCGGGGACCGCCGGCTCGGTCCACGCGGGCGAAGCGCCGGCCGCCTCTGCGGGCAGCGGACCGCTTCCCACCCGGGTGCTCGGCAAGACCGAAGTCCCCGTAACCACGCTCACGCTCGGCACCGCGCCCTGCGGCATCTCGCCGAAGATCCCGCCCAGGGAGATCGCCGACATCGTCAATCACGCCGTCGACCTGGGCATCACGTCGATCGACACGGCCCCGGCCTACAAGCAGTCGGAGGAAGGGATCGGCCTTGCCCTCGGACGGCGGCGCAAGGAGGTGTTCCTGGCCACCAAGGCCCTGGCTAATACGGTCAAGGAAGCCGAGGAGTCGTTCTCCGAGTCGCTCGAGCTGCTGAACACCGATTTCGTGGATCTGCTGTATTACCACAGCATCGGCACGCAGGACCTCCAAGGGACGTTCGAGCCAGACGGGGTATTTACGTGGCTCTTGAAGCAGAAGAAGGCCGGCAAGTGCCGCTTCATCGGGATCTCGGGCCACAACCGCCCGCATCGATTCCCGCGGTTCCTCGAGACCGGCGAGGTGGACGTGCTGCTGGTCACCTTGAACTTCGTCGATCGCCACATCTACGATTTCGAGGAGAAGGTCCTGCCGGCCGCGCGCAAGCACAACGTGGGCGTGGTGGCGATGAAGGTCTTCGGGGGGGCGCGGCGCCAGGGGGGCAGCTACGCCAACCCGAAGTCGCCGCCCGAGATGCCCCTGGAGCACCTCGAAACGGCGGTCCGCTACGCCCTCGGCCTCCCCGGCGTGGCCACGCTCAACCTGGGCGTCCATAACAAGCAGCAGCTCGATCGGAACGTCGAGATGATCCGCCGGTTCAAGCCCCTGAGCGACGAGCAGCAGGAGAAGTTGACTGCGCTGGGCAGGCGTCTGGCCGCCGAGTGGGGCCCGCGCTTCGGCCCGGTGGCTGAGGAAGAGGAAGAGGCGTGAGCCGTGGAAAGGAGCAGGGGTCTGGGATCAGGAGTCAGGCGATGAGGTTTCTGCGTACGTGCTTGTTCGGTTCGCTTGCTTTGGCGGCTGTGTTGGCAAGCGCCGGCCCGGCAGAATCGCAGACCGCGGCGGACCATCCCTTTCCGCGCCGGCAGAAGGCCCCCACGCTGCCCGACGGTCTGACCTGGATCAACACGGCAGGGCCCCTGGAGCTTGCCGACCTGCGCGGCAAGTTCGTGCTGCTCGACTTCTGGACCTACTGCTGCATCAACTGCATGCACGTCCTGCCCGAGCTGGACAAGCTCGAACGCCGGTTCCCCGAGAACCTCGTGGTGATCGGCGTGCACACTGCCAAGTTCGAGGAGGAGAAGGACGCCCGCAACGTCACCGAGGCCGTGGTCCGCTACCGCATCCGCCATCCGGTGGTCAACGACTCCAGGCGCGAGGTTTGGGACCGGTATGGCGCGCGTGCGTGGCCTACCCTGGTGCTCATCGACCCGGAGGGGTTCGCCGTCTGGGGCAAGAGCGGGGAGACGACCGCCGACGCGGTCGCCCCGATCATCGAGCGGGCGCTGCCTTACTACCGCAAGAGGGGTGTGCTTGACGAGACCCCGCTCCGCTTCGACCTGGCCGCCGACCGGCGCGAGCGCACGCCGCTGCACTTCCCCGGCAAGGTCCTCGCCGACGCCGAGGGCGATCGGCTGTTCATCGCCGACAGCAACCACAACCGCATCGTCGTCACGAAGCTCGACGGCACGCTCGTTGACACGATCGGCTCGGGTGCCAGCGGGCGCGCGGACGGCGACTTCCAGACGGCGCAGCTCAACGATCCCCAGGGCATGGCCCTGGCAGGCCGCTCGCTCTACGTGGCCGACAACCGCAATCATCTCATCCGCAAGATCGACCTGGAGGAGAATCGCGTGACGACCGTGGCGGGGACCGGCGCGCAGCGCCGCGATCCGCCCGTGTTCAAGCCGGCCGCCCCGAAGAGAACCGACATCGCCAGCCCCTGGGACCTGCTGGCCCACGAGGGATACCTCTACATCGCCATGGCAGGTCCGCACCAGATCTGGCGAATGAAGCTCGACGGCTCGACCATCGCCCCGTACGCGGGCAACGGGCGCGAGGACATCGTGGACGGACCGCTGCTGCCCCGCGCGGCGTACCAGATCGGCTACGCGTCGTTCGCCCAGCCGAGCGGCCTGGCCACCGACGGAACGTGGATCTACGTGGCCGACAGCGAGGGGAGCTCGATCCGCGCCGTGCCGCTGAACCCCAAGGCCGAGGTGAAGACCGTGGTGGGCACGGCGCACCTGGTCGGGGGGCGCCTGTTCACGTTCGGCGACGTGGACGGCACGAACAAGACCGCCCGGCTCCAGCATCCGCTCGGGGTGGCGCTCTACCGCGATACGCTC
The DNA here is from genome assembly GCA_964434165.1 of uncultured Pirellulales bacterium. Lineage (GTDB taxonomy): Bacteria > Planctomycetota > Planctomycetia > Pirellulales > Thermoguttaceae > CAYSUS01. The sequence goes on from CAYSUS010000046.1 coordinate 17,627, forward strand.
TACGTGGCCGACACCTACAACAACAAGATCAAGACGGTCGATCCCGCGACCGGCGACACGCGCACCCTGGTCGGCTCCGGCACGCCGGGCCGACGCGACGCCCCCCCCGGAGTTCGATGAACCCGCCGGCATCGCCGCCGCCCAAGGCAAACTGTTCGTGGCCGACACGAACAACCACGCGATCCGGGTAATCGATCTGAACGATGGCAACCGCGTCTCCACCCTCGCCATTGCCGGGCTTGACGCGCCGGAGTTGACCGACCCAGGCGGCCAGGAGGCGGCTGCGGCCGGCACCAGGAAGCGGATCGAGCGTGCTCGGGTGGCGCCGAAGGACGGCGCGGTCCGTCTGGTGGTCGATCTGAAGCTGCCCGCGGGGTACAAGATCAACCCCCGGGCACCCATGGCCTACCAGGTTGCGATCGGGTCGAAGGCCGGCGACCCTGGTCCGCTCCGCCGCGACGGACTGGGAGAGCGTGTGCGCCTGGAAAAGCCATCCGCGAGCTTCGAGATACCGCTGGCCGTCGCTGCTGCTCGCGGACGCACGCAGGTGGACGTGACCGTCCAGTACTTCTACTGCCGGGAAGGGAAGGAGGCCCTCTGCAAGGCGGGCTCGGTCACCTGGAGCGTGCCGCTGGAGCTAAAGGACGACGCACCGACCGACCGCGTCGCGCTGGAGCACGAGGTGCGCTGACCGTGTGCCCCGCTGCAAGATGGATTGCCCGTCCATCCCCCGTGTTCTCGTCCGCTGCCTCCTGACCGGGCCGCCGAGCAGGGATTTCTGACAGAAGAAGATCTTCGCCTGTAAGAAACGGTCGGCCGGCGGGTATTGCTACCGGATGCCGTGCTTTTTGGAGACCCCCGAGCGGTCGCGGCATCGGGGCAGGGCGACTGCACCGGGGGTTTCCGCGAGGGGATGTCGCGCGTAAGATTCGGGGTCCTGCCTGCTCTGCGAAGCCTGGCCGGCGCGCCCCCTTCTTGGGAAACACCTCGCGTTTGGCCCGGCCGGCTTCCCTGGTCTTGGTTTGGACGCCGAGACTTCCCCCCATCGCTGCCTCCCCAAAACGACGCAGAGTCCCTAGCCATGCCCCGTGAAATCCTCACCGACGCGCTGTTCGACCAGTGGCTTCGCGACGGGTTCATCCTCGTCCCCGAGCTGCTCGACGCCGAGGAGACGGCGTTGCTTCTTCACGCTGCCAGGCACGATCCGGCGATCCAGGAACACGCTTATGCCTCGAAGGACACCGCCGGACGGGAGAGCAAGCTGGCGCTGTGGAACCACCCGGGCGACGACGTGTTCGGCATGGTGGCCCGGAGTTCCCGCATCGTGAGTACCATGACCGAACTGCTCGGCGGCGAAGTGTATCACTACCACTCTAAGCTGATGCTCAAGGAGCCCCGGGTGGGAGGGGCGTGGGAATGGCACCAGGATTACGGCTATTGGTACCAGAACGGGTGCCTTCTCCCCCTCCTGGCAAGCTGCATGATTGCCCTCGACGCCGCCACCAAGGACAACGGCTGCCTTCAGGTTCTCCGCGGCTCGCACCACATGGGCCGGGTGGAGCATGGGCGGTTCGGCCAGCAGACCGGCGCCGATCCCGAGCGGGTCGAGGCCGCGCGTCAGCGGTTTGAGCTCGTGCACTGCGAGCTGGCCCCCGGCTCGGCCATCTTCTTCCACTCCAACCTGCTGCACTGCTCGGCCCCCAACACCAGCCCCAACCCGCGGTGGACGCTGATCTGCTGCTACAACGCGGCGCGGAACGATCCATACAAGGATTCGCACCACCCTCGGTATACGCCGCTTGAGGAAGTCCCCGACTCGGCGATCAAGGAGTACGCCTCGAAGCGCAGCGCCGCGGACAAGGACTTCCTCGAGCCGCGCCGGGACAAGACCACCGGGGCCGGCCAGAAGCCGTAGGGTTCGGCGCTCGCGAGACTTCCGAGACTTCCGAAGTCTTGAAGACTTCGGAAGTCTGCGCCTCGGAAACCGGACGGCCGCGCCTTGCTGCCCGATTGCCTCGCCCTGCCGCCGCAGCTACCATAGGCTCCCCTCGGGGCATTGGCACGTGGTAGGCGGAGGGCGGCGATGCGCGCGGTCAGCTTCCTGGGTCTGTTGGTCTTCCTGCTCCTCGCCTGGCTGCTCTCAGAGAACCGCCGCCGGATGAACTGGCGCCTGATCGCCAGCGGCGTGGCCCTGCAGTTCGGCCTGGGGGTGCTCCTGCTCGGGGTCCCCCGGCTCCGCAAGGCCTTCTTCGAGGCCTCCGGCGCGCTCTTTGAGGGACTCATCTCCTGCGCCCACGCCGGTTCGGCATTCGTCTTCGGAGAAGGCTTCCGCGAACACTACTTCGCCTTCGGCGTGATGCCGATGGTGGTCTTCTTCTCCTCGCTCACCGCCATCCTGTTCTTCGTCGGCGTGCTTCAGTGGGCCGTGTGGGCGGCGGCCAAGGTGATGGCCTGGGTGATGGACACCTCGGGCTCCGAGTCGCTGTGTGCCGCGGCCAACGTATTGATGGGCATGACCACGGCCCCGCTGACGATCCGGCCGTACCTCAAGACGATGACGTCCTCGGAGATCATGGCCATGATGACCGGCGGCATGGCCACCGCGGCCGGCAGCACCCTGCCCGCCTACGTCGCCTGCGGGGCCGATCCGGGGCACCTGATGGTGGCCTCGATCATGTCCGCCCCCGCCGCCCTGGTCGTGGCCAAGATCATGGTGCCGGAGACCGAGGACTCGCCCACCAAGGGCACGGTGCGCGTGGACGTACCGCGCACCGACGCCAACCTGCTCGACGCGGCCTGCCGCGGGGCCGCCGAGGGGCTGAAGCTGGTGCTGAACATCGTGGCTATGCTCATCGCCTTCATTGCCCTGGTGCATCTGGTCAACTGGATGCTCTCGCCGCTGCCCGACGTGTACGGGGCGCCGCTCTCCGTCGAGCGCATCCTCGGCTGGCTCGGGGCCCCGCTGGCGTGGCTGATGGGCATCGAGTGGGCCGACGCCCAGGTGGTGGGCCGGCTGCTCGGCGAGAAGACCGTGTTCAACGAGATGATCGCCTTCAAGAACCTCCAGCCGATGATCGCAACGCTCCAGCCGCGATCCGTGGCCATCGGCACGTACGCGCTGTGCGGGTTTGCGAACTTCGGCTCGATCGCCGTGATGATCGGCGGCATCAGCGGCCTGGCCCCGGACCGCCGTGACGACTTCGCGCGGTACGGCTTGCGCTCGCTCATCGGCGGCTCCCTGGCGGCCTTCATGACCGCGGCCATCGCCGGCATGCTGATCCCTTGACGGCCGGTGGACTTCCGAAGTCTTCGAGACTTCGGAAATCTGGGAAGGGACTACCCACCCTCGAGCTTCGCCAGCGCGGTCTCGGCGGCCAGGCGGACTTCGGGCTCGGGATCGTCCAGCAGGGGGCGCAGCGCGCTGGAGTAGGGGCGCCCGTCGCGGCCCATCTCGCCCAGGGCCTGGGCGGACGCCTCGCGGATCCACTTGTTCTCGCGCAGCAGGGCCTGGGCCAGGGCGGGCACCGACTCCGCGGCTCCGCGCCCCATGGTGCCCAGGGCCTTGGCCGCGGCCACGCTGCGGTGCTGGTCGTCCTCGCGGAGCTGAGCTACCAGGCGCTTGACCTCATCCGGCGCATCGGCGATCGACTCCTGGACGATCGCCTCGAGGTTGATCTGGCGCACGGCAAGCTCGGCCTGCTGGCGGATCGAGCTGTCGGTCTCCGTTTCGACCAGCTTGGTCACCGCCGGGAGCGCGGCCATCGCCTTCGGTCCGATGCGGCCCAGAGCCGTCACCGCGCGGCGCCGCGTAAGCCGTCCTTCGTGCTCCAGCATCGGCACCAGGGCATCGACGGCAGGCGCGGCGTCAGGCCCGACCGCAGCCAGCGCGTCGATCGCATACCATCGCACGCGCCGGCTGGGATCGCCCGCGGCTTTGGCCAGAGCATCGACGGCCGGCCTGGCCCCGGCGCCCATCTCGCGGAACACGAACGCCGCCCCGGCGCGGACCTCCTCGTCCTCCGACGACAGCGCCTCGCTGAGCGGCTCCGCGGCCGATTCGCCCAGCGCGGCCAGGGCCTTCACGGCGGGCGGCGAAATGTTGAACACGTTGCCGTCGTCGCGGACCTCGGTGATCGCGGCCAGGGCCGCGGCCACGGTCTCCGAACCCGCGGCCAGCAGCGCCTCGGCGGCCTCGTTCCGCGCGGTTTCGTCCTCGCCCTCCGAGAGCTGCACAATCCACTCCTCGTGCGTCTTCTCCACGGCCGCCGGCTGCGAAGACCGTTGCTGGCGCACGTAACGCCCGGCCGTCACCGCTCCGATCAATCCCAGCATGAAAAGCACTAGGCCGACCAGCCCGTAGATCAGCAACCGCGGATTGCCGCCGCCGGCCCCCGGCGTCCCCTCGGCCCCGTCTCGATCCCCGGGCGCCCGGCCCCCCCCTTGGCCCACAGACGTGCTGTCGATGACCGGCATGGGGTTCATGTTCTGCAGCGGCGGGGCGGCCGGGCCACGCAGCGCGGGCTGCTCCGCGGGCGGGCTGGTGGGCCGCGTGGCGATCGGGTCCGCCTGCCAGGCCCCGGGCGTCGGGTCGGGATGGGGGTCCCCCGGGACCGAGGGCATCGTGGTGGGCGAGGGCCTCTGTGCCGCCAACGAGGAAGGTCCCGGCGCCGCGCCGCGCCCAGACGAGGGCGCCGCCGACGCCCCCACGCGGAAGATGCCCGTGCAGTTCGGGCAGACCACTTCCTGGCCGAGAAGCGACCCGTCGTGCTCGAGGGGCGCGTGGCAATAGGGGCAGGTAGCTTGCTGCATGGAGCGGGGCTTCGGTTCCGGCGGCGAAGGACGTTCCACTGCGCTCTGAATCGCCTGGCGCGATTCCGGGAAGAGGGGTCGGGACCCTCTTGTGCGAAGCACCCTTCGGGCCGTCCCGGCAAGAGGGGCCCGACCCCGTTTCCCTCCCAGGATCGTGCGCACCTGTTTAGTGTAGTCCATCGGCCGCGGAGCGGCCAGGGACGGCCGTACACCTCCGCGCCCGGAAATTGACCGGCCGACGCCCGCGTGCCATACTACGCGCCCGGGCGCGGGGGTCGCGGGCGGTCGGTCCACCCGCGATGCTTCCCTCCCGCACGTCCTCGCGCGAGCCGGCGTGCGACCCGCCGACTACCGAAGCCCTTCCTCGTTGCCGAGGGAGGCCCGCGTCCTTCCCGCGCGTTTCGCACCCGGGGCCCTTTCCCACCGTGCAAACTCGGAGACCCGCCTGATGAATCATCGCATCGACCGAAGAGAGTTCACCGGCACCGTGGCCGCCATTGGTCTGGGGCTTTGCCTCGGCGGCCAGGCCCGCGCCGAGCCACTGAAGACCACGCTCCACAAGGCCCTGATTGGTACGCCGTCCGACGAGACGTTCGCGAGCTGGAAGGCGGCAGGATTCGAAGGCATGGAGTCGCGCAAGTGGAACACGTCGCCCAAGGAGGCCGCGGCCGACCGCAAGGTGGCCGAGAAGCACGGCATGCGGATTCACTCCGTGCTCCGCGGGTGGACCAGCTTCAACAGCCCCGACAAGGGCAAGGTGGCGGCCGACGTGGAGAGCGTCGAGACCGCGCTTCGGGCGTGCCAGGGCTACGGCGCCGACGCGCTGCTCCTGGTGCCCTGCCGCATCGGCGGCATGCCCATGCCCGAGCCGTGGGAGTTCGACATCGCATTCGACGAGAAGACGTGCCACGTCAAGAAGGTCGCGTCCGGCGATAGCGCGAAGTACGCCGAGTACATCAAGGCCCACAACCACGCCACCGACGCCTCGCGCCAGGCCGTCGAGAAGCTGATCCCCGTGGCCGAGAAGACGGGCGTGGTGATCGCCGTCGAGAACGTGTGGAACAACCTGTGGGTCAAGCCGGCCCTGTTCGCCCGATTCATCGCCTCCTTCGACAGCCCGTGGGTGCAGGCCTACTTCGACATCGGCAACCACGTGAAGTACGCCCCGCCCCAAGAGTGGATTCATGCCCTGGGCAAGCTGATCACGAAGTGCCACGTCAAGGACTTCCAGCTCAACCCCGACGGCCACGGCGGCAAGTTTGTCCATCCCCGCGACGGCAGCGTGGACTGGCCGGCCGTGCGCAAGGAGCTGGAAAGAATCGGCTACAGCGGCTGGATGACGATCGAGGACCGTGGCCTGTCGACGGAGGAGTTCAGCAAGCGACTCGATCTGATCATTGCCGGGAAATGATGGAAGGGACTGGCGAAGGAGAAAGGGCGAGAGGGAGAGAACAAGAAGACCGAAGACTGCCGAAGTCTCCAAGACTTCGGAAGTCTGACGTGGATTCCTTTCGTCTTCCCTTCTTGCCTCCCCCCTGCCATCTTCCCTCCCCCCCTTTCCTTCCAAGGAGCTCGACATGCCTCGCCGAATCTGCTTCGTGTTGCTTCTCGTCTCGATGTCCGCGGTTGCCGCTCCCACGACCCTTCGCGCCGAAGAGGCCAAGGCGGCGAAGAAGGTCCTCCGCGCCGGCATGATCGGCCTGACCACCTCACACGTGATCGCCTTCACCAACCTGATCAACGACCCGAAGGCCACTGGCCCCTTGGCCAACGTCGAGGTCGTGGCCGGGTTCACCGGCGGCATCGAAGACAACCCGGGGAGCTGGGGCCGCCGCGAGAAGTACACCGAGGAGCTGCGCAAACGGGGCATCGCGATCTACGACACGATCCCCGAGATGCTCCAGCACGTGGACGTCGTTCTGTTGGAGGAGGTCGATGGCCGGCCGCACCTGGAGTGGGCCAAACCCGTGATCCAGGCCGGCAAGCCGCTGTTCATCGACAAGCCCCTGGCCGGTTCCCTGGCCGACTGCATCGAGATCTACAAGCTGGCCGAGGCCAAAGGCGTGCCGTGTTTCTCCAGCTCGTCGCTGCGGTTCAGCTCGGGCTTCCAGGCCGCGCGCCGGGGCGAGCCGTTCGGTCGGGTCAAGGAGTGCGTCGCCTGGAGCCCGATGAGCATCGAGCCGCACCACCCCGACCTCTACTGGTACGGAATCCACGGCGTGGAGATCCTGTTCACGATCATGGGCCCGGGCTGCGAGACGGTCACGCGGGAAGGGCAGGAGCGGGTCGTAGGCGTCTGGAAGGATGGACGCAAAGGCGTGTTCGAAGCCCGCAAGGGATACGGGGCCGAGGTCGTGGGCACCGAGGGGTCGGGCAGCGCCGGCAAGTACGAGGGTTACAAGCCGCTCGTCGAGGAGGTCTGCAAGTTCTTCAAAACGGGCAAGGCGCCCGTCGCGGCCGAGGAGACGCTCGAGATCTACACGTTCATGTCGGCCGCCGATGCGAGCAAGGAGCGAGGCGGCAAGCCGGTCGGCATGCGCGAGGTGTACGAGAAGGCCCTGGCGGAGGTGAAGCAGCGCGCCGAGAGCAGGAAGTGACCGTCCCGTGGGCTCGCCACGATGATGCGCGGGGGGACCGGACAGATCCGAAGCGCGAAGCAAGCACCAATGACGGAGTTCACCAATGGCAGAGACCTCTAGGACCGCGGTTGGCCTGCTGGTCTGGGGAGTAGCCGCCCCGCTTCTGTTGGGCTCGGGAGGGTTCGCGGCCGAGGAATCGGGTCGCGCGATCCGCCGGTCGGATGTCGTGTTCATGTACGACAACCCGGCCAGGTACGAGGACTACGGCTGCACGGTGCTCGGCTGGGCGGGACGGGCCGACGCGAAGCGGATCGAGGAGGCCCACGACAAGGGCGTGCGCCTGTTTGCCACGAGCGTGGGCTTCCGAACCGAGGGCCGCCGGGTGATCGACTTCACCGACCAGTTTCTCGATGCCTGCTGCTACGACTTCGCCGGTGAGCCGATCCGCGTGCCCTGGCTGTGGGACCACGAGTACAAGGGGCATCCGTACTACTGGTGGTGCACCAACAGCCCCGAGTTCCGAGACTACCTGGAACGCCGGCTTCAGCAGATCATGCCCACCCGGCCCGACGGGATGCACATCGACGACTATTCGGGCACGGCCGGCTGCGTCACGTGGCTCCAGGGGTGTTTCTGCCGCCACTGCATGGCCGGTTTCCGTGCGTACCTCGGCAAGAGCGTCCCGAAGGAGAAGCTCGCCGAGCTGGGGATCGAGGGCCTCGCCAAGTTCGACTACGGGGAGTTCCTCAAGGCGCAAGGCGTGGAGCCCGAGGACTACCGCACGCGACGCGCTTCGCTGCCCTTGGCCGCGGAGTTCCTCGACTTCCAGGTGAAGGCCAACACCGCGTTCGTGGCGGCGTACCGCAGGCGCGCGGAGGAGGTTCGCGGCGCGCCGCTGACGTTGTGCGTCAACTCCGGACTGTCGCAGCCGCAGACGCTGGCCATCGCCCCGCACCTGAGCTACTTCTGTTGCGAGGTCCCGCACAGGGCCGCGAACGGCAAGCCGCCCGTCCATCCCATCTACGTGTACAAGCTGGCCGACGGCCTGGACCGGCCGGTGACCTCCACGGCCAGCGGCCACGACTGGGCCTTCGTCAACGAGCACACCAGGCCCGGTCTGGTGCGGACCTGGACCGCATTGAGCTACGCCTTCGGCCACAACTTCATGGCGCCGAACCGGCAGTGGTGCTACACGAAGGAGAAAGGCACCCACTGGTATGAAGGCCCGACCGCGGAGTACGCATGGCTCTACCGGTTCGTGCGCGACCACGCGCGGATCCTCGACGGCTATGAAGCGATCGCCCCGGTGGCCGTCGTGTACGACAACGCCGCCCGGCGCCGGGGTAAAGCGAACGTCGAGCCGGTCTGCACGGCCCTGGCCCGGCGCAACGTCCCGTTCACCGTGGTCGTGGCCGGCGACGACTGGCTGCCGTATCGAATCGACGCGGAGAAGCTGGCCGGATTCCGAGCCGTGATCGTGACGGGAAACCTGGCCATGGAGGGGCCTCAGCGCGAGGCGATCGAGGCCGTCCGGAAACAAGGGCGGCTGGTGGTCTGGCCCGACGAGATGGCCCTGGAGAAGGTCGCTGGAGTCCCGGTCCGCATCGAGGGGAGCGACCACGTCATGGCCGTGCCCCGTGCGATCCCCGGCAAGCGCCAGGCCCCGGTCGTCGTCCATCTGCTCAACCGCCGGTACGATGCCGAGAAGGACGCGATGGTCGCGCAGAAGGGCTTCACGCTCCATGTCCGCCGCGATCTTGTCGCGGGGCGCAAGCCGGCCAAGGCAATCCTCCACGCGCCCAAGTGCGAGCCGGTCACGGTGCCGATCCAGGCCGGCGAGACCGCGCTTTCCGTGACGATTCCCGAGTTGAAGCTCTGGACGATCCTGGAACTCTCCGAGTAGGAGTCCCCGCCATGTCCGATCCCACCTCATTCGATCGCCGCACCTTCGTCAAGCAATCGGCCGCGGCCGGCGTGGCCGCCCCGGTGGTCGTCTCGGCCGCGGCCCTGGGACTGGAGGAGAGGCCCCCGGCGGGCGACCGGGTTGCGATTGGCCTCGTCGGCTGCGGCGGGATGGGCATGGGCAACCTCCGCGCCTGCGCCGCGCATGCGGACGTCGTGGTTCGCGCGCTGTGCGACGTGCAGCCGTCGCGCCTCGACGCGGCTGTCGCCAAGCACGAGGACACGGCCAAGGGTTACCGGGACTACCGCGACCTGCTCGCCCGGAAGGACCTCGATGCGGTGATCATCGCCACGCCGCCGCACTGGCACGCCCTCCAGGCGATCGAGGCCTGTGAGCAGGGCAAGGACATCTATCTCCAGAAGCCCATGACCTTGCACCTGGGCGAGAGCCTGGCCGTGCGCAACGCGGTGCGCAAGCACGGGCGGATCAGCCAGGTGGGCACGCAGATCCACGCCTCGGAGAACTACCGCCGCGTGGTCGAGTACGTGCGGTCGGGCAAGCTCGGTCCCGTCCCCGTGGTGCGGACCTTCAACGTGATGAACCAGGGGCCCGACGGCGTGGGCCGCGGAGGCGACGGCGACGTGCCGCCCGGCGTGGACTGGGAGATGTGGATCGGCCCCGGGCCCAAGCGACCCTACAACCGCATCCTCGCGGCCAACTCGTACAACCACTGCTCGTTCATGGACTACAGCGGCGGCTGGACGCCCGGCATGGCCCCGCACATCATCGACCTGCCGGTCTGGGCTCTGGACCTGCCGCTGCCCTCGCGCGTGAGCTGCTCGGGCGGCCGGTACGTGATCCGCGACGACGGCGACGCCCCGGACGTCCAGGAGATCCTCTGGCAATACCCGGACCGCACCATGACCTGGATGGGCGTGCTGGTAAGCAGCTACGCCTGGGATTTCGGCTCCGGCACGCCGGCGCGGCGCCTGGGCATCTACTTCCACGGCGTCAACGCCACGCTGTACAGCAATTACGGGATGCACGAGGTCGTGCCCGAGGGCGATCGGCTCGCCGACGCCGCGCCGCCGGAGAAGTCCATTCCCCGTTCGCCAGGCCACGAGCGCGAATGGCTCGATTGCATCAAGTCGCGCCGGCAGCCGAGCTGCTGCGTGGACTACCACGTGCGGATCGACATCCCCATCGTGCTGGGCAACCTGGCCTACCGGCTGAAGCGGTCGATCGACTTCGACCCCGGGGCCGAGCGGATCGTGGGCGACGACGAGGCCGCGCACCTGGCCGTGCCCGAGTATCGCGATCCGTGGAAGTTCCCCCAGGAGTATCTGGAGGGATAGGGTTCAGGGGACACGGCCGTCGCGTGTGCTTTCATCTCAAGTCGCCAAGCCGGAGGAATTCGCCATGTCCGATTCACCCTCGCTCGATCGCCGCGTGTTTCTCCAAAGGTCGGCCGCGGCCGGGGTGGCCGCGCCGATGCTCGTCTCGGCCAGCGCCCTGGGACGGGAAGAGAACGCCCCAGCCAATGAGCGGATCGGCATCGGCCTGATCGGGGCCGGCGGCATGGGCCGCGGCAACCTGGGCCGGTGCGCCGAGCATCCCGACGTCGCGGTCACCGCCGTCTGCGAGGTGTGGAAGGAGCGGCTCGACCTGGCCCTGAAGCCCTACCGGGACACGGCCAAGGGCTGCCGCGACTACCGCGAGCTGCTCGATCAGAAGGACGTGGACGCAGTGATCATCGCCACGCCGCCGCACTGGCACGCCTTGCAGGCGATCGACGCGTGCCGTGCGGGCAAGGACATCTACCTCCAGAAGCCCATGACCCTCACCCTCGGCGAGAGCCTGGCCGTGGTCGAGGCCGTGCGGCGCCACAAGCGCATAAGCCAGGTGGGAACGCAGATCCACGCCAGCGAGAACTACCACAAGGTCGTGGACCACGTGCGCTGCGGGGCGCTGGGGCAGATCGCCGTCGCCCGGACATTCAACGTCTTGAACCTCGGCCCCGAGGGGATCGGCGACGACCCGAACGGCGATCCGCCGGCGGGGCTCGACTGGGACCTCTGGGTCGGGCCCGGTCCCATGCGGCCTTTCAACCCGCTGATCGTGAAGGACTCCTTCACCCATTCCTCGTTCATGGCCTACAGCGGCGGCTGGACCCCCTGCTGGGCCCCGCACATCATCGACCTGCCCGTGTTCGCCCTCAAGCTCGGCGTTCCCACGATGGTCGCCTCCAGCGGCGGCCGGTTCGTGCTGAAGGACGCGGGCGACGTGCACGACACCCAGGAGACGGTGGTCCAGTACCCCGGCTTCACGCTCACGTGGATGATGTCGCAGGCAAGCAGCTACGGGTTCGACGCCCAGGGCAAGCCTGGCACGCGGCGCCGGCTGGGCACGTACTTCCACGGCACCGACGCCACGCTGTTCGCCGACTACCGGACGCACAAGATCGTGCCCGAGGGCGACCGCTACAAGGCTCCCGGCGAAGTGCCCAGGTCCGTGCCCGACTCGCCGGGCCACGAGATCGAGTGGCTCGAGTGTATCAAGACCCGCAAGCAGCCCAGCGCCAACGTGGCGTATCACCACCACGTCAACATCCCCATCGTGCTGGGCAACCTCTCGCTGCGCCTGGGCCGCTCGATCCGGCTCGACCCGGCCACGAGCTGGATCGTCGGCGACGAGGAGGCCGCCCGGCTCTCGATCCCCGAGTACCGCGCGCCGTGGGAGTTCCCGCGGGAGTACTTGCAGCTGTAGGGTGGCGAAGGGGTCGGGAGTCCTGGTGCATCGCGGGGCGCGGCCCGCCTTCCGCGTCGCCGCCCCTCTCACCCTTCTGCGGCCGCGGCGGGCTCGGCCCGCGTCTGGCTGCCGTTGCCCACGTGAAGGACGGCCTCGCCCGCGTCGAGGTCGAACAGCAGCAGGACCTCGTCGCCCGGCTCGGCCGCCTGGCCCCGCAGGGCCGGCCCCAGTCCCCAGGCGCAGCCGTTCTTGGAGACGAGCGTGCCGGCGTCGTTTCCGTCGTGCGTGCGCAGTCGGTAGCGGCCGCCGATCCGCGCCTTGACGGCCGAGGGCACGGTGATCACGCCGCCGGAGATCGCCGCCTTGGAGAGGCGGTAGCCCAAATACACTTTGCCGTCCTCCGTCTCGCCAAACTGCGTGAGAACCTTGGGCGGACGGTTCTTGTGCCGCTGCGCGCAAAGCGCCGCGATGGTCCTGCGATTGGGCCTCGCGCCCAGCAATCCGTACACGCCCCGGCCGAATTGCTCGATCACCGGCGAGCACATCAGAATCGCGTTGAAGCTGAAGCGGTTCACACCCGCGGCCGCGCACCTCTCCTCCAGCTCGCCCCGTTCCATGAGCGGCCCGTGCTTGCGGAGAACGCCCACCATGCCGGCCTCGACCGCGGCAAGTGTCTTGCGCCAGTCGCGGCGGCGCTGGGCGACGATCCGCCGTCTCTCGACCCGCACTCCCGGGATGCGCCGGCAGAACTCCAAGAGCACGCCGGGCGGCGGCACCGACTCGTCGGTGCGCCGGTAACGGGTCATCGCCTCGCGGAGCTTATCGACGTCGATGCCGCGGCAGACGGAGAGGACCTTCTCCACGATGTTGCGCAGCCCGAACTGAGGTTGCGTGTCCAACTGGAACCAGCCGCCCCGCTCGTCGAGCCACTGGAAATCGGGGAGCGTGCGAAGCGTGGCCAGAACCAGCACCTGAGGAACCTGGCAGCGCGTCTCCCGGGCGATGTCCTTGGCCAGCCGGGCGATCGTCGTCGCCCCCTGGCTGAGCAGCTCGCGCCGGGCCGTGTGCAGGATGACCTTGGGCAGGGACGCGCAGTCCGGCGGCACGGCCAGACGGGCCCGGCCCGCGCTGACCACGGCGAATCCCACCTGGCGGCCCAACAGCGCCGCGGCCTGGCGCACGCTCTCCAGTCGCATCCCACACGCGGAGAAGCCGGCCGCGTCGAACTCCCGCTGGAGGTCGTCCACGGGGCGCGGCAGGCGCCCGTTGAGAAACGCAACCGCCCGATCGAGCACGGGCGCGAAGGCCCGCACGGCGCGGCCGCGTTTCGTGGCACGCACGCAAATCTGCCTGATGCGCTCGCGGCTGAGTCGGTGCTTGCGCCCCAAGTGCTCGAGTGTGGTTCCGCCCCGGCCGTCCCAGCCGTAGTAGGCGGCGAGGATCTCCCGGTCGCGGCGCGACGTGGCCGCCGCGAATATCTCCGTCAACTCCCGTTCCAGGGGAAGCCCCAGCGCCTCCGCCACGCGGCGACGCACCTGGCCGACGCTCTCATGAAGCTCGGGCGATCCGGGCCCGTCGAGCTCGCCGCGGACAAGATGGTCGAGCAGCTCGCAGACGGTGTCGGCCGACCGATCCGTGGCCCGCAAGAGCGGTCCGAACCGCGGGTCGCGGAAGTGGATCGCGGCGGCCTCGGGGATCTCCTTGAGCATCGCGGCCTCGGCAGCCAGGCTCCCGCCCCACTGGCTCCGGCGCGCGGCGAGCGTCTCCAGCGAGCACAACAGGTCCACGAGGCATCTGGCGCCGAAGGCCCTCGTCTTGAGCACCTCGCCCACCGTGCATCGGGCGCCTTCCTCCAAGCGCCGGCCCAACTCGCCGCGCCGAAGGCAGTTGCGGGTCCGGTTCTCCAGGCGGAGGTCGTCCAAGCCCGCGCCTTCGGGAAGCTTGGGCAGGCGCCGCCGCCGCACCGCCTGCGAGCACGCCCCGGCGCCGACCCGGGCAACCACCGTCTCGGCCAAGCGCTGAATCGTCTTCGCGCCCAGATGCCGCCAGACGGTCTCGTCCAACTGCCACAGGCGGCGGCCCGCCAGGGGTGTCCCTTTGGCGAGCCTCTCGGGGATCCTCTCGGTGAGGATCTCCTTCAGGGTCTTGGGCGCCACGCGATAGCCCCGACGCGGGTAGCGGTCCTTGCGGTCGGAGCGCGAGCGCGCACGAGCGGCTCGGCCCCCCGGTGCTTCCACGGCCTCGGGGTGATCGATCGCGAACTCCAGCGAGGTCAGCAGGTCGATGAGGCACTTCACCCAGAACCCCTTCAGCGCAAGTGCCGCTTCCACGGTCATGGCGCCGATGTCCTGCGGCCGTTCGCCGAGCCCTGCCGCGGCCAGGCAGTTGAACGTGCGCACCTCGAGCTGAAGATCGTCCAGGCCGAGGCCTTGGGGAAGCGGCGGGAGCAACCGCTGGGCTACGCGGGTCGGGTTGCGCGCCACGCGGCTGATGGCGCGGATCACTTCGGCGCCCAGCTCGCGGCACACCCGCTCGTCGAACCGCTCCCAGCTCGTCTCGTCCAGGTCGCAGAGCTTCAAGCCGGTCTGGTCACCGGGCAGAACACCAGCCGGCACCGGGTCCTGAAGCAATTCAGCCAACGTTGCGGGCGCCAGGCGATGGCCAGGCCGGGGGTAACGGCTTCGGCCCATCAGTGCCTCCTCCGGCACAGCGGTCCAGGGGATGCGTTCCGATCCAGTCCCAGCATGCCGTGGCGGAAGGGGCGGTCGCCGCGAGAGCCCGTGGCGCGCAACATGTGCCCCCCCGGCGACGACCGAGGGAGCCTCGCGCCCGGGTGGCGGGACCGACTCCGTTCCGTTCAGCGTGCTATCGTGTTCCCCCCGGCAGGATTTCTACCACAATTCCTCTCTCCTGCCTACAGCCCAACCTGTGCCAAAACACCAGCCGAGGCCTGCGCGATTGCCTCAAGGCTCCGTCGCCCGGGCGGACCCGATCGCCTGGAGCGATCGCAAGTCCTTGGGCTTCCAAACGTTGCGGGAGGCGGCTCGGTCTGCGGTATGTCGCGGAAACAAGCCGTTGCGTGGTTTTCCACGTGCCGAAGCCCACCAGTGGCGAGCCGCGGCGCCGCGCAGCGGTGGACACAGGAGGGGCTGCTTACCCCAAGTTCGCCATTCTTTCCAAGCCTCCGCGGTTCATGGGTTATCCCCGTGAGGTTCCACAACTTGGCAAAGTCGAGGGGTTTTGGCGGTCGATACTGTCATAAAAGCCGGCCTGGACCGGCAGGGGTCGTGAGGGGGACATTCGAATGCCCGATCAGCCGGATCGACTGATCCGAAAACTCATCGAAAAGCTCGGCGACAAGGACCCGATCACCCGGCGCAATGCCGCGGGGGCCCTGGGCATGAACGGCGCCCGGGCGCTGGCCGCGGTTCCCGACCTTCAGAAGCTGCTGGAGGATCGCGATCCGCGCGTGCGCGACGAGGCGGAGCGGGCCCTGACGCGTTTGCGTTTCGTGGCCGCGTGAATCCGGCGCCCGCGCGTTGGGACGTGCCTGATCTGGGGGCCGCGGCCGTCGATGCCTACCGGTCGCCAGGGTGGCTGTACTTGTCGCGATCGACGGGCTGCCCGTCTTGATGCTGGACCATGCGCGCGAAGACCTCGGGGTCGATGTCCGCGCGCAGTCGCCGCGCGCTGCCGTCGCAGAAGACGGCCACGAAGTACTTGCCCGGCACGTTGCCGAGCGAGCCGACCGGGTCGTCCTTGTCGAACGGCAGGTCTTCGGGCTTGGTCCAGAACGCGGCCCTGTCGGGCCCGGCCTCGACACACATGATCGTGTTGGGCCGCCCGTCGGTGATGTCGTCGCGGGTTGGCCCGTCGTCGCCGCCGAACGGCGTTCCCACGCCGGTGAAGATCGCGACCGAGGTCTTGCCCGGCACCTTCACGCCCTCGGTTTCGAACTGCCGCGGCATGGTTTCGGCGACCCTCCGGTTCTGCTCGCTGTCCCACGGCTCGTGGTGTTCGAATCGATCCCACAGGTCACCGCGCTCGAGGTAGGGCAGGACATCGACGCGCCAGCTTCGGAGCTTGGTGCCGTCCTCCTTGCTCCGCGCGCCCGAAGGGTACTTGAGGAAGGAGTCGTGGAAGTCCTACATGCCCAGGGCGATTTCCATTAGATCGAGCCGACTCCGGGCAAGGTCGGCGCTGTCCTGGCCTCCGCATCCGGTGAGGGCCGTAAGGACCGCCGCCCATACGGTTCGCCGCAGCTTCAGACGCACGGTTCACCTTGGTGGGAAAAAAGGATTGTGGCGCAGTCCCGCAGCGCGCCCGTCGCGCTACTGGGGGACGAGTCAAAAGCGACCTCGTTATTCTGGTTGGTCCCGCGGCTAATCATGACAGGAGAGAACCGAGCCAACGGAGCGGGGAGGTCTTCGGTGCCTTCGACTCTTCTGCGGCGTCAATTCCGGTCGGCCCCGGGAGGAATCAGCCTCGACACGCCTTCCTTCCGTTTCGGGGCATGAAAACCGATGATCAGACCCCGCGGGATGTCAAGCAGCTTCATGTACCGCCGAGCCGTTGTGCCTTGGGAATGGGTCGGACCGTCTCGACGGCCTTGGCTTCGACTAACAGGCAATCGCCGCGGCGATGGCGTCGTGGGCGGTCCGGGAGGCGTTGGTGAACGAGGCATTGCCTGACTCGCTGCCTGGAAAACGGAGACCACGGAGGCAACCGAGAGAACTCCAGTATCTCGGCGGACTCCTGTTCCGTCCACCCTGTCATCCACCCAGCGTGCTATCGAATGCGTCTTTTGTCGACCGGCAAATGCGGAAGCTGTGTCTGCGTCGTCCCTTGGGGCGGACGGCACACGGGGTGTGCCTGCAACTTGGGGCGGACGGCAGTGCGGAGAATGCCGGCCACGTGGCCCCCGATTGCCTCCACCCCGCCCGAAGCCCTACAATCAACCGGTTCCGGCGGGGCACCGATCGCGTCTTGCACAGGAGCACGCCCTTGAGCAGAGCGGAGAGAGTCTACATCGTCGGCATCGGGGAGGACGGTCTGGAGGGGCTCACCGAGGCCGCGCGCACTCTGGTCTGCGCGGCCGAGCTCCTGGTCGGCGAGGAGCACGTGCTGGGCCTGGTGCCCGAGGGGACCGGCCAGCGCCTCGCCGTGGGCACGAGCCTCGATCGGGCCGTCCAGGAGATCGCCAAGTCGGCCGGCAAGCGGATCGTGGTCCTGGCCGAGGGCGACCCGCTGTTCTACGGGGTCGCCCGCTACCTGTGCGACAAGCTGGGCAAGGAACGGTTTGAGGTCCTGCCCCACGTGAGCACCATGCAGCTCGCCTTCGCCCGGGTCAAGGAAAGCTGGGAGGAGGCCTTCCTCACCAACCTGGCCACGCACGGCATCGACCGCGTGCTGGAGCAGATCCGCGGGGCCGAGAAGGTGGGCCTGTTCACCAGCGCGGAGCATCCTCCCTCGGCCGTGGCCCGGGCGCTGCTCGACCAGGGGATCGACTACTTCTCGGCCTACGTGTGCGAGAACCTCGGGTCGCCCGACGAGCGCGTCACGCGCTGCGAGCTGGCCGAGTTGTCCGGGCAGCAGTTCTCGCCCATGAACGTGATGATCCTCGTGCGCAAGCCGAGCGTGCCCGACCGCCCCGTCGAGTCGATGGGCCGCCGTCTGTTCGGCAACCCCGACGACAACTTCCTCCAGTCACGTCCCAAGCGCGGGCTGCTCACGCCCTCGGAGGTCCGCTCGATGGTCCTCGCCGAGATGGACCTGGGACCGGCCAGCGTGGTGTGGGACATCGGCGCGGGGAGCGGGTCGGTGGCCGTGGAGGCCGCGCAGATCGCCCCGCAGGGCACGGTCTACGCCATCGAGATGGACCCGGACGACCACCAGTTGATCATCGAGAACGCCCGGCGGTTCGACGTCGCGAACCTCGTGCCCGTCCTCGGCCGCGCCCCCGAGGCCTGGGCGGACCTGCCCGACCCCGACTGCGTGTTCGTCGGCGGCAGCGGGCGCGGGATCAGCCGGCTGGTCGAGGCGGCCTACGGGCGGCTTCGCAAGGGGGGGCGCCTGGTGGTCACGATGGGCAGCATCGACAACCTGGCAGAAACACACCACCTGCTCCACGACCAGAGCCTGAACGTCAACGTGTGGATGATCAACATCGCGCGGGGCAATTACCAGCTCGAGCGGATCCGCTTCCAGGCCCTCAATCCCGCGTTCCTCGTCTCGATCGTCAAGCCGGCCTGAGCGGCCCCGAAAGCGCACCGAGGATGAGCACCTTGGAATCGGAATCCGCCCCGCTGGACGTGATCGCCGTGGGCGCCCACCCCGACGATGTGGAGATCGCCTGCGGCGGCACCCTGGCCAAGTTGGCCGAGCAGGGGCACCGCGTGGGCATCATCGACCTGACCGACGGCGAGCCCACGCCGGCCTCGCCCGGGCCCCACGTGCGTTTGGAGGAGGCCCGCAGGGCCGCCGAGGTGTTGGGCGTGCACTATCGCCGTACGCTCGACCTCCCCAACCGGCGTCTGTTCGATTCGTTCGAGGCCCGGCTGGCCCTGGCCAGGGAGCTCCGACGGCATCGCCCGCGACTGGTGCTGGCGATGGGCAACAAGACGCCGCAGGCCTCGCCCGACCATTACCAGGCCATGCTGATCATCGAGGCGGCCGTCTTCTACAGCAAGCTCAGCAAGTGGGACGAGCACTTCGAGGGACGGGCCCCGCACCAGGTTCCACGACTGCTCTACTACCGGCTCGACCTGCATTCCCTGGCACCCCACGTGCCCGACCGGATCGTGGTGGACATCACCGGCCACCTGGACCGCAAGCTCGAGGCGATCGCCTGTTACGCCACGCAGTTCCCGCCGGCCAAGCAGCACCTGTTCGCGCGGATGCGGGCGTTCAATCAGCAGCAGGGGGCGGCCGCGGGCTTCGCGGCCGGTGAGGTCCTCGTCAGCCCCGCCGCGATCGGCACGCGCGACCTGATGCACCTGCTGTTCGGCCCGCTCGAGGTCACCCCGCCCAAGCGCCAGGTGCTGGGCGAGATGTAGGCGGCGCGGCCGGCCGCACCCGTTGCCACGGTCTGCGCGGGGACGCCCGCGCCAGGACGCTCCGAGTTCTGGGGCCGCCGGTCTCCAGGCCAGGCCTGGCTCCCACGCCGGAGCGAGGGACGGAGACGTTCCCATTCCCCCTTTCCGCCGCGGCGTTGCGGAGGATCACGCGGTGAGAATCGGGCCGTGTTGGGGGAGGAGGGGACGGAGGTCGGGAGTCTTCTCTCGAACGCGCTTTCCATGATGCCACCGCACCTGTCGAGGTAGAACTTCCGACCCCGTGGGCGACGGGGCGCGGAGCGCGGGAATGAGGGGGGAGTAGTGTCAACACCTCTATTTCGGAGATCCTCCCCCGCAGTACTTGCCTATCCCCCCGGCAGTTCGTCGCCTGTTGGGGGCGTGCCGACAACAACCGGAAAAACGCTAGCGGAAGATGCGGAAAACGCGCGGATCTCGGGCAGAAGACGCGGGGATTCAAGACGTGGGGGGGTTAAATACCCACATCCCCCCGGGCTCTCGAATTGCAGATAATGCGCGAGCTTTCACCGCTTCTTCGCACTAGTAGGTATTTCAAGCCCTTGGCGGCGGTTTCATTGTGACCCGATCCTTGGTAGAATGCCTCGTTCTTACTGGATCGTCTTGCGTGATTCGTACGTGACGTCCCTGTATGGCTGGGCGTTGCGCGTGAGTCCAGGAAACCTCACCGACCCCCCAGGAAACCCTATCGATGCCAGCAATCAGGAAGAAGGAACCTCAATGGAAGCAACGACTTGCGCAAATCGACTCGGAGGTCGAAGCAATTCGTTTCCCTGAGGTCGACGGCCACGCGCTTTCGCAGGACTGCGAATGGTGCGATGTCGTCTGCGGGGGGAAGAAACGCCGAATCCGACTCCACGACTACGACGAGATCTTCCGAATCCCCGGCCTCTACGAAGCACTGTTCTACGATCGGCTGGCCTGCAACTCCCCGAGCCGCATGGCCCGACTGCTGGAGGAGGTTATCCGCGACTTTGGGCAAACACCCCAGGACTTGACGGTCCTCGACGTGGGTGCGGGCAACGGCATGGTCGGCGACGAGTTGAACGAGCGCGAAACGGAAACGGTCGTCGGCGTGGACATCCTGCCCGAGGCCCGCGAGGCCACGCAGCGGGACCGGCCCGGAGTGTACGAGGAGTACCTCGTCACCGATTTGACGGACCTTCCCGAACCGCACGAGAAGACGTTGCGCAAGTACGGGTTCAACTGCCTGACGACGGTGGCGGCCCTGGGCTTCGGCGACATCCCGCCGATGGCCTTCGTCAAGGCGCTCGACCTGATCGAGACCGACGGCTGGGTGGCGTTCACGATCAAGGAGTGCTTCTTGCACGAGGAGGACCGATCGGGGTTTTCGCGCCTGGTGCGCCACCTGTCGCGCCAGCGGATCATCCAGATCCAGGCCTACCGGCGGTTCCGCCACCGGATGTCGATACGCGGCAAGCCGCTTTACTACGTGGCCATGGTGGCCCGCAAGCTCAAGGATATGCCCGACCGCCTGGTCGAGGCCGACGCCGAGACGCTGGAAGAGGTGTGCCGCCCGTGCGCGGCGCTACCCGGCGACCGCTGCGGCCAATGACGCGGGTCGTCCGGGCCGAACGACCATGCCAGATCGCGCGCCGGCTCGCGGGGCCTGGGGCTTTGGCGCCCGCGAGCCGACGGCGACTCCCGAACCTCCTTGAACAACGGGGCTGCGTGCCCTCCGCGGGGCGCGCGGCCGCGACGACGAGAATCGATGGATCCCCAAGCAATTGAATTCTACCGCTGCCCGGTCTGCGGCGGCCGGCTTCAGCTGGAGTCGCCGCACGAGGCCGAGGGCCAGATCGAGAGCGGCGTGCTGGACTGCCGCGAGGGCTGCGGGGCCTTTCCCGTCGAAGCGGGTGTGCCGCGCCTCCTGCCCGAACTGGCGAAGGACGCGCACGAGCCCGAGGAGTACCAGCGGGTGACGGGCGCGAGCTTCGGCAGCCAGTGGGAGATGTACGAGTATGGCAACACCACGTGGGGCGTGACCGTCGAGGAGCGCGTCCCGGTCGTGCTGCACGAGCTCGCCTGGCAGCAGGACGACCTCCGCGGCAAGGTAATCCTCGACGCCGGCTGCGGCAACGGCACGCTGTCGAAGGCCCTGGCCGACGCGGGGGCGACCGTCGTGGCCCTCGACCTGAGCGAGAGCGTGTTCCGCGCGCGGAAGCACTGCCCGGCGCCGGGGCTCCACTACGTGCAGGGCAACCTGTTCTTTCCACCGCTGGCGCCCGAGGCCTTCGACGCGATCTACTCGTGCGGCGTGTTCCATCATACGCCCGACACACGTCGCTGCTTCGACGCCCTGGTGCCCACGCTCAAGCGCGGGGCGGATTCGCGGTATTTCGTGTGGCTGTACGCGCCGCGGTCGCTGCTGTTCAACGTCACGGTCGAGCAGCTCATGAAGGTCACGCGGCGCATGCCGGAGGGGATGCTGACGGCCTTCTGCCGCGTCTCTTCGCCGGTGGTGGAGGCGTGGTCGCGCGCGCTGACGGCCCT
This sequence comes from uncultured Pirellulales bacterium, assembly GCA_964434165.1. Classification (GTDB taxonomy): domain Bacteria; phylum Planctomycetota; class Planctomycetia; order Pirellulales; family Thermoguttaceae; genus CAYSUS01. The sequence goes on from CAYSUS010000046.1 coordinate 39,271, forward strand.
GGGCCTCACGGAGCACGCGCCGCGCAACCTCCGCGACCGTGCAGTGCAAATGCACGATCTGCTGGGCCCGCGGTTCGTCTGGTATCACACGTTCGACGAGGCCCGCGACTGGGCCGCGGCCCAGGAGTTTGGGCGCATCGAGCAGACGTCGTACCACGGCAGCGACAACGGCTCCGCCGCGCCCGAGGCCGTGCTGGCCAAGTACCGCTCGGTGTGCCGGCCGGGCTTCGGCATGCTCTGCCAGTGGTGAAGGCCCGCACGGGGACGCCAAAGTGATCGCGCTACGGTCGGTGAGCAAGTCGTTCGACGGCGGGCAGTCGTTCGCCGTGCGCGACCTGTCGCTTGAGATCGCCGACGGCGAGACCCTGGTGCTTCTCGGCTCGTCGGGCTGCGGCAAGACCACCACGCTGAAGATGATCAACCGGCTGCTGGACCCCACCGGCGGCCACATCGAGGTGGACGGCCGCGACGTCCTCGACATGGACCCGGTCGCGCTAAGGCGGTCGATCGGTTACGTGTTCCAGGGGATCGGGCTGTTTCCCCACATGACCGTGGGCCAGAACGTCGAGGCCGTGCCGCGCCTGCTCGGCTGGGCCCACCCCAGGCGCCGCGCACGGGCCCGCGAGCTGCTCGACCTGGTGGGCCTGCCTCCGGCAGAGTACGAGCACCGCTTGCCGGACCAACTCTCGGGCGGGCAGCAGCAGCGCGTGGGGGTGGCCCGGGCGCTGGCCGCCGACCCGGCCCACCTGCTCATGGACGAGCCGTTCGGGGCCCTGGACGCGCTTGCGCGCGATGACCTCCAACAGGAGATGGGACGGCTGAAGGAGCAGTTGGGCAAGACCGTGGTGTTCGTCACCCACGACATCTTCGAGGCCCTGGTGCTGGCCGACAAGATCGCCGTGCTGCACGAGGGCCGGCTGGAGCAACTGGGGACCAAGGAGGAGTTGCTGGGCGAGCCGGCCACGGCCTTCGTGCGCGACCTGTTCGGCAAGCCGGCCAAGCAACTGGCGGCCTACCGCGAGGTGCTGTAGAAACCGCCGCCTTTGCGTGCGGGGAGACCGACCATGCCATGGACCGAGTTCGTCCTCGACCGCATGCCGGAGTTGGGCCTGCGCACGGCGCAGCACCTAGTGCTGACCGGGGTTTCGACGGGCATGGCCGTGGCCATCGGCGTGCTCCTGGGGATCCTCGGAATGCGCATCGCGCGCATCCGCGGCCTGATCCTGGGAACGGTCGGCATCCTCCAGACGATCCCCAGCCTGGCGATGCTCACGCTGCTGCTGGCGATCCTGCACAAGATCGGCGCCCTGCCGGCGATCCTCGCCCTGACGCTCTACGCGCTGCTGCCGATCGTGCGCAACACGGTGACCGGCCTGGCCGAGGTCTCGGACGAAGTGCTCGAGGCGGCGCGGGGCATCGGCATGACCCCGCGTCAGGAGATGGTGCTCGTGCGCTTGCCCCTGGCCCTGCCCGTGATCGTCGCCGGCGTGCGCACCGCGGCGGTGACGGCCGTGGGCATCGCCACGCTCTCGGCGTTCATCGGCGCCGGCGGACTGGGGCAGTTCATCAACCGCGGCCTGGCCCTGGCCGACTCCCGCCTGATCCTCCTGGGGGCGATTCCCGCCGCCGTCTTGGCGCTGGTGGTGGACCTGTTGATCGGCGGCGTGCAGTGGGCGCTCGACCCGCGCAGGCGCGCGGCCCGCACGGGGCGCGCGGCCAAGACCGCGGCGGCCCTGGCCGTGGCCGCGCCGGTCGTCTTGTTCGGCGGCGGGGCGCTGGGCTACGCGCGGACGCGGGCCGACGTGGTCATCGGCTCGAAGAACTTCACGGAGCAGATCATCCTCGGGCACATGCTGGCCGAGTTGATCGAGGCCCACACGCCGCTGCGCGTGGACCGGCGGTTCTGTCTGGGCGGCACCATGATCTGCCACGGGGCGCTGGTCAACGGCGAGATCGACATGTACGTGGAATACACCGGCACCGGGCTGATGGCCGTGCTGGGGCGCGAGTCGATCGCCGACCGGGACGAGGTCTATCGCATCGTCTCGCGGGAGTACGCCCAGCGGTTCGACCTGGAGTGGCTGCCGCCCTTGGGGTTCAAAAACACCTACGCTTTCTCGGTCCAGCCCGAGGCGGCCCGAAGGCATGGCTGGAAGACGATCTCCGACCTGAAGGACCAGGCGTCGAGCCTGCGCCTGGGATGTCCCTCGGAGTTCATCGAGCGGTCGGACGGCTATGCAGGCTTCAAGCGGGCTTACGGGTTCCGTTTCGGAGAGGTCAGCGAGGTCGATCCCGGGCTGATGTACGACGCCATCAACGCGCGCGAGGTGGACGTGATCCCGGCGTTCTCCACGGACGGGCGGATCGAAGCGTATGACCTCGCCACGCTCGAGGACGACCGCTCCTTCTTCCCCCCCTACTTCGCGGCGCCGGTCGTGCGGCAGGCTACGCTCGGGCGGTATCCCCAACTCGGCGAGGCCCTGCGGCGGCTGGCGGGCGTGCTCGACGACCAGACGATGCGCGGGCTGAACTACGCCGTGGACCAGGAGGACGGCCAGAGCCCTGCGGCGGCTGCCCGGCGTTTCCTCAAGCAGCAGGGCCTGCTGCCGTGAGGGGGCTGCCCGCCGACCGCGGTCACACGGTCGCGGCTTCGGACAGAGCGCCAGAACCGCAACCGTCACGGGGTGGCACAAGGCAGCACGCCGGAGGGGGCAGCTCCCTGCGCGCTTGGCTTGGGCGCAAGGGCCAACTAGAATCGAGGTGCGGCCGGACATCCCATGTCCGGCCTGCGGTCGAACCTGCCATCCGCCGAAGGGGGGCGTCATGATCGCCATTCCTTGCCCGATCCGGGCTTCCTCGCTGACCTCTACGGCCTTCATGCTGCTGGCCAGCGCGGCTCAGGCCGGTCTCGTGGCCCACTACCGGCTCGATGAGCCGGCGCAGTCGCCTGGTCCCGTGGTCGATTCCGTGGCTGGTCAGGACGGCGCGGTCATTAACCCGGCCCGGGTGACCCAGGGCGTGGGCGGCCCGTTCGGGCTGGCGTACCAGTTCGCGCCGGGTGGCGGACAAGGGGGTGGCGTGAACCTGGGGACCAGCGGGGCCGTGCAACCCGCGGACAACTTCACCATGACGTTCTGGTTCCGGCCCGAGACGCTGAACCAGTTCGACCGCCTGATCGAGTCGATGAGCGGCACGGCAACAACATCGCGGGGGTTCCGTTACGATCTCGGGGCAGCGCCGGGCGAGAAGGTGCGGGCCTTGCTGCGCGACGGCACCGGGGCCAGCGTCGGTCCGGTCAATCCCAACGTCCTGGAGGTCGGCCAGTGGTACTTCGCCGCGGTGCGATTCGACTCGAGCGACCAGACCCAGCTCACCGTGGTGCCTTCGACCGCCCCGCCCGGCGGCTCGGTGATCGGCGATAACACGCTCTCGACGTCTTCCGGCGGCCTCGGGCCGCTTCAGTACCAGGCGGGCCGGCCGACCGTCCTGGGGGTCGAGAACCAGAACGGGACGGCGACCAACGCCCTGAGCGGCTACCTGGACGACGTGGCCTTCTACGACGAGGTGCTCAGCGACGACGCGGTGAAGTTCGTGCGCCGCTTCGGGGCGCAGACGCTGCTGCCCACGGTCGCCTGGGACGCGGCCGACCCGGGCACCAGTCCCGGCTCCGAGTGGCAGAGCAACCTCGACCGGGCGGGCGCGTCGCGGCGATGGAACCTCTCCGGCGAGGCCGACACTCCGGCGCTGACTGCGGCGTTCGCCAGTACGTCGCGCATCGGCCAAGCATATGAGTTTTCGGGCGGGGCGGGGCGCGCGGTCGCCGCCCCCAACCTTCCCGGCCGCGGCGAGGACCTGACCGTCGAGCTGTGGGTCCGGCCCGACGATTTCGTTGGCTCGGAGATCCTCTTCGAGGCGGGCGGCGACGCAGGCGGGTTCTCGCTGCTGCTGGAGGACAACACGCTCCGCTTCCGGTATGACCAGGACGCGGCCCTGCCCGGAAACGACAACTTGGAGGTCAGCGCGGTTCTGGAAGACGCCTACCTGGCCGAGTTCTTCCAGGTGGCGGGCGTGATCGACCTGGGCGGCAACCGCATCGAGCTGTTTCTCAACGGCCACAGCCTGGGCGCCGACGCGACCGCCGCCGACATCACCTCCTGGGCCGGCGGCAACGCCGACAACCTGGGCAGCAGCAACGGGATCGGCGTGAACATCGGCGGCACGGACAGCAACGACCTGGACGCCTTCGGCACGTTCGACGGGCTGATCGGAGCGGTGCGGCTTTACGACCAGGTGCTCACCGGGGCGCAGCTCCGCGACAACTTCGAGGCCATGTTCCCCGTGCCCGAGCCTGCGAGCCTGGTGCTGCTGGCCGTGGGGCTGGTAGGATTTCTGGGGTTTGCGACGCGGCGGAGGCGGTGACGTCCGGTCCGGAGCAGGAGCTTAGCCCGACGCGCACCGTCCTGGCTCCCGCAGTCTTCCGGGACTTAGGAGTTCAGCCCGCCCGCTTGTTCAGCTCAAACGCCTCGTCGGGCACGTTCAGGTCGAGCCCTTGTTCGGGCACCGGCATCTTCAGCGTCCACAGCACTCCCTGCACGATCATCCGGCGGAGCTGGGGCAGGCGCCAGTTGTCGTGGTAGTGCATTCCCGACCATCCGAACGAGCGCCCTCCGTCGCGTCGCTCGAAGGCCCAGGCCACGGTGTAGGGCTTTCCCTCGATCATGGCGTCGAGCAGCGGCACGATCTTGCCCTGCTTGGCGAACTTGAGCCGGTAGTAGAACTCGTCCTTCAGGTGCATGTCGCAGAGGCCGCGCATGATGGGATGCTTGGGATCGACGACCTTGACGTCGGCCTCGCCGATGAGGTACTTGCGGTCCGGGCCGCCGTGGCAGCCGCCCTGCAGGGCGAGGTGCCCCTCGATGTACTTGGCATCTTTGGCCCCGATGGCCCAGTGCAGGCCCACGATCGCCCCCCCCCGCGCGGCAAACGCCTTGAGGGCCTCGTGACGCTGCGCGTCGATCTGCTCCCAGCGGGCACCTTGCCCGAGGTAGAGCACCAGGGCGTCGGCCGACTTGATCTTCTCGGGGCCTTCCTTCCACGGCTCGTCGGCGGCGATCACCTCGACCTCCAACCCCGGCACTTTCTGGAGCATCACGGCCAGGACGTTCAAGCCGGCCATGTACTCGTGGGTCCCGGGCGGATGGTCGCGTTTCATGCCCAGCAGCAGCACGCGCTTGGCCTCGCCGGCCGCGGCGAGAGGCGTGAGCAAAGCGAGAACCATCAGGGCGACGAACGAGCGGCGGAGCATGGCGCGTCCTCAGAAGTGACGGGTGAGTCCTGGATGGCAGGACGGCGGATGGCCGGCGCCGTGGCCGGCCCCACGGCCATTGTAGCCTCGCGGAACGCCGGCGATCAAAGGTACGCGTCCAGCCACTCCTCGATCCGCCTTTCAGCCTCCGGCGGAACGCTGTGCCCCTTTGCGGTGGTTGAACAGCCCGATCCGCGCCGGCCCGCCGTAGAGCCGGTCAACCGGCAAGGCGGCCTCAATGAACGGCCAGATCCGGTCGCCGTCGGCCGAATCGCCCCCGATGAGGAGAAATGCCCGTAACGCGACCAGGGCCAGCAGCTCGTGGTGCTCGTGCGCGAAGTCCTTCTCCCGCACTTCCTTGCCCAGGTACGAGGGGGCGTCCCAATTGGACAGCCGCGTGCCGATCCCGCCTTCGCTGCTGACCGCCGCCTTGACGCGATCGTCGAAGGCCGCCAGGGACAGCACCTCCTTGGCTCTCAGCGAATGCCCCACCCCGCCCAGGCGCGACGGATCCCCCTTTCCCTCCCGGGATCGTGCATGGCAATCTAGCCCAGGCTAATCAACAGGTCCAGCGTAATGCCCAGCAGGCAGTGCTGGATCAGCGACGAGAGCAGCGAGCGCGTGCGGTAGGCGACGAAGCCCAACACGATGCCCGCGAACATGGCCCCGAACGCCTCGTTGGGGACCGGCTTACCCATGGTCAGCAGCACGGTGGCCAGCACCTGGATGAGCAGGGCGTTGATCTGGCCTACCGAGTCGCGCAGGCCGAACTGGAGGTAGCCGCGGAAGAAGAACTCGAATCCGGCGAAGAACACCGCGCTGGCCAGCGCGTGCAGCGCGAACATGGCGGGCGAGCTGCCCGCACTGTAATTGAGCGGGTAGAAGGCGACGGCGTCCGGGTTGCGCGAGCCCACGAAGGCCAGCACCAGCCACAGGGGCGCGAGTACCAGCGTCCAGAACCCCGTGGCGCGGAGGTTTCCGAGCTGCACGCCGTAATCGGCCAGGCGCTCCTGGAAGACCAGCTTGACGATCGTCGCGGGGACCGCGCCCAGGAGGAGGAACCCGGCCGTGAACATGTAGAACGCCCGGGTGGCGCCGGGATCGTCCCAGAGCGCGAAGCGCGAGGCCAGATGCGCGTCGTAGAAGTCGGCCCGGCCGAAGTACCACCAGAAGGCGCACAGCAGGGCCGACGACATGAGGATCACGGTGGGCTTGCGCTGCCGGCCCTGGAACGCCGCGGGATAGAACCGGAAGGCCTCGTCGGACATGTCGGGCTGGTTCGGAGCGTGGCTCAAGACGTGATCCTTACGCGCTGCGCGGTCCGACGGCTAAACGCCGCGGCGATGGTTCATTGTCATAGCGGATCGGGCGGTGCGCTGCAAGGAACGGCGTGTCGCGCCTTTTCTCGAACGAAATCCACCGTGTACCGTCGCACGCTGAGGAGACGGCGCGCGACCCCGTCCCTCACCTCCTTCGCAGCGCCCGTCGCACCCACGCCGCCACGGCCGCGGCAAGGGCCTTCAGGCGCTGCCAGAGACCGGGGCCCGAACCGATCGCGCCGGACGAGCCAGCGGCGTGGAGCGACGAAGAGGCCGGCTGCGTGGGAAGCGCCGAGGCGAGGGCCTCCTCGGAACAGGCCTCCAAGAGCGGCGCCGTGGCGGCGAGCTGGGCCTGAAGGCCCGCGATCTCGTCGGGCAACGGCTCGCGCTTCGAGCGCGACGCCTGGAACTGGCGGAGCAGGTAGCCCACCGCCTGGCGCATGCGGCGAAGGCGCGTGCCAAGCTCGCGCGAGGGGTGCCGTCCCGCCTTCTCGGCCAGGGCCTGGAGGACCCCGCCCGCGGCCTCCAGGTCGGCCAGGGTCGGCGCGAGGATGTCGGCGAAGCGGTTGGTCCACACGCGGTGGAACGTTTCGCTCCAGCCTTTGAGCGTCTCGATGGTCCGCGCGGTCTCGCCTTTTTCCAGCAGGTCGCCGATCAGGAACGTGTGCAGCTTCTGGCCGCGCAAGGGGCACTCGGCGATGCGCGAGAGCCCGTCGGTGATCAGCATGATCTCGGACCGCAGGCAGGGGCCGCCGGCCGCGATGTCGGCCACGGCCTGCTCCAGGGCGGTCTGGATCCGCGTCTGGCCCGCGTTGGGAAGCGACAGGACCCGCGCGGCGATGGCGCGGAACGCCTCGTGGCCCGTGCCGGAGGAGAGCTCGCCCACTTCGGCGGTGAACGGCCGCAGGTGGAGCCGGGCCCGCTGCTGGTGGCCCTTGAGCAGGAAGGCCAGGGCCAGCCCGCGCGCGACCGGCCCGCGCCGGTCGTGGTCGTTCATGGTGCGCGAGGTGTCGAGCAGGACGTAGGCGTGCTGCCGCTGCGCGCGGGCCTGCAGATCGTCCTCGACCAGCTCGCGCTGGCGGATCTCGTCTTCCGCGTCGTCGGGCTGCTGCGTGGGCCGCTGCCACAAAGGCACCAGCAATTCGCCCTGGGCGAGCCGGGCGTAGAACAGGTCGGGCTGGGTCTCTTCGAGCAGCCACTGCGCGGGGAAGACGCGGGGCAGGTCCTCGGCGTCGCCGGTGAGGGCCACGTCCATCTCGTCGGCCGGCAGGCGCGCGCCCTCGGCCTCGTCCTGGTACGCCGTGAGCTCGTGATACCGCTCCGTCTCCTTCTCGGCCAGGGAAGGCTCGTCGGAGCGGCGCTCGTCGTGGGCCACGGGCACGACCATCTCCTCGACCCACGGCGCCGCGTTGCGCGCGGCCACGAACATCGCCACGCGCTGGGGCGTGAGGTCGTCGAGCGCGAGCCCGAACTGCGCGGTGTACTGGACGAGATCGGTCATGGAATGGTGCGAAGGGGGTCGAAGCCAGGCAAACCGGCTGCTAATCCGGTGTTGAGAGCGTCGAGCTTCCACGCAAGCATAGCTTCGCCATCGACCGCTGGGGCCGGACTACGATGTGCGTGGAACGCCATGCCGCTGCCTGCACGGCGGGGCGAGCCAGCCGCGGCCCAAGATGATCTTCTTGCCCTACAGCCCGACGATGCTATAGCCGCAGTCGACATGCAGGAGCTCCCCGGTCATCCCGCCCGAGGCCTCGCTCAGCAGGAACAGCGCCGTGGTGCCGAGCTCCTCGAACTCGACGTTGCGCTTCAGGCACGCCTTGCGCGCGGCGTGGTCGCGCATCTGGTCGAAGTCGGAGATGCCGGCCGAGCTGAGCGTGCGCATGGGTCCGGCGCTGATCGCGTTGACGCGCACGCCCTGCTCGCGCCCCAGGTCCCACGCCAGGTAGCGCACCGAGTGCTCCAGGGCCGCCTTGCACACGCCCATCAGGTTGTAGCCGGGCATGACCTTTTCGCCCCCGAAGTAGCTGATGGTGAGGATCGCGCCTCCCTGGGGAAGAAGCGGCGCGGCCGCGCGGCTGGTGGCCACCAGGCTGTAGGCCGAGATGTCCATGGCCAGGTGCCAGCCCTCGCGACTCGTTTGCAGATAGGGCTTCTTCAGCTCGGTGGGCGGGGCAAAGGCGATCGAATGCACCAGGAAGTCGAGCCGCCCGTACGTCTCGGCCACGGCGCCGAACACGCGGTCGATGTCCCCGTCCTTCTGCACGTCGCAGGGGAGGACGATCCTGGGCGCGTGCGGCTCGGCGAGCTTCTTCACCCGGCGCTCGCTCGACGGCGACGGCAGATGCGTGAACGCCAGCTCGGCCCCCTGGGCGAAGAGGGCCTCGCTGATCGCCCAGGCGATGCTGCGGTCGTTGGCCACGCCCATGACGAGGCCGGTCTTGCCGGAAAACGTGCCCATGCTCGGTGGTTCCGTGGAGGTGCGGGGAGGGCCGGAAAAGGGAATGATAGGGCCCCGAGGCCGGGTGGGGAAGTGGCGGCGGTGGGCTCGGCAAGAGCCGGCGCGGCCGGCAGATCGACCGGGCCGACATCGCCCGGCTCGGACTGGTATGGATCAGCCGAGCTCGTCGGCCGTGGGGACGGGCCCGGCCAGGACCTGGTATTCGTCCAAGGGCGCCGTGTCGCCGGCCCGGATGGTCTCGCATGCCGTTTGCAGCAGCGGCATCTGCGAGCTGATGAACCTCCGTGCCACTCGCTTTTTGCGATCGCTGTCTGAAGCCTGAGCCAGGAAAAGGTGGCCCACGATGACCGTGATCGCCGCATCCACCAGGCGGCGCCCCGAGAGATCGAGGTACGAGCTGGTCATCTCCTTGACCTTCTTGATCGCCTCGAGCACCCGCTCTTTGCCTTCCGCCAGCCGCCCCTTCAGCTCGACCAGGAGCGGATCGTCGTACTCCTTCGATTCCAGCTCGCCGACCACGGTCTCGAACGCGCCCGAGGACACGCCTCGCACGGCGGCCACGATCTGGAGCTGGCTCGTGCCCTCGTAGATCGTGGTGATCCGCGCGTCGCGCAGGTAGCGCTCGGCCGCGTAGTCCTTCATGTAGCCCGAGCCGCCGAGGACCTGGATCGCGTCGTAAGCCACGCGGTTGCACATCTCCGAGGCGTAGTACTTGCTCATCGGCGTGAGCATGGCGTTGATCCGCTTCAGCGCGCGGCTCCGCTGCTTGCGCTCTCGGGCCTCGGCCGGGTCGAGGTCCTTCTTCCACTCCAGGATGCGGAGGTTGTTGTTCTCGCGGTCGCAGATCACACAGGTGTAGTAGGTCAGCGCCCGGGCGGCCTCGATGGCGATCTTCATATCGGTGACCATCTCGGCCACGGCCGGGAACCGCTCGATGGGGCCGCCGAACTGCTGGCGGCTGTGGGCGTAGTTGCGCGCCAGCCGGTAAGCGGCCTCGGCAATGCCCAGCGACTGCGCGGCGATGCCCACGCGGGCCCCGTTCATCAGGGCCATCACGTAGGTGATCAGCCCGCGCTGGCGCTCGCCGACGAGACGAGCCGGCGTGTTGTCGAACACGAGCTCGCAGGTGGGCGAGCCGTGGATGCCCAGCTTGTGCTCCAGGTGGCGCACGCGGACCTTCTCGGACCGCTCGGTGATGAACAGGCTCAGGCCGCGGCCGTCCGTGGTCTCCGGCTCGCTGCGGGCGAGCACGAGGAGGATCTCGCCGCAGCCGTTGGTGATGAACCGCTTCACGCCGTTGAGGACCCAGTTGCCCTCCTCGTCCTGGAAGGCCCTCAGGCGCACGGCCTGGAGATCGCTTCCGGCGTCGGGCTCGGTGAGGACCATGGCCCCGGTCACCTCGCCCGAGCAGAACCGCGGCAGGACCTCGTCCTTGATCTGGTCGTTGGCAAAGGCGTAGACGGTCTCGGCGATGCCCTGGAGGCCGAACATGTTCATGAACGAGCCGTCGGCCCGGCTGACGATCTCCGAGGCCATCGTGTACACCAGGCAGGGGCAGTTGAGGCCGCCGTACCTGCGCGGCAGGGTGAAGCCCATCAGGTCGGCCTGGCCCATGCGGCGGAGGTTCTCGGCCACCAGGGGATGGTAGGTGACCGTGCCGTCCTCGTTGAGCGTGTTGCCCTCCTCGTCCACCTGCTCGGCATTGGGGGCGATCACGTTGGCGGCCACGTCGCCGATGATCTCCAGCGCGCGGCGGTAGTTGTCCACCGCGTCCTCCTCGTCCTCCGGCGCGTAGTCCGCGTCGCCGTTGAGGGTCTCGTACTCCTGGAGCCGGGCCAGCTCCGCAAGGTCGAGATGGTCGAAGAGGAAGCGGATGTCTTCGTTGTCGAGAAAGTAGTTTGCCACGCGCAAGCTCCCGAGTCAGACCGCCGTCGGCGGGTTCGTTTGCATCGATATAGGACGGACTGCCTGGTCCGTCCCGTACGACGTTCCAGGAGGACGGAGCAAGCACTCCGTTCCACGTCGGCTACCGCCGCTCCTTAAGGGCCTTGACCATCATGGGGACGACCTGGTTCAGGTCGCCGACGATGCCGTAATGGGCCACGGAAAAGATCGGCGCGTCGGGGTCGGTGTTCACGGCGATGATCTTGGCCGATTCCTCCATGCCCGCCCTGTGCTGCACCGCGCCGCTGATGCCGCAGGCGATGTACAGGGCGGGCCGCACCGTGGTGCCGGTCTGTCCGATCTGGTGCTCCTTGCCGATGTAGCCGCCGTCGATGGCCGCGCGGCTGGCGCCCACCGCGCCGCCGATCACGCCGGCCAGCTCGTAGATCAACCGGAAGTTGTCCTTGCTGCCCACGCCGCCGCCGCCGGCCACGATCACGCGGGCGCCCTTGAGGTTCACCTTGCGGGGCTCGATGTGGCGCTCGATGAGCTTGACGGCCAACAGGGCGTCGTCGATCTCGACCTTCTCCTGGATGACCTTGCCCTGGCGCGCCGGGTCGGGCTCACCCAGCGGGATCACGCCCTCGCGGACCGTGGCCATCTGCGGCCACCAGTCGTAGTTGACGATCGTGGCGATGATGTTTCCGCCGAAGGCCGGCCGAATCTGGAGCAAGAGGTTCTTGTGCTCCTCCTTGGCCCGGGGGTCGGTGACGTCGCTGATCTCCAGGTCGGTGCAGTCGGCGGTCATGCCGGCCCGCGTGGCCGAGGCCACGCGCGGTGCCAGGTCGCGGCCCAGGGGCGTGGCCCCGTAGAGTACGATCTGCGGCTCGTGCTTCTCGATCAGCGCGCACACGGCTCGGGCGTAGGGCGCGGTCTGGAAATGGGCCAGCCGGGCATCGTCCACGACGTACACGTGGTCGGCCCCCTGGGCGATCAGTCGCTCGGCAAGCCCGCCCACGTTGTGCCCGGGGAGGACTGCGCCGACGCGGACGCCCAGGCGGTCGGCCAGGTCGCGGGCCTTGCCGCACAGCTCGAGCACCACGTCGTGCAGCGAGCCGTCTTCCTGTTCGGCGAAGACCCAGACTTCGCCCTGTCGATTGACGGAGATCATGCGCTTTGCTCTTTCACCCCAGCGTGCGATCGACGACCAACTCTTGAATCAACCGGCGGACGCCATCCTCCGAGGCCGGAATCTCGGTGTAACCTTCCTTGGTCAGCACGATCGACTGGACGCGGAAGACCTTGGTCGGCGAGCCCGAAAGCCCGCACCGCGCGAGGTCGGCCCCGATGTGGTCCAGGCTCCACTGCTCGATCAGGAGGCCCTGCTGCTTGAGTTGCTCGGCGCGCCGGTCGGCCTCGGCCTGGACCTCCTCGTCCGAGGCGTCGGGCATGCGGGCCTTGGCCTCGGCGGCCAGCTCCGCGGGGATCCGCGCCCGCTTGAACCGCATCACGCGCTTGGCCGCGGGCGGGCGGGGCTGATTGGCCGTACCCATCACCGTGACCAGCAGCGGCAGGCGGCCCTCGACGACCTCCCAGCCGTTGCCCACGTTGCGGCGGATGCGGATCGTGCGGTCGGAGATGTCGATCAGCTCCTCCAGATAGGTGATCTGCGTCAGGCCAAGCTTCTCGGCCGTCTGCGGGCCGACCTGGGCCGTGTCGCCGTCAATGGCCTGACGCCCGCAGAACACCAGGTCGTAGCGCCCGATCGTGCGGATCGCCTGGCTGACGATGTAGCTGGTGGCCAGGGTGTCGCTGGCCGCGGCGCGGCGGTCGGTGATGAGGATCACGCGGTCCGCCCCGCGATACAGGCACTGGCGCAACACGTCGGCAGCCTTGGGCGGCCCCATGGAGAGCACCGTCACCGTGCCGCCGAATCGATCCCGCACCTCCAGCGCGGTCTCCAGGGCGTTGAGGTCTTCGGGATTGAAGATCGCCGGCAGCGCCGCGCGGTTGACGGTCCCATCGTCCTTCATGGCCTCGGCCGTGACGTTGGCCGTGTCCGGGACCTGCTTGACGCAGACGATGCAGTCGTAGGGCACCTTAACAAGCTCCGCGACTGTGGGTGGGTAAAGCCCCGAAACTTATCAGGCCCAAACAGTTGGGTCAACCCCCGATTCTCGGGAAGATAGGAAAGGGGAGTAGCTCTTTCGGGGCACATGACGGCGAGCGCGCTCACGCATCGCGCCCGCGGGCAGAACCTGCCACCATGTCGAGGGGTCGTGGCGCGGATCGTCATCGATTCTATACTGTTTGGGGCAAGGACCGACGCGAATCGGACACTCCCAAACGCCAGCACGACGGGATTCGCATCATGAGTGCGTCCGAGATGAATCCGATCGATTCAACCTCAGGCCCGGAGGACGACGCGATCCTGGCGCCCTGGCTTGCGCTCTTGGGACGTCACCTGGCGCGGTGCGGCGACGCCGGAGAATACCTCGACCGGGCCCTCCCCGTGCTGGCCTCGGCCATCGACGCCGCGTACCTGGCCCTGGTCGCAGCCGAGGCCGGGCGGTGGTCCGCGGTGGGCGAGGTGGGCTCGCCGCGCCGCCTGCCGGCTGACCTGCTGGGCGAGGCCATGGACCGCGAGCGGATCGCCCGCGACGGGCCGTGGATCGCCATTCCGCTGGCCGCCCAGTCGGCCGCGTCCGAGGCCCTCCTGGCCTGGGCCGCCGCGGAGCCGGACCAGTCCGGGGTCCAGGCACTGGGCGGGCTTGCCACGACACTCTACGACGGGCTTCAGCGCTTCCGCGCCCTGGAGAGCGCCCAGCGGCGCGTCCGCCGCCTGGAGGCGATCCTCGAGATCGCCGCGCAGTGGAACCAGGCCCACGAGGTCGAGCCGCTTCTGGTGCAAATGGCGGAGGCGGCCACGCGCCTGATGGCGTGCGACCGGGCGAGCATCTTCCTGTGGGACCGCCGCGCCCGCACGCTGGTCGGCCGGCCCGCGCTGGGCATGCCCGGCGGCGAATTGCGCATTGCGGACGACCAGGGCGTGGTGGGCCAGGTGATCCAGGAGAAGCGGCCCGTGCGCGTGGAGGCCGCGGTCGAGCCGGAGCGGATCAACCGCACGGTCGATTCCCAGACCGGCTACAAGACCCGCAACCTGTTGTGCGTTCCGCTGCGAGGGCGATCGGGCGAGCTGTTCGGAGCGTTCGAGCTGATCAACAAGCAAGTCGGTCCGTTCACCTCCGAGGACGAGGCAGCCCTGATGGAGCTGGCCGCCCACGCCTCTACGGCCTTGGAGAACGCCCAGGATCGGCAGGAGCTGCTTTCGACCAACCGCCGCATGGCCGATCAGGCGGCCGAGGGCATCCGGTTCCTCGGCAACAGCCCGTCGATCGAGGCCATCCGTTCGAGCATCCGCCGCGTGGCCGACACCGAGCTGGCCGTGCTCCTGCTCGGCGAGAACGGGACGGGCAAGGAGGTCGTGGCCCAATCGATCCACTATCTCAGCGGCCGGCGCGACAAGCCGTTCATCGCCTTGAACTGCGCGGCCATCCCCGACACGCTGGCCGAGAGCGAGCTGTTCGGCCACGAGCGCGGGGCGTTCACCGATGCCCGGGACAGCCGGCCCGGCAAGTTCGAGCTGGCCGCCGAGGGGACGCTGTTCCTGGACGAGATCGGCGACCTGAGCCCCGGCATCCAGGCCAAGCTGCTCCGCGTGCTCGAGGAGCGGCTGATCGTGCGCGTGGGCGGATCGACGCCGATCCACACGGGCGCGCGGGTCATCGCGGCGACCAACCAGAACCTGGCGGAAATGGTCCACCAGAAGCGGTTCCGCGAGGACCTGTTCTATCGGCTCAACGTGGTGACGCTGGAGCTTCCGCCCCTGCGCGCCCGGCACGGCGACGTGATGCTCCTGGCCGAGCACTTCCTGGAGGACTTCTGCCGCAAGGCGCGCCGCGCCACGCCGCGGTTCTCGCACGAGGCCCGCCAGCGCCTGGAGCAGCACACGTGGCCGGGCAACGTGCGCGAGCTGCGGAACCTCATGGAGCGCGTGGCGTACCTCTCGGAGGGCGACGTGATCGAGAGCGCGGACCTGGCCTTCATCCTTTCGCCGCGCGGCCGCGATTCGATGACGGTCGATGGCGACCGGCCGCTCTCCGAGGCCACGGCCCAGTTCCAGATCGAGTACATCCGCCGCGCGGTCGAGCGGGCCGGCGGCAACATGAGCCAGGCCGCCGAGCAGCTCGGCCTGCACCGCTCGAACCTCTACCGCAAGATGCGGCAACTGGGGATGGGGGACTCGGAGAAGTGAAGCGGCTCCCTGAGTCGCCGTGCGCGATCCCGGGAGAAGGGGGGCGGGCCCCTTCCGGGCGAAGCCCCTTCGGGCCGGTCCGGCAAGAGGATCCCGAGCCCCTTTCCGTCCCAGGATCGTGCGCGGCTTGCTAACGTGCGGCCGGCGACTTGCCACCGCGCGTCGGCAGGGAGACAATGAACGGCTGTGAGGCCGGGGGCCGCCCTCCCGTGCGAGATGGCGGCCCAACGCCGCGTTACGAAAGCGGTTGGATGGATCGCTCGGTTCCTCTCCTGTGGGTCTGCCTGCTTCTGGCCCAGCCTGCGACCGAGGTCCCTGCACGAGAGGAGTCCAAGGCCGAGCCGGGCCCGCAGCCCAAGATCGCTTCGAGCCGCCTCGACCGATGGGCCGGCGATCTGAACCACGACCGCTACGCCGTGCGCGAGGAGGCGGCGGAGCGTCTTGCGGCGGCGGGAGCCTCGGCCGCCGCGCCTCTGGCCAGGGCGGCCGAGGCCGAAAGCCTCGAGGCCGCGGTTCGCGCGGTGCGCATTCTCGCGGTGATCGCCCTGTCGGGCGACGCCCACGCGGAGGACGCGGCCCTCGACGCGCTGCGCAAGGTCGCCCGATCGCCCACGTCCCTAGGCGCCGCGCGGGCGGCGGAATACCTCGTCTGGCTCGATCAGGGCCGGCGGCATCGATCGCTCGAGGCCGTGAAGCTGCTGGGGGCCAGTGTCTCGCAGCAGTCCGGCGGCGTGCGGTTCATCAGGTGCGGCGCGCGCTGGCAGGGGGGCACGGAGGGCCTGGTCCATCTCCGCCGTATCGACCGGTTGGAGGCCGTGTCGCTGGAGCACTCGTCCCTGGGTGACGCCGCGCTAGCCCACCTGGCCGGGCTGCCGGAGCTTCGCAAGCTCTACCTGGGCGAGTCGGGCGTCAAGGGGCCGGGGCTGGCTCACCTGGCCGAGATGAAGCAGCTCACGTACCTCTCGCTGAAGGACCTGCCGCTGAAGTCCGGGGCCCTCGAGCACGTGGCGAAGATGACGGAACTCGAGTCGCTCGGGCTCGACGGCGCGAGCGTCACCGACGCCGGCCTGGCGCACCTGCGCCCGCTGGCCAGCCTCAAGACCCTGTGGCTGAGCGACGCGCCGATCACCGACAAGGGGCTTGCCAGCCTTCGCGGCCTGAAGCGGCTCCAGAGGCTGTACCTCTGCGATACGCCGGTCACCGGCACGGGCTACGTCCACCTCAAGGACCTGCCGGCGCTGACCTACCTGAGCGCGAGGGGCACGAAGACGGACGACAGTGCCCTGGTGCATCTTGGTCAGATGAAGCAACTGGAGAATCTGGGCCTGGAAGAGACCCAGGTGACCGACAAGGGCCTGGAGCATCTCGTCGGGCTGGTGCAACTGGAGTGCCTTTGGCTCTCCGATACGGCCGTGACCGACGCCGGGCTGGAAACGCTGAAGAAGCTGACGGCCCTGACGCGGTTGCACCTGAAGGGGACGCAGGTCACGGACGAGGGCGTGGCGCGCCTCGAGCAGGCCCTCCCCAAGTGCCGGGTGATGCGGTGAGCGTCGGGCGGCTGCGCGCCCCGGTCCAGCCGCGCCGGCTGACGCGACTCACCACTCACTCACCCCGCGGCCGGAGCGCCTTGGCGGCCTTCACCAGTTCAAGGTACTGCGTCCGATAGCCGCTCGC
>CAYSUS010000047.1:0-55363 GCA_964434165.1 uncultured Pirellulales bacterium
CATGTGTTCGGATTCTCAGTCCGAAAACAGGGGTTCGACTCCCCTAGGGGGTGCTGTGTAATTTTATACAGCATCACACAAGGTTCCGTCCAACACGAGGTCCTGCGCCCGCCAGGGCCTCGTGTCTTCTTGGCCGCTCGGCTCGCTTCGGGCCCCAGCTTCGGTCTCTCGTGCGGTGCGTGGGCGCTGTTTTGTGGTACGATTCACGTCCCCACGCTCGGCGGCGTCGAATTCGCCCGCGACCTGGTCGCTGCGATGGACCTCTATCGCGCTGGCCGGAACGAGCCATCGCTCAAGGCGTGCATCGACGCCTGCCGAGCGGTGTTTCGGAGCGCCCCGGGGCGCTGACGATTTTTCGGAATCGCGGAAGGGCATCGTAACGCGCCATGGCGCAGCAAACACGTGCCTTTCTTTCGGTCACCGGGTGGTTCTGGGACCGCTCTGCGGGAGTTTCGCGGGTGACACCCGCCATCGAGGCCGCGACCCGCGGATCTGGTGCCCAGGGCGGCTCTCTCGATCGCCCGACCCGAGCCGCTACCGGACGGCTTCCAGCGCGCCGGCGTCGCGGGGCCCGGTCGGCGCGCGCCCCGTGAAGTCGCGGAGGAAGGGCCCGTCGAACTGCCAGGCGTGCAGTTCGTCGATCGTGGTCTTGGCGTCGGCCAGCGTGCCCAGGGCGATGCGCATGAACTCGATCGCGCCGGCCAGGTGGCCGCCCTCGGGGCTCCCGCCCACGTAGAGGTCCGCGGTGTTGTCGATGGAGACCGAGCCCACCCCGGCGCTCCGGGCATCGAGCCGGCCGTCCACGTAGATGGCCAGCAGGCGTGCGCTGCGATCGGCCTCGGCGATGACGTGATGCCACTTGCCGTCATTGATCGTCGATTCGCTCTCGGCGCGGCCCGACTCGCCCTGGCCGGCCACCCGGAACACGAGCCCGCCGCGGACGTTCACGCGCAACGAGTATCCCGCGCGATCGAGTTTTTCGAGCACGATTCCGCCCGTGTGTCCGGGGTCGGTGCGGAAGTACGCCTCGACCAGGAAGTTCGAATCCCGGACGACGGCGTTGCGGTAGCCCTCGGCCGGCGCGGCGTTCTTGGGAGGAATGCCCCACTGGGCGAGGTCCACCCTGTCCTTCCACTCGCCGGTCGGGGTGGTGTACGCGGTGACGATGAAGTAGCCCAGGTTGGGCTTGTCCTGGGGCGTGTACTTGAAGACGTACGGGCCCTCGCCGCGGACGGTGTGGCCCTCGCCGCCCCAGGCGTTCATGCCGCCGAACTGGCGGTTGCCGCGCTGCCAGTGCAGGTCGGCCTTGATCTTCATCCCCGGCTCGACGTCCTTCAGACGCACCTTGACCTCGAGCCGTCTGCCGGGCGTGACCGCTTCGGGAACCTCAAACGCGATCTTCTCGTGCGGCTTGTTCTTGATCTCCGGGGGCTCTTCCTGCGCGGGCCCTGCGGCGAGGGACGCGTGGCGAAGCACGCAGTACTGGTCCTTGCCGTTGAGCTCCAGCGCCCCGCGGACCCAGTCTTCGAGCGGACCTTCCACAAAGCACTCGGGCCTCATGTTGACCGTCTGCAGCGGATAGGTCGGGTTCTTGTGGTACTCCGCCCGGCCCACGTAGTACGGGGCCAGGTAGAAGTGATCGTCGAGGATCAGCGTCGGATCGTCGCCGGCGTGGTAGAAGTCCCACTCGGCCACCGGCGCGTAGAGCCCCCAGGGCACGAAGGCGCGCACGCCGCGGTCACGGGCGGCCTCGGTGGGACGGAAGTCGTGCGCCGCCGGGTCGCGAAGCGGGGACCGCTCGACGGCCTCGCCCGCCTCGCCGATCGATCCGCGCATCGTCAGCGCGCGGCGGAAGCTCTCCAGCGTGCCGTGCCAGCGCCCCGAAGGCTCGAACACGGCCACCATCCCGGGCAACTTGTAGAAGACGTTGTTGGCGTACACGTTCGAACGGTGGCGGAAGTTCGAAGGCCGCGCCCCGGCGTCCGCCGCGTTGGGGTCGGCGGCCAGGTCTTTCGGGTCGGCATGGCGGAAGACCATGTGGCCGATCCCGTGCCAGATGTTACCCATGTACTTGTTGCGCCCCGCCTCCGGGGCCTGGCGCCGCGAGCCGATGACGAAGTTGTACACCGTGTTGTTGAAGATGCTGCACGCGTAGCCGTGGATCTCCTGGAAGGCCGAGGTGTTGCCCAGCCGGTCGAACGGATCGTTCGACTTGCCCCAGGCGATGTTGTTGAAGTAGTACTGCTTGAAGCCGCCGTCCATGTAGTACGCGTGGCCGAAGCGCGAGTTGGCGGGTCGCTTGTCGTGGATCCGGTGTCCCCACAGCTTGAATCCGCCCGGGTTGCCCGAGACGTTGTTGAACACGTACGCCGGGCCGCCTTGCCAGGTCTCGATGCCGCCCCAGTCGTTGTTGTTCAACATCGAGTCGACGACCTTGTTGTGATGGATGAGGATGCGGGTGAGGGGGCGGTCGACCTTGGCCACCTGGTCTTTGCCGCCGAAGACGAAGATGCCCGATCCGTAGAGCCGATCGAGATGGTTGCCCGCCACCTCGAGCGTCTCGGCGAAGCGGATCTCGATGGCGTGCCCCTGCCCGTAGCGGCTGGGGCGGCGGCCGATCTCGCCAAGCCGGTTGCGGAGCACCTTGACGTCCAGCAATCGCCCCTCGGGGAACTCGGCGCCCCACTCGGTGCCGTCGTGCAGCACCAGGCCTCCGTGGTCGGTGTGGCTGATCTCGTTGTCGCGGACCACGACCCGGTCGATCGTGCTCTTGCCGGCGGCCTTCAGCAGGATCGGCATGTGGACGTGCCGGAACGAGCAGTTGGCCACCACGAGGTCGCGCCCGGAGCCCAGCAGGCGGATGCAGGCCGGGTCGACGTCGGGCCGGTTGAGGGGGACGAGCGTCAGGTCGAACAGGACGTTCGTGAATCGGAAGCCCAGACCCGAGATGTGGACGTGGCTCATCCCCCGGCTGTCGATGAGGTGGATCCGCCGGGCGGCCTCGACATGGGTCGTCCTCGGGTCGGCGTCGCCGGGCAGGCGCAGGTAGAGCCGTCCGCCGTCGCCGCGCTTGTCCAGCCAGAACTCCCCCGACGCGGAGTCGTCGAGATAATGCGGCTTGTCCTCCAGGTAGTAGCGGACGTAGCGCGGGTAATGGTACTTGCCGATGCTGCGGCCCCACTGCCCGCCGAACACCAGGGCCTTCTTCTCGGGATCGAACTTGGCGACGCGGGACGGATAGGGCGTCCCCATCACCCATCCGTACTCCGACCAGATCAGGGCCCCCTCGTAGTATTCGGCGTCGCGCGTCAGGTTCTCGGTGTCCACGCCCATGGGCCGCTCGGCCCCCTGGAGCTTCGTCTTCATCCCCCAGACCTCGCGCCGGCCGGGGTTGTTGAAATGGAACCACTCGCTCTTGACGTCGTCGGGATCGGACACGCGCCAGTTGGGCGTGCGGGCCAGCGGGATCCGCGCGATCTGGCCGTCCTCGCCGATCGTCCATAGGTTGCGCGGCGCGAAGTCAAGATCGACCCACCAGACGCGGTCCGCATCGGGGATGTCGGGGTGGTCCGCACCCTGCTTCCAGCCGCTCAGCCGCTGCGATCCGACGACCAGGGCCTCGCCCTCGCCCCACGAGGGATCGCTCGTCAGGCGGATCGGCCTGCCCGGCTCGCCCGAGGTGTCGACCGTGAGCGAGCCGCGATACATCACGCCGCGGCGGAAGACGTACGTGTCCACGCCGGTCGCCGCCGCGGCCCGGGCTTCCGCATGGGGATCCCAGGGGTGGTGCTTCCAGGGCTTCTCGCGGGTTCCGGGACCGGCGTCGTCGCCGCGCTCGTAGTCGATGTAGCGGACCGTCTGCCCGGGCTCATAGACGAACGGCTCGGGCGTCCACCGGAGGTCGCCGGTCGGGAGCACCTCGGCCTTCGGCTCCGTCCAGGGAAACGAAGTGGAAGGGCCCTCCGCGAGTGCCGGACCGACTCCCATCACGAAGATGACCAACACCGCAATTCGAAACGGACGATCCGCCTGCGCGTTCACTGCTTTCTCCTGCACGGCTGCGTTGATGTGGTATTTTCGCTTCAGGATGCCGAATCGGCAGCAGGGCTCCATTCTGTGCCGGACGCGGCGGAAAAGCAAGCGGCGGGCGCCTTGTCACCTCGTTCCCGAGGCGGCTTTGCGCAGGAGCGATCGTCAACGTTCGGCCGGCGCCCCCGTCGCCGTTTTGCCTTGCCCCTGGCGCTGGGCGAGCGAGATCGCCTCGAGGAACTGCTCGTCGGAGAGGTCTTCCGCGCGCAAGTAAACCGGGCTGCCGCTCAGACGGAGCGGCCGTTGCGTCAGAACCCGGCCCATCACGTCCCAGGGCGCGATCCGCGGATCGGCGAACCGAAGCTCCGCCGATGGCTCGTCGGCAATCGACCACGCCGCCAGGACCAGGCGCCGGCCGTCGCGGAACAAGTGGGCGTGGACGCCATCGCCCCAATCCAGGCTCTCGACGAACCGGCAGCTCGGTCGGAACAGGTGCGCCAGCACGGCCTGCCCGGCGTAAACCTTGTGCGGCGTGCCGCCGTACTCGAAGAAGACCCCCTGGAGGCTGTCCCTGTTGACGCTGTCGCAGGTCCCAGCGTGGTAGAAGAGCTTGTCCACGCCCCCGGCGAGCATGAGCACGGTCCAGCGCGCGACGTAGTCCACCTGCACCTTCTCGCTGGGCAGCGGCGTGTTGAAGCCCGAGTGGGGAATGGGAAGATGCGTCGGATCGTCGTCGGCGTAGTAGCCGTACTCGGTCAGCCAAAGCGGCTTGCGCGGGCCTTGCCTGGCCATCAGCTCGACAAGGCGCGTGAGCGTCGGCGCCACGGCCTCGGGCGGGCGCAGGCCGGGGTAGTGGTGGATATCGACGGCGTCGATCTCCTCGAGCCCGCCCGCCGCGAAGAAGGCCGCGAAGTGCTCGTTGGTGATCCCGTCGCTGAGCCCTCCGATGCCGGCGAGGATTCTGCAGTCGGGATCCGCCTGGCGCGCGGCCCGGGCAAAGGCCTTCACCCAACGCGCGTAGTCCTCGCCGGTGTATCCGCCGCCTCGTGGGAGCGAGTAGTGCGTGAACAGCGGCTCGTTGAAGACCTGCCACCAACGAACGTCGTCCTTGAAATGCGCGACCGTGCGCCTGACGTACTCCTGGAACGGGGCGACCCGCTTGGGGGCATGGGCGATCGTTTTCAAGCGGGCCCGGTAGCCGTCGGGCTCGTCGAGCGCCGGCCCGCGGGAAGCCCAATCGCTCGACGGAAAAGGCAGCAGGCCGAGCACGTTCAGGTCCTCCTCCAGGCAGCGCCGGATCTGAGGATCGACCTCCTCGAAGGTGAACCTGCCCGGCTCGGGCTCGATGTCATGCCATTTGCAGGACCAGTCGCGGACCCACACGATGCCCGCCTTCCGGCAGAGCTTCAAGAGGTGGGGCCAGGGGTAGGCGTGATTGACGCCAAACCGCGAGTCCTCGCCGCGATAGATCGGGATCGCCGCTGCGCGCACTTCGTCCTCGGCAGCGGCATCCCCCACCGCCACCCGGGCCCTTACGCGCAAGAACCCCCGCAGCCGCGGCGAGGGCGGGATGGCCAGCTCGCGGACCGTGGTCATCCCCGGGGTGACGTGAACGGCCTGCGAGCGCTCCCAGACCTTCTCGTCGCGGTAGTCGGTGATCACTACTTCCAGCGGGCCCGCGCCGGCGGCCATCGCCTCCGTCGCGGCGAGGCGGACGCGGAAACGGAGGGGGGCCTCCCAGGAAAACACGTTGCCCAGCTCGTCGGTCTCGACGCCCAGTTCCAGGGGCGACCGCGCCCGGTATGCCGTGGCGCTGTCGCCCGCCTCCAATTGCAGCGCGTCGATCCACACCGTGCCGGACCGGGAAGAGCCGGCGGGTTCTTCGGTTCCGCGCAAGTCCGGGCCGGCGAGGACATAGCACCAGCGGCTCTGCGGCGAAAAGGTCAGACTCGCCCGCGTCCACTCCCCGGAGAGCCTCAGCCGCTTCTCCGAGAGACGCCCGTCGAACTCCCGCACGGCCAGCAGCGCGGGGGTCTGATCCGCCGACGCCTTCATCGCCGCGGAGAACGTGTGGGGACGGCCGGGGACGACCTCCATCCAGCCGTGCCGGGCGGCGAGGGGCGACTCGACCCGGTCGGCCCTCGGATCGAAGTAATCGAAGTACGAGATCAGCGGGCGGTCCGCCGAGACGGAGATGCGAAGGCTCGCATGACCGTGGCAGGCCGCGCGGCGATCGACCGCACCGAAGAGCCGATTCAGACCGCCGCCCCAGTGGGACGGGGGTTCCCGGGCCTCGGAGCCCCAGCCGGACGCCCCGCACTCGAAGCTGCCGTTGGGAACGAGGTTCCCGGAAGTGCGCGGGAAGACGACGCCGGGCCGGTGAATGGGCCCCTCGAAGGGCTCGAAACGTACGTCGTCGAGCCAGAGCGTGCCGGTGGACTCGAACCAGAACTGCAGGCGGCTGGTCTCGCCGCAGTCGCGCGTGGCCGTGAAAAAGAACGCGTGCGGGGTCCACGTCTTCAAGGGCGCGAACTGCGAGCGGAGCCCGCAGCCCGCCCAACTCGTGGTGTCCTGGAGCGCGACGGAGACGCTGCCGTCGCGGATCGATCGCGCGCGGGCCCAGAAGCTCACTCGATAGACCTTCCCCCTGCGGACCGGCACGCCCAGTTGATAGACCATCGCGTGGGCCGAGCCTGAGCCTCCGCGGAACCGCCGGCACTGGAGCTTCGCGCTGCGGCCCTTCTCGCGCCCCGTGTCGGAAGCCAGCGACTGCTCGACGAGTCTGGCGTCGCCCGCGGCCTTCCATCCGACCGGCGCCCCGTCGGCCACCTGCTCGAACCCCCCGTTGCGCACGAGGTTTTCACCTTGAGCCCCCGCCATCCACCCGCACATAAGCGCCACGCATGCAGCTTCATAAATCATTGATCTTCATCCTGCATCAGGAATGTCGGTTCGGTGGAACACGCTCCAGGCAGACTCCTACGTCACGGCTCGAAGCACGCGAAGCCCAGCCCGGCAGGCATTCTCGTTGCCAGCGTCAGCGAGCATTGGCGTGGCAAGCCCTCGCGGCACCGGGAGAGGGATCGCCGCCCAGGCAGGTTCCGCGAAGGGCGGGCGCGGAAGACTCCCCGCACCAGCCCCGGGATCAGTGAGCCGCCTTGTCGGGGGCACGCTTCGGCTCCCGAGGCATCTCGAATGCGTAATTCGCAGAGACGAAACGCCGCAAGGCGACGGCCGTCGCCTGGGCGAAACGGCGGCGCCCAGCCCTGCTGTGGCGCGCGTCCGGGGTCAACTCGACCTGGATGGCGTCCACAGCGATGCCCTCTTGAATGGAACTATGCCGCCATATGTCGTAGGCCCCGTTGAAGTACGTCTTCTCCCGATCGGGCACGCCCTCGCCCTTGGGATTTGGGAACCGCTGACTCGGCGTCGCTGGCCGACCGCGCGGGTTCCCCTCGTCGTCCACCAGATCGGGGAACATCTCGCGGTAGGCCCGATCCACCAGGCTGGCCAGGCTCTCCGGCCCCCGCACGAGACCGGCAATCTGCGCGGCCCCGGATCGGCGGGACGCGGCTGCTTGCATCGTGCTCTTCTCGAGGATCGCGGCCGCCAGCGCCTCGTCGCTTGCCGGGATGCGGGAATCGCGGGCGTCGGCGAAGTCGGGTGCCCGGAGGCGATAGCCGTACATGTCGATGCTGCGGGCCGAGGAAAGGCCGTGCAGGTCGAGCAGGATGCCGGTCCCGTGCTCGCGCTGAACCGTGCGCACGGCATACTGGGCGAACCGGTGGAAGTCGCGGTATGTCCGCTCGGCACGGGGATCGCGGGGCAGAGGCTTGCCCTGGGCATCGACCAGGCCGCGAAACGCCTTGCTTCCCGGCGACCGGTTCGCGTCCACGAACCTGCGGTGCAACCGGTTGATGACCACGTGCGGGGAGCGGCGTCCGTGCCTTGGGTCTTCCCAGGCAAGCTCCGCGGCCAAGGCCTCGGCCAGCTCCGCAGTGCCCACGTCGCGCCCCGGCGCGTTGCGACGCGGGGGCATGCCCGCCGGCGCGACGGTGCCTCCGTGGGGGGCGAGCAGGATGATCGGCAGGTTGCCGCGTCGGTAGATCACCAGTCCGTCCGGGTTGGGCGGAGGCGGGGCCTCGCCTGTTGCCCGGTCACCCAGTTGCTCTGCCGACGGGGCCGCGAGGGCGGTACACGCGCGGCCCTGGGGCAATGCGACCGACAAACCGATCGCCAGCAGCCACCACCCGCGCACGTACCTGGTCGAGCAGGGTTTCAAACCACGGGCCCTCCGGAGACCCCAACTCGCGGGTGGCGGCGCCTGCCGCGAAGCTCCCATCCTAGCACGACGCGAGGTGCTGCTCAATCGTAGGGTGATCCACGATCGGGCGTTTGCGACACGGTCGGCCACCTCGCAATCGCCTTGCGCGATTCCGGGAAGAGGGCGCAGGATCCCTTTCCCTCCCAGGATCGTGTACGGCCGTTTAGAATGGACTCGGGGGCCGCTGGTCGGTGAAACACGCACTCGATGGCACGGTGGGTGGATGGCAGGGTGCACGGAACGGGCGTGGGCGGAAACGACGGAGATCTCTCCGTTGCCTCCGTGCTCTCCTGTTCCCACGAGCCCCCGGACGCCCCAGAATGGCGGAGTTGCTCATGAGTCCCTCCGAAGCGCGCTCTCCCACTTGCACCTATCGCAACATGGACGGACCGACAGCCGAGCAGCTTCGCGACTGGGATCGCCGCCACGTGTGGCACGCGTTCACGCAGATGGCGGAGTATGATCCCCGGATCCTGGTCGAGGGGCAGGGCTGCCGCGTGCGCGACCTGGAGGGTCGCTGGTATCTCGACGGCGTGGCCAGCCTTTGGTGCAACGTGCACGGGCATCGCCATCCTCGGATCGACGCCGCGATCCGGGAGCAGCTTGCGCGCGTGGCGCACGTGACGAACCTCGGGTCGTCCAACCCGACGACGATCATGCTTGCCCGGCGACTCGCCCAGATCGCGCCGCCGGGCCTGGAGCACGTGTTCTTCTCGGACGACGGGGCCACGGCGGTCGAGGTGGCCTTGAAGATGGCCTTTCAGTATTGGCGGCAGCGGCCCCATCCGCAGCCGGAGAAGACCCGCTACGCGGCGTTGGGCGAGGCCTATCACGGCGACACGCTGGGGGGCGTCAGCGTGGGCGGTGTGGCGCGGTTCCACGCGATGTTCGAGCCGCTTCTGTTCGAGTGCGTCCGCGTGCCCCCGCCCGACACGTACCGTACTCCGCCCGGCGTGGCCGCCGAGGGTCTTCTGGACCACTGCCTCGGCCGGGTCGAGGAGGTGCTGCGCGAGCACGGCAGCCGGATGGCGGCGCTGGTCGTCGAGCCGCTTGTCCAGTGCGCGGCGGGCATGCTCGTCCATCCGGGCGGCTACCTCCGCGGCCTGCGCGAGCTGACGCGCAGGTACGACGTCCTCCTGATCGCCGACGAAGTGGCCACGGGGATGGGTCGCACGGGCAGGATGTTCGCCTGCGAGCACGAGGGTGTCGTGCCCGACTTCCTCTGCCTGGCCAAGGGGCTCACTGGAGGGTATTTGCCCTTGGCCGCGACGATCACGACGGGCGAGGTCTGGCGAGCGTTCCTCGGCCGCTACGACCAGGGGCGGACGTTCTTCCACGGGCACACGTACGGGGGCAACCCGCTCGGCGCGGCGGCGGCCGTGGCCACGCTCGACGTGTTCGACGAAGAGAGAACGCTCGAGAAGCTGCCGGCCAAGATCGCGCGGCTCCGCGCGCACCTGGCACGGATCGCCGAGCTTGAGCACGTGGGACACGTGCGCCAGCGCGGCCTGATTGCGGGCATCGAGCTGGTCCGCGACCGCGCGACCAGGGAGCCCTACCCCTGGGCCGAGCGGCGCGGCATTCGCGCCTGCGAGCACGCCCGGGAGCGCGGCGTGCTGCTGCGCCCCCTGGGCAACGTGATCGTGCTGTTCCCGCCGCTGGCCGTCTCGCTCGACGAGCTGGATACGATCTGCGCCGCCGCGGAACGGGGAATCGAGGCCGCGACGAGCCGATAGGCGACGGACACCGGAGTCTTGAAGACTTCGGAAGTCGTGGAAGGGTCGTCACTTCAGATGCGCCTGCCGGATCGAAGCCAGCGTGCGCAGCGCCGGCTTGGGGTGCCGGCGGAGATCGAACAGCCCGCCGTGCGGGTAGTCGTGCGGCTGGGTGTCGCGGAGCTGGTTCCAGACGATTCCCTGGACGTACGGCTTGGCCAGAAGCAGCGGGACGTAGCGACTGGCCCAGAGCTGTTGCGAGCGGGGCGTCGATCCGGCCGGTGGATTGCGGTTGGCCAGGTGCGCGAGAGGATCGGGCTGGTCGGCGCTGGGCACACAGAGCGCCGCATGCAGCGGAACGCCCAGCAGAGCCCAGTAGTCCAACTGCCGGCTGAATTCAATCATGTCGCGCGGCAGGGTGCCGCCCGGGCTGTAACCCACGTTGATCTCCAGCATGACGCCGGCCAGACCGAGATCGGCGCGAACCAGGGCATCGGCGAAGTGGACCGGCGGGAAATCGAACTCCCGCGCGCTGAGATACTCCGCCCAAGGCTGGTCGAAGGAGACGAGGACCGGCGTATCCGGATCGAGCTGATGCGTCAGCTCCAGCGCCCTTGCCGCCAGGCGGACCTTCTCCTCCTGGGTGAGCGAGAGGATGTCGGCCGTGTTCACGCGACCCGCCCCGATCCAGACGTCCACCTTGTCGCGGTAGCGTTCCACGGCCGCCTGGAGATACTCCTCCACGAACGACAAAAGGCTGTCGAAGTCGTCCTCGCAGAGGTAGATCCAGTCGGGCAGGTTGCGGCGGTCGAGCTGCACGAGCGGTCCGGCCACGACCTTCAAGCGGTTTCGGCAGCACCACTCGATCTGGCGGTCGCAGAGGTCCCAGCAGAAACTCCCCTCGCTCGTCTCCACGTCGTGCCACGAGAGCGGGACGCACGCGGCGCTGAAGGTCTGCAGGAACTGCCCGGCCGTGTATTCGTCGAGGAGCGAAGCACCCAGGTCGCCCGCCAGGTAGGTGTCCAGCTTCTGCGAGGCCCGACGCCGCACCGAGAGCGCTTGCTCGACATAGGAGACCGCCAGACGATCGGAGACGTCCAGGGCCAGGGCCAGGGCCTCCTCGGCGGCCTGCCATCCCGGCTCCGATTCGGGCGGAGCCATCACCGCCGCGCCGAGCCGCTTCATGGCCTGGACCACCGACGCGTGGATCTCCTCCGGGACGATCAGGCCGATGTTCTGCCAGTCGGCCAACTGATTGCGAACCTGGCCGATCTCCCCCCGGGCCAGCTCCAAAGGAAGGTGGTAAGGCTCGGTCCGCTCGATGAGGCTTCCCGTGGAGAGCGTGACCGGCCCGCGCCCCTCGACCTGCCAGGGCAGGAACAGGCAGCCCGAGTCGGATACGGACCGCTCCACGGCCAGTTCCCCGTCAGCCAGCTCCACGCGGCATCGCCAGGGAATGCGGTCAATGCCCGAGAGGTAGGCCTGAAGGGCAGTTTCGGGCGCGATGCGATCCGGCGGAGAAACGATGAATCGCATCAAACCCATCTGCGCGACACCCCCGAGCTCAAGAACCCCTAAATTGGAGTGTACCGGACGTTTTCACCGGCTTCAAGTTGCGACTTCGCCGCTGCCGTCCCTGCTGTTCGCGGCCGAGCGCGGCTGATATATTGCCTTGTCCTGCCCCTAATCCGCAGCCACGCTCGCCGAGGATTCACGTTATGGCCCAGCCGGTCGTCCTGGAAACCTACCTCCCCGGCGTCCCGGTCCGACGCGGCAAGGTCCGCGACGTGTACGACCTGGGCGAGAGGCTGCTCCTGGTGAGCACCGACCGGATCAGCGCGTTCGACTGGGTCCTGCCCAACGGCATCCCGGACAAGGGCCGCGTGCTGACCCAGATCGCCGCATTCTGGTTCGCCACGCTCGACGTGCCCCACCACCTGATCTCCACCGACATCGACCAGATCGGCCCGCACCTGCCGGCCGGCGTGGACCGCGCCCTGCTCGCGGGGCGGTCCACCCTGTGCCGGAAGACCGAGGTCGTACCCATCGAGTGCGTGGTCCGTGGCTACCTGGCGGGGTCAGGCTGGAAGGAATACCAGGAGAACGGAACGGTGTGCGGGATCGAGCTGCCGGCCGGGCTGACCGAGAGCGCCAGGCTGCCCGAGCCGATCTTCACGCCCGCGACCAAGGCCCAGACCGGCCACGACGAGAACATCCCCTTCGAGCGCATGGTGGAGATCGCCGGTGTCGAGACGGCCGAGGAGCTTCGACGCCGAAGCATCGAGATCTTCAACCGCGGCGCGGAGTACGCGCTGGAGCGGGGAATCCTCATCGCCGACACGAAGTTCGAGTGGGGCCGGACCGGCGAGGACCTGATCCTCATCGACGAGGTGCTCACGCCCGACAGCTCGAGGTTCTGGCCCGCCGACCTGTACGAGCCCGGCCGGGGACAGCCGTCGTTCGACAAGCAGTTCGTGCGCGACTGGCTGGCCTCGACGGACTGGGACAAGAACAGCCCTCCGCCCCCTCTGCCCGACGACGTGGTCGCCAAGACGCGGGAGAAGTACGTCGAGGCGTTCGAGCGGCTCACGGGTCGGTCGTGGTGAGCGAGCGGCTCGGTGAGCGACGTGGCACAAGCGTCAGGGAGTACTGCCGTCGCTACGCGCGCCGGCCCGATTGCCGAAGCACGTTGTCCGACCAATCGGCGTCGGCTGTGGCAAGCGCGATGGCGGGCGGTCTCGCGTAGTCCACCGCGCGCGAACGCGCCGGCGTCATACACCTCGCCGAACACGGCCTGCAAATCCAGCACGACGTCGGGATCGGAGCCAGCCAGCGGAACGACGACGCGCGGCAGCGGCGAAGCCAGTGTTATGCCCCACACTTCGCACTGCTCGCGCCGGTTGCCGCGAGAGAGGCTGACCAGGTAGTGATACACGCCGCGGCGCTGGAGCGCCTCCAGCGGCGCGGCCACCGTATGCTGCCCCGAGCGGAGCAGATCGATCTCCAGGAGGTGCGTGTCGCCGGCCAACAGCTCCCGCTGTTTCTGCCGGTAGAGTCGACGGCCCTCGGCACCGGGGGTCTTGTTGCGCGGGCTGAGGACTTCCACGGTGGCGACGACTCGCTGGTCTTCGGCGACCGGGCGGATCTCAACCCAGGTCTCCACCACCTCGTCGTGCGTCACCGTGACCACCCAGGGCGGGTCACCAAGTGACATCGCCGCCTGGCCCTGCCGGGCCGGTCGCTGTCTGTCGGGCTCCGTCCGCTCCTTCACGAGCACATCGGAGTAGATGTCTCGATCCGGACCGGCAACGAGCACCCGCTTCCCAAACGGCGCGATGTATCCCGGAGGCAGGCGGCGATTGAGCGTCGTACCGGTCTACGAAATCAGCAGATGATGAACGCTCGGCCAGAGCGTCGGGTCCTCCCGATAGGGGTCCATGCCGGGAAACGGGCTGGGCATTGTGCCTTCCCTCGCGAAGACGGAGGTCGGCAGGATGGCCGCGGGGCCCCAACTCCAAAGGCCCTGCGATCCATTTTGGCTTGGGCACGGGCTGTTTGCCAAGGGAACGTCGCGCTCCGAATCAAGCTGCGGTATCGCTTGGCGCTTCGAGCCTCGCTGAAGGAAAAGGGCAGGTTCAGCGCAAATCGGGCGCGCCCCATTGATCGGCGCCGAGAAGCCGCCCCGACCCCCTTTCCGTTCGGCCACGTCCTTATCGACCGCTCGTTTCGCCAGCGACGTCCCTCTCCGGGGCGAGCTTGCTTCCGACCTCCGCCAGGCGGCGTCCCAAGGCGCGGCAGATCTGCGCTTCGTCTTCATCCACCTTGCGCTGGCTGTCGCCGCCGGCAACGTGGCCCGGCCCATAGGGCGAGCCGCCGCTTCGGGTCGTGAGCAGCTCCTTGGTCGAGTAGGGCACGCCTACGTAGATCATCCCCAGGTGGACTAGCGGGGCGACCATCGTGAGGATCGTCGTCTCCTGCCCGCCGTGCATGCTGCCGGTGGAGGTGAACGCCCCGGCGGGCTTGCCTTCCAGCTCCTCGTCCAGCCACAGCGGCGCGAGCTGGTCGATCTGGTTCTTTAGCTGCGCGGAGACGTTTCCGAATCGCGTCGGCGTGCCGAAGGCGATCGCCCCGGCCTGGCGGAAGTCGTCCAGAGCCACCAGCGGGACGTCCTTCTGCATCTCCTGCCCGGCCTTCATCTCAGGGTTTCCGTCGAGGACCGATTGCGGCATCAGCTCCGGCACGCGTCGAACCACAGGCACGGCGCCCTGGACCTGCTCGACGCCCTCCGCGACGTGTCCGGCCATCCGGAACACGTTTCCATAGGTGCTGTAATAGACGATGAGCACGTTCATGGCGGATCTCCTGGCTGCTGCTCCGTTTCACGGGGGTCTTGCAACTCTAGGTCGTTCCACGCCCGCGGCACCTCGGCTGTCTCGCCCGAAGCAAGCCCCGTCCCCACTGCGGGCGCCGAGTGCCCTACTGGCCCAGGGGTTCGTTCCCCACCGTCCGCGGAGTCCCCGTAGCGGTCGCATTGCCCTACTGCGTTCGGGCTCGGGCGGGTACAATCGGCGGTGCGGGTCCGCGGGATCCGCGGCGCGATTCAAAATGCTAAGGTGTTGCTTATTAAGATGTTGCGATATTGGACCGCCGGCGAGTCCCATGGCCGTGGCCTGGTCGCTCTGGTGGACGGTTTTCCGGGCGGTGTCGAAGTCCGGACCGAGCCGATCGACGCCGAGCTGCGGCGGCGCCAGGGGGGGTACGGACGCGGGGGGCGCCAGCGGATCGAGACCGACCGCGCGGAGATCCTTAGCGGGCTTTGGCGAGGCCGCTCCCTCGGCAGCCCGATCGCGCTATGGGTCCCCAACAAGGACGCCAAGCTCGAACGCATGGAGGAGCTCGACCGGCCGCGGCCCGGGCACGGCGACCTGAGCGGGTCGGTCAAGTATCTGGGCACGGTCCGCGCGGTCCTGGAACGGGCCAGCGCGCGAGAGACGGCGGCGCGCGTGGCCGCTGGCGCCCTGGCGAAGCAGCTTCTGACCCCCTTCGGCATCACCGCGTTCGGATACGTCGGCGAGGTCGGCCCCCTCCGCTACGAGCCCAGACCGGGGACGCTCGACCAGCAGCGGGCGCTGCGCGATGCCAGCGATCTGTACGCGCTGAATCCGGACCAGGACGAGGAGGTCAAGGCCCTCATCGACCGATGTCGCAAGGAAGGCGACACGCTGGGCGGCGTCATCGAGGTCCGCGTGGAGGGCGTGCCGTTCGGGCTGGGCAGCCACGCCCAGTGGGACCGCAAGCTCGATGGCCGGCTGGCCCAGGCCGTGATGTCGGTCCAGGCGATCAAGGGAGTGGAAATCGGGCTGGGCTTCGAGGCCGCGCGGCGCCGCGGCTCCGAGGTCCACGACGCAATCCACTATGAATCCGGTGCGTCCGCCGCGCCTTCACTCGGATTCACGCGCCCGACCAACAACGCCGGCGGGCTCGAAGCCGGCATGACCAACGCGCAACCGATCGTGCTCCGCGCGGCCATGAAGCCCATCAGCACGCTCGCCAGGCCTCTGGACTCGGTCAATCTCCGCACGCGCGAGCCGGAAGCCGCGGCCTACGAACGAAGCGACGTCTGCGCCGTCTCCGCCGCGAGCGTGATCGTCGAGAACGTGGTGGCATTCGAGGTCGCCCGAGCGGTGGTCGAGAAGTTCGGCGGCGACAGCCTGGCCGAGATCGAGGCCCGGTGGAAGCTGTTTCACGAGATGGCGGCGCGCGGAACACGATAACAGGGCGAACGAAGACGAAGCGAGGGAACAAGGATGTTCCAGATCCCCGGCAACTTCCGGTTGCATGAAACCACGCGCAAACAGCTTTGCGCGATGCTGTTCCTGGCGTTCGGCGTGGTGCCCACGGCCGCCGTGCTGGCCTGGGGCGTCGCGCGGTCGCTGCCCGGCCAGGTCCGGGCCGAGGCCGAGGAGCTGGGACGCGGACTGGGCCTGAAGGCCTCCCTCGCACGCGTCCGCCACCCCCGGCCCGGGCAGTCCGCCTACCTGGGGATTGTGCTCCGGGAGCCGGAGTCGGGGACGGAGGTGCTGCGGTGCGCCCGGGCGGATGCCGCCTGGAGCAAGCCGGCCGAGTCCGGCTCGCCGTGCAAACGGGTCTTGAGGCTGAAGCTCCAGGAGGCAGAGATCGACGCCGCGCGACTCCCGCGCCTCGTTGAGATCGTCGAGCGAGCGTTGCGCCTGGAGACGGCCTGGTCGGACACCGAGCTGCGTCTTGCCGCCGACGCCCTGCGGATTCGCGTCGCAGGCGGGTCGCGCGACGCGGCCGACGTCGAGGCGTTCCTCAAGCCCGTGCCCGGAGGGTGCCACGGTCAGTTGACCTTCCGTCTGAGCGGCGCGGCTTCGCCCGAGCCGATCCGTCTTCGGGTCGGCCGGGATCGGACGGCCTCGCCACCGCTGTCTGGGTTCGAGCTGGACTCCGGCGGCGCGTATCTCCCGTGCTCGGCGCTTTCCTCCGTGCTGCCGGGCGTTGAAGTGCTGGGACCCGACGCGCGCTTCCGCGGCCGTCTGTGGATGAACGACGAGGGGCAAGGCCCACGGTTTCGTGTCGCCGGGCTTCTCGGCGACGTGGACCTGGCCGCCGCGGTGAGCGATCGCTTCGGCCACACGCTCACTGGCACCGCGCAGATCGAGCTGGAGATCGCCCACACGCTCGCCGGGCGTCTGGAGGAGGCCGCCGGCTCGATCGAGCTCGGGCCGGGAAGCGTCAGCCGCTCGCTCCTCCGGGCGGCGGTCGCCGAGCTGGGAATGACGCCGGGCGTGAGCCCGCACAGCTCCAGCGCGGTCGTCCCGTACGAGCGCCTGGCGCTGCGGTTCCGCATCGACCGCGACGGGCTGGTGGTCCGCGGGGCCTGTCCCGGTCCGGGCCAGGGATCGGTGCTCGTCAATTCCTACAGCCGTCTGCTGGGCGAGCCCGACCCGCGGATTCAGCCCCTGCCCGT
The DNA here is from genome assembly GCA_964434165.1 of uncultured Pirellulales bacterium. Taxonomy (GTDB): domain Bacteria; phylum Planctomycetota; class Planctomycetia; order Pirellulales; family Thermoguttaceae; genus CAYSUS01. The sequence continues at coordinate 17,060 of CAYSUS010000047.1, forward strand.
CGCCGGGCTGGTGCGAATGCTTGCTCCGCCGGGGCGGATCGACGTGCCGGCCACGGGCGAGGCCGCGTGGCTTCTGCGCGTGCTGCCGGTGGCCGGTGCCGAGCAGGTCGCGCGCCTGCCGCCGGACGAAGCGCGCCGATAGCCCGCCCGGCGCCGCCCTGCTCCGTCAGGCCGCGGCGCTGGCAAGAACGCACCACGACCGCGGGGGCCGGAGACATCGACGATGCCCCGCACCCTCTCGGTCGAAACCACGCGCACGCCCGCTGCGATCCTCGCGTGGTGAAGACCCTGCGCGGGGACCATCGGCGACCGCTGCTCCGCCTGACAGCTACGCGCCGAAGTGGTTCCGGACGCCCCTCTGCGGCGTCATTCAAATCCGGGTGGCCAGCTCGTCATCGGGCACACCGCGGCCGTCGCCGTTGGGAGAGCCCGGCTGGTGCGCCTGCCGGGGCTCGTGATCGGTCGCTTGCGGCATCTTCGCCTCAACAACGTATCGCTCGGAGAGGTAGCGGATCCCCGCGGAGAAGACGAACACCCAATCCAGCAACACGAAGGACGCCACGACGGGCAGGCCGCCCGTGCCGCGCCCGTAGGAGTGCAATCCCACGCTGAGCACGAAGTTCACGCCGTACCACGCCATGATGATCGACGTGGCGCCGACGACGGAGAAGGCGGCCAGACCGAAATTGCCGAACAGCCCGGCGTACCGGCCGTGCAGGATCACGAGGTACACCAGGAGCGAGATCAGGGCCCACACCTCCTTGGCGTCCCATCCCCAGAAGCGGCCCCAGGCCACGTCGGCCCACAGCGCCCCGAGGATCGTGCCCGCCGCCAGCAACAGAACCGCCACCTGCATCGCCTTGTAGGTATAGGCGGCCAACGGCGCGCAGGCCGCCGGCTCGCGGCGATGGATCTCCTGATACATCAGCACTCCGCCGGCCGGTCGGTGGCCTTGCGCCACGGCCTCCGCCCCGGGAGCCTCGGGGTTGCGGTAGCGGCCGAACAGGTAGTGGAACAGCGCCATATTCCCCAGCCCGAGGGCCAGGGCTCCCGCGCCGTAGCTGGCGGTGATCGTCAGCACGTGGATCGTCAGCCAGAAGTTGTCGCGCAACACCGGGCGGAGCGGCGAGATCGACTTGTCGAGCACCGGGGCGTAATACGCCGCCAGGGCGGCGAGCAGCCCCAGGGCCGCTCCAGAAACCGCGAAGGCCTTGCGGTCGTGCACCTGCTCCAGAGGCCGGGCCAGTCCGCTGCGAGCCAGCGTCTTGGGCACCGTGAAGGTCGAGAGCAGCGCGGCCAGGGCCAAGCGCGGGACGTACCAGACCGAAAACGCCAAGAGGCACAGCCCCACGGCCCAGGTGATCAGGTCGTTGGCCGTAGGCTGCGAGCCGGCCTCGACGCGCGGCGCCAGGGCAATCGCCGTGTAGCCTTCTCCCTCGCCGTACGTGACCTGGGTCATGGCATAGAACACGACACACATCAGCGCCGCCCGGGGGGCCAGCAGAAGCCAGCTCGCGGCCGACTGCGCCTGGGCAGCGGCCATGGGGTCTTCCCCGTCGCGCTCGTCCACCTCGGGCATCTCCCAGGTCAGCGGCGCCGCCGTCCACCGCCAGGCCAGGCGGATGCCGGGCCACAGGAGCGGCGTCAGCGAGAACCACAGCCCCAGCCCCGCCACCACCATGGCCACGAAGATCACCGTCTCGAACATGTTGGTCACGGGGGCCCAGCCGGTGATGTAGGTGCGGAGCCCGAAACCGTAGGCAATCAAGAACTGGGCAGCCACCAGGGCGAGCATTCCCAGCCAGAACATGGGCTTGCGAGCCGCCCCGAACGAGAGGCTGAACCCCACGACCGCCAGGAGGCACGTCACCCACGACCAGAGAAACGGCTGGAACTCGTTGTAGTGCACCTCGGCGCTCATGATGCCGGGTGGGGGATACTGGGTGGCGGCCAGCGCGGCCTGGTCCATCTGGCGGACGGGCAGCCTCTCGCGCAACGCACTGACGTTCTCGCCCAAAGCACGCACGTCGGAGGCAAGCTGCTGCATCGCCGCATCGAATGCCGCCGCGCGGTCCTCGTTCTCGCGATCGAGATAGACTCCCGCCACCGATCGGAACGCCGTGCGCACCCGATCCACGTCCGAGGCAGGATAACCTTCCAGCGTCTCCGGTCCCCCAAGCAGGAGGGCCTGCAAGCTCAGCCACGGCTGCGGGTTCTCCTCCGGCGGACGGTTCTCCTCCAGGCTGAACGGATTCAGTGCCGGAACCAGGCGCAGCGTGCCGCCGATCTTGAGTTTCTCGCCGGGGGCCGGCGGGGTCTTGTTGTCGAACACCGCCGCCTGGAGGTCGATCGACTCCCTGGCGAGGTCGCGGGCCCGGGCCGTCAAGGCGTTGACCAGCTTCAACTCGCGCTTCTGGCTTTCCTCTTCCACGTCGCGCGGCCGCTCGGCGAACAGGGCGTTGTGCTGCTCGAACCACGCGGCCAGGTCGGCCGCGGCGCCGCGCAGGCGGGCCACGCGAACCTCGATCTCCCCCACGGCGGGGTCGTCCTGGCGGAGCAAGTCGCGCAGTGCGTCGATCTCGGCCTCCACGCGCTCAATGGCCGACCGCGGTCCGTGATCCTCTCCCACCAGCCCGAATGGCTCAACCGCCTCGCGCATGGAGCCCCAGGTGGACCTCACGCCGAGCAGCTCCGTGAGGAATCGGCTCCTGCCACGGTCGATCCACTGTGGCGAGAACGTGAGCTCGCGCCAGCAATTCAGGGCCTCCACCAGCTCGGCAGCCTTGCGGTCGGTGCCCTTGAACTCGAAGGTCTCGCCACGGGCTTCGGCCTCCTGCATCTTGCGCCCAATCTCCTCGCGCCACACGTCGAGCCCCTCGGAACTGTCCACTTGATACGGCGAGACATACCTCAGCGGCCGGCCCTCCGCGTCGGCCCGGGGCAGTCCCAGGATCTCTTCGCGGAGCACGTGGTGCTCGGCCACCAGGAACGGGACGCGATCCCAGTGGTCCGGCTCCACGAGCCAACTGAACACGAGCTCTGCGGGATGGAACTTGCGGGCCTCGCCATCGGGAAAGAGGCGGCGCGCGCCGGCGTATTCCGCCTTGGTCAGGTCTTCGCCGGGCAGGGCCCGGTCGAGAGACAGCTTGGGCGATTCGCGCCCGCATACGCGCGAGACCACGCCCCGGGCGAACGTATCCAGCGGCATCATCCGGCCGGCGTCGAAGACGGGCAGATGCTGCCACGTCTGCCAGTTCAGCTCCTCCGCACGGGCTTGCCCCGGGGTGGCTAACCCCCACGCGAGCAGGGCGGTCGCCGCAGAGAAGAGGACACTTCGCAAAAGCATGCGTTCACCTCGAGGTCATGCGGGAGTCACCATCGTGGCACCGGCTCATCACCCCAGGCAGGAGGCGGGGCCCGGCCCGTGGAAACCCTCAAACGGCCGCTGGCTGCCGGGCCGGTGCGTGCTGGCCCGTCAGCCGATCGGGGTCGCGGCGGCGGAAGAAGTAGGCCTTCATGTAGAACATTGTAGCGATGCCGACAACAATCAGCAGACTTCCGGCGTACTTGAGCCCCCTGCCAGGGTCATAGTTCAGGCTCAGGACGCTGCGGTACAGGTCGTCGCGAGGGATGGACTCGACGGGCCGATCCTCGTCGCCGTACACCAGATCGTCGAACGTCGGGTCGCCCGGCTTGCCCAAGTAAGTGAAGCTCGCCTGGTAGAACCGATACGTCCGGCCCGACTCCGGGTCCGTCGTCTCCAGGGGCTGGTTCATCGTGATCAACGTCTTGGGATGGAGTACGTCCCCCTCGGCGCCTCGCTCCCGCACGTCCACCAGGCTGGAGTAGTGCGAATCAACCGGCGCCCCGGGATCCACCTTGCGCTTGAAGTCGTGCAGGTAGAGTTCGAAGCCGAGGTCGAAGATCCGTTGCGCCAGGATGATCTCCACGCGGCGGTCCTCTCCCGTCACGACGGCGACCTCGTCGCGGGACGAGGGGCCACCGAGGGGGAGCCAGAACTCCCCGGAGTTGCCGTCCACGGTCAGGCGGATCTTGGCGCGCGCCTGTTTCATCTCGCCCCTCGGGTCGGCGCGAAACGGCTCAGGCTCGATCATCACCTCCGGGGCCGCGGCAGGGGTGTACCTGCGGAGGTCGAAGCGCAGCGGAAGGGTCGAGTCGCGGAACGCCGCCAGCGTGACGGGCTCGTCGTCGCCGGCCTCCAGGGCCGTCTCTTCACCGTCCTCGCCCGCCGCGTCGGCGGAGACCTCGCCGGTCGCGAGCACGCCTTGGGACTTGACCTCCGGGGCGATCCACTCGCGGTAGTACAGCTTGCCGTCGTCCCCTTGGAGCAGGTCCAGGCGCATCTTCGAAGCCAGCGCCGCGCGCGAGGCCGGCCCGCCCGGCGGCTCGGGCGGCTCGACCCACAGGCTGCCGTAAACGCCCAAGGCGCCGGCGTGGTCGTTGAAATGCGGCAGATCGGCGTAGAGGATCATCCGCACCGGCGGCTGGCTGCCCCTGCGGATCTCGAGCTGCACGCCGCGGAATCGTGGATCGACGTGCGCCAGCGACGCGGTCAATCCGCTATCGCCCAGCGGCTGCTCGGGCTGTCCCTGGAGCTTGGACACGGGAAAGCGATACACCTGGCCGTCGTGCCAAAGCACGACCTGGCCCGCCGGCCCCAGTTCACCCTGGGGCGTGGTCGCCAGAAAGGCCCTGACCTCCGCCTCGCTCCGAGTCATCCAGAAGGCGATGGAAGGACCGAACTGCGTGCTCTCCAGCGCCCCGAACCCCGATTCTCGCCGGGGCAGGCGAAGCCCGCGCTCGTTCACCACCGCCAGTTCCACGGTCTCCGATCCGCTCGCCCCCATCATCGCCGCGTGGGGAGAACCTTCAAGCGGCGTCACGGAGAGTTGCACGCGCGGCAGGCGCACGCGTTTCGAGTCGGCGTAATAGTCGAGCACCTCGAGCCGGATGCCGTCCTGGTCGAAGATGAGTCCGTGGTCGCGGGCCGCCAGTCGCCAAGGAAAGAAGGAGAGATCTTCGTACTTGTCCCAGTTGAACGGCCCGGAGCGAAACGGGACTTCGATCTCTTCGGGCTTGCTTGCGGACTTGTCGGCCGCGATGGGCGAGACCGCGAGCCGGAACAGCTTCTTATCTTCGAAGACCCGGCGCGAGCAATCGCCTTCGATGATCACGAGGTTGCCGTGGATTCCCCACACCGATTGGACCAGGCAGCCGCCCAGCAGCACGAGTATGCCCGCGTGCGTGATGACGAAGCCGGTCTGATACCGCTTCCACGGGTAGCGGATGAGGGCCGCACAAAGGACGTTCAGGCCCAACAGGCCCATCAGCAGAGCGAACCACCATGACTGGTAGATGCCGAAGGACACGGCCTCGGTGCCGTACCACTTCTCCACGAAGGTGGCCCAGCCCAGAACGACCGCGCTGACGGTGATCACGCAAACCGCCAGTTTCAGCGAAGCGGCTGCCTCGAAGAGCCCCAGCAGGAGCTGGAGCCCAGCGGGCTGGTCGGGTCGGCGAAGCCTGGGGCGTGTCATGGGGACACGGAGATGGGTCAGCGAGGGAGAATCCGCCGGGCGGGGGGAAGCAGAGGCGGGCGCTGGGTGGGCAATGGCCGGACGCCCCCGCTTCAGGATTATAGAGCGGAATCGGGCCAGAAGGTAGGCGCGGAAGCGCGGAATGAAAGAGGATCGGGGTTTGGAGGATTTCCGAAGTCTTCGAGACTTCGGAAGTCTGATCGAGGGGCTAGAAGTCGTCCTGCCCCAATCCCAAATCGCTAGTCCCCCTCAATACAGCGACGGGGTGGTCTCGGCCCAGCCGACCACCGGCACCTCGGGGGCCATCACGAAAATCTCCACGCGCCGGTTCTTGCGGCGGTCCGCATCCGAGACGTTGGGCGCCACGGGCTGGTGCCCGGCGTATCCGGCCACGGCGAGGCGCTCGTTCGCCACGCCCTGCGCGCGGAGCGCGTCGCACACGGCAAGGGCCCGGTCGGCACTCAGGTAGAAGTTGTTGGGGTACTTCTCTCGAACCGGCTTCTTGGCGATCTGGCGATCGTCGGTATGGCCGACCACCAGGACTCGCAGGTCGTCGGCCTCGGGCGACTTCAGCAATCGCGACAGCTCGGCGAGTACTTCCTTGGCCCCGGGCTTCAGCTCGGCCTTGCCCGTGTCGAAGAGGATGTCCGTATCCAGCTTGCTGACGCCCGTATGCGGATCGAACCGCAGGGCGGGGTAGCGCTCGGCGAGACTGGCCAGCCTGCCGCGCGTCGCTGGGCTGAGCGGCGCGCGCCCGGCCATGAGGTCCTCGTAGTCCTTCCTCAAGTCCTCGCGCGAGGAGCGGAACCGGGCGACCTGATCCAGGTCCAGTCCGATCTCCTCGTGGAGCAGGGCGAGATCCTCTTCGGTCTGCTCCAGCTTGGCCAGCAGGTTGTCGCGATGGACGCGGAGGTTCTCGACTTCCGCGGCGAAGGCCTTGTTCTTCTCGGTCAGCGCGCGGTTCTGCGTCTTGAAGGTCTCCAACTGCAACTGCGACGTCGCGCATCCGCCGAGGCCCAAAAGCACAAGCGGCGCCAACAGCGCCGCTTGAAGTCGAGTTGCCAGCATGATTCGACTCCCTTCGAATCGGTGCCGTTCGTGGCGGGCGTCGTCAGCCCGCGGGCCGCTATTCGAACAGCCCCAGGACGAAGTCCATGATCGGACTGGAAATGGCGCTGGGCGAATCCCAGCTCCAGATGTTTCGGATCAGGTCGTACATCATCATCCCGGCCAGCGCGAGGATCAGCGCACACAAAACCAGGCTGACGATGTTCCAGGCGGTGTAAGGGGTCTCGGGCAAGGCGGCAGCCGGGGCAAAGGCGGCCATGTCGCCCGGAGCGCCCATCGGGCCGGCGCCCATCGGCGCGCCCGCCGGGGCCATTCCGCCCATCGGCTCGGCGGTGAAGTCCTCGTCGAGCATTGCCGCGCGTCCGCCGGGCGCGCCCACCCCGGCCGGCGCTTCCTCGACTTCGTCCAGGGCGATCACCTGGGACCCGCTCTCCGAGTCCTCCTCATCGCCCACCTCCTCCATCGGCGTGAGCGTGAAGTCCTCCTCGGTCTTCAGCTCGGTGGGCGACTCCAGATCGGCCTCTTCGGAGAGGGTGATCATATCGTCCTCACCCAGTTCGAGGGTCTCGTCGCCGCCGCCGGTCAGTTCGAGCGGCTCCTCGAGCGAGAGGCCGCTGTCGGCCGGATCGACCAACGAAATGCCGCTGTCGCCGCCCAGGGTGATGTCGCTGCCTGACCCGCTGCCGCCGCCAAGCACGAGGTCGTCGTCCGCGTCCTCGCCGCCGGCCAGATCGACGTCGGACCCGCCCGCCGCAGCCGCCTCGCCCTCCGCCGCCTGGTCCATCTTGACGTTGCTCTCCTCCAGCGTGAGGTCCTCTTCCAACGCCAGATCGAGGTCCTCGAAGTCCGAGCCCCCGCCCGGCTCGTCACCCTGCTTCAGTTCGCTATCGGCCAACTGGATGTCGCTGTCGGGTGCGGCGCCCTCGTCGGGCCCGCCGCCGATCACCGTGCCGGACTTGGTCGAGTCGGAGGGTCCCAGCTCCGCATCGCTCAGGAGCACGTCGGACTCCTCGCCCTCTCCACCGCCTCCGCCCTTCTCGGCGGCCAGGCGATCGACGTCCTCGGCCTTGAACTTCCAGTCGGCACCGTCGCGATAGGCGTGCAGCTCGCGCTCCTCGCGCAGGTGGTTCACCTCCGCGGGCGTGATGCCGAGGATCTTGGCGGCCTCTTCGGTCTTGTAGAACTTGGTCATGACGACCTCCCTGGGTCAGGAGGGCCGGAAGGCGGAACGGTGCCGGCCACCACCGGGCCGCGCCGGACCACCCGCGCTTGCGGCTTTCGGCTTGCTAACGCGACGGTTCCAACAGCGCCTGGATCTCCCGCGGCAAAGGAGCCACGCCGTTCAGGTGCATCATTTGCAGGTCCCAATGGATGTTCCGCACGCTCCGCAGGCGGACCTTCCCGTCGGCAAGGTCGATGTGATACACACTCATCGACCTGGCCGCCGGATCGATCACCGTCACCTGCTGGTACTTGTCCTCGACCGTGGCCGACAGGGCGATGAGCTGACTGTCGGCTCCCCGCGCGGCGATGGGCGCGGGTTGACGAGGGATACCCTCGCGGGGATTGGCCGTAACACCGGCGGCCGTGATCACCAGACCTGCAATCACCAGGGCGCCCAGCACCACCGCTCGCATAAGTCACCTTCGACTCTGGGAACTGGGGAAACTGGGCCCCTAAACATCCATTCTAAAAGCCGCAGTTCCCATTGCAAGAGAAAACGACCCGTCAGGGGGGATTTGCTTCCAACCCCGCAGCCGATGACCTCCCCACCGGAACCACGCATCCGGCGCGGTCGGCGACGAGCTCCTGAAGTCGTATATCGACAATGGGTTAAGGCGATGCCGGCGCCCCGTTCACGACCTGACCCAGCTTGCGCGAGCGCGGTCAGTCCGGGCGCCGGCGCCCACTTGCCCTTGGGGAGGAGAATACGGAGAAGGTAGCAAGGCGGCGGAGTGTAACGGTGCGTGCGATCCGGGGCAAGGGCAAGTCCGAACGCCCAAGGCGGTCCATCCGCCGCGGGCTTGATCCAGGCGCGGGCGCGGCTTGCTGGCTCGTTTCGGCAGCGGTCTTGGAGCCGCCGGGGGGCAGCCGCGTGGATTGCCGACCCACGGCGTGATATCGTGTTAGGAAGCGGCCAGGCCGGCTGGGGACAGAGGTGGACGGCAAGGCCGCTCCCGCCCACCCCTCCTCGAATTCCTCCATGGCCTCCTCCATCCAGAAACAGCGGGTGCTGGTCGCATCGCTCACGTTGAGCGGCCTGTTGGCCGGGGCAGCGGTCGGCGGGCTGGCAGCACTGCGGTACGCCCAGAGCCGACTCGAGGACCCCGAGTTCCTCGCCGCGCAGCTCGCGCAGCTTGAAACGGAGAACGATAAGGCAAACGACGCTCCTCGGGCGCTGGTACGGCTCAGCACCGCCCGGAGCAAGTCGATCCAGCCGACGCGCCCGTTCGTCGGTCGCCTGGTCGAGATTCAGAAGGTCACCGTCTGCGCCGAAGTAACGGGCAACGTGGTCGAGCTGCCCGTCGAGGAGGGCACGCCGGTCTCGGGCGGTGAGACCCTCCTCGCGCGGATCGACGAGGTGTGGAGCGAGCTCTCCCTGGCGCAGCGCGAGGCCCAGGTGGCCTCGGCCCAGGCGCGACTGGACTACGAAGAGGCCGAGCTGGATCGGCTTCAGCGAATCGTCGATCGCAACGTGATCACCCAGAGCGAGCTGCAGGCCAGGCAGTCCAAGGTAGACGAGCTTCGGGCCGCGCTTGAAGAGGCCAGAGTCGCGGCGCGCGAGGAACAGGAGCGCCGGCGGAGGTCGCGGATCCTCGCTCCCTTCGACGGGACCGTGGTAGCCAAGCACGTGGAGCTGGGAGGACACGTCGCGCCCGGCACGCCGATCGTCGAGATCGTCTCTCGCGGGCAGGTCGATGCCCTTCTGATGATCCCCGAGTCGGTGGTCAACCGCGTCGCCGTGGGCCAGGACCTGGCGGTTCACGTCGATCCTCTTGGGGAGGACGTGCCGGGCAAGGTGGTTTCGGTGACGCCGTACGGGCCCGGGGCTTCGCGCACGTTTCCGGTTCGCGTGCGCCTGGACGACCAGGACGGCCGGCTGAAAGCCGGGATGAGCGTGACGGCGGTGATCGCGACCGGGCCGATGCGCGAGGCCTTGGTGGTTTCCAGCGACGCGGTGCTCGTGCGGCCCGACGGCTCGACGGTCTGGGTCGCCGCGGTGGACGAACGCGGCGAGGCCGCCACGGTCCTGCCCGTCCCCGTGGCGATCACGGTGCGCGCCGAGGAGGAGTACGCCGTCCAGTCGGAGACCGCGGAGGGGCGTTCGCTTCTCCGGCCCGGCGCTTCGGTGGTGATCGAGGGAGCCGAGCGCCTCACGCCGCGCCAGCAAGTGGGCGTGGTCCGGCTCGCCCCGGGGCTGTCGTCCGAGGTGGCGCAGCCGGACGCCGACCGCGAGCCGCCCCGGCCGGGGGCCGTGCCGTCGTTGCCGGCGCCGGCCGGCGGCCAGGAGGGCTGATCATGGACCCGATCGACTTCGCGATCCGCAATCCCGTGAAGGTGGCCGTGGGCGTGATCCTCACGATCCTCTTCGGCGTGATCGCGCTGGAGGCGATTCCCATCCAGCTCACGCCCGACGTGGAGCGCCCCGTGGTCACGGTGCGCACCGAGTGGCCGGGGCGCAGCCCCGAGGAGATCGAGGAATCGATCCTCATCGAGCAGGAGGAGAAGCTCAAGACGCTCCAGGGGCTGTGGAAGATGACGTCCACCGCGGAACTGGGTCGGGCGCGGATCACGCTGGAGTTCAACATCGGGTTCGATGTCACCCGGGCGCTCCAGGAAGTGGCCAGCCGGCTGGATGAGGTCAAGCAGTATCCGGCCGACGTGGAGCGGCCCGTGGTGCGGGCCTCGGACACGGCCAGCGACGACGCGGTCGCCTACTGCCTGCTCCAGGCCGAGGATCCCGAGTTCGAGGTCGCGCGGGCCTACGACTTCGCCGATCGTTTCGTGAAGCCGGCCCTGGAGCGGATCGCCGGGGTGGCGGAGGTAGGGATCTACGGCGGACGCGAGCACGAGGTCCAGGTGCGGTTCGACCCCAAGGCCCTGGCCCAGCGGGGCATCGGCCTGGTCGAGCTTCGCGACGCGCTTCGGTCGGACAACGTGAACGAGTCGGCCGGCGACATGCCCTCCGGCCGCCAGGACGTTCGGTTCCGCGTGATCGGGCAGTTCGACGCGCTCGATCCTCTGCGGCGTACGATCGTCAAGTACGACGACCGCGGCGTGCCGATCCGCGTGGAGGACGTCGCCGAGGTGACGCTCGCTCTGGAGAAGAAGGTCCACTTCGACGAGTGCAAGGGCAAAACCTCGATGACCCTCTTCGTGAAGCGCGAGACCGGGACCAACGTTCTGGAGATCATGGAGGACGTGCGCCGCGTGATCGGCGAGCTGAACGCCGCGGGTGGGGTGCTTCGGTCGTTCAAGAACGACCGTTACGGACTGCGCCTGCGTCTGGTGGTGGACGACACCTATTACATCAACCGCGCCGTGAAACTGGTCAGGGAGAACCTCGTGCTGGGCGGGAGCCTGGCCGTCCTGGTGCTCCTGCTGTTCCTGCGCAGCGTGCGCCCCACGCTGATCGTCGCAGTGGCGATCCCGATCTCGGTGATCGGGACCTTCGTGGTTATGGCCCTCACGGGGCGCAATCTGAACGTGATCTCGCTGGCCGGCTTGAGCTTCGCCGTGGGGATGGTCGTCGATAACGCGATCGTCGTGCTGGAGAACATCGACCGTCACCTCGCGTTGGGCGAACCGCCGGCCCGGGCGGCCTCCCGCGGATCGCGCGAGGTGTGGGGGGCGATCCTCGCCTCGACGCTGACGACGGTCGCCGTGTTCGCCCCGGTTCTGACGATACGTGAGGAGACCGGGCAGCTCTTCTACGACATCGCCCTGGCCATCTGCGCGGCGGTGATTCTTTCGCTGGTGGTCTCGATCACCGTGATCCCCTCGGCCGCGGCCAAGTCACTGCGCCGTCGCGGCGCGCGGGGACCGCTGTGGAAGGCCGCCCACTCGCTGTTCGGCCTCACGTGGATCCTGACGCGGGCGGCCGACGCGTTCGCGCGGATGATCCACGCGATGACCTACCCCAGCCTGGCCGGGGTGTGGCTCCGCCTGGTGGTGATCGGCCTGATCACGACCGTGGCCCTGGGCTTGAGCTGGTCGCTGATGCCGCCGGCCAGCTACCTGCCGGACGGGAACAAGAACTTCACGTTCGGGCTGATGTTCAACCCGCCGGGCTATTCGCTTCAGCAGAATACCTCGGTGGCCAAGCGGCTGGAGGCCTCGGTCCGGCCTTACTGGGAGGCCGAAGACACCGAAGAGGCCACGGCCATCGGCACGCTGGTTGACGCCCAGACCGGGAAACCGATCGAACGGGTCCCGGCGCTGGACGAGTTCTTCTACGTGGTCTCCCGGGGCCGGGTGTTCATGATCGCCACGAGCAAGGACCCGGAGAACGTGCGCCCGGTGAAGGCGATCCTCACCCAGGCCATGAAGGACATCCCCGGCAGCTACGGCTACGCCACGCAGCGGTCGATCTTCGGACGCCGCTCGGGTGGGTCGAACTCCGTGGAGGTGGAAGTGGTGGGGACCGACATGCAGCGGCTGAAGGCCAGCGCCGCGTATCTCCAGAAGAAGCTGATGGCCGAGTTCTCCAACTTCGCGGTGCGCAGCGACCCGATGACCTTCAACGAGGCCGGCCCCGAGCGGCGGATCGTCATCGACCAGGTGCGGGCGAAGGAACTCGGGCTGGACGTGGGGGCCCTGGCCGTGGCCGCCCGGGCGCTGGTGGACGGAGCCGTGGTGGGCGACTTCAACTTCGACGGGGACAACATCGACCTGGTAATCATCCGCCACCCCCAGATCGCGGTTTCGCCGGACCGGCTCGGCGACGTGCCGCTGGCGATCCGTGACCGCGAGGACGCAACGTCGATCCTGCCGCTGGGCGAGCTGGTGGATTTCGTGGCGGCCGACGCCTCGCAGTCGATCCGCCGCGTGGAGCAGCGGCGCGCCGTGACGTTCACCGTCAGCCCGCCGCCCGAAATGGCCCTGGAGCAGGCCCAGGCCCGCATCGAGGAGTTGGTCGCCCTGTCGCGGCGCGAGGGGGGCATGGCCTCGGACGTGCAGGTCGCCATGTCCGGCAATGCCGACAAGCTGACCCAGGTCCGGACGGCGCTCCTGGGCCGCTGGGACGGCTGGAACATGGACTCGCTGGCCAGCGTGGGCCTGAGCCGGTTCTTCCTCGCCCTGCTGATCACCTACCTCTTGATGGCGGCCCTGTTCGAGAGCTTCCTCTATCCCTTCGTGATCCTTCTCAGCGTTCCGCTGGCCACCGTGGGAGGGTTCGTGGGGCTCCGCCTAGTCCGCCTGCTCGATCCCACCCAGCAGCTCGACACGCTCACCATGCTGGGGTTCATCATCCTCATCGGAGTGGTGGTGAATAACGCGATCCTGCTGGTGCACCAGGCGCTGAACTTCATGCGCGGCATCGGCGAAGGGGAGCAGGACGTCCTGGCGGCGCTGCCCCCGCGCGAGGCGGTACGCCAGTCGGTGAAGACCCGCATCCGGCCGATCTTCATGACGACGGCCACCAGCGTGTTCGGGATGCTGCCTCTGGTGCTCGCGCCGGGGGCCGGAAGCGAGCTGTACCGGGGTCTCGGTGCGGTGGTGGTCGGCGGGCTGGTATGTTCAACTCTGTTCACGCTGCTCATGGTCCCGCTTCTGTTCAGCCTCGTGGTCGACGCCGAGCGGGTCCTCCGTCGCGAGAGCCGGGTCGCCCGGGAGGACGCCGAACCGTCCCTGCCGGCGCCGGTGCAGCACGCGGAGGTCTGAGTGCGATCGGAGCAGCCGGCGTCAGCAAACGGCGCCGGCGGCGTCCGCCCCCGCGCGGTCGCGGCGGAGGCTCTGTTCGCCGCCGGACGGCCCGGACGGATACTCCCCGTAGAACCGTTTGATGTAGTGCCGCTGCCACCGCGAGGGGCAGTGAGGCTCCCAGCCGTGGCGGGCAAGCAGCCGTCGCGAGATCCGCCAGTTGCTCACGTTGGCAAGGATCGCGTCGCTCCGCTTGATCCGCGCGATCTCGTCCATGACCTGGAGCACCCGCACGAGAGTCGCGTAGGTCGTGCCACGCGAGGAGATTACATACGTGAGAGCCAGGAAATCGGGGAACCGACGCGGTTGGCTGTAGTACAACTGGCAGCGGTCCCCGCGCCGGTACCCGTGCCACCAGCGGCCGAGAAGCAGGATCTCGGCCACGGACACGAGCCGCGGAAACGGCCGTAGCGTCACCCGCTGGAAGCTCCCGCGCCGGGCCTCGATCATCCCGTGCCGGCGGCGACGGAGCACGTCGGCTCCGGCGTCAAGGTCGGTGACCGTCTGGAAGAGCGGCGGCACGCGTGGGGGCCTCGTCGGCTGGCAGTTCTTGGGGGGGAGGCTGGGGAAGTATAGCTCGGGCGAGAGCGGTGCGGTTCGACGCAGAGCGAGGGGCCTTCCAAGACTTCCGAAGTCCTCGAGACCTCGGAAATCTGGCCCTACCCCCAGAGCGAGCGCAACAGGCGCATGGCCGCGAGCATCACGGCCATCAGCCCCATGCACACAAGCACGATCAGCGGAATCAGCGGCCCAAGGAGGAAGTACTCGTCCACTGCGTCCCAGAACTGCGGCCAGAAGACCAGCACGGTGAGCGCCGCCAGGCAGAGGAAGGGGCCGTAGGGGATCTCGTGCTCGCTGTGCAGGACGACGTTCAGGATACCCACGCCCAGCGCGAAGAAGGGGGCCAGAAGAAAGATGAGCAGGCACGGCTGCCAGCCCATGAAGGTGCCGATCATGGCCATCAGCGTGACGTCGCCGAAGCCCATCGCCTCGCGCCCCATCACGTTGGTGCCGATCACGCGGACCATCCAAACGAGCATGCCGGCGGCGGCCATGCCGACCAGGGCCGAGAGCAGCCCGACCCACCGAAGGTAGATTCCGTTGGGGGCACCCCAGGCACCCTGGCCGCCGAGCAGCCATACGCCCACGATGGGCAGCGAACCGATGACACCCAGGATGAGGATGCTCCGCGTGGCCTTCTCGCGCCGCAAGCGGGCCCAACTCAGCGCCAGGGCCCGGCAGTAGCCGCGGCGCGTGTACCAGGTCCGCGGCATCAGCCCCACGCACCACAGCCACCAGCATCCCAGGCCCGCGGCCAGGCCGACCGCATGCGGCCACGCCCGCAGCAAGTCCGGCCAGTGGCCCGACCAGAACGGCGAGAGCACGTGGAGAAACGCCAGGTGCGGCAACTCATCGCCGCCGGCCACGAGCTGCACGTCGATCACCACCGGCAGCGACCACGGGTAGGCGGCCGCTAGCAAGAGGCCCAGGAGCGTGCCCGGCACGGTGATCGTGTCGGGAATGATCTTCTCGTCAGCGTCGATCATCGAGGCGGCAAGCATCAACCAGATCAAGGCGACGTGGCAAACGAATTGGACGTGAAGCAGGACCTGCGGCGCCTGCTCGTGGGGGATGAACGCCGGCAGAAGCCGAAGCTGACCCACTTCCCACCAGTAGAGCCAGGCGAAGAGGCCCCCGGTGACGATCTCCAGCAGCATGGGTCGCACCCAGAAGCCACAGCCGTGGAGCGGGACCTCGCGCCGCAGTCCGAGCCAACCGAGGACCGGGACGCGATCCGTCCAACGACGGGGCGGGGCCTCGGGCTCGGGCGGCGACCAGGGGCTGATCCGCCGGGGGTTCCACGCGAGCCGGTAGATCGCCAGGTTGGCCAGGCTGCCGGCCGCCGTGCCCAGCACGAAGAGGACCGCCAATCGCACTTCCAGCGGGATGGCAAGGAGCGCGCTCACGCCGGCTCCCCGGCGCCGGGCGCCATCTCGAGACGATCCAGGATCTCGTCAGCGATCTGGTCGAGACCCTTGCCCTCGGTATCGATCTCGATCGTTGCCGTCTCGCGATAGACCGGCTCGCGCCGGGCGAGCACCTCGACGATCTCGCCCAGCCCTCCCTGCCGGGTCAGGTTGGGGCGGCGATCCGCCGTGGTGGCGTCGCCGCCCATGCGGCGGTGGATGGTGTCGGGCGAGGCCTTCAGCCACACGACGCGCCGGGTTGCCTGCATGGCCCGACGGGTTTCCGGGCGCATCGGGGCCCCGCCCCCGGAGGCCAGGACGAGCCGATCGCGCAAGAGCAGGTCGCGCGTGACCTCGACCTCCAGATCGCGGAAGGCCGGCTCGCCGTCCTCGGCGAAGATGCGGGCGATGGACTTGCCGGCCCGGCGCTCGATCTCCACGTCGGCGTCGATCCAGTCCCAGCTCAGCCGCCCGGCGAGCATCCTCGCCAGCGAGGTCTTTCCGGTCGCGCGGTAGCCGATGAGCACGAGGTTCATGGCGTGGAAGAGCAGCAATCGGAGGTCAGGTGCTTGGCCGGCCGGCTTGCCCGCCGCTTTCGCTGGCGGCGCGCGGTCAGTTCAGTACTTCGCCGCGGCAATCGCGCGGCGGATGACTTCCCGCATCAGGTCGGCCGGGGCGTCGTGGCCGGTGAACAACTCGAACTGCAGGGCCGCCTGGCGCACGAACATGTCGAGGCCCGTGATGACCTTGCAGTTCTGGGCCCGCGCGTCCTTGATGAACAGGGTGTTTTCGGGGTTGTACACGGCGTCGAAGACGACCATCGAGGGCTTCATGTGGCGGCGCTCGAAGGGCGTCTCGTCCACGTTGGGATGCATGCCCACCGGCGTCCCGTTCACCAGGATGTCGGCCGGCACGCTGTGCCGCTGCGACCACTCGGCGAAGCGGCACTCGAAGCGGTCGGCCAGGCGCTGGGCCCGATCCGAGGCCCCATCGGCAACGACCACGTTGGCGCCGCGGCGCATCAGGCCGAATACGATCGCCCGGCCCACTCCGCCGGCGCCCAGGACGAGGGCCACTTTGCCCTTCAGCGGCAGATCGGCCTCGGGGGGAACGCCGAGCGCTTCCTCCAGGCTGTCCATGGCGGCGCGGTAGTCGGTGTTGTGGCCGATCCGGTCCTCCCCCTCGAAGATCACGGTGTTGCAGGCCCCGATGCCGCGCACGGCGCCGTCGGCCTGCGTCAGCCGCGGCAGGACGGTCTCCTTGTGCGGGATGGTGACGCTCAGGCCGCGAACGCCCAGCTCGGCGCAGTCGTCGAGGAACTGCGGAAGGTGCTCCCGCGGGACCCGGAAGGGGACATAGACCTTGTCGAGCTTCAGGTGCCGAAAGGCCGTGTTGTGAATCAGGGGGCTGAGGCTGTGCCCGACCGGATCGGCCACCACGCCGTACACGTCGGTCTCTGCGTGGATGTCGTCGTAATGGAAGACCTCGGTCATCTGCTGGAAGCTGAGCTGGCCCGGCGCGAGCGAGCGCTCGTGGTGAAACGTCGCGTAGGAGAAGGGAGAGCCGAACCTGGCCGCCAGGACCCGCGTCGGAATGCCGATGTCGCCCATGCAGATCCCGATGGTGGGCAGTTCGCTGTCCCGCACCAGGCGCAGCATGCGGAGATTGTCGTGCGGCTGGTTGGCCATGGTGGCAATCTTCACGATGTCCGCGTCCAGCGCCGCCAGGTGCCGGTGGACCGCCTCCAGGTCGTCCGGGGTGCGCCGAAAATCGTGCAGGCTGATGACCCGCCGCGTGTTGCCGAACCGGGGAATCTGGCCGGCCGCGTCCTCCTCCAGATCGACGAACTCCACCCCCTCGGCAATGGCCGTGCGAAGCAGCAAGAGCCGCTCCTCCTCCGGCCGGGCCCATTTGCCGCCGTCGCGCTCCCTGCGGCACGTGACCACCACGGGGCAGGGCCGGTCGGCAAGGAGGCGCTTGACGTTCACCTCCCCGTTGATGTAGTCCAGACGGAGCTCCACCAGCTCGGCGCCCTGCTCCACCAGATGCCGATGCTCCGCCATCACGTGGCGGTGACGACCACGGCCGATACTGACGCAGATCATACAGAGGGGGTAGAGGGTAGGGGGCAAGGGGTAGGGGTCGCAGCCGATCGCCGCTCCCCGGTCCAGCGTCTCACTTTACTCTCGAACTACCGCTCCTGCCAAGCGGCGCGCCGCCGTTGCGGCGGGGCCTTCTCCTGCAAGGCTCGATGGATCACACAGGGGGCGGGAGTCAGACGGCAGGGACCGGGTCGCAGGTTGGGAATCGGCTCGCGAGGTTCCGACTTCCGACTCCCGGTGCTCGCCACCGCTTGCCATTCCGCATTCACGTCCGCTTGAACTGCCGATCGAGCTCCTGCCGCGTGAAGACCAGGGCCGTGGGCCGGCCGTGGGGACAGTGGTGGGGGTCATCGACGAGGTGCCGTTGCTCCAGCAGGGCATCGATCTCCTCCGGAGCCAGGCGGTCGCCGGCCTTGATCGCCGCCTTGCATGCGATCGTGTGCAGCAGGTCGTCCAGCAGGTCGCGTCGGTCCGGGGACTTGCCCGGAGTCATCAGGGCCTCCAGCAGTCCGTGCAGCACGTCCCCAGGATTGAGGTTGGCCAGCATGGCCGGGTAGCCGGAGACCAGCACGGTCTCGCCGCCGAAGGGCTCGACGTGCACGCCCAGGCGGGCGAGCAACTCGCGGTTCTCCAAGGCAGCGGCCGCCTCGGCCGGGCTCAAATCGACGGGCTCGGGCACGAGCAGCCGCTGGGTCTCGATCGTGCCGGCCTCCAACCGTGCCTTGAGATGCTCGAAGAGGATTCGCTCGTGCAGGGCATGCTGGTCGATCACCATCACGCCGTCCTGGCTCTCGGCCACGAGGTAGCGGTTGTGAATCTGCACGGCCGGCACCCTGTGACCCACCGGGGCCCCTTGCGCGCCCTGCGGAGATGGCGGTTCCCGGGGAGGGGCAGGCTCCTCGCCCGCGTCCGTTTCGCCCTCGACGGAGCCTTCCTCCTCGCTGCCACGCGCCGGAGCCCAGGAGCGGTTCAGACGCGTCCATTCCAGGGCGGGACGGGGGCCGGACGGCCGGAGCGACGAAGGGCCGGGTCGGTCCGGCTGGTCTTCGCTCCCCGCGGCGCGCTCACCCCACGAAGCCATCTCCCCCTTGGCCCACTGCACAAGCTGCTGGCGCATCTCCGCCGCCCGGGCCTCGTCGATCGCGCCCGACGGGTCAGCCTCCGGAGCGGTCTCGATCCGCGTGGTCAAGTCGGTGCTGAGAAACCGGGTGCGCAGCGTGGAGAGCAACTGGCTGTAGAGTCTGCCGGAGTCCTGGAATCGCACCTCCAGCTTGGTGGGATGCACGTTGACGTCCACCAGTTCAGGCGGCATGCGCAGGGATAGCAAGGCGATCGGATAGCGGCCCACGGTCAGCAGCCCCCGGTAGGCCTCGCCCAGTGCATGTTGCAGGGCGCGGTCGCGGATGTGCCGTCCGTTGAGGAAGAAGTACTGCATGCGGTTGTTCGCCCGACTCTGGGTGGGATGGGCCACGTAGCCGGACAGCTCCACCGGTCCGTCGCTGCTCTCCACCCAGATCAGGTTCTCGGCCAGCTCGCGTCCGCAGCATCGGGCGATCCTCTCCAGCCACCCGCCCGTCACCGGCAGGTCGAGCACCGGGCGGTCGTTGTGCCGCAGTGTGAAGTGCACCTGCGGCAAGGCGAGGGCGAGCCGCATAAGGGCCTCGCTGACGTGGCCCAACTCGGTCTGCGTGGTGCGGAGGAACTTGCGCCGCACCGGCGTATTGAAGAACAGGTTGCGAACCTCCACGGACGTCCCCACCGGGCAGCCGCAGGGGACGACCTGCCCGGCGGCGCCGCCGACCACCTCGATCTCGGCGCCGGCGGGGCCGGCGTCCGGGCGGCTCCGCACGGTGAGTCGGCTCACCGAGGCGATCGAGGCCAGGGCCTCGCCGCGGAAGCCCAGCGTGGACACCTGAAAGAGGTCTTCCTCCTCGGCGAGCTTACTGGTTGCGTGCGGGGCCACGGCCATCGCCAGCTCGTTGGCCGGAATGCCGCAGCCATTGTCCACCACGCGGATCAGCTCCATGCCGCCCTGCTGCACGGCCACGTCGATCCGTGAGGCCCCGGCGTCGACGGCGTTTTCGACCAGTTCCTTGACCACGCTCGCCGGCCGCTCGATCACCTCGCCGGCGGCGATCTTGTTGACCAGGGCGGGAGGAAGCTGGCGGATGGGCATGGGGGAGGGGTTGGGGATTGGGGATTAGAGGAGACCGTTGGGGAGAATCGGCGGTTGCTGGGTGTCCGAGCCGTAGTCGCCGGGGCCACGGATTCGCACTCTACGCTCCACCTTCCGCATGGCGACTGCGCAGTCGCTTGGGAAGGTTGCGCAGCATTCTAGCCTGATGGGAGCACTGATCGAGCATCGCTTCGATTCCATCAGGGCTTGCGCAGCCCAACTGCTGTGCGAGGAGCAGATGTGTTTCCAGCTTCTGCTAGTGAGCCCTGCGCGATCGCCATGGGACGCGAGAAGGCCTTCGTTGAGCCCGTGGCGTGTCCTGCGGCGATGTTGGCGGGCACGGAAACGGCTGCTCGCTGGATCTGGCTGACCAGGCCAAAGGTCTCGTGTTTGGGGAACTGTTGAGACAAGCGATAGACCTCGGTCGCCACCTCCATACCCAGTTGCCACGCCCGCAGACCGCGGAAGTTCTGGCTTTCCATCGCGATCCTCCCCTCCCCAATCCCTAATCCCCAATCCCTCCCCTAAAGCCCGTACTCCTTGATCTTCCGATACAGCGTCCTCTCGCCGATCCCCAGCGTCTTGGCCGCCTCCTCGCGGTTGCCGCCCGTCGCGGCCAGCGTCTCGGCGATGAACATCCTGTCGATATCCTCCAGCGGCCTCCCGACCAAGCCGGCCAGCGAGGCGTCGGAAGCCGAATCGGGCGGGTCCGCAGGGTCGGACAACTCCTCGGGAAGGTCGTCCAGGTCCAGAAGGCCGTCGTAGTCCACCACCACCATGCTCTCCACCACGTTGCGCAACTGGCGCACGTTGCCCGGCCATGGAAAGGCCAGAAGCTTGCGCCGCGCCGGCGGCGAGACGCCGCGGATGTGTTTGCCGTGCTGGCGCGAGAATTGCTTGAGGAAGTAGTCGATCAAGACGGGTATGTCGTCCCGGCGCTCGCGGAGCGTGGGAAGCCGGATCGTCACGACCTTGAGCCGGTGGTACAGGTCGGCGCGGAACGTGCCCGCTTCGATGGCGTCTTCCAGGTTGCGGTTGGTGGCCGAAAGGATGCGGACGTTGACCTTGATCCGGTCGTTGGATCCGACGCGGGTGATCTCGCCGTTTTCGAGGACACGGAGGAGCTTGATCTGGGTAGCCAGGGGCATGTCGCCGACTTCATCGAGGAACATCGTGCCGCCGTTGGCGTACTCGAACTTGCCCACGCGGTCCGTCGAGGCGTCGGTGAACGCCCCTCTGACGTGCCCGAACAACTCGCTTTCGAGGATGTTCTCACTCAGCGCCGCGCAGTTGAGGGCCACGAAGGGCTTGCTCTTGCGGGGGCTGTTCTGATGGATCGCCTGGGCGACGAGCTCCTTGCCGGTGCCCGTCTCCCCTTGGATCAGCACGGAGGCCGCGGTCGGAGCGATCCGCTTAAGCTTCTCGATCACCTCGCGCATCTGCCGGCTGGTGCCGACGACGCCCTCGAATCCGAACTTTTCGTCCAATCGCCGCTGCAGCTCGACGTTGGCGCGGCGCAGGCGCGTGCTCTCCGCCGCGCGCGCCGCGATCGCGCGAAGCTGGTTGATGTCCAGCGGCTTGAGCAGGTAGTTGAACGCCCCCTGCTTCATCGCCGTCACGGCCGAGGGAACCGTGCCGTGGCCGGTGATGAGGATCACCTCGCAGTCGGGCTGTTCGTTCTTCGCCCGGGCGAGGATCTCCAGCCCGTCCACGTCGCTCATCACCAGGTCGGTGATCACCACGTCGAACAGACGCTGCTCGATCCACTCCGCCCCTTGCGTGCCCGAAGTCGCCACTTGGCAGCGGAATCCTACCCGGTCCAGGGATTCGGCCACGACCTCGGCGTGCGAGGCGTCGTTGTCGATGATCAGCACGTCGGCCGGCGGAGCGGGCTGCTGCTCCTCGGGCCGGTCCGTTCCAGGCTTCGTCACTGCGCCACCCATACGAGCGATGATACAAAACGATTCCGCCGGGGGGTAGGAGCGCCGGCACGGGAGCCGGCAGGCCGGTCACTGTAGCTTGGGTTTCGGCCCTTGACCTGCGATGTCGTGCCCCGTTCCTCAGCCGCCGTCGGCCGGCAGGCGCGGAGGTACGGGCAGGAGGATCGTGAATTTCGTACCCCGGCCCGGCTCGCTCTGCACGAAGACCTCGCCCTGGTGGGCCTCGACGATCCGCCGCGCGGTGGGCAGGCCCAGACCCGAGCCGCCGGGCTTCGTCGAGAAGAAGGCCTCGAAGATCTGGCCGCAGGTCTTCGGGTCCATGCCGATTCCCGTGTCGATCAGGTCGAGAGCCACCTTGTCGCCGCTGTCGTACGAGCGGACCATGAGCTGACCGCCATCGGGCATGGCCTGCTGGGCGTTGATCACCAGGTTCAGCAGCACCGAGTGGAACGCCTCGCGGTCGAGCATCACGGTGGGAAGATCGGGCGAGAGGTAGTTGACCACATCGATACCGGCCTCGGCCGCCTTGGGGGCGAAGAAGTCCAGCACTCGATTGACCTGCGCGTTCAGGTTCGACGGCTCCAGCCGCAGCCGACGCACCCGCGTGTAGTCGAGGAAGTTCTCCAGGAGGTCCTGGAGGCGCTGACACTCGCGCTGCACGGCCTCGATCTTGGCCAGGGCCCTCCGCTCCTTGGGCGATTGCGGGTCGCTGAAGTCCTCGGCCAGCAGCTCCATGTTCAGCCCGATCGTGGAGAGCGGGTTCTTGATCTCGTGCGCCAGCCCGCCAGCCAGCCGCGCGATCTCGGTGTACTGATCGACCAGCCGGCGGTTGAGCTCTTCATGCGACATTTCGCGAGGCGCGGCCATGGCAGTCGATTCGGTGTGGGCGCGAGGGCTCCGGCGGTGGGAACGTGCGATGGACGGGGACGGTGACGTGGGCCAAGTCGCCTTGCGTGATTCCGGAAGAACGGGCCGGTGCCCTCTTGTGCGAAGCACCCTTCCGGCCGGCAGGGCAAAAGGGTGCTGACCTTCTCCCTCCCAGGATCGCGCAGCGCGATTCAGTGACCCGCGGCCGCGCCAGCCCACGCCGGTGGCCCCGCCTCGCCCGCCGAAGGACCCGGCCCCGGATCGCGGCGTCGAGCTACGGCTAGCTCGGCGACGGGGAGCGTCGTCCGCGGCCGCCGCCTCCGCGGGAGCGGTCGCCGCCGCGGCCGCCGCGGCCACCGCCGCTGTCGCCCGAGCCGGAGTCGGGGTCGCCGCCGCCCTCCTCCCCGGACACGGCCAGGCGGCGGCTCAGCTTGACGCGGTCCTGCTCGTCGATGGCGATGACCTTCACGGTCATGGGGTCGCCGACCTTGCACACCTCGGACACGCTGGAGACGTAGTCGTCCGAGAGCTCGCTGATGTGGCACAGCCCGTCCCTGCCCGGCAGGATCTCGACGAACGCCCCGAAGTCCTTGATGCTGATGACGCGGCCGTCGTAGATCTTGCCCACCTCGACCGTGGCGGTGAGGGCCTCGACCTGCCGGAGGGCCTCGCGCGCACCGTCCACCGCGCTGCAGGCGATGGTCACCGTGCCGTCGTCCTCGACCTCGATCAGCGCCCCGGTCGTGTCCTGGATGCTGCGGATCATCTTGCCGCCGGGACCGATCAACAGGCCGATCTTCTCGGGGTCGATGTGCGTGCGGAGCAGGCGCGGGGCCCAGTGGGAGATGTCATCCTTCGGCCGCGGGATCGCGCTGAGCATCTTGCGGAGAATCTCGATCCGGGCCTCGCGCGACTGCGCGAGCGTCGCCCGAATGATCTCCTCGCTGATGCCGTCGATCTTCAGGTCGAGCTGGATGCCGGTGATTCCGTTCTGCGTGCCGGCGATCTTGAAGTCCATGTCGCCGAAGTGGTCCTCGTCGCCGATGATATCCGTGAGCAGGACCCACTTGTCGCCAGTCTCCTTGATCAGGCCCACGGAGATGCCCGCCACGGGGTTGCTGATCGGCACGCCGGCGGCCATCAGCCCCAGCGTGGCGCCGCACACGCTGGCCATCGAGCTGGAGCCGTTCGACTCGAGGATGTCGGAGATGATGCGGATCGTGTAGGGGAACTGCTCGGGGTCGGGCAGCACGGGCTTGACGCTCCGCTCGGCCAGGGCCCCGTGACCGATCTCGCGCCGGCCGGGGCCTCGGATCGGGCGACACTCCCCCACCGAGAACGGGGGGAAGTAATAGTCGAGCATGAATTTCTTGGTGTACTCCTCGACCAGCCCGTCCACCCGCTGCTCGTCGCGCGGCGTGCCGAGCGTCACCGTGATCAGGGCCTGGGTCTCGCCGCGCTGGAACAGGGCGGAGCCGTGCACGCGGGGAAGCAGGTCCACCTCGCAGCGGATGTCGCGGAGCTTGTCGAGCGAGCGCCCGTCGGCCCGCGTACCCGCCAGGATCAGGTCGCGGACCACGCGGCTCTCCAGCTCGTGCCACGCGTGGGAGAAGGCGTCGAGGGTGACCGCGCCCTCGGCCAGCGGGTCGGGGATGGTCTCGGTGAGGGCCTGTTCCTTGAGCTTGCTGCACGCCTCGGCCCGGTGCTGCTTGCCCTCGGTCTGCTTGGCCTCGCGAAAGGCGTCGTAGTACTTGTCCTTGAGCACGTCGATCAAGCCGTCCGGCGGCGGCACGTCGTACTCGGCCTTCTGCACCCCGGCTTTCTCCCCGAGCTCGATCTGCATATCGCAGATGTCGCGAATGTGCGCATGGGCCTTGAGGATGGCCTCGGCCATCAGGTCCTCGCGCATTTCGCGGGCGAAGCCCTCGATCATCAGCACGGCATCTTTCGAGCCGGAGACGATCAGGTCGAGGTCGCTCTCTTCGAGCTGATCGTGCGTGGGGAAGGGGACGAACTCCCCGGCCACGTAGCCCAGCCGGATCGACGCGATCGGTCCCATGAACGGCAGCGGCGAGAGGGCCAGCGCCGCCGCGGCTCCGTTCATCGCCAGCACGTCGCCATCGGTCTGACGGTCGCTGGCCAGTACGAAGGCCTGGATCTGGACCTCGTCGCGGAACCACTCGGGGAACAGCGGCCGAATCGGGCGGTCAACCAGCCGCGCGGTGAGGGTCTCCTTCATGGTCGGGCGGCCTTCCCGCTTGAGGAAGCCGCCGGGGAACTTCCCGGCCGCCGCCACGCGCTCGCGGTAATCGCAAGTCAGCGGGAAGAAATCGATCCCAGGCCGCGGTGGGCCGCTGGTGGCCGCCGCAAGGACCACCGTCTCTGCGAACTGCACGAGGCAACTGCCTCCCGCCTGCTTGGCGAGCTCGCCGGTTTCGAACGACAGGGTTTCGCTTCCGATCTGCTTCTCAACACGTACTTTCAACGTACCGTACCTTCCAACTTACAATGTCCAACCAAGGGAGCTCCCGCGGAGCCGAGACGAGAGAGGAACAGACCCTCGGGCGCGCAGGGTCTGAAGCCGAGGAATCGCGGAGGCGGCAGGCAAAGGCCGCCCGAAAAGCCCGTCAGACGCTCCATGACCGACGTCGTGCCGAGGCCGATCCGATCCGGGCAGCGAGAGAAGAACGATGGTGACTACTTGCGGATCTCAAGACGCTTCAGGACGTCCAGGTAGCGCTGCGGATCCACCCGCTTCAGGTAGTCCAGCAGGCGACGACGTCGGCTGACCAGCATGAGCAGACCACGGCGCCCCGCGTAATCCTTCTTGTGGCCCCGCAGGTGCTCCGTCAACCCGTTGATTCGGGTCGTCAGAATGGCGATTTGTACCTCGGGCGAACCGGTGTCCCCCTCGCCACGCTTGAACTGCTCGATCAGTTCCTTCTTCCGCTCTCTGATGATAGTCATTTGCTACCGCAACTGCTCCGCGCCGACCGGTTCGAGACGCTTCCTCCGAAGCACGACCCTCCCACCGTGTCTGCAAGAACTCCAACCTACGAACGACAAGACTTTCCACTCACCGAAGCCGTAAGTCTATCAGCTAGCCTGGGATTTGCAAAGGGGGCTGGCGTGCCGCGTCCGAGGAGCCGTCAGCGACGATTGGGAATGTCCTCTCGGTCGCGCGAATCGGCTTGCGAAGCTTCCGCACACCTGCCATTCTTCCCAGTTAGCGCTGCTCTTGACCATTGGAGGGGGAATCGCTCGAGCCGGCGGATTGGGCTATCCCAGGCGCCAACCGAGGAATAGACACCCTGAGGGGGGTATTCATTACCTCCAAGGGAGCATCGCCTCGCGCCGAGAGCACGCACGGGCTGCTGGAGTCCGAGGGAGTGCCTGTTCCCTTCGTCATTCGGCCGCTTCCCCGCGCAATCGCTGCGGCTGAAACGTCTCCACGAAGACCTCCTGCCCGTCGAACTCGAACCGCACCGCCCCGTGGCGCGCCGTGTGATAGACGTCGGCCCCGGCCTCCGCATAGGTGACCTCGGTGGCGCGCGAGTCGAAGCGCCGCCCCGCGCTGAGCACGACGTGCTCCGGCCAGCACCATCCGGCCAGGCCCCGCGGGCTGCTCTTGCGGCTGCCGTGGTGCGGGACGAGCAGGACGTCGCAGTCCCACGGCTCCTCGGCCAAAACGTAGTCCAGGCCCGCTCCCTCGACGTCGCCGGCCAGCAGCACGCGCTGCCCTCGATGCTCCACAGCCAGCACGATGCTGTTGGCGTTATCGCCCCCCAGAAGGCCGCGCCGGGGCGGGCTGAGCACTTCGATCTGACATGCGCCGCCCGCGTCCAGGCGGTCCGCGGCAAACACTTCTCGCACCTCCACGCCGCCTGCGTCGAGCGCCGCGTCCAGCGCCTCCAGGGCCTGCGAATCGGCCTGGTCCTCAAACATCACCGGTGAAACGTAGACCACGCCGACGGACACTCGTCGCAGGAGCTCGGGCAGGGCATTGTAGTGATCGGCGTCGGCGTGGGTGATCACGACGGCGTCGATATGCGTGATCCCCCGCGACCACAGGTAGCCGGCGATGGACCGCGCGGCCGAGAGGGGTGCCCCCAGCCGCCCGGCGTCGTAGAGCATGGTCCGGCCGTCGGGCAGGTGGAGCACCACGGCGCAGCCATGGTCGACCGAAAGGAACGTACACTCCAGCGGCCGGTCACTGTGGCCGAACCAGGCGCGGACCGGCTCGCTGGCCGCCACGCCCACGGCCGACCACGCGGCCAGAAGCGCCAGCGCCCAGCGCGGCGGCAGACGCAATCCGGGAAACGCGGCCGCCGCCCCGAGTCCCCCGTAAAAACCCCAGAGCCACCACTCGGGCGGGCCCGGGACCCAGAAGTGGCTGCCCGGGGTGTCCCTGGCCAAAGTCACCAGCCCCTCGATCCACCCCAGCATGTGGGCGCAGACCCAGCCGAACCACGCGCCGGCCGGAGGAATCGGTCCGGCAAGGAGCAGCACGGCGAAGCCCGTCGCCATCGCAATCACCAGGGGAATCCAGAGGACCACGCTCAAGCCCAGGGCTACGGGCGAGAGCAGGTGAAAACGTGCCATCACCAGGGGGAGGGCCAGAAGCCACACGACCGAACCCATCAGGAACAAACGGGCCAGCCAACGACTCGCGGCGCGCACGGCCCGCTCCGGCCACCCCATCGACGCGCGGATGAGCCGATCGAGCGGGTCCTCCGGCTCTCCCGCGCCCAGCCATTGCGGCAGGAACCAGGCCATGCCGGCCACGGCGAGGAACGAGAGCTGCGTGCCCACCCGGAACAAGTCGGCCGGATTGATCGCCAGCACGACGAGGCCGGCGAAAGCCAACGAGTTGAACGCCAGCGCGCGGCGGCCGAGCAGGGTCGCGGCGGTGGCGATCAGCACGAGGATCGTCGCTCGAATGACAGGTGGGTTCGCGCCGGTGACCAGCATGTAAAGGACGGAAGCCACGGCGATGATCGCCGCGGAACGGCCTCGCGAAACCATGCCGGCGCGGAGAATCCACGACAGCCCCAGCATCAGCAGCCCGACGTGCAGTCCCGAGATGGCCAGGATGTGAATCGTGCCCGTCTCGACAAA
Organism: uncultured Pirellulales bacterium; assembly: GCA_964434165.1. Lineage (GTDB taxonomy): Bacteria > Planctomycetota > Planctomycetia > Pirellulales > Thermoguttaceae > CAYSUS01. The sequence continues at coordinate 44,780 of CAYSUS010000047.1, forward strand.
GGCCTCGGTGCGATCCCGGCTCAGCTCCTCGCGGCATCCGAGCAGCAGGGCCGCGGCCAGGGCGGACCGCTCCGGGGGAAGATGCTGCCACAGCAGCCGGTCGCCGGCCGCGCGGAGCCGGTCGGGGAGGCGCAGGAGCCCGAAGCCCCCGGCCGGCTCGATCACGGAAACGCAATCGGGGTAATCGGCCCACAGCGTGGCGAGCATGCGATCGGCCCGGAGGTGAAGGGCGAAGTCGAACTCGCCCGGGTTGGCTGCCGGGCGGACCTTGGCGAGCTGGGCGAAGACCCGCAGCCGGTCGCCCGCACGCACGCCCAGCAAGTGCCCGTCAACCATGAGGCTGGTTCGGCCCGAGGCGGGAAGCCACGCCTCGGCGTCGCGCACGGCGATCACGCGCACCTCCAGTCGGCTGCGGTCGCCGGTCGGGATGATCCGCATCGGATCGTAGGGCGGGGCCGGCATGCGGCGGGGAGCGGCGCAGGCGATCACCTCCACGCAGACGGGGCCACCTTCGAGCGTGGCGAATCGGCCGATCTCGTTCGCCGCGTAACATTGCCAGTGAACGTGGTGACTCGCTCCGCCGGCCGCGGCCAACGCCATCGCGAGGGTCACCCCGGCTGCGCGGTTCCACCCGTAGCACCAGAGCACCCCCCACGCGATCGACGCGGACCCGAGTAGCGCGCCCCACGCCCAAACCGGCAGCGGAGTGGCGCGATCGACGACGATGCCCGCGGCCACCCCCGCCAGCACGATCACCAACGGCTGGTAGCGGGGCTCATGCACCAACGGTCGATCGATCCGGGGGGCTGCGCCGGACATGCCCCGCATTGTGTCCGATCGGTGCTTTCACAGCAAGCCCCGCATCAGACTTGCGAAGTCTTGGGGCGTGCCGAAGTGCCTCGCGTCAGAGCACGCCCTTGGTGCTCGGCACGCCCGTCGTGCGATCGTCCGGCGAGGCAGCCATGCGCAGGGCCCGGGCGACGGCCTTGAAGATGCCTTCGACGATGTGATGGCTGTTCCGCCCGTAGTGAACCACCACGTGCAGGTTGCACAGGGCGTGGGTGGCGAAGGCCTGCCAGAAGTCGTGGACCAGTTCCGTGTCGAAGCTGCCGATCTTGGAGGCGGGGATCTCCGCGTCGAACATGAAGTAAGGGCGCCCGCTCAGGTCGATGACCGCGGTGACGAGCGACTCCTCCATGGGCAGGGCGAAATGGCCGTAGCGGTGGATGCCGGCCTTGCTCCCCAGAGCCTCGCGCACGGCCTGGCCCAGGCAGATCCCCACGTCCTCGACCGTATGATGCTGATCCACCTCCAGGTCGCCGGAGGCCTTGACCTGAAGATCGACGGCGGCGTGCTTGCCCAGCAGGGCCAGCATGTGATCGAGGAAGCCGACCCCCGTCTCGGAGCGGGCCTCGCCGATGCCATCGAGGTTCAAGCGGAGATCGACGTCGGTTTCGGCCGTCTTTCGCTGGACGTGGGCGGTGCGGGGCATGGGGGAGAGAAGAGGGATTGGGGATTGGGGATTGGGGATTGGGGATTCCGGATTGGCTAGCCGGTGAGCAAGCTCGCCGGCCGGACCGGGGCGATCGTCATACGATCTGGCGCAAGGCGTCCAGACATGCGTCGACCTGCGGGTCGGTGCCGACGCTGATCCGCAGCCCGTCGCCCCAGCCTGCATAATCCATGTATCGGACGAGGATCCGGCGGCGTTTCAACTCCTCATACATCCGTCTCACCGGCTGGGCGGGATGGGTATTCCAGGTAAAGTTAGCCTGGGAATCGACCACCTCGAAACCCAGCTTTCGCATGCCCTCGGTGAGCCTCTGCCGGGTGGCCACGATGCGGACCCGGTTCTCGGCCTGCCACGACCGGTCTTGAATCGCGGCCGCGGCCCCGGCGATCGCAAGGGCGTCGCAGTTGTACGAGTCCTTGACCTTGGCGAGCTGCTCGATCACCAGCGGTTGGGCCACCACGAATCCGAACCGCAACCCGGCCAGGGCGTAGGACTTGCTCAAACTCCGCGAGACCATGATCTTCTCGCTCTCGGCCACGAGCTCCAGGCAGTTCGTCTCGGCGAAGTCCGCGTACGCCTCGTCCACGAGCAAAGGGCAGGGGAGGCGCTCGGCCAGGTCCCGGATCGCCTGGGGCGGCACGACCGTGCCCGACGGGCTGTTCGGGTTGGGCAGGAACACCAGGCGGAGGTCCGCGGCCGCCTCGCCGAATTCGGCCGACAGCGACCAGTCCGGCTGGAAGTGGACCTCTTCGCTGCGGGCCCCTTGAATCTGCGCGAGCGTCTTGTAGAGCACGTAGCTTGGGTAGGGCAACCGCAGGAGCTGTCCCTGGCCCACCAGCGCCCGGGTGGCCATCGTCAGGATGTCGTCGCTTCCGTTGCCGCAAAGGACCGAATTCGGCTCCACGCCAAGGACCTCGGCCGCCGCGCGGCGGAACGCACCGGCCATCGGATCGGGATACCGTTCCAGGCCCCGCGCCGCGGCCTGCTGGATGGCCTCGGCCACAGCCGGCGAGGGAGGGTAAGGGTTCTCGTTCGTATTGAGCTTGACGAACTCGCCCTCTTGAGGCTGCTCCCCCGGCGTGTAGCCGGACATGGCTTCGATCTCGGGGCGGAACAGCGGCATGGCGGCGAGGGGGCAGTGGGTGAGTGGGTAAGTGGCGAGGGATCAGCGGTCGCGGGTGTTGCCTGGCGATTCACCACTGGTCAATCATCATTCGCCATTCGGATCTCCACGCTCGCGCGGTGCGCGGTGAGCCCTTCAACGTCGGCCAGGGCTTGCACGTCGGGGGCGAGACGCTCCAGCCCGTCGCGGTCGAAATGGAGGATGCTGTTGGCCCGCAGGAAGTCGTTGGCCGACAGCCCGCTGGCAAACCGCGCCGTGCCGCTGGTGGGCAGGACGTGTGAGGGACCAGCCGCGTAGTCGCCCAGGGCGACCGGAGTGAGATTGCCCAGGAACATGGCCCCGGCGTGCAGGATCCGGGCGGCCAGTTCCTCGGCGTTCCCCGTGGCGATGTGCAGGTGCTCCGGGGCGATCTCGTCGGTCAGGCAACAGGCCTCTTCCGCGTCGCGGGCAAGGATCACGGCGCCAAACTCTTCGAGGCTCTGCCGTGCCAGGTCGCCGCGCTCCACCTGGCCCAGGGCATGCTCCAGCGCAGCCAGGGCCCGATCCAGCGCCGCCTCTTCCCAGCCGATGAGGATGCTCGCGCCTGGGGCATGCTCGGCCTGCGCGATCAGGTCCATCGCGGTGTAGTCGGGTCGGGTCGAGCCATCGACGATCACGACGACCTCGCTCGGCCCGGCGATCGAGTCGATATCCACTTCGCCGTACACGTGCTTCTTGGCCAGCGCCACGAAGAGGTTGCCCGGCCCCACGATCTTGTCCACACGGGGCACGCCTTCCACGCCGTAGGCCAGCGCAGCGACGCCCTGGGCCCCGCCGAGCCGATAGACCTCGCTCACGCCCAACTCGTGGCAGGTGGCCAACAGGTCCGTGTTGTAGGCCCCCAGCGGCGTGGGCGGGGCCATCACGGCCAGTTCGCGAACGCCGGCCACCTGGGCGGGCACGGCCGTCATCAGCAGGGTGGAAGGGTAGGCCGCGGCCCCGCCCGGCACGCAGATGCCCACGCGCCCAAGCGGCCGGTACCGCTGCACAAGATATCCCCCAGGGCGCTCCACGCGGACGTCGGCGTGCAGAATCGCCTCCTGGAACGCGCGGATGTTGTCGCGCACGCGGCGGACCGTTTCCAACAGGGCCGGGTCGGCTCGGGCGTGGGCTTCCCGCAACTCCGCTTCGGGCACGCGGAGGGAGTCGGCTGCCAGATCGGCCTTGTCGATCCGCCCCGAGTAGTCGAGCACGGCGGCGACGCCTTTCTCGGCGACGTCGCGGCAGATCCGCGCGACCACCTGGCCCGGCGAGAGCGGCTCGCCGAAGATCTCGATCGTGCGCTGGCGCCCCGCCTGGCTGACCACGTCGCCCCGAGGGCTGAGCTTCTCGCGAAGCCGGCTCAGCGAGGTCCGGGCGTCGTGCTGGCGGGTGTCGATGCGAAGGAGGTTTGGCGGTGAGGAAGGCATGCTGGCGCGATGGGCGGAAGTGCGACGTGGGTTGGGACGGACTGCTTACGAATCGCAAAGACACGGTAGCTCCATATTCTGTTCGGCCGTTGCTTCGCAAGGAAGGCCTGATCCAACCCACTCGCCCGGGGGCCCAGGGAGATGCTTCCCTCGACAGAGACTGGCGAGCCGAATCCACGCGGTGGAGCGGGTTTTCCACGCTCCCCCCATTCGTGACATGGCCCTCGCGATACCCTACAATTGAGAGTTGCCGCGTTCGGGCAGCGGCTCCAAGGGCTCCTCCTCCTGGTGGGTGATCGCGCCGTGCCGAAGCCGCTCTTCCATACCCTCTGCACGACCTGCCAGGCCCGATTGGCGGTCCGCGACGAGTCGGCGATCGGGGCCATCCTCATATGCCCCAAGTGCCAGAGCTTCGTGGAGGTGGCTCCTCCGCCCGACTGGACGCCGGCCAGCCCGACCTCGCCATCCGCGGAACGCCCCGGGCCCTCCTCCTCGCGGGAACCGCCGAGCGAAGCCCCGGTCGCGGCGCCGGGGCGGCCCGAGGATTCAGCCCGTACGTCCCAGTCCGCCGGAACCGACAATCCCGCCCGGGCCGAGCCCGGCGCACCGCCGAATCGTCCCGGGGCTTCCCAGGATTCCACCAGGAGGGACACCTCCCAGCAGTCCGCACCAGCGGTAGCCGAATCGTCGGGCCAGCCGACGGCCACTCCCGCTCTGGCCGATACGGTCGAGGACTTTCCCGAGCTGGAGCGGCCGGTCGCGGAGAGGTCCGAGCGGGCGCAGGCGGCTGCTCGGGTCCTCCCACCTCCACTGCCCAAGTCGCCCCCTTCGGATCAACCGGCTGAAGCCGGGGCCGCCGCGCTCGCCCCGCTGGGTAGCGCGACCGCGCCCTTGGGCGGCTCTGGGCCGTTGCCGCCGCCCAGCGCCTGGGTGTCGCCCGCCGAAGCCCTGTGGCGCAAGTGGCTGATCCTGATCATGGCTCCGATTGTCGGGCTGGTCCTGGCCGGGGCCCTTGTGTCGATGCTTCTGTCGGGTCGTCAGAACCCGTCGCCGGAAGAAGAGACGGTGGTCAAGGAGGCGGGCGCCACGCCTGCCGAATCGCCCGTCGAGAAGCCGGACAAGGTCTCGCTGCCACAGCGGCTGGACATGCGCTGGATCCCCGACCGGACACGTTTCATCTTTGCGCTTCGCCCGATGCGTCTTGCCGCCCAGCCGGAAGTGGATCGCGTGGGCGCATTGGCGCCGGCGGTGCCCCAGGCGGCCAACGGGCTTCTCGCCCACCTGGGTCTTGAGCCTCAAGACGTGGTCCGGCTCTACTGGTCGGCGGTTGATCTGAACGATTGGGCCCACGAGGCCGTGGCGGTCATCGAACTGGCCGAGGGACTGGACGCCGAGGCTCTCGTCGCGGACGGCCAGCAGACCGGCCTGCGCTTGGAGGGCTCTGCCGGCCGTCTCCTGCCGGGCGACGCCTGGCCGCATCCGGTGGTCGCGATCCACGCGCGCCTGCTGGTCACCGGCGAGGCGGGATTGCTCGACGATCTCGCCCAGCGCAGCGAGAGTCCGTTGAAGAGCCAGCCGCTGCGCCGGTTGATCGACGGAATCGGTCCCGACTTCGACGCGGCCGTGATTCTCGACCTGGCTGCCGCCCGATCGGCCGGCTGGAAGTTGCCGGTCGCGCTGCTGGACGTCTGGCCCGAAGGGCGCGAGCCATGGCGCGTCCTCTGGGAGATGCCGCAAGGCGCGGCCGTGGCCCTGCGCATGGACGACCGCGTGCGATCGGAGCTGGCGCTTTTGTGCGAGGCCGAGACGGCCGCCGACAAGGTCCTCGCGGCGGTCGAGGCGCTGCTGCCGGCCGCCCAGACTGCCGTGGCCGGACAGCTCGGCTCGTTGGCGGCCAAAGTCGAGTCTGGCTCGCTGAAGGCCGAGCTGGCCAATCGCTACGAGGCCCTCCTGTCGCAGGCGCAAGCAGGGCTGAAGGCCGCGCGGGTCGAAGCGACAGGCGAGGCGGTCTGGGTGCGGGTCCAGTGGCCGCGGAGCTTCGCCGATCTTGCCGAGGCCGGGCTTCGCAGCCGCGCGGCGGCCCGCGCCGCCTGGCTTGAGGCCGCGCGTACGGCGGACGAGGTCAAGCAGCGGCGGCTGCTCCAAGGGCTGGGGGCCTACGCCAGTGCCGAGGGCAGCTGGCCGCCCGGGGCCGAAGGCGGAAGGCTGTTCGACCCCGAAACCCGACTGAGCTGGATCGCCACGACGCTGCCGTATCTCGGGCATCGCGACTGGCACAGCCAGCTCGAGTTCGGATACGACTGGAACAGCCCGCGCAACCGGATGATCACTCGGCGCCCGCTCGAGGAAGCGATCAACCCGGCCCTGGGCCCGGCGGAGACGGAGGCCGGATTCCCGGTCACGCATTACGTGGGCGTGGCTGGCGTGGGCGAGGGGGCCGGCAAGCTCCCGGCCGACGATCCCCGGGCGGGGGTTTTCGGCTTTGGTCGAAGTACCGGCCTGGACGACATCCCCGACGGCGCGAGCAACACCCTCGCGATCCTCGGCGTCAGCAAGCGCCTGGGGGCGTGGGGCTCGGGCGGAGACCCCACCGTGCGGGCGCTGACGAGGCCCCCGTACGTGAACGGCCCCGACGGCTTCGGCTCGGGGCAGCCCGACGGAATGCTCGCCGGCATGGTTGACGGCTCGGTGCGGTTCATCTCCAAGGACGTGGACCCGCGGGTATTGGAGTTGATGGCGACGGCGCGGGGCGGCGAGGCTTTCGACCTGGCCATGATCGAGCCGCGCCGAGCGGCCGTGGGGCCGAAGCCGCACGGTCCGGGCGTCGATGTCCCGAGGCCGAAGCCCGCGCCGAAGCCCGGGACGGTGCCCGAGCCCGTCGCGGTCGAGCCGGTGGAAATCGACGTGCGCGAGCGGCTGAAGGACCGGCTCGCGGCGCTGGAGCTTGCCGATGTCCCGCTGTCCGAGGCCATAGGGCTTCTTGAATCGTTCAGTACACTGCGGATCACGCTTGATCTGGAGCAGATGGATTTGCTCGGCGTGCGCCCCGACGACCCGATCCGCGTGAAGCTGACCGACGTCACGGTGGCGGAAGCCCTGGAGGCCGTGCTCGCGCGCTGCGGCATGGTCCATGTGGTCGAGGGCGATTACGTTCTGGCGACGCGGCCCGCCGCCCAACGCGAGGCGATCCGCACGGTCCGCTATGACGTGTCGGACCTGGTGGCCGGCGAAGATGAAGGGCCGGCCGAGCGGTTGGCGCAGCTCGTCGTGAGCCTGGTGGTTCCGCACTCGTGGCAGGCAGCGGGGGGAAAGGGGGCCATCCAGGTGCTCGACGACATCCTCGTCGTGCAACATACCGACCTCGTGCATCGCGAGGTCCTGCGGTTCCTCGAGAAGCTCCGCTCGGCCCGCGGCATGCCGTCCCGAAGCACGATGGACCCGGCGGAATACGCGCTTGTCTCGCGCGCCACGCGGGCCCAGGCGAGGCTCGATCGTCCCGTGACCGCCAACTTCGTGCGTCCTACGCCTCTCGACGAGATCCTCTCCTACTTGGAGCAGATCAGCGAAACGACCTTGTTGGTAGACTGGATCACGCTGGGAAAGGGAGGCGTTCCCCCCAACGTGCAGGGCGTGCTCAGCGCGGACGGGCAGCCGCTGCGCGAAGCCCTGCGGTCCCTGCTTCAACCGCTTGGGCTGACGTACCGCGTCGCCCATGCCGGCACGCTGCAAATCACCACCCGGAAGGCGGCTGGGGCACGGCTCGACCTGGAGTTCTATCGCACCAGCGGACTGATCGACCCGGACCAGCCCGCCGGACCCCTCGTGGAGCAGATCAAGAGCCAGGTCGCCGGAGGGAGTTGGTCGGACGCGGGCGGCACGGGCGTGATCCACGCGGACCAAGCCTCGCGATGCCTTCTCGTGCTCCAGACACAGTCCGTACACCGGGAAATCGAGAGTTGCCTGGCCCGCCTCCGCGCGGAGAAGGGCGCCACAAGAGGGGACGGGGGGTAGCCGGGAGGGAAAGTCAGAGCTTCAGTCGCGGCGACGAGCCAACACGGCGCGTTTCCGCGCATCCCCCTTGCCTTTTTCCCATCCTGAGCGACAATATCCGGCGGCGAGTCAAGCCTCGTTCCACAACACGTCGATGAAAGGCGTATGAGCAACCAGGCCACCTACTTCTGGTTTTGTTTCTTTTGCCCGCAGGGTCGCGGGGCCGAAGGAGGTCTAGCCAGGTAGCCTCTCTCAAGCGACAGACGCAGAAACCAAGCCCCGAGACCCGAAAGGTTCTCGGGGCTTTTTTTGTCCGAGCGGGTCGGGAAAGACCGAGCACACTTCCGAAGTCTCCGGCCCCTCAATCCAACCCTCTTGCCACCGACCCGGAGACCCCAGCCATGATTGTCGTGATGAAACAAGGCGCGTCGAAAGAGCAGATCGAGCACATGATCGAGCGGGTGGAGATGCTTGGGCTGAAGGCCCACCCGATCTACGGCACGGAGCGCACCGTGATCGCCGCCATCGGCGACAAGCGGGACGAGCACCGCCAGTCGCTGGAGAGCGGCCCCGGCGTGGCAGAAGTGGTCCCCATCCTCGCCCCGTACAAGGTGGCGAGCCTCGAGGTCAAGCCGGAGCGGACCGTGGTCCGCGCCGGCCCGCTGTGGGTGGGCAACTGTCACCTGGGCATCATCGCCGGGCGGTGCTCCGGGGAGAGCGAGGAGCAGACCATGTCCACGGCCCGGGCGGTCAAGGCCGCCGGGGCCACGGCCCTGCGAGGTGGTGCGTTCAAGCCGCGGACCAGCCCCTACAGCTTCCAGGGCCTGAAGGAGGAGGGCCTCAGAATCCTCGCTGCGGCTCGCGACGAGACGGGCCTGCCGGTGGTCACCGAAGTGCTCGCCGCGTCCGACGTGAAGCTGGTCGCCCGCGTCGCCGACGTGCTGCAGATCGGCGCCCGCAACATGCAGAACTACCGCCTGCTGGAGGAGGCCGGCGCCGAGGGCAAGCCGGTGCTGCTGAAGCGCGGCCCCAGCGCGACGCTGGACGAGCTGCTTTTGGCGGCCGAGTACGTGCTCAACGCCGGCAACCGGAACGTGATCCTCTGCGAGCGGGGCATCCGCACCTACGAGACCCACACGCGGTTCACGCTCCCCCTGGCCACCGTGCCCTGGCTCCACGAGCGCACGCACCTGCCCGTGGTCGTCGATCCCAGCCACGGGACCGGGCACACGAGCCTCGTCCCGCGCATGGCGGCCGCGGCCGTGGCCGCCGGGGCCGACGGCCTGATGCTCGAGGTCCACCCCGACCCCGAGTCCGCCCTGAGCGACGGCTACCAGTCGCTCACTTTCCGGCAGTTCGACGAGACCATGGCCCTCATCCGCCGCGTGGCCGACGCGGTGGGGAAAACAATCGAGACGGTGCGAGCAGCGGCGGTCTAACTGCCGAGCTGGCCGCCGACAAGTCTCGCCACGAGCCGATAGACTTCCGTCGAGGAATTGCATTCGGCGATGTCCGGTTCGGCGTCGCGGTCTTGCTCGCGCACGTTGCGCGCGTTTTCGGGAGCGTCGCTCGTGCGCGAGGCGAGCCTCTCGTAGATTCGCTCGTCGCCTTTCGAGTACGGCTGCCCGAACGCGGTTTGCCAGTGTTTGTCGAGTTCCACAATGACTGCGTCGCAATCGATGAAGGCGTGCGATGTGCGCTGGAAATACGCCAGAAACCAGACCTCGAAGGCGGGATTCGATAGGCAGAGACGGATTCCATTCTCCTGGGCAAGCTGCTCTGCTGCGGCGAGGTCGTCACGTGCTTCCTCGGAGTCCAGGCGGTCGACGTCCATCACGCACCAGGTTTCGCCGGACTCCTTGCCGCGGTCGTTCTTGCGGTCCACCGCCTCTTGGACGATCTGAAGACGGGAGCCGCCCTTCCCTCGTTTCACCGTGTCGTGGTAAGCGTACGCGCGAGATGCTGCGCGCCCTTTACGGAGAGTTGCACGAAGACGACGGCGTGGACCCTCGGGAGTGCTTCCGCAACGACTCCGGCCGCGATCGGCACGGGCGCAAGTGCAAACAGCTCTGCCGCCAAGTGGCCGAAACGCTCGACCTGGTGTTATCGGGGGATTGTAGGGACGAGGTACTGCAGGGCCTGCACGTCGTGTCGGTGGTGCCCGCTCCCAATTCGTCACGGCTGCTGGTGACCGTTGCCGCAGACCTGCCCTTTGCCCACCCTGATCGCGGGCTGATCCTTCGCCGTCTCGACGAGCACTCCGGTCGAATGCGATCCCAGGTTGCCGCTTCGATCCATCGCAAGCGGGTCCCCGCCCTGGTATTCGAAGTCCTCGGGCCGCCGGAACCACCCGACAGGCTGGGAGAAACAGGTTGAGGGACCAGAGGATTGAGGCCCTGAGCCCTGCCTCTTGACACCCCCCTCCCGACCGGCGAAAACAGCGTGGCTGTTGTACTCCAAGATCTGGTCAACGGAGTCATCCACGTTATCGGTAAACATTTTCAGGGTCT
>CAYSUS010000048.1:0-55286 GCA_964434165.1 uncultured Pirellulales bacterium
CTGCATCGAGGCGATCACCTGGCGCAACTGGCCGAAGATGATGTCCTCGGCCTGCTTCTTGATCTCGCTGCTGGGGAGGCCCAACAGGCGGATGGCCGCGTTCTGCATCAGCTCGGGCGTGGTGCCGATGGCCACGGTGAACACGCTGGGCACGTTGACGCGGATGTTCTCCATCGACAGCGCGCCGCGCAAGGGGATCTCGATCTGCATCGGATCGAGATTCAGCCAGGCATAGTCCTGGAACACCGGGACGATGAACTTGGCGCCGCCGTGGATGCAGGAGGCCGCCTCCTGCGGCCCGCCCGACTTGCCGTACACCACCAGCACGCGGTTGCTCGGGCAGCGCTTGTACTGCTTCAGCAGCAGCGAGACGACCATGAACGCACCCAGCGTGACGAATACCAGGCCCACGAGGACCCAGAAGAGCGTGCCGCTGAGGCCGGGAATCTGCGCGATCAAGAGCGAGCTAGGCATGTTCGATCCTTTCGGGTTCGTGGACGGGTTCGACCGCGACCGTGTCGGGCGTGAGCACGCCCACCACGACCACCTTGGCCCCGGTGGGGATCGCCGCGCCGGCGGTCATGGCCAGGTATTCCATGGTGCGATTCTGGAGATTGACGTGGACCTTGCCGGCGCCCGACTCCTCGGCCGGCACGCGGAGATAGACGGTGCCGTGCAGGCCCACGGCGCGCTGGATGCGGGCGGTGCCTTCGCCCTGGAGCCGATAGAGTGATTGCATTACCCAGAACACGCCGTAGAACGCCCCGGCCCCGCACACCAGGGCGATCGCCACGACGACGGGCCCGGAAAGACTCGCCGACTGGCCGACCATGCCGCCGATGCCGAAGAAGGTCACGCCGGCCGTGACCGTGCGCAGCGAAAGCGCGCGGAACAGCCCGGCGTAATGGTGGCCCGTGGCGTGGTGCCCGGTCGCCTCGTGATGCGCAACGTCGTGCAGGTCGCCCTGATCGCCATGGAAGTCGCCGGCGTCGCCGTGGAAATCGCCCGCGTCGCCGTCCATCGAGTCGCCCGCCATGCCGAGGATGGTCATGGCGAGCTGGGCCAGCAGGATCGTGCCGCCGACCGTGACGCAGATCAGGAAAAGGGTGGTCATGCGCGTCTCCTCCTCAAGGCGAACGGAGCCGCGGAGACGGGGTCCTTTTTCCCGATGACGGCACCGCGAACACCGCGGGCCGACGAGTTCTCGATCTCCATGACCTCGCCGCCCTTGTCAGATGGTTCTCGATCGGCTATTCGCGGCATGCCCGCGAATCTTAGTCGCTCCAGGCGTCCACCGCGGAGCGGGCTTTCGGAGGTGGCGGCCATGTGGATGCGGCCGCGGGGCTGTGCCGGAACATCAAGACTGGCAACGCGTTAAGCCGTCCCGGCGCACGTCCCTCGGCCACGATATCATGGGATTTGCCAGGGCGGTTGTCAAACACCCCCCCGAAGCGGCCCGCGCAAAACCCGTCCCCGCGAACCAAACAGATCGATTGTGCCAGCACTGCCGCGCGGACGGCGCCCCGGTCAGCCGCCCTTCTGGGCGTCGAGAAGGGCCAGCGTGGCTTCTCGAATCAGGCCCGCGTCGCCGCTTGCCCGGGCAGCCCCGAGCACGGTGGGGGAAAGACCCTTGAGCATGTCCTTCATGCCCAGGGCTTTGGCCTCCTCGATCAGGCGCAGGCCGTTTTCGGCCACGGGTCGCGCCGCATCGGGCGAATCGGCCGCGGCCGCTTTCGCGCGAACCGCGTCGGCCAGCGCCGTCATGGACTCGCGCTGGAGGTTCTCCTCGTCCACCTCGAACCGCCTCTTCATCTCCCCGAGGATCTCCAGCGTCGTCCCGACCTGACCGTCCTGGACCGCGGCCTGCCGGGCCCGCGTCAGCAGCACGTAGCGCTGGGCCCGCGTGCGATCCTTGGCCCGGGCTTCGGACAGGAGCAAGCTTGGGGATGCATCGGACGATACGTCGTCAAGCTGCGTTTCCGCCTCGGCCAGCGCATCGGCCTCGGGCACCGGTCCGAACAGCGGCTCGGGCGGGGGCTTGGGTTTCTCCGGCGGCTTTTCCGACGGCTTCTCGGGGGGCTTTTCCGCAGGCTTCTCGGCAGGCTTCTCCGGCGGTTTCGAAGGCGGCAGCACCGGGGGCTTGCCGGGGGGCCTCTCCCGCGGCTTTTCCACGGGAGGGTTCTCGCCGGGCGACGGTCCGGCGACCGGCTCGCCCCCGTCCATCAACAGCGGAATCAGGACGATTCCCACCAGGATCACGGGCACCCCGCCCACCGCGACCCAGAGGAGCCAGCCCGGCCGCGAGGACGGCGAGGGTAAACGCGTGGAGGAATCGGCCGAACGAGGATGCGTCGAGTGCACAGGCTCGATGACCGGCCCGGGATCCGCGGCCTTCACGGGCGGTCGCGGGTCGGCGGGCGCGGGGATCCTGGGCGGTCCCGAGGCCGCGGCGCGCGGCAGTTGCGAGTCGCCGCGGAGCCCCGCGTCGTACTCCGTCTTGCGCTCGGGGTTGAGCAGGCAGACCTTGGCCGAGGAGATCTCGTTGAGAATCCGCTGCGACTCGGCCGACCGCTTGCCCGATTGGAACGTCCGCACGTGGGCCATGCGGGCATCGGCCGCGTTGGCGATCACGTCCTGGTCGGATTCGAACAGGCTGATCCCCAGCAGCCGGTAGTGATTGGGGGGCTGCTCGGCGGGCGGAATTCCCAGCCACTTGTGATACGGATCGAACGTCTCGCTCACGCGGCAATCCCCCGCGGAATGGGAGGCGGTCTCCAGCGATTCCGATGACCTGGCGCAGGGCGTCCATTCTATCGGCCCGCACGACCGTCCGCAACTGCGCCGCGGCGAGGAACCCGCTTGGCCGCAAGCAGTTAGGGCGTAGAGCGACTCCCGGCTCGCTCAACCTCCCGCGCGCCTCGCGTCACGACGTTCGTGGCGCGATCGCAGGTTCGAGGGTCTCGCGGCGGGATGTCAGCATGAGGCTGGCCCCGTGGCCCGAGGAGGTCCAGGCGTGCGCGTTCCCGCGAATCCGAAGATATACCACATCACCCACCTGGAGAACGTTGCCCGACTTGCAGCAACGGGTTGGCTGTTGTCCGAGGCGCGGCGTACTGGAGAGAGCCACCCCTGCCGGCTCGTCGGCATGTCAACGATCAAGCAACGCCGGCTCGAGGAGATCGAGGTCGGCTGCCATCCCGGCATGAGAGTCGGCCGGTTCGCTTCCTTCTACTTCTGCCCCCGATCGATCTTGCTATACATCCTGCACCGGGGCAATCATCCCGAGTTGGATTACGCGGGAGGGCAGCGGCCCATGGTGCATCTCTGCGCATCCGACGTCTCGCTGCTGGAGGTTGACCAACTCATGGACTTCATGCAGGAGGCGGGGGAACCGCCCCGAGTCAGGTTCGCCCAGGGGCCGTACGGGCCGTACGCGGAGAACTTGCGACACGTCCTCAGCCGGATCGAAGGGCACTTTGTGATCGGCTACGGTGACGCCGAAGACGATCCGTCGCGCCGAATCGAGTTGAGGCCGGCGGCGTTCTTCTCCAGCGTCCCGTCGCTGCCCATCGCCGTCGCGAAGCCTCCTCCGGCGAGCCACGTCTTCGCCGTGGCGTCTTCGCGGAGGTAGGCGTCCCAGAAGGCGAGCGACGCGGCGCGAATCAACTCCTGAAACCGCGGGTCCTTCTCCCGGTTGCCCGGCAGCCGCCCCCGGCCGGAGAAGACCATGTGGTCGCCGCCGTTGAAGATGATCAGGTAGCGGTCGGCCAGGTCGCCCGAGAGGTCGAACGGCAGGCGGCGCTCCTCCTGGCGCGTGTCCCCCACCGGGCTGTGGTCCTCGGTGCCGGTCATGTGCAGACACGGCACGGCGATCCTGGCGAAGGCCCTCTTGCGCTTCTCCTTGTCGCGGGGGACGGGCGAGCTCATGGGGATGGCGGCCTTCACGCGCGGGTCGGCCACGCTGATCTCCTTCCAGCGCGTGACGAACACCTGCCCAGCCACCGCCAGCGTGGTGTACGCTCCGAACGAGTGGCCGGCCATGCCGATCCGCTCCAGGTCCAGCCGGCCCTGGAGTGGCCCCTTGTCGTTCATCTTCTCCACCTGGTCGATGGCGAAACGGACGTCGGCCGGCCGGTTGATGGCGTGGATGGGGTTCTTCAACGACTGCCGCAGCGCGTCGAGCGGGTTGGGCTTGCCCTTCCAGACCGAGTCATCGCTGCCGATGTGCTGGAGGTGCACCGAGACGTAGCCGTGGCTGGCCCAGTGCCGCCCGAGGTACGTGTATCCCTCGCGCGTGCCTCCCAGGCCGTGCGAGAAGACAATGACGGGAAACGGCCCCTCGCCCTGTTTCGGGTAGTAGATCTTGACCGGCACCTCGCGGTCTCGCCTGGTGTCTTTCCAGTCGTAGAGCACCGTCGCGACGGCATGCTTGCCCGGGGCCGCGTAGGCAGGCGCGGAGCCCGCGGCCTTCTCGGCCGCGGTCGGAGCAGCGATCCGCGCCACGAAGGCAATCAGGACGATGGCGCTGAGAAACTTCGCGGAGGTGTTCATCAGGGTCTCCCGGGCGGCGGACGAAAGGGACTCTCTCCCCACGTAGTGTAGCGGCGGCGTCGCCCCGTTACACCGCCGTCTTCCCGGCCCCATACCATGCTCGTCATGGTCGGGTTGCCGGCCGGGCGCCGCGGCCCCTCCCCTTTGGTGCCCCACCTGCGGACGGCCTATAATTGCAGGAGGTCGCCAAGGGCACGGATCGCCCCACCCCAGTCTCCCTGTCGGAAGCCCTTCCGTGCCCCATCGAATGCCCTCTCCGCCCGAAGCTACAAGCGCCGACCAGGTGGACGGGGTCCCCCTGGCGGGCAACTCGGGAGACGGGACGGCTCGCGAACCGCCTTCCCGAGAACAGGGTCGGGCGAAACCGCCGCCTCGGGCGGCTTCGAAGCCGGTCGTTTCCCTCCAATCGGTGCCACCGCCTCTTCCGCGCCGACCGGCACTCGAGATCCAGCCGGAAGGCCCCGCGGTCGAGGAAGTCCGGCCCTGGTGGGCCCCGATGGGCCCGCGCGAGACGAGCGGCTTTGTCACCAGTTGCGTGGTGCACTGCCTGCTTCTGGTTGGTCTGGCCCTGCTGGTCGTGCGCTCCGGCCCGCAGGGGACGCCCGTCGGCGAGATCCTCGGAGAGCTGACCGAGCCCGTGCCCCTGGCCCGAAGCGAGGGTGCCCGAGCGACCCTCGTCGCTCCCGAACCGGAGCGGACAACCCGTGGCGAGGCCGTGGTGGACGACCGCGTCGAAGCCCCGATCATCGATCGGCCCCTGCCGGCCCGCGCGTCGCTGCCGCAGATCGTGCGCAGCGAGCTGGGGCGCGATCCGGCCAGGGCGGCCGAGTTGATGACGCCGGTGGCGGCCCTGCCGTCCGGCGGGGGACTGGAGGGACGCAGTCCCGAGTTGCGGCCCCAGCTCGCGCTGAAGCGCGGCGGGACCCCGCAGAGCGAGGACGCCGTGGAGCGCGGCCTGCGCTGGCTGATTGCCCACCAGCTCGAAAACGGGGCCTGGGACTTCGACCATCGCAAGGGCCTCTGCCGCGGCCTGTGCCGCGACCCGGGCGAGCATGCCAGCACCACGGCGGCCACGTCGCTGGCGCTGATGGCCTTCCTCGGCGCCGGCTACACGCACACCGACGGCCCCTACCAGGACGCAGTGCAACGCGGCCTCTACTACCTGATCAGCCGCGGCAGAAAGGCCCGGCGCGGAACGGACTTCATGCAGGGCACCATGTATGCCCAGGGGCTCTCGGCGATCGCGCTGTGCGAGTCCTGCGCGATGACCGGCGACGCGACGTTGCGCGAGATGGCCCAGGGGGCGATCGACTTCATCGTGTACGCCCAGGACAAGCGGGGCGGCGGCTGGCGCTACACGCCCGGCACCGTCGGCGACACCACCGTCACCGGATGGCAGCTCATGGCGCTGCGGAGCGGGCAGATGGCCGGGCTCGACGTGCCCTCGCCGTCGATCGGCCTGGTCTCGCAGTTCCTCGATGGCGTGCAGAGCGACCGCGGCGCCCAGTACGGCTACCTCGACCCCTCGCCCCGGCGCAGCACGACGGCCGTCGGGCTGCTGTGCCGCATGTATCTCGGCTGGCATCGCGACACGCCGGCCTTGCGCCGCGGCGTGAGCCACCTGGACAAGTGGGGGCCGTCGGAAGACGACATCTACTACAACTACTACGCCACCCAGGTTCTTCACCACTGGGGAGGCCCCGAGTGGGAGCGATGGAACGCCACGATGCGGGACCGGCTCGTCCGCACCCAGGCGAGCGAGGGCCACCAGTCGGGAAGCTGGTACTTCGACGGCGAGCACACCCGCGAGGGCGGACGCCTCTTCTCCACCGCGGCCGCGATCATGATCCTTGAGGTCTATTACCGCTATATGCCGCTCTACGAGGCCAGGGCCGTGGGATCGCGCTGAGCGAGGCGACCGAAGTGCATGCCCACGATGCGACGGATGCAAATCGTTCCGGTCATCGATCTCGCGGGCGGACTGGTGGTGCGGGGCGTGGCCGGGCGGCGAACCGAGTACCGCCCCATCCAGAGCCGCCTCGCCGCCGACGCCCGGCCGGCCACGGTCGCCCGGGCCTTTGTCGGGCTTGGCCTGGAAGAGGCCTACCTGGCCGACCTCGACGCGATAGCCGGCGCCCGCCCGGCATGGGACGTCTATCGCCAGCTCCACGACTGCGGCTTGCGCCTCTGGATCGACGCGGGGCTGACCGACGTGGAGCAGGCCCGGGCGATGACTCGCTTCGCTGAGCAGTCGGGCGGCGCAAGCGCCATCATCGCCGGATCGGAGTCGCTGCCCGATGCCGCGATCCTGCCGGATCTGGTCCACCAGATCGGCTCGGCCCGCTTCGTCTTCAGTCTCGATCTGAAGGACGGCCGTCCGATCGTGCGCGCGCCGCAATGGGAAGCGGAGTCGCCGGATACCGTCGCACGCGCCGCCCTGAGGTCTGGCGCGAAACGCCTGCTCGTGCTGGACCTGGCTGCGGTGGGAAGCCAGCAGGGCGTGCCGACCGAGGGCCTCTGCCGCAAGCTGCGCGCGGCCGACCCGCACCTTCAGCTCGTCGCAGGCGGCGGCGTTCGAGGCATGGAGGACCTGCGGCGCCTTGCGGCCGCGGGCTGCGACGCGGCGCTGGTGGCTTCGTCCCTGCACAGCGGCCGGTTGGGACGGGAGGAGCTGGCCGCTGTCAACGCCTAGCGCATGGCTCGTGTGGGGGGTGTATTGATCGGACTGGTGCTCCAGGCGACGAAATCCGGGGGTTTTCGTCGCGCCGAACTCCGGTTTTCGGCGTTATCCTGGCGATTTTTTCACCCTTTCCTGTTGACAGGCGTGCAACGATCCTTATGTTTGAGGGGTATATTGAAACTGCGCTAAGTTGACCAAGTGGATGCAAAACATTAGATAGGGGTTTTAGGAAGTTCCGTCCGATTTCCGGCCCTGCCTCCCTCTGCCCGCCTTGATGCCCGCAGGCAACGTGCGTGCCCACGCCCTGTTAAGAAACCGCTACACGGGTCCACTCGATCGGGGGCCTACCCTGCCGGGATCCGTGGCGCAAGAGTTTGTGTGAGCGACTCTTACGTTACGGCGGCCCCTACCCACCTTCCCTTTGGCACTCGAACTGCTCGCTATCGGTCCCACCCCGAGCCGATCGATGCCGCAACAGTTGTCCGACGCCGTTGAGGATTGCACCTTGCCGAAGACTCACTTTCAGTCCGCTCGTACCAAACGCGTCGCCCGCACGCCTGCCGGCCAGAACGGCAAGGCCACCAGCAACGGCCGCAAGCCCGGCCCCAACGACCGGATGGTGGTCCCGGTCTCCGATTGGGAGGACACGGAGGTCAACGGGCACGACGAGGAGGACGCCCACGATCTGGGACTGGACGGGACCGGTGGGGACGACCACATCGACGACCCGGTCCGGATCTAC
The DNA here is from genome assembly GCA_964434165.1 of uncultured Pirellulales bacterium. Lineage (GTDB taxonomy): Bacteria > Planctomycetota > Planctomycetia > Pirellulales > Thermoguttaceae > CAYSUS01. The sequence goes on from CAYSUS010000048.1 coordinate 7,974, forward strand.
TTGATGCAGATGGGCGAGATCCCGCTTCTTTCGCGCGGCGAGGAGATCGGGTCGGCCCGGCGGATCGAGGTCACGCGCAAGCGGTTCCGCTACAGCATGCTGGCCACCGACTATGTGCTGCACGCCGCCGTCTCGCTTCTGGAGAAGGTCCGCGACGGCCGGCTGCGCCTCGATCGCACGGTGGAGGTCTCGGTGACCAACCTCCGGGAGAAGCGGCACATCATGAATCTCCTGGAGCCGAACCTTCGCACGCTGCACCACCTGCTCGAGCGCAACGTCGAGGACTTCCGCGTCGCGATCGGCAAGTCGCACCGCATGCGGGCGCGGCGCGCGGCGTGGCGCCGCCTGGTCTGCCGGCGCAACAAGGCTGTGCGCCTGATTGAGGAGCTGGGCCTCCGCACGCAGCGCCTCCAGCCGCTCCTGGAGCGACTTCGCGAGGTCTCGCAGCGCATGGACCTGCTCGCCCGCCAACTCGCCGAGCTGAAACGGGTCCGCGGGGCCGCCGACCGCGTGGCCGAGGTCCGCCGCGAGCTCCGCTACCTGATGAAGATCACCCTGGAGAGCCCCTCCACGCTGCGGCGCCGCATCGAGCGGACCGACGATCTCCAGCAGCGTTACGACGCCGCCAAGCGGCGGCTCTCCGCCGGCAATCTCCGCCTGGTCGTCTCCATCGCCAAACGGTACCGCAACCGCGGCTTGAGCTTCCTCGACCTGATCCAGGAGGGCAACACCGGCCTGATGCGGGCCGTGGACAAGTTCGAGTACCGCCGCGGATTCAAGTTCTCGACCTACGCCACCTGGTGGATCCGCCAGGCCATCACCCGGGCGATCGCCGATCAGAGCCGCACGATCCGCGTGCCGGTCCACATGATCGAAACCATGAGCAAGGTCCGCGCGGCCTCGCGCAAGCTGGTCCAGGACGGCGGCGTCGATCCGACCATCGAGGAGACGGCCCTGGAGGCCGGGCTGTCGATCGAAGAGACGCAGTGCGTCCTGCAGATGAGCCGCCAGCCCCTCTCGCTCGACCAGCCCGTCGGCGACCACGACGACAGCTACTTCGGCGAGTTCCTCGAGGACTACCGCGAGGAGGACCCGCTCTACGAGATGAACCAGGACTCGCTGAAGGACCGCATCGCCGACGTGTTGGGCGCCCTGAACTACCGCGAGCGCGAGATCATCCGCCTCCGCTACGGCCTGGCTGACGGCTACGCCTACACGCTCGAGGAGGTGGGCAAGATCTTCTCGGTCACACGCGAGCGCGTCCGCCAGATCGAGGCCAAGGCGGTGCGCAAGCTCCAGCACCCGGTCCGCTCGCGCAAGCTGTCGGGCTTTCTCGACCGGCCCATCCCCGTGCCCATCGAAGGCACCGCCCTCGACCCGGCCGACGGCGCGGCCGTGGAGAGCGTGTAGGCGCCGGGACACGGGGGGGAGCCGGGGGCGGGAGCTTCCCGGCCGGACGCTGCCCGTCCGGTGGCGTCGCTTCCGGTCTCGGCCGCAATCGCCCGCCGCCGCGCCCGCCCTCATGCCCGCGGGCCCGCGGAGCGCCAAGGGCCAGTGATGACGATGGGGACGCGCAGGCTCCCCCACCGCGTACTGGCCGCTGGCGTGGCGCTCGTGGTATCATGGGCGTCGCAGGGAATCTCGCCCTGCGCACCCCGCGACGGCCGCCCACCGGACCCATTGCCCGCAAGCCTGGCCGTATCGACCCACCCCGAGCCCCATCCCCAGGAGAGCCTCCTCATGAAACGCCCCGACCCGAACCGCTCGCAGCCCTCCCCGTGCACGCGCCGCACCGCGCTGAAGGCCGGGGGCGCCGCGGCCGCGGCCGCCGCCCTGACTCAGTCCATCGCGCGCACCGCGCACGCGGCCGAGGACAACACGATCCGGTTGGCGCTGATCGGCAGCGGCAACCGGGGCAGCGGGGCGGTGGGCAACGCGATCGGGGCCTCGCAGTTGAAGGACGCCGACTGCTTCGGCCCGGTCAAGCTCGTGGCCATGGCCGACCTCTTCGAGCAGCGCCTGGCCGCCTCGCACAAGGCGCTCTCGGGCAGGTTCGGCGACCTGGTGGACGTGCCGCCCGAGCGGCAGTTCATCGGCTTCGACGCCTATCGCAAGGCCATCGACTGCCTCAAGCCGGGCGACGTGGCCCTGCTGACCGCCCACGCCGGCTTCCGCCGCGTCCATATGGACTACGCCGTGGACAAGGGGATCCACGTGTTCATGGAGAAGTCGTTCGCCCCCGATCCCGGCGGGCTGAAGCGAATGCTCCGTGCGGGCGAGCGGGCCAAGGAGAAGAACCTCAAGATCGCGGCCGGGCTGATGTGCCGCCACTCGCCCGCGCGCCAGGCCCTGATCGAGAAGGTCCGAAGCGGCGAGCTGGGCGAGATCCTCATGATCAACGCCTATCGCATGGGCGGCGGCGGGTTCCTCCGCCCCTGCCCCGAAGGCGAGAACGAGCTTCTGTGGCAGATCGGGCGCGGGGCCCGCGCGCACCTGCTGTGGTCCACCTCGGGCCTGATGATCGAGCTGTTGATCCACCAGATCGACGAGTGCTGCTGGCTGAAGGACGGCTGGCCCGTGGCGGTCCACGGTCTGGGCGGGCGCGTGCCCCATGCCAACGACTGCGGCCAGAACCACCATGCCTACGCCATGGAGTACACCTTCGCCGACGGCACCAAGGCCCTGGTCGACAGCCGCAACATCGGCGGGTGCCACAACGACTTCGTCACCTACGTGCACGGCACCAAGTGCGCCGCGCAGTTCTCCGGCCCGGTCCACCGCAGCATCGTCCATACTTACAAGGACCAGCGCCTGGACAAGGACGCCATCACCTGGAAGGCCCTGCGCGAGACCCGCCCCCTGCACCAGTACGAGTGGGAGCAGCTTCTCGGCGCGATCCGCAAAGACCGCGAGCACAACGAGACCGAGCGGGCGATCTACGCCAACCTCGCCGCCGTGATGGGCCGGGCCGCGGTCCACTCCGGCAAGATCATCACCTGGGACGAGGCCCTGGCCTCGGACTTCAAGTTCGTGGACAACGTGGACGCCCTGGACTTCGACAGCCCCGCCCCGGTCCAGGCCGACGACCAGGGCCGCTACCCCGCCCCGATCCCCGGGCGGTGGACGGAGATCTGAGCGGGACGCGGGGACGGTCGCGTTTTCGCGGAGCGAAGCGAAAAAGGGGACGGTCCCTTTCCGTATGTCCCCACCTTCCAGAGATCACACCCTCCCCGCCCACCGCACGAGGGCAGCACGATGTACGCGCGCGTCCCAGCCCCGGAGGGGCGAGTGTTAGTAGCCCAGGGGGTAAGCCCTGCGCCTCCTGTCGCCGCGGCCGCGCTGGTCCGCATCGTAGCGGCGGGGATCGCGATCCTCGCCAGCGCCCGATCCGCCGAGTCGGCGCCGACCGCGGAGACGCGAGCAGAGCCCCACGCAATCCAGCGTCTCGTCGAGGCCGACTGGATCGACGCGGACGCATGGTACGCACGCGGCGGCCGCGCGGCGGCTTCCACCGAATCGAGGTCGACCGTCACCACGGCCGAGGACGCGGCCGGCGGATGCGACGGCGTGAAGAACGGGCACTGCGGCTTCCACGTGGCCAGCGGCGAGACCGATCCCTGGTGGCAGGTCGATCTGGGCCGGCCGGTGCGGCTCGACCGCGTCGTGGTGTTCAACCGCACGGACAAGAACACCGCGCCGCGCACCCGCAAGATCCGCGTCCTTGTGACGGTCGACGACAAGCCGACCGGTTTCACCGAGGTCTATCGCCACGAGGGACGCGTGTTCTACGGCGTCGAGAAGGGCGAGCCCCTGGTGGTGTCCCTGGGCCAGAAGGACGTCACCGCGCGGTTCGTGCGCCTGATGGTGCCGGGCCGCTGCTCGCTGGCGCTGGACGAAGTCGAGGTGTACGCGGCCGGCGATCCGCAGCGGAACGTCGCCCTGGGCCGGCCCGCCGATCAGAAGAGCACGAGCCCCTATTCCCGCGCGGAGAGACGTACTGCCCGCGACTCGGAAACAGACAGCGGCGACGCCTCGCGCGCAGGGCGATTCTCCCTGGCGCACACGCGCCGGGTCGTGGAGCGGGGGCACAAGCTGATCGCCCGGCTGCGATCCGAAGCGGACCCCGCGCGGCTCGATCCCCTGGCGCTGGAGCTCGACGAGCTGGACGATCGCCTCGCCCAAATGGCGAAGGCCGGTTCCGTCGTGTCCGAGGAAACGCGCAAGGCGAGCTATCTCGACGCCCGGCGCCTCGTGCGGCGCATCGCCTTCACCAATCCGCTGCTGGACTTCGACAAGATCCTTTTCGTCAAGCGGCACGATCCGGGCGGGCTGTACCACATGGTGCACCAGTACTACGGCTTCTGCCAGAAGCCCGGCGGCGGCCTGTTCGTGCTCCACGACCCGTTCTCCGACCGCCCCCGCGTCACGAACCTGCTGGCCGCGTCGGTCGTCGAGCGCGGCCGCCTTGCGGGCGGGAAGCTCGCGCCCGGCACGTTCGTCTCGCCCGACCTTTCCTTCGACGGGCGCACGATCCTGTTCGCCTACACCGAGGGCCGCGGCGAGGGGATCGAGTGGTCGCCCCGGGCGAGCTTCCACGTCTTCAAGGTCGGCTGCGACGGCACGGGCCTGGAGCAGTTGACCGACGGCCGCTGGAACGACTTCGATCCCTGCTTCCTGCCCGGCGGTCGGATCGTGTTCGTCTCCGAGCGCCGCGGGGGGTACCTGCGGTGCGGCGGGTCGGCCCCGCCGCTGGACTCGCCCACCTACACGCTGCACTCGATGGAGCCCGACGGCGGCGACATCCGCTGCCTGAGCTTCCACGAGACCCAGGAATGGCATCCCAGCGTCGATCACCACGGCATGCTCGTTTACACGCGCTGGGACTACGTGGATCGCGACACGAACGTGGCCCATCACATCTGGTCGTGCTACCCGGACGGGCGCGACCCGCGATCGTATCACGGCAATTACCCCACGCGGCGCGAGAGCCGGCCGTGGATGGAGATGAGCTGCCGGGCGGTACCGGGCTCGCACCGCTACGTGGCCACGGCCGCCGCGCACCACGGTCTGGCGTTCGGCTCCCTGGTGCTGATAGACTATCGCCCCGGGGACGACGGGGCGATGTCGCAGATCGAGCGGATCACGCCGGACGTCGGCTTCCCCGAGTCGGAAGGGGGGAAGAAGGGGATCCGCGAGCGGATGTGCTACGGCACCCCGTGGCCGCTCGGCGAGGCCGACTACCTCTGCGTGTTCGACCGCGGCGCCTCCAAGCGCGGCATCTACTGGATCGACCGCGACGGCAACCGCGAGCTGCTCTATCGCGATCCGGAAATTTCGTGCCTGAGCCCGATCCCGCTCCGCCCGCGTCCGGCCCCGCCCGTGCTGGCCGATCGCACGACGCAGACGGCCGCCGCGCGCAAGGCCGCCGGCGACGACCGCCTGGCCACGATCTCGGTGATGAACGTTTACGACGCCGACTTCGACTGGCCCGAGAACACCCGGATCAAGGCCCTGCGCGTGATCCAGGTCCTGCCCAAAACGACTCCGCCGGCCGATCGACCGCGGATCGGCATCGCCACGGAGACCAACGCCCGGGCCGTGCTGGGCACCGTGCCGGTCGAGGCCGACGGCAGCGTCCATTTCGAAGCCCCGGTGGGCAAGCTCCTCTATTTCCAGGCCCTGGACGAGCGCGGGCGGGCCGTGCAATCGATGCGCAGCGCCACGTACGTCCACCCCGGCGAGCGCCTGGTCTGCCAGGGCTGCCACGAGCCCAAGCGCCGCCAGGCGATCGACCTGGGGCGTCCGCCGCTGGCCCCGGGACGCGACCCGTCGCCCATCGAGCCCGGCCCCGACGGCTCGAACCCCTTCAACTATCCCCGCCTCGTCCAGCCCGTGCTCGACCGCCACTGCGTGGCGTGCCACCGGGAGAAGAAGGCCCTGGACCTGTCGGGCGCGATCGACGGCCCGCACGGCTGGACCCGCTCGTACACCAACCTGGCCCGGGACTACGGGTTCTACTTCACCGTCGGGAACGGCACGATCCGGCGCGGGGTCCACGGCGGCTCGCGGACGGTGCCCGGCCGCTTCGGCGCCCGGGCGGCCCGGCTGGTGGATTACCTCGACGAGCGCCACCACGGCGTGCGGCTCGCGCCGGAGGAGGTCGGCCGGATCACGCTCTGGCTCGACTGCAACTCGGAGTTCTACGGGGCCTACGAGAACACCGAAGCCCAGGCCCGCGGCGAGGTGGTGGGGCCGACCTTGGAGTGACGGGCGCGGCGGCGGTCCGGCAGGCGACCGAGCATGGCGTATTTCACCCACCCTGCGGCGGAGCCTGCCCGTCGATCTGATGCACCACGACCATGTTGTGACGGCTCGTGGTGATCCCCGTTCCGAACACGAGCACCACGCGGTCGCCAGCGACGAAGTGGCCGGCCGCGCGGCCCTTGTCGATCACGTACTCCAGGAGCTTGCGCCCGTCGTCCACCGGCGCGCCGGCCAGCGGCACCACGCCCCAGTGGAGGGTCATGCGGCGGAGCGTGGCCTCCGAGTCGCTCACGCCGATCACCGGCACCCACAGCCGGTACTTGGACACGATCAGGCTGGTCTCGCCCGTCCCCGACGCCACGATCACCGCCTTGGCGTCCAGTTGCTCGGCCAGACGTCCCGCGGCCAGCGTCGTCGCCTCGGTGACCGGGTTGGCACCCTCGGCCTCGGGGCACGGCGCGGGCTCCGCCAGGGGCTGCCGGCGCACCGACTCCGTGGCCAGGGCGATGCGGTGCATCATGGCCACGCTCTCCCGTGGGTACTGGCCGATCGCCGACTCCCCGGAGAGCATGCACGCGTCGGCCCCGTCGAGGATCGCGTTGGCCACGTCGGTCGCCTCGGCCCGGGTGGGAAGCCGGCTTCGCTGCATGCTGTCGAGCATCTGCGTGGCCACGATCACCGGCTTGCGATGCTGTCGGCAGCAGGCGATGATCCGCTTCTGCACGACCGGGACCTCGGCGATGTCGATTTCCACCCCCAGGTCGCCCCGGGCGACCATCACCGCGTCCGTGGCCCGGACGATCTCCTCGAGGTTCTCCACGGCCTCGGGTTTCTCGATCTTGGCGACCACGTGCGCGCCCGAACCCTGCGCCGCGACGAGGGCCTTCAGCTCGCGGATCTCCTCGGCCCGCCGCACGAAGCTCAGACTGATATAGTCCGCGCCGGCGCCGGCGGCCCAGGCCGCGTTGTCGCGGTCCTTCGCGCCGAGCGCGGGGACGCTGAGCTTGACGCCGGGCAGGTTCACGCCCTGGCGACTTCGCACCAGGCCGGGCTGCACGACGCGGCAGACCGCCACCTGGTCATCCACCTCCTCCACGGCGAGCGACACGGTGCCGTCGGCCAGCACCACGCGGTCGCCCGGCGACAGCTCGTCGATCAGCCGCTCGTAGGTCGTCGTGAACTCGCCGGGGCTCCTGGGCGCGTGGCCGCGCACAAAGCGGATCGTGGAGCCGGGGGCACACTCGTGCTCGTCGCCGGGAAGCTCGCCGAGCCGGATTTTCGGACCGGCCAGGTCCACCAGAATCCCCAACACCTGCCCTGTCGCGCGGCTGATCTGGCGGATCGTATCGACGCGGGCCTGGTGCTCCTCGCGCGCGCCGTGCGCCGTGTTGATGCGGAACACGTCCACGCCGGACAGCACCAGGGCCTCAAGCTGCTCTCGCTCGGCGCAGGCCGGTCCCACGGTGGCGACGATCTTGGTCTGGCTCGGCCGGCTCAGGGCCTGCTGCTGCGCGGGGCTCATGCGATTCTCACGAAGGGGCATGTCGACAAGGCCAACGGCCCCGGTGTGATACCCCGGTCCGCGCCCCGGTGTCAACCAGACCCCCCGCAATCCACGCCGAGCCGGGCCTCCATTGCCGAATCGGAGCCGGGCCCTGCGGCCCGGCCAAGCGCCGCGCGGTCCCGTTCAAGAAACGAGCAAACGCGGCAGCCCGAAGACCGGGCTGCCGCGTGGAGCAAGGTAGTGCAGGCTGCCGAGGTTGCGTGGGCCTCGGCGTCCTCACGGAGGGCTGCCGGCCTTAGCCGGACAACTGGGCCTCGTAATCGAGGCTTTCGAGGAAGCCGCGGGCCTTAGTGTATTGCATCGGGGGCATCTCGCGAATCTGCGACTTCAGCACGGCGAGCATGGCCCCGGCTGCCTGATCGAGGCGCGCCCGCTCCAGCTCGTTCAGTGCCCCGCTGGAGAGCTTGCGGTAGAGGATGCCTTCCACGTCCGCCCGGTGGGCCGCGAACTCCTCGCCCAGCAACGCGGCAGGCCACGCGACCCGGCCCGTGGCCGGATCAAGCTGCTCCTGGGTGAGCCTGTCGGGGGTGCCGGAGCTTGCCAGGCGCGCGAGTTGCTCGCCCGTGGGTCGCGGGCCGCGCTGCTCGGCTCGGGCCGCCCGGTTCGTCTTGCGATTGGCAAAATAGGTCTCGACGCCCAGGCGATGGTTCTCGATGCTGGCCCGGCGGGCCTCCTCGGCCAGCACCGCCGCCTGCGCGGTGTTCACGTTGTACTGTCCCTGGGCGGCGATCACGTGGGCCATCCCGCGCAGGTAGCTGCCGGCCGCGGTCGTGCCGCCGTAGCGATAGCCCCAGGGATGATGGTGGTAGCCGGGCAGCACGACCCGATAGGGGGCCACGCGGTACGGGGCCGGCCCGGGGCCGGTGACGTAAGTCTGGGCCTGGGCAGGACCTGCGAACAGGACCGAGGCCAGCGCCGCGAGCAGCGCGATGGGGAGGGCTTTCATGGCGTGTCTCCGGGAGCTATTGGGGGCTTGCCAGCAGGTGATTCGTTTCCGGTTGCCTTTCCTTCCTCGATACCCGCGGGCCCCCGCGACCTTGCAGCCGGCCGCACGGATTTCATGGCCGAGAGCAGCCGCGGAGGGGACGTCGCGGTCCTCGCGCCGTGGCTCGCCTTCGGGGGCGCGTGCCTTGGCGGGGACACCCGGGGGGATTCGAGGCGGCAGATTGTAACGTGACGGCCGCCGCACTCAACCCGCATTCGAGTCTTTCCTCGGGACGTGAGCGCGTGATGCGCGCATGTTCGACCGAGCGACCAACGGGAGCGGTCCCATTGAGGGAGCATTCCCCATTCGGTTGCGGTCGTACCGCATTAGGGGTTTTTTTATGGAATGCGGAAACCCCGGATGAACCCGAAAAAAAAGGCCCCGAAAACTTGCCATCGCCATGCTTGCGTGCTACAGTCAGGGCCGTCTGGAGGGCGGCTCCGCCCTGACTCGACCGCGATCCGTACATGTTGGGGGACATGTCGTGCTCGCGCACGTGCCGACAATCGGTCGGCAGTGGGGAAGTGGCCAACGGGTGGTGTCTGCGCTTCCCGCGCCCCCCTTCTTGAGGGTACTTCTTTCCCCTTCTTCTCGTCCCGCTTTCGCTTACCCAGCCGCTTTACCGCGCGCCGTCGAGACTCTTCGCGCGCCTTGCCAGCTTCGGGGGAACCATCATGGAAAGGGCAATCGCACTTAGCGCCGCCGTGCTTCTGGCGAGCGGGGGCCTGGCCCGCGCCGACTTGATCGACAACGTGATCGGCTACTGGGCGCTCAACGAGACCAGCGGAGCCACCGCGTCGGACGAACTGGACACGTACGACGGCTCGATCTCGGGCAATCCGACGCTCGGCGTGCCGGGCAAGCTGGGTACGGCGTACGACTTTGACAACGACGGCGATTTCATCACCGTCAGCCCCGGCGTGCCCATCGCCAATCAGGACTTCTCCCTGAGCTTCTGGGTGAACCGCGACGGCACGGGCGAGGACTGGGTCATCGGGCACAGCACCGGCGGCAACAACAACGCCCTGCATGTGGGCTTCCGGGACAACAACACGTTCGCCTTCGCATTCTGGGGCAACGACCTGAACATCGACGACGGGATGTTCAACGACACCGCCGCCTGGATGCACTTCGTCTGCACCTACGACGCGTCGTCCAACGTGCAGACCGTGTACGCGAACGTCGAGGGGGGTGCCTCCGGCACCTGGACTCGGACGGCCGGGGCCGACTTCCAGGGCACCGGCGATTTCTACATCGGCAAACGCAGAAACGACACCGGCGGCCAGGAGTTCGACGGCCTGATCGACGAGGTGGGAGTCTGGGATCGCGTGCTCTCGGCCGCCGAGGCCGCCGAGCTGTACAACGGGGGGGCTGGCACGTGGTTCTTCCCCCAATCCACCGGAGACACCTACGTCTGGGACGGCGACACGGACAACTGGGCAAACGCCTCGCACTGGACGGGCGGCCCGGCCCCCCCGCCGCAGATTCGCACCGCCACCACCGCGGATGACGCAGAGATCAACAGCGGCGCGGTCACCGTGGCCACCGACCAGGGCGCCTTTTCACTCGACGTCACCGGGACCGCCTCGCTGACGATCGGCAACGGCAGCACGCCGGCTTCGCTGACCTTGCTGGACCGCATCGACGTCGCCCCCACGGCCACCTTCTCGATCGCCGACAACGGCAAGCTGGTTACCGCGGACGCCTCGCTGGTCGGCGTGAACACCAGCGGCACGGCCACCATCGACACCAGCGGCAACGCCACGGCCAGCCACCTGATCACGGCCGCCGGCAGCACTTTCGTGAAGCAGGGCGACGGCACGCTGAGCTTCGACCAGTCGGCCGCGCCCAACGCCGTCGACCCGACCAGCACCGTCCAGGTCGCCCAGGGCGAGCTGTGGATGCAGGCCCTCTCCACCACCGATAACCCCCTCGGCGGCGCCGACCTGGCGCTCGACGGCGGCATGTTCACCGTCCAGGGAGCCGTCACCGCGATCAACAATACCCTCAAGCACTCGGGCTTCGACTTCAACCAGGACTCGCAACTGGACCTGTCGGGCAGCGGCGGCCTCCTGGCGGCAACGCCCTGGGGCGTGACCGAGCTGACCGACGGACCGGGCGGCCGGGGACTCGACTTCAATAACGACGCCGACTTCCAGAACGCCGGGGTCATCCCTCCGGACCGCAACGACAACTACATGAACCTGTTCTTCGGCGACTTCCACGCCCCCGAAACCGGCACCTATCAGTTCCGGGTCCCCAACGAGGACGACCGGGGCGAGATGTGGATCGACCTCGACCGCAACGGCACGTTCGAAGCCGGCGAGGAGATCATCTCCGACGGGAACCACAGTGCCGTGAACGTCGATCTCGACGCCAGCCAGACCTACATGTTCGCCGTGACGCACCGCGAAGGCGGGGGCGGCTCGCGCATCGACGCCGAGTACAAGCTGCCGTCGATGGCGGGCTTGGAGTACATCAAGCCGGCCGATGCGGCCCAGGCCAACCTCTGGTCGTACGACGCGCTCGGCGCCATCGACATGACCGACAGCGACGTGTTCGTCTCCGCCGATTCCACGATCAACACGATCACCGAACAGACGGCCGCGTTCGGCACGCTGACCTTCACCACCGCGGCCACCCTGACCACCACCGGCGGCAAGGGCACGAGCTTCGCCTCGACCGATCTCTCGGCCGTCGCGGCGGCCGGCTTCCTCACCGAGACGGACACCAATCCCGGACCGATGGGCAGCGGGGCCAGCCCCGTCACGATCACCAAGAGCGGACCGGCCGCGCTGGTCGTCAACCAGCCGGCCACGCTCGCCTCCGGTTCGATGTTCGACGTCGAGGACGGCGACCTGGCGGTCGTGGCCGATCCCAATCCCATCGGCAGCACGCCCGTCCAGCTCGACGGCGGCGGCCTGGCCCTGAGCATCGCGTCGGGATCCGCGGGCGACGGCGGCAGCGAGACGTTCGACCTGCCCGTCGAGGTCGTCTCCGACAGCCGCCTGGCTGCCGGGCAGTGGGCCAACGGCCTGGCCGGACCCAAGACGGCCGTGCTGGGGAGCGGGACACACGGAATCACGCTCACCGGCGGCTGGCTCCGCGTTTCCACCACAGACGACTACACGCTCGTATTGGACGGGTCGATCACGGGGCCGGGCGGAATCCAGTTCCTCGACGGGGCGGACGTCGTGATCAGCCAGCCCAACACGCCGGGCATGGTGGGCATTCAGCCCGGGGCTAACGTTGACGGCCTGTTGACCAACCTCCAGCCGACCGGCGCCTACTACTTCGATCCCACGCCGGCCAACCCCGTCCTCACGCTGAACAGCAATTTGGGCTCCAACGGCGCGGACGCCGCGGCCGAGGTCCACATCGGCAACGACGACACGGTGGACGGCTGGGTCGCCCTCGGCGCCGTGAACACCTACACGGGCAAGACGCGCGTCGCACGCAGCGTGCTCCAGGCCGACGAGGGCGTGGGCCTGCCCACCGTCAGCCTGCTGGAGTTCGACAGTAATACCAACGACCAGGTGGCGGTGCTGGAGACGAGCGGCACCTTCACCCGCGACATCGGCAGCGCGGCGGGCCAGGTCCGCTGGAACAACGGGGGCGGATTCGCCGCGCGGGGTGGCGACCTGACCGTGACCCTGGAGGGCGGGGCCCAGCTCGACTGGGGCGATGCCGATGCGGGATTCAACGGAGCCACTGTGCAGTTCGGCTCGCAGACCGCCGACGGCATGGTCGAGCTGACCAATAGCGTCGACCTTGGTAACGCCACCCGGCGTTTCCAGGTGGCCAACAACTCCAGCACGAAGACCGACTTCGTCCGCCTGACGGGCGATCTTACTTCCACCGGCGCCGACAATGACGACCAACTCCGCTTCAACGAGAACGGGGGCAACAACTTCAGCAGCGGATTGATCGAGCTGTTGGGCACGAACACCTACGCCCACAAGACGCGGATCGACGACGTCACCGTCTATGCCATCGAAGGCGAGGGCCTGCCCAGCCAGAGCAACATCTATTTCGGGGGCAATTCGGACGACCGCGAAGCGGTCTTCATGACCAGCGGGACCCTCGAGCGCAACATCGGCAACAATGCCGGCGAGGTCTCCTGGGATGCCGATCGGGGCGGGTTCGCCGCGCGCGGCGGTTCCTTGACGGTCACCCTGGAGGGCGGCTCCCAGTTGACCTGGGGCAGCAACAGCACGGGCTTCGACGGCCACACGCTGCAGCTCGGCTCCCAGTACGCCGACGACGTGGTCACGCTCACCAACGCCATCGAACTGGGCAACGCCACGCGCAAGATCCAGGTGGCCGACAACCCGGACACCAAGGCCGACTACGTCCGACTCACCGGCAACCTCACCTCCACCGGCGCCGACAACGACGACCAGCTCCGCTTCAACGAGAACGGGGGCACCAGCTTCCGCGGCGGCCTCATCGAGCTATTGGGCACGAACACCTACGCCCAGCGCACGCGGATCGACGACGTCACGGTGTACGCAATCGAAGGGACCGGGCTTCCTGCCAACAGCCTGATCTGGTTCTCGGGCAACTCCGACGACCGCGAAGCGATCCTCATGAGCAACGGCGTGATGGAGCGCGAGATCGGCCGCAATGCGGGCGAGGTTTCGTGGGACGACCAGCGAGGCGGTTTCGCCGCGCGGGGCGGAACCTTCACGATCACGTTGGAAAGCGGCAACGACCTGAGTTGGGGAGGCCGAGACAACGGGTTCGACGGCAAGCGGTTGCAGTTCGGCTCGCGGTACGCGGACAACGTGGTCACGCTCACCAACAACATCGACGGCAACGACGCCGACCGCTACGTGCACGTCTTCGGCAACCCCGACGTGGAGACCGACTGGGCCGTGATGAGCGGCGACCTGACCAACTTCAATGACTTCCGCCTGCGCGGCTACGCCGGAAACGCGACCGGCGGCGACGGGCTCCTCGTGCTGGAGGGCATCCTGGAAGTCACCGACGACCTGGAGGTCTACGAAGGCCCCCGGCTCCGCCTGGATCTGACGAGCACTTTCCGCATCCAGGACGACGTCAACATCGAGGACGGCTCGCTCGTCGAGATCCTCGGCACGATCGAGCGGCTCGGCACGGGCGGCGACGACGACATCAACGTCCGCCGCGGAAGCCGGCTGGTCATCGGCGCTGGCGCGGTGGGAACGGACTTCGACGAGTTCAACGTGGAAGACGACTCCACGGCCTTGATCCAAGGCACGCTGCGATTCGATCAGGGCGACATCTTCATCGACGACAACTCCCACGTCGAGGTCTCCGGCATGCTCTACGCCGAGACCGATTTCGACGTGGAGGACGGCTCGTCGCTGACGGTCTCCGGGACAGGCCACGTCCAGGCGGACGACGACCTGGAGTTCCGCCGCGGCGGCTCGCTGACCGCCGGGGTCAACTCGACCCTGACCGTGTTCGACGACATCCTGTTCGAATTCAGCGCGACCGGCGACATCCAGGGCGCGGTCGCACGCTCCGGCAGCGAAGGCGACGACGACATCAACGTCAACGACGACAGCATGCTCACGGTCGGCTCGGCGACCACGCTGGAGGACTTCGACGACCTCGGCGTGCGCCGCGGCTCGACCATGGAACTCTCCGGCACGTTCCAGACCACGCAGGGCGACGCCGACGTGAACGTCGAGGACGACGCCACATTCCGCGTCACGTCCACCGGCGTGATGACCGACATCGACGACTTCAACGTGCGCCGCGGCTCCCTCACCGAGATTGCCGGCAGTGTCACCTTGAAGACGGGCGATCAGGACGTGAACGTCGAAGACAACGCGACGCTCATCGTCACGGGCCTGTTGAACAACCAGGGCGACGACATCAACGTGCGCCGCGGGGCCACGCTCGTCACCTCCGGCGACGTGCGCGTGGCCAACGACATGTTCATCGAGGACGGCGGCGTGCTGGCCGTCAACGACAACGGCAACCCCGGCACGTTCTCCCTGACCGTGGCCGACGACCTGCGGGTCCAGAACGGCTTCGGCAGCACGCTCACGGGCGACGGACGCCTGTACGTCAACGACGAGCTGGACATCCAGAATCACGCCTTCGTGGCCCCGGGCCAGAGCGTGGGCATGTTGAGCGTCGAGTTCGACACGTCGATCACCAGCGACGATCGCGGGTTTCGCATGGAGAACGGATCGACGTACCAGTGGGAGATCAGCACGACGGGCAACGACCTGATCGCCATCGTCGGCGACCTGCGGATGGACAACCGCTGGACGCTCGAGGTCAACGATCTGGGCGCGTTCCCGGATCCGGCCGCCGAGTACAACCTGTTCACTTACACCGGGGACATCTTCAGCACGCCGACCTCGGGCGATGAGATCACTTCGGTCGACTTCGCGACCGGCGCCGGCACCTACGGCCCGGCCTGGGACTTCTCCGGGGCGTCGGTCCGCTACGAGCTGGACTTCCAACCCGGACTGAACCGTGTGTACGTCACCGGGCTGAGTTCCTCAATGCTCACGTGGGACGGCCACGACGGCGTCTGGAGCGACATTGCCCACAGCCCGAACTCGCACTGGCTCAAGGGCACGACGCCCACTCCGGACATCCCCGACGCCGGCATGGCGGGCCGCGTCACCAGCGGCAAGGCCACGGTGATGAACGCCGGCCAGGCCGCGCTGGGGCTGGTGATCGACGGCGGCGAGGTGGAGATCGCCCCGACCGGTGAGCTGGCGGTCACCGAGAGCGTTGAAGTGGGCGCGGCCGGCACGTTCAACGTGCACGGCAGGCTCAACGTGCCGGTGCTCAGCACGGCCGGCACCACGGCCTTCCACACCGGGGCGACCATCGGTCCGATGACCGAGCTCAACGTGACCGGCGGCACGATGGAGAGCGGGGCCTCGTTCGAGGCGGCGGCCGTCAACGTCGCCGCGGGCTCCATGGCTCTGCACAGCGGCGCCACCCTGACCACCTCGGCCCTGGACGTTTCCCATGGCGGCTACGTCCACGCCGACAGCGGCTACGTCCACGTGCAAGAGGGCGGCACCATGTCCCTGCACGAGACGAACGGCCTGTACACGAACACGTACGAGGCCACCAGCGGCTCGTTCCGCGCCGGCGGCATGATCGACGGCAACCGGCCCGAGATGCTCGTGCTGGGCGGGCCGGGCAGCGTGATCACGATCGACAACGACCGCGGACGCATCCTCACGGCCGACGTCGGCAATCCCGGCCAGCCCGGCACCTTCGACGAGGATCCGACCGGCACCTACACCATCGAGGGCGGCGGGGGCGACATCTGGGGCAACGCCGACCAGTTCCATTTCGCCTATCAGGCGTTCGACGGCGACGGGGAGATGATCGCCCGGGTCAGCGATCCGGAGAACACCAACGGCTGGGCCAAGGCCGGCCTGATGTACCGCGAGACGCTGGACGCGGGCAGCAAGAACACCTTCATCGCCCGAACGCCCACCACCGGCGAGAACCGGATCACCTTCCAGAACCGCAGTGCGACCGACGGGGGCAGCGGGAGCACGCACGAGAACGGCTTCACCGCAGACCTCTACTGGCTGAGGATCGAGCGCGAAGGCGACACCTTCCGCGGCTTCTGGGCCCCCGACGTCAGCGGCGCCCCCGGAGCGTGGACCCAGATGGGCCCCGACCAGACCGTGGCCATGGGCAACGACGTGCTGCTGGGCATGGCCGTCACCTCCCACAACAACGGGACGCTCTCCACCGTGATGTTCGACAACGTCACCGGCTTCCTGCTGGGCGACGTGGCCAGCACCGTCAACCACGTCACCGGCGACGGCACGATCGCCAGCCCCGGCGGGCTCCACGTGGCCGGCGCTCTGTCCCCCGGCGACAGCGTGGGTCAGACGAACATCCAGGGCGGCGACCTGACCCTCGAGTCGACCGCCAGCTATCTCGTGGAGATCGCCGGCAAGACGCCGGGGACCGAGCACGACCAGACGGTCGTCGAGGAGGGAGCCCTCTACCTCGAGAACACCTCGAGTCCCGACGACGGCCCGGTGCTGGAGGTCTTCACCACGCCCAGCGGGGCGTTCCAGTTCGGCGACGAGGTGGTGATCATCGACGCGATGGAGGGCACCGGCAGCGTCGATGGCCGGTTCTACGACGCGGCCGGCAGCCTGCTCGACGAGGGCGACATCGTGATGGACCACACGCGCGGCTGGTCGTGGAGGATCAGCTATGCCGGGGGCGACGTCTCGCTCAGCCTCAACGGGGTCCCCGAGCCCGGCACGCTGGTCCTCCTCGCCATCGGGGCGGCCGCCGTGGCGGGACTGGCCCGGCGGCGTCTGCGGACAGGCGCAACGCGGGGCGCCCCGCGACCATAGCCGGGTTCGGCGAGACGTCCGGCCGTCTTCTCGCGACCGCGCCTATCGGCTTGCGCCCCGCCGGCGGCGGACCCGCAGGCCCGCGCCCGCCAGCAGCAGCAGCCCCAGGCCGGCCAGCCCCAGGCTGCTCGGCTCGGGCACGCTCTGAAGACCGGTCAGGTACAGCCCCACGTCGTCGCGAAGGATCCGCAGGTCGGCCGGGTCGGTGAACTCCAGCCACGCCGGGGCGCGGCTCAGGTCGATCGAGTACGGCGTCCATGCGTCGTCCACGATCTCCAGCGGATCGGTCCCCTGGGGCAGGCCCGTGAACAAGTACAGCCTGTCGGAGGCATGCGACTCGCCCCCGGCGTCCACGAGCTCGAGCGTCCAGCCGCCCTCCAGGTCGAGCGTGCCGCCGACCTGGATCACGTCGTGCCCCTCCGGGGCCAGCTCCCACTCGTAGGCGAAGCCGTCCTCCAGCGCCACGTCGCCGGTGAAGGCGAGCGCCCCCGCGCTGTCGCCCGGGGCCGCCATGGTCCGCAAGGTCGCGCTGCCGTCGATCGTGCCGCCCCCCGCGGCCGAGTCGAAGCTGAAGCCGCCCGGCGCCCCGGCCAGGGTCAGCGTCGCACCGCCCGGCACGGTCAGCGAGCCGAACGTGGCCGTGCTGTCGGTCACCGCGTCGAGCACGGCCGAGGCGGTCACGGTGACGTCGGTGTCGGGCAGGTCGATCGCGGGGCGGACCGTGACGTTGCTGGCCAGGGCGACGACTTCGCCCTGATTGACCGCGTGGTCGTAGATGCGGATGTTGTCCAGCATGACCTGGGCGAAGTCCTCGGGGGCGAACCCCGTGCCGCCGTTCCAGCCGTCCGCGTCGCGGGCGCCGAACATGAGCTTCGAGATCGTGTTGTTCACGTTGCCCGAGCGGTTCTCTTCGGCCAAGAGGACCCCGTCGACGTAGATGCGGCGGTTGCCGTCGCCGTAGGTGCCGACGATGTTGTGCCACTCGCCGTCGGCGGCCGAGGTGCCGCCGGTGTGGAAGTCGTCGTTTCCCGGCCCGCGGAGCGTGAAGGCAATCTCGCTCCCGCTGTTGCCGTTGCGGCGGAGCTGCCAGCCCTGGCCCGATTCACCTCCCTTGGCCACGAAGGGCTGCCAGTCGCCGCCGGCCGGCCAACCCTTGACCCACACCGACACGGTCATCTGGTCCAGGTCGAAGGCGTCCTGGTTGGGATCGGCGCCGGCCGGGACGTCCGTATCGACGACCACGTAGCTATCCGCGGCCGTCAAGTCGATGGATTGTCCGCTGCCGAACACGGCCGGCACGTCCGCGCTGAACACGCCGCCGGTGACCGCGCCGTGGTATCCGTTGCCTGAGGAGTCGTCGGCCGTGCCGTCGTCGAAGGTCCAGTGGCCGACCAGGCCGGCGGTGGGGACGGTGGGCGTGTCGGACACGGTGACCGTGCCGCCGTGGATGGCGATGCGGTCGGGGGCGACGGCCAGGTCGGCGCCGCCGACCTCGAAGTCCGCGCCGGTGCCCTGCACGGTTGCGCCCCAGTTGCGGTAGGCGTAGATGCCCCCGTCGGTGATCGTTACGTTGCTGGCGCCGGTATCGACCGTGGCCGTGCCGGTGATGATCAGCTCGGACGCCTGCATGGCGTCCTGCGAAACCAGGCGCCCCGCCTTCACGTTGACCGACACGCCGCCGTGGTCGGTCGTGCCTTGAGCGAGCGTCATGTCGCCCTCGCCGGTCTTGTTGAAGGTGGCGGTCGCGCCGTTGCCGCCGTATGGCCCGGCGACCGTGACCGGCGAGGGCGTGTTCAGGGCGAACGTCGACGCGCCCGCATCGACCTGGCCGCTGGTGAAGGAAACACCCTCAGGCGCCCCACTGATGTTGAGCGTGCCGCTCTTGAAGGTGAGGCTCCCCAGCGCGGCCGTGTAGTCGGTTTGCAGGTCGAGCGTGCCGCCCGAGCCGTCGACGCCGATGTGGATGTCCGGCTCGTCGATGCCCAGCTTCACCGCCACCTCGTGGCGGAACAGCGACATGTCGCCGGGGTCCTCGGGGTACACGTGGTCGGCCGGATCCAGGCTGACCGTGCCGGCGTTGTTGTACTGGAAGCCGGGGTTGAAGTTGACCGGGCCCTGGCCGCCCCCGCCGTCGCTCATGCGGAGCTCGAAGCGGTACCAGCCCTCGCCGTCCGGGAACGCGATGGGACCGGAGCCCGTCGTGTTACTCCACGCTTCGTCGTGGATGTAGACGGTGCCGTCGATGTTGAGCCAGACCTTGTCGTCGATGCTCTCGATGAAGTGGTAGCCCGGCCCGCCGTCGTAGTAGATCTCGCCGGTATAGACGTTCGTCTGGTTGTCGGGCCATTCGCCGCCGTCGTTGGAGGCGGCCACGTGGGGGCCCATTTGCACTTGACCGCCCGGGTTGGGACCAAAGCCCAGGTTGCCGGGCACGCGTCCGAAGGCCAGGCCCGCCACGTAGTCCGTGCCCGGGGCTCCTTCCAGAACGAGGTTGCCGCCGGCCAGCGTGACCGTGGCCCCGGCCGGGCCGAGCGGATCGGCCACGCTGGGCTGCAACAGACCCCCTTCCACGCGGAAGTCCGTGGCCGCCGCGGCGATCCCCTTGGCCGTATCGACGAGCATCGTGCCGCCGCCCTGCTTGATGAACGTCGTGGCCACGCCGCCGTCGTCGTAGGCCCCGATGTCCACTTCGTTGGGGTGGTTGATCGTGCCGGAGCGGCCCGCGGCGCCGGCGATCGAGGTACTCACGAAGCTCATCGGCGCGCCGCTGGTGGAAAGGACCGCGTCGTTCTCGATCGTCAATTCGCCGAAGGCCGCCGAGAAATCGGTGACGGCCTGGAGGTTCGAGCTGGCGGTGACGCGGATCGGCGTGTTGGTCATGTCCAGGGCCGGGCGCCCGAGACTCGACCACCAGCCAGCCTGCGCCGCGTCGCTCGGGTTGGCGAATGCCAGTGCGCCCATACTGGGCGACTGAAGCTGGAACTCGAAGAACTCGCCGCCCCCCCCCTCGTAGTACGCCGCGGCGAAGTCGTACGACAGCCCCGCCGTGAGCGACGCGGTGCCGGTCTTTGGAGTATTCCAGTCTTCCGGCGGAATGCTCAGGGTGATCTGCTCGCCGGCCGCCTCCTCGAACTCGCCGTTCCGATTGAGGTCCAGCCAGAACACCTCGTGGTCGTCGCCGTGGGTGCGAAAGGTGTAGTCCCCGGTCTCGGGCGCGGTGAAGGTGCCCGACCACATGAAGGCGTAGTTGTCGCCGCTGCCCGGGTCGTTGGTCTCGGTGTACCAGCCGCCCGACGAGCTGGGCGCCAGCGCGAACAGCCCGCCGTTCTCGCCGTTCGGCGAGCCGTCGTCGATGCCCGTGAGATTGTCGGGGTTGTTTGCGCCGTTGTACCGGGCCGATTGGATGCGGTCCTGGATCAAAGCCGGCGCCGACTCGGCGATGAAGGTGCCGCCGTCCAGGTGCAGCAGGGCCGCCCCGCCGGCGCCGAGCGGATCGGTGCCGATGGCGTGGAAGGTCCCCTCTTCGACCTCGAACGTCGTGCCCGTGGCGGCGATGGTACCCGGCGTCGTGTTGTCGGCCACCAGGGTGCGGTTGCCGCGCTTGACGAGCATCTTGGTCGCACCGCCGTCGTCGTAGGTGCCCATGGTCACGTTGCTCGCCGTGTTGAGCGTGGCGGTGGTATCCGAAATCGTCGTGCTCCGGAACGCCATGTCCGCGCCCGAGGTGGTCAGCACGCTGCCGCTGTCCAGCGTCAGGTCGCGCAGGGAGACGGGAACGCCGCTGACTATGCGGATCTCCGCCGTGCCGGTCGCCGTCACGTCCAGGCCGCTCAGGTCAAACGTGTCGTAGCTGACCCCCGACCACAGGCCGCTCTGGGCGGCGTCGGCCGGGTTGATGTACTCCAGCCCACCCCCGCTGGGCGCCTGGTACTCGGCGCGGATCCGCTCGGTGCCGCCGCCCTCGCGATGCCCAATGGCGATGTTGTAGCTCTTGCCGGCCACCAGCGCCGGCGTGGTGACCGTCTGCGTGCCGCCGGGCCCCTTGATCTGCTCGGAAGCGTCGAAGGCGAAGTCCCCGTTCAGGTCGATGTACAGCGAGCCCTGATCGTCCACGTCGAGCCGGAACTGCCACGGCCCGCTCTCATTCGGCGTGAACTGGCCCGTGAACAGGGTGCCGAAGTTGTCCTCCCGCCCCATCCCGGGGAACAGGTCGGCGAAGCCGCCGCCGGCGTCCTGGTTCTGGAAGCTCAGCGGGATGGTCAGCGCGGCGCGCCGCGCCGGGTCCATGGCCAGAAGTCCGTTCTGGCCGGTGAACGTGCCCGATTCGGCCGGCACGTAAGCGCCCTGCATGTTTAGCAGGCTGTTGCTCGTGGCTCCCTGGATCTGCGAGGCGTGGAGGATGTTCGCCGTGGTCGTCGAGCCGGCCTCCAGCAGGAGCAGGCCGCCGTCGAGGACCGCGTGGGAGGAACCGCCTAGCGGATCGGCCCCCAGGCCGTGAAGCGTGCCCGCCTGGACCTGGAACGCGGTGGCCCCGGCCACGATGCCGCCGCCGGTGTTGTCCAGCAGCAGCGTGCCGCTGCCGCCCTTGGCCAGGGTGGTCGCGGTGCCGCCGTCGTCGTAGGTATCCACGGTTACGTGGTTCTGCGGGGCCAGCGTGGCCGAACGCCCGGCGGCGCCGGCGATCGACAGGCTCTCCAGCGTCATGTCGGCCGACGACGTCATGAGCGTCGCGCCGTCTTGCAGGGTCAGGTGGCCGAAGGCCGCCGACGAGGTGCTCAGGGCGTCGAGCAGCGAGGGGCCGGCCGTGGCCTGGACCGTGATCGGCGTGGCGGTCCAGTCGATCGGACCGCCCGTGACGTAGCGGAACAGCGAGCCGTCGCCGGGGTCGATGACCGAGTCGCCGTAGTCTCCGCCGTTGGTGCTGCTGAAGCCGGCGCCCGGATCGGCGTTGAGGCCGAAGCCCTTGGTGGTGGTCCAGCCGCTGCCGGCCACGGCGCCCGCACCGCCGCCGCCATGAGAGAAGCGGATCTCGATGTCGTGCCATCCGGGACCGAAGTCGAGCGTGCCCGCACCGGGGGCCGAGTTGTTGGCCGTATTGGCCGTGCTGGTCGGCACGTCCCACTGCTGGTTGCGAAGGACCTCCACCCCGTCGATGACGATCACGACGTCGTCGTCGATGCTCTCGGCGAAGGCGAACACGCCGTCCGCGTCGTAGAACTGCCCGGTGTACACGAACGTCGAGTCATCGCGCCACTCGAGGGGGTTGGCGCTCTTGACGTTGGTCAGCCCGTGCCACGGCCGGTCCTGAACGCCCAGGTTGCCGGGGTTCGGGGCGAAGGAGAAGCGGCCGGAGATCTCACCCGCCAGCAGGCCCGCGCCGGCCTCGCCGACTTCGAGCGTGCCGCCCGCAAGCACGACCTCGGCCGGGGCCATCGAGGCATGGGCCTTTAGCACGCCTTCCTCGGGGCGCAGCGTGGTGCTGCCGATCGACCCGCTATTCAGCGTGACCTTGCCGGAGCCGGTCTTGGTCAGCGTGCCGGCGACGCCCCCGTCGGAGAGGCTCGTGACCGAGAGGCTGCCCGATCCGCTGAAGGTCGAGTCGCCTTGGGTGCTCGCCGAGGCGACGACTCCGCGGCCGTTGGCCGCCAGGCCGGCGCCGTCGGCCAGGGACAGCATCGCCCCGGCTTCGACGTTCAGATCGTTGGCCACGGTCAGGCTGGCCCCGCCGTCCACGGCGACCTCGCCGCCGCTGACCAGGAGGCTCCTTGCACTGTGATCGGCCTCGACGGTGACCGTGCCGCTGGGAACCACCGCCGCCAGGATGGCGTTGGGCCAGTTCTCGACGGGCGGCGGCGAAGGCTTGATCCAGTTGGGGGTGCCCCATTCGTTGTCGGTGCCGTTCCAGGTCAGCACGACGGGCGGGGTGATCAGGGGCGAGTCGCCGCCATACAGCGCCGCGATGTCCTGGGCCGAGAGCGCCTCGTCCCAGATGGCCACGTCGTCGATGGCGCCGTTGAAGTACTGGTTCTGCGCTTGCCGGCGGCCCATCTCCACCCAGTTCTGGGTGTTCAGCGGCGCGTTGCTCGGGGTGAAGGAGACGGCCGGACTGCCGTCCAGGTACATCTCGACCGTGGTGCCGTCGTAGGTGGCCGCGAAGTGGTGCCAGTTGGGGTCGTTGGTCAGCGCGCCGAAGTTCTCTTCCTGCCCGTAGAGGTGGAGGCAGTAGGGCTTGGGCGCGCCGCCGCCGCGGACCTCGACGTCGAAGTACAGGCTGTTGCCGCCTGCGTTGGGAATGAATCCGAAGATGCCCGTCCAGTCGCCGTCGTCGCCGGCCGGGCTGTTCGACCTGGCCCAGCCGGAGATCGTCCGCGGGGCGTTGCCGCCGGCGAAGCCGATCGCGCCCACGTTCACGTAGTCGTCCGTGCCGTCGAACACCAGGTGCGTCGAGCGGACCGCGTCGCTGCCCCACGTGGCCCCGAAGATGGTGCCCGGATTCGAGCCGGCGCTGTCGCCGGCCGCGCCTCCGGTGCCCTCGTCGAAGGCCCAATACCCGATGAGGTCGGCGCGGGCTGCCGCGCCGAGAAGCACGATCATCCCCCCTGCGGCTACGAAGCCCGCGATGACTCGGCGGCCGTGTCGCATTTCAGATCCCCCCCAAGCGAAAAGGAGTGCATGTTGACTCGAGGAAACGGTCGAAGCGCGTTGAGGCGGCGCAAGAGGCTCATGGCGGGAGGGGCCAATGCGCAAGAGACGCCCGGTCTGCGCGGCGCGCAATCCGACCTGGACAGCGACCCGAGCATCGTTCCCCCCCTGACAAGAGCACCCCCCGGACCCGACGGCCCCCCGACAATGTCCCTTCGCTGGACCGGGAGGAAGCGGGATTCGGCGGAGGCCGTCGCCAAGGAGGAGAGCCGAATGCAGGTGGGCTCCCCACTGCGATCGGTCGCGCCGCGTGCCGGCTGGCTGTCCCCCCCCGGCAGCGAAGACGCCGCGTCGGCAGGCCGGCGGCCTGCCTGGGCCTCAACTCAGTCCCCCGATAGCCTTCACTATAAGCTGCGATTCAACCTACGCAAGCAAAAACCAAGCGGACCTGACGAACGAGCCTCTGCATATCATTCGGGGGGGTGTACAAAACCGCCGCGCGCCGGTGTGGTAAAACGGTAGGTGCCAGCGTCTCGTTCGCCTTGGCGCGGGGCGCTATCCCGAGAAGCCACCGCACCGAGAAGGCGCGAGGCATGCACAATCCGGCAGATCGTCAGCCATGGGATGCGAGCGTGGTTGGTCGCCGGGCGGCCGCGGCCCGGCGCGGCCGCCGTCCCCACCTGAATGGGCGGGCCAGACCCTGGGGCCCGCCCGACCTGGAGAAACTCGATTCCGCTGACCAAAAGCCGGGGCGGGCGCTGGAACAAGCCGGAGGATCGTCCGACGTAAGACCTGTGATGGTAGTGTTTTATGTCACTCCCCGCGCGACTCCCTCCGCTCGGCAACGTGCGAGTCGCCTCGCATCGGCGCCCCCACAACAGATGGGCATATCACGTAACGCAGACCGCCACGCTGCCGGGCTCGCCCCATGACGAAACCCCGCCGCATGATCGTGCTGACCGACGGGCATACCGACGTCCACACCGCAAAGACGGCCATCTGCATCCTCCGCTACCGGCCCGAGCAGGTGGTGGCACTCCTGGATCGGCCGGGAGCAGGCCGGACGTGCCAAGACCTGGTGGGGGTGGGCGGGGCGATCCCCGTGGTCGGGTCGCTGGCCGAGGCCCCGTCCGGGGCCAACACGCTGCTGATCGGCATTGCCCCACCGGGCGGCAAGATTCCCGCGGCCTGGCGCCCCATCGTCCTGGAGGCGATCGACCGGGGCATGGACGTGGTCTCGGGACTGCACGACCTGCTCCGGGACGATGCCGAGTTCGCCGCGGCCGCGCGCGAGCGCGGCGTGCGCCTGGTCGATGTGCGCGACAACCGGGAGAGCGAGTGCGCCAGCCGCGAGGGGATCCGCGCGGGGTGCCTGCGGATTCACACTGTGGCCAACGATTGCAGCCTGGGCAAGATGGTCACGTCGGTCGAGCTGGCCGAGGGCCTGAAGCGCCGCGGCGTGGACGCCCGGTTCGTGGCTACCGGGCAGACGGGGATCCTCGTCGAGGGCGAAGGGTGTCCCATCGACCGCGTGATCTCTGACTTCGTCAACGGCGCCGCCGAGCGCCTGGTGCTCGCCAACCAGCATCACGAGGCGATCGTGGTCGAGGGGCAGGGCAGCCTGTTCCACCCCCGCTACTCCAGCGTAACCCTAGGGCTTTTGCACGGATGCCTCCCGGACGGCCTCGTGCTGTGCTACGAGATGGGGCGCACCGAGGTGCACGGGATGCCGGGCTTTGGGCTGCCGTCGCTGGAGCGGACCCGCGAGGTGTACGAGGCCATGGCTCGGCTGATGCATCCCTGCCGCGTGATCGGGGTGGCCATGAACAGCCACAAGTTCCCGGCCGGAGCGGCCGAGGCCGAGCGGGCCGAGGTCCGCCGCCGCCTGGGCCTGCCCGTCTGCGACGTGATCCGCCACGGCCCCGACGAGCTGGTGGACGCGGTGTTGAACCTCAAGAAGGAGTTGGGGAAGTAGGCGGGAAACACGGGGAGAGAAGCACGGAATACGAAACACGAAATACGAGACACGAAATGCGAGACAAATCCAGAATGCGAAACACGAGGGCTCAAGACCTTGGTCCCTCGGCCTGGCACTTCCTGGCATCGGTGCTTCTGTCATTCGGATTTGTCTCGGATTTCGACATTCGGATATGGGATGTGGACCGGTGGATCTGATCCTTCACCACTACGACCTGCCGCTGCGGCACGTGTTCACGATCTCGCGGGGATCGACGGCCACGAGCCGGACCCTGGTCGTCGAGCTCCGCCAGGACGGCCGCAGCGGCTACGGCGAGGCGGGCGAGAACGCCTTCTACGGCGCCACGCGGGAGAACATGACGGAGGCGCTGGAGGCCGTGCGTCCCCGGCTGGTCGAGGCGGAGGTCGGCGATCCGGCGGCGCTGTGGGCCGAGTTGGCCCCGCGGCTTGCGCATAACACGTTCGCCCAGTGCGCGCTCGACCTGGCCGCGCACGACCTGTGGGGCAAGCTCCGCGGGGCCCCCGTGTGGAAGCTCTGGGGCCTGTCGATCGGCCCGGCGACGATGCCGCGAACCGATTACACGATCGGCATCGACTCGCTCGAGGTGATGGTCCGCAAGCTCCGGGAGTTCCCCGACTGGCCGGTGTACAAGATCAAGCTGGGTGCGCCGGGCGACGACCTGGAGGTGGTCCGCCGGCTGCGCGAGCACACCGACGCGCCGTTCCGCGTGGACGCCAACGGCGCGTGGACCGTGGACCAGACGCTGCGCAAGGCCGAGGCGCTTGCCGGGCTGGGCGTGCAGTTCATCGAGCAGCCGCTCGCGCCCGGCGACTGGGACGGCATGCGCCAGGTGTATTCGCGCGCGGCGCTTCCCCTCGTCGCCGACGAGAGCTGCCGGGTGGAGGCCGACGTGGACCGCTGCGCCGGGTGCTTCCACGGCGTGAACGTCAAGCTGGTCAAGTGCGGGGGCCTGGCCCCTGCGCGGCGCATGCTCCTCCGCGCCCGCGCGCTGGGCCTGAGGACCATGCTCGGGTGCATGACCGAATCGACGGTGGGCATCTCGGCCGCGGCGCAGCTTGCGCCGCTTCTGGATTACGCCGATCTGGACGGGGCCCTGCTGCTGGCCGAGGACTGCGCGACCGGCGTGCGCATCGAGCGGGGCCGGATCGTCCTGCCCGAGGAGAACGGCTGCGGGGTGCGGCTGCTGCCGCGGAGATAAGCGTGGAGGACGCAGCCGGGCCGCCTCGGCCCGGCGCGGCATGGCGCGGTCCGATGCGGCCAACTACATCCGTTCCACCACGTCGATGCCCAGCAGCGAGAGCCCCTTCTCGATCGTCCGGGCGGTCAGGTCGCACAGCAACAGGCGGCTGGTCCGGATCTCGTCCGATGCGGCCTTCAGCACGGGGCAGTTCTCGAAGAACGTCGAATAGCGGTTTGCCAGGTCGAACAAGTAGGCGGTGAGCTGGTTGGGCCGGTAGTCGGCAGCGACCAGCTCCAGGGCCTCGGCAAACCGCAGCAGTTCCAGGGCCAAAGCGCGTTCGGCGGGCGTATCCAGACGAATCGGCGCCCCGCTGGCTCGCAAGGCCTCGACGTCCACGCCGCCCTTGCGGAAGATGCTCCGCACCCGAGCGTAGGCGTACTGCATGTACGTGGCCGTATTGCCGTTCATGGCCAGCATCTTGTCGTAGCTGAACACGTAGTCGCTGGTGCGGTTCTGGGCGAGGTCGGCGTATTTCAGCGCGGCGACGCCCACGCGCTCGGCGATGCGGCTTCGCTCGTCGGGCGAGAGCTCCGCCCCGCCCGGCTTGGCCTCGTCGTTCTCCGCGACGATCTTCAGCGCCCGGCCTACCGCCTCGTCCAAGAGGCCCTCCAGGCCGACCGTATCGCCGGAGCGGGTCTTGAACGGCCGGCCGTCGTCGCCCAGCACCGTGCCGAAGCTGACGTGCTGGAGCTCGACGTCGCTGTAGCCCCACATCCGCGCGGCGGCGAACAGGTGCTCGAAGTGCATGCCCTGCCGGTGATCGACCACGTAGAGGATCGCGTCGGGCTGCCAGGTCTCCATGCGGTAGCGGATCGTGGCCAGATCGGTTGTGGCGTAAAGGAACGCCCCATCCTTCTTCCGCACGATCATCGGCACTTCCCGGTCCGGGAAGAAGACGCACACCGCCCCGTCGCTCGGGCGCGCGATGCCGCGCCGCAGAAGGTCCTCGACCACGCCGGGCAGCCGGTCGTGATAGAAGCTCTCGCCGAGCGTGTGGTCGAACTTGACCCCCAGCCGGCCGTAAACGCGACGGATCTCGTCCTCGCACGCGGGCAGGAATTCCTTCCACCGGGCCAGGTTTTCCGGGTCGTCGGCGTGCAGGCGGGCCGTCTCGGCCAGTACGGCCGATTCGATGTCGGGGTGGGCCCCGACAAGGTCCCCCAGGTCCGGCGAGGTCTCGACCGCCGCGACCTTGTCCCGAAGGTCCTGCTCCTCCTCGCGAAGCTCGGCCAGGTCCCGCTCGAGGCGGCGGGCGAGCTGGGCGGCCTTCTTGTCGGGCTTGCCTTGCTTCGGTTTGGCGGCCAGCCGGGCTTGCTCCAGGTCGGCCTCCTTCCTGCCGATCCGCTCGGCGACGGCGCCGGACTCGAGCAGGCGCCGGGCCTCGCGATAATCCATCAGCCGCCGCACGAGCCGGTAGAGCCGGGCAAGCTCCGCGACCGGGTTGACCCGGTAGGCCTCACGATCGACGAAGTGCTTGTACCCGTACAGGATCATCCCGAACTGGGTGCCCCAGTCGCCGATGTGGTTGTCGCTGATCGTGCGGTGGCCGAGGAAGGAGAGCGTGCGGTACAGCGCATCGCCGATCACCGTCGAGCGGATGTGACCGACGTGCATCGGCTTGGCCACGTTGGGGGCCGAGTAGTCCAGCACGTACGTGCGCGGGTTCTCGACCGGCGGGATCCCCAGGCGCGCGTCGGACAGCGCCCGGGCGAGCTGGGCGCTGAGCCAGTCGTTCCTGAGGCGCAGGTTGATGAAACCGGGCCCGGCCACTTCGGGCGGCTCGCATAGGTCGCTCACGTCGAGCCGGGCGACCACTTCGGCGGCCACCTCGCGGGGCGGCCGCCCGAGACGCTTGCCCAGCGGCATGGCGAAGTTGGCCTGGTAGTCGCCGAACTTGGGGTCCTGGCTCGGCCGGACCATGTCCAACAGCCCGACCGGATCGTCGCACAGGCCGGCGAGGGCCGCGCCGAAGCGGCGCTTGACCTCAGGAAGGATCGCCATCGACTTCCTTCCGCCAGTCGATCGGCGCGGCCGTGCCCCAGAGGTCCTCCAGCGCGTAGTAGGAGCGCGTGTCCTCGTCGAAGAGATGGACGACGAAGTCGCCGTAATCGAGAAGAATCCAGCGGCTCTCCCGGTAGCCTTCGATGCCCAGCCGGCGGTCGCCGAGCTCCTTCTCCATGACCCGGTCGATCTCTTCGCTGATGGCGTGCAGTTGCCGGCGGCTGTTGCCGGTCGCGAGCACGAAGAAGTCGAACACCGAGGTCAGCTTGCGGAGGTCGAGGACGACGATGTCGTATGCCCGATTGTCTTCCGCCACCTGGGCGGCGAGGGCCGCCCGCTTCAGCGCGGACTTGAGTCGGGCCGTGCTTGCGCCGGCGGATTTCAATTCCACTACCATCCCTCGCAGTTGGGCGTCCTGGGCGTAAACCGAGCCTGCTTTTCCCATTCTAACCTCCGCGCTCGGGGGCTTGGAAGGGCGGTTCGGGCGCCGAGCCCGCGGCGCCGCCGAGGCCGCCTCCTACGCAGAGGGGGCCCGCCAGGGACAGGTTCGCACGATGGGACAACCCGGGCGATCGGGCCGTCCCGGGTCGGCCTGCCCACGCCCCATTGCTGACGCAGGCCGACGGCATAGAATACCCCGCGTCAAGCGCGTTCCCAGACTTCCGCGTCACCCTCGGAGCACTCCCATGGCCGACTGGATCGAACCCGGAAAGAAGGCCCCCGACTTCACCCTGCCCGCCGACGACGGGACCAAGGTCAAGCTCAGCGCGCTTCGCGGCAGCCCCGTGGTGCTCTACTTCTACCCCCGCGACGATACGCCCGGATGCACGCGCGAGGCCTGCGCCTTCCGCGATCGTAAGGACGAGCTGAAAAAGCTGGGGGCGACGGTCCTTGGCGTGAGCACCGACGACGTGGCCAGCCACGAGGAGTTCCGCGACAAGTACCAGCTCAACTTCCCGCTGCTGGCCGACACCCAGCACAAGGTGGCCGAGAAGTACGGGGCGTGGCGCGAGAAGGTCCGCTTCGGCAAGAAGTCGATGGGCATCCAGCGATCGACCTTCCTGCTCGACTCCGACGGCGTGGTCCGCAAGGTGTGGAAGAGCGTCAAGGTCGATGGCCACGACGAGCAGGTGCTCGAAGCTCTCAAGGCCCTGAACGGGAAATGACCTCCCGGAGACTTCGGAAGTCCGGGCGAGCGGCTCCCTCACCCCCTCAGCCCAGTCTTGCGCAGCACGGCGCCCGCCGCGCTCCGCACGCGGCGCCGCAGCCACGCGGCGAAAGACAGCAGCCTCCGCTCCGGCACGCGGCGGACGCGGCGACGCAGCGCGCCGAGTGAGGGTCCCGGCGCCTGGCAATGCCCCAACGAACCGCAGGGACTTCCGCAGTCTTCAAGACTGCGGAAGTCGGCTTCCCTGAAGCCGCTCCACGCCAGCCCGGCGCGCGTGAACAGGACGCGCGAGCTCGGCCGCTCGCCGGGCGCGGGCTCCGCGGCCAGCCGATCGAGCCCGCTCTGCCACCAGCTCCGCGGCGGCCAGCTCGGCGTGAAGTCCAAAAGGGCCGCGGCGTCCAGGCCCGGCGACGGGGTGTCGCTTCCGCCCCGCGCCGGTTCGACCAGCCAGAGCTGGCGGGGATAGGGCGAGCCCCGGTGGCCCGGCCACTCGGCCAGGCAGCGCGCGGTCCGCTCGGGCAGGACTTCCTCCAGGTACGTTCCGACGTGGCCGATCTGGCGGCGGATCGCTTCCACGCCGGCCCCGGCCTCGCGGGGGTCGGGCTGCTCGATGAAGATCCTCGCGGAGATCCGGCCCAGGCCACGGAGCAGCTCGCGGTGATCCCTGATCCAGTGCAGCACGGAGAGGCACAGCACGGCCTCGAAGCGCTGCCCGGCAGCGGCGAGCCTTCGCACCAGTTCCCTGTCCGCGCGGCAGACCAGCAGGCACACGCGGCGGCAGGCGTTGGACTGGAGCACCAGGCGCTGCACTCGGGCGGACCGCTCGTCGCCTTCCACGCTGGCCACGACGCAGCCGGGCCGCGACTGGCAGATGCGCAGTCCGAACCAGCCGAAGTTCGAGCCCAGGTCGAGCACGCATCCGGTGTCCGGCAGATGCGGCGCCATCGCCTCAAGGCGCGCCTGGCAGTCGCGCGCCCCTCGCCTCACCGTGCGCCCGGCGATCACCACGTCCTGATAGACGCTCAGGTTGTGGAACAGGCGCGGGTCAATGGCG
Organism: uncultured Pirellulales bacterium; assembly: GCA_964434165.1. Classification (GTDB taxonomy): domain Bacteria; phylum Planctomycetota; class Planctomycetia; order Pirellulales; family Thermoguttaceae; genus CAYSUS01. The sequence goes on from CAYSUS010000048.1 coordinate 39,242, forward strand.
GGCTCCGTGTCCGATGGGCTCAAGGCCGGTCAGCCTCGATTCGCTCGATGGCCCGGCCTGCCTCGGCGCGGACCTGCTTGTCCGAATCACTCTCGTGGACCTTGCGCAACGCGGGCAGGGCCTCCTCGGCCGCCGGGCCGATCTCGCCCAGGGCGTTGGCCGCGGCGTCGCGCACGTCGCGGTTCTCATCGGCCAGCGCCTTGACCAGAGTGGGGACCGCGTCCTTGGCCGCCGGGCCGATCTGGGCAAGCACAAGGGCAAACCTGGCGCGGATCGGAGAGGACTCCTTCTCCAGAAGATCGACCAGGACCGGTACGGCCGCGGTGGCCTTGGGGCCGAGCTCGCCGATCGTCACCAGCATCGTGATGCGGAACTTGGCCGGCCCTTGCTCCAGCGTCTTGACCACCGCGGGCACGGCGCCTCGGCCGATCCGGGCCATGGCCGTGGCCAGCGTCATCCTCAGGAAGGCGCTCTTGTCGTCCGTGGCGGCGATCATCGCGGGCACGGCCGGGGCGGCCTCCGGCCCGATGTCGCCCAGGGCATTGGCGGCCGCCACGCGGACCATCAACTCCTCATGGCCGAGCGTATTGGCCAGCGCGGGGACCGCCGCCTTGGCCTCTGGCCCGGCGCCGCCCAACGCCTCCGCCGCGGCGATCCGCACGTCGGCCGAAGCGTCTTCCAGGGCCAGCGTCAGGACGCGGATCGCCTGGGCCCGCTCGGATTCCGGGGCCTCCTCACGCGCCAGCAGGTCAACCCAGTGCTCCGCCGGCTTGCCCTCGTAGCGCCGGGCTTCCAACTCCGGAGCGGGCTCCTTCTCCGCGGCACCACCGGTGTTGCACACGGGGCCGAACAGGACGGTTACCAGCACCAAGCCAGGTAGCAGAAGAATCTCACGTCGCATCTTCAGAGTCCTCATCGTCAGAGATCACCGTAGCAGGCATCCGCAACGCCGTCCGCCAATCGTGGCAGACGTTCTCCGCAGTGCCGCCTGCCCTAGAGCGCCGCACTACTTCTTGCCCTCCTGCCACAGGTCGGCGGTCCGCGACTTCACGTCGGGCAGTACGGGCAGCCTGGCGCTGGGGACCGGCTCGTACCAGAAAGTGGCCGCCGACCAGTCGTCGCTCGTCTCGGCCAGTCCGTTCTTCCAGGCGATCTGCTGGATCGTGATGCGGGCCTCCTTGCGCCAGGCGACCGGATCGGGCAGGTGCCAGCGGTACATGCTCACGAAGTCCTTCTCGTTCAGGCTGCATCCGTTGTAGAGGAACGGCGCGAGCTGCATGCCCCAGGCCAGACCCACGTAGTCCTCGCTGCCCGTACCGCAGATCGTGGGTAGCTCCTCGTCGCCGTCCATGTACACTTTGATCTCGCCTTCGCCCCACCACTGGCCGGGGTGCAGGTTGCGGATGCCGATCACCGACCCGAGAAACCGCCCCTTCTGCGATCGCTTGGGGAGCAGCTCGAAATCCTTCTTCTCGGTCGTGGGATTCTCGCGGCGGAACAGCACGTGCAGCCGGCCCACGTCCCGCGGGTGCTCATCGCCCCGCGTGTAGTCGATCTGATAGAACAGCGGCACGGCCTTCTCGCCTTCGTTGGTGAAGGTCATCTTCGCCCGCTTGGCGAAGGGCATCGGCAGCCAGAGGTTGCGCCCGCCCGTCGGACCGACCGAGTGGACCGCCGAATGGTACGACGTGATCTTGCCGTGGGCGAAGCCGAACAGGTCGCCGATCGGGCACTCGAGGCTCGGGTGTTCCTGGCCTTCCCAGTAGGCCCGGATGACGCAGGCCCGCTGCACGGCGGGCTCGCGCGCCGTGGTCATCCAGATGTGACGGATCGTGCCGGGACCCTCGATGTCGCATAGCTGCACGGTCTCGCCCGGCTTGATCTGGCGCGACGGCGACCCCTTGCGCCCGGGGCCCAGGTTGCTGGCGGCCTTGCCGCCCTCGCCCGGCGCGCCGGTCGGGTTCTCGAACGAAATCGACCGCGACAGCAGCCCGGTGTCCAACAGGTAGGGCCGGTGAACCAGGTCCGGAGTCTGGGCCGTGGCCGCGGGTAGGGTCCACGCCAGGCAGGCGGCGGTGATCGGCAGCAGTCGCGCAAGGGGGCATCGCATGGGTCGGCTCCTGTGCATCCTGGACAATGATTCGGTGCGAGCGCACGGCTACGCATCAGTCCATCCTGGCCCTCGCCGCCAGGGGCCGGCATTATAGCACGCCCCGAGCCGCGATGCGGTCCGTCGGGGACAGGCAAGCGGCGCGGGCCCCGTCAGACGCCCGTCTTCGGACGCTGCATGAGGCACGACCAGCCGAGATAGCCCTCCGTGTTCGCCGGGCTCTCGAAGCGGAACGGGCGAAGGTGCACGCACTGGAACAGCCGGCCGAGCTCGAAGCGGATCGCCTCCTCCGAAACCTGCGGCGGTCCGCCCTCCGCGGTCTCGCCCACGCTTCCGGCCAGCGTCAAGTAGTACGAGCCGGGCCGCGTGACGCGCCAGAGCACGTCGAGGAATCGCTCCAACTCGACCTGCCGGATGAAGTGGTAGAACCCCGCGTCGTACACGAAGTCGAACGGCTCGGTCTTCCGGGCGAACGAGAACACGTCGTCCAAGAGGAATCGGATGAGCACGCCCGCGCGCTGCGCCCGGCCCCGGGCCCGCTCCATGGCCGTGGGCGAGCTCTCCACGGCCGTCATCTCGAATCCCTGCGAGGCCAGATAAACCGCGTCGGCCCCCGTGCCGCATCCGATCTCCAGGGTGCTGCAGGGCTTGACCAGCCCCTCGCCGACCACGCGGACCAATTCGCCCGACGGGCCCCCGCTCTCCCACGGCGGCGTGCCGTCGCGATACTGGGCCTCCCAGTCGGGCAGTCGTCTCTTCTTCGATCGGCTCGTGCGGCTCATGATAGGCCATTCTCGGCGCTCGCCGGGCCTTTTGCAAGCACGGGCGCAGTGGGACTCCTGCTGGCGAAACGTCCGGCCGGCTCGGCACCGTCGCGGTGGGGCGGGAAGGGGGCGTTAAGCCGGCTCGCGCGCTACCCGGCGCCAAGCTCGTGCACCGCCTCGACCAGCGCGATCGCGTTCTCGACGGGCGTCTGGGGGAGGACGCCGTGGCCGAGGTTGAAGATGTGTCCGGGCCGGCCGTCGGCCTGGTCGAGGATCTCCCTCGCGCGCCGGCGGATCTCCTCGCGGTTGCTCAGGAGCGCGACGGGGTCGAGGTTGCCCTGGATCGCGCGGTCGTGCCCGACCGCGCGCCACGCCTCGTCGAGTCGCACGCGCCAATCGACGCCGATCACCTGCCCGCCGGCCTGGCGCATCAGCGGCAGGAGGGCGGGATTGCCGGTGGCGAAATGGATCACCGGGGTGCCCGGCCGGATGGCCTCGACGACCGCCCGGCTGTGCGGCAGGACGTATCGACGATAGTCGTCCGGCCCCAGGCAGCCGGCCCAACTGTCGAAGAGCTGCACGGCCTGGGCGCCGGCTTCGATCTGTCCGTTGAGATACCGGGCCACCGCGCGGGCAAGCCGCTGCATCAGGGCGCTCCATGCGCCCGGGTCGGTGTACATCAGCGACTTGGCTCTGAAATAACTGCGGCTCCCCCCTCCTTCGATGGCGTAGCTGGCCAGGGTGAAGGGGGCGCCGGCGAACCCGATCAGCGGGAGGTCGTCGCGCAGTCCCGCGCGGGTCTGCCGTACCGTCTCCGTGACGTAGTCCAGGGCCTGGAGGTTCTCCAATTCGGCCACGCGATCGACGTCGGACGCGCTGCGGACCGGGTTGCGGATCACCGGTCCATTGTCGGCGGTGAACTCCACGTCAAGGCCCATCGGCTCGAAGAGCACGAGCAGGTCGGAGAAGATGATCGCCGCGTCGACCCCCAACCGCTCGACGGCCGTGAGCATGACGTCGGCACACAGGGAGGGGTTGCGGCAGAGCTCGAGAAACGACGTCTTCTCACGCACCGCCCTGTACTCGGCCATGTAGCGCCCCGCCTGGCGCATCAGCCACACGGGCACGCGATCGGCGGGCTCCCGCCGCGCCGCTTTCATGAAGGGGCTCTGGTCCCAGGCGGGGCGGCTCTCGAAGGGTGGGGCGGTCATGGCAGGCGACGTGGGGCGCGTGAGGTCGATCGTTCCATGATCCGTGGAAGCGTTTCGACGTTCAAGGTCCGCCGGTGCCGAGACGAGGGTCCGCCGCTTTGGGGGGCGCGGTGTCGGCGCAATAAAACAGGCCTGTCCCGGCCTTCCGGCCCGGACAGACCTGCTTTGATCGGCATTTCTTGGCAGCTTAGTTCCTGGCGACCCGGCGGCTCGCCTGGTACATGCGCCTCGGAGCGCGGATGGAGGCGTTGGGATCCGGCTTCGGGGCCTTCGGAAGCGGCGCGGCTTCCATGGGGCCGCCGGCCGGAGCCGCGGCCTCGGCGCCGCCGCACCCGCAACCCGACGTCGTGCCGCACGCGGTCCCGCAAGGATCGCAGCAGGGATCGCAGCAGGGATCGCAGCAGCAGTTCTTCTTGCAGCCGAACAGGGCATCGAGGATGCCCAGCCCGAGCGGTCCGCCCTTCTTGCAGCAGCATCCGCAGGGATCGCAGCAGGGCTCGCAGCAGACCGGCTCGCAGCAGACCGGCTCGCAGCAGACCGGCTCGCAGCAGACCGGCTCGCACGGCGCGCAGGTGCCGCACGGATCACACGGATCGCAGCAGCTTTTCTTGCCGCCGAACAGCCGCGCGAGCGGGCCCTTGCTGCACGGATTGCAGCAGGGATCGCAGCAGTCGGGCGGACAGGCCGGCGCACAGGCGGGCTCGGGGGCACAGACCTGCACAGGCCCACAGGCCGAACAGCAGTCCGCGCAGGGGTCGCACGGATCGCAGCAGCTCTTCCTCTTGAAGAGGTCCCGCAGACCCGAGAACAGATCGCGCCGCGGTTTGCAGCAGGGATCGCAACACGGATCGCAGCACGCCGGCTCCGGCGCACAGCACTTGGCAGGTCCGCACGCGGCGGGCGTGCAGCACGGATCGCAGCATCCCCCGCCGCGAAGGCCCCGCAGGTTTCCGAAGAGCTCGGCACCGAAGCCTTGGCTGCCGAGGACCACGCTCACGAGGAGCGCTCCAACAAACAGCTTCCCTTTCATTGAACACTCTCTCCTGTACGTTGAACCGGAGGCTCTCGCGTTCCCTGCGGACGTTGGCCGCGTGGAGGATCCGAGTCGCTGCTGTGGTCGCGGACTGGTTCTCCCATGGGCTAGAACCGGCCCGACGGCGCTCGCGGCGGCGATCAGGAAGGGTGGGTCCGTCCCCCAGTTCGAACAGTGTTTGGCGCCAGGGCCGTCGAGCCGCTCCTTGGCTCGAAAATGCCGATCCGGTTCTCCTGACGCTCCCTTGAACGTGCTTCCTCTGCACGCGCTTCCCGGCAAGGGATCACCAACCGTATCGGCAGCCCTCTGAAGCACCCTTGAGGACGCAGAAGTAATTTTCAGCAAAAGGTTTACCGCTCTTGTTGGGCAAGCTGTTCCGCACGCGCAAGCCGGGCAAACCTTGACGGTTGTGCGGGCGGAAAGCGGCTTGCGCGCTGGCGATTCGCTTGGGCAATCCGCAAAGTCAACCTCTCTTCGTCAACCTCCGGAAGGCCGCTGCGCCTCGCAGCCCGCAGGTCCGACCCGCCATCCGGCGCCCGCTGGCGGTCCGCCTGCCGAATTGGTATTCTGGAGAACATCCCCGTCCTGCCCGAGACTCCCCCCACTTCCCCTCCTCCACTTGAGGCCGCTCGATGGCCGGGTCCGAACGACCGTTCGAGATGCTGCACTTCGACGACGTACCAGGGGTGGCCTGCCCGTGTGGCATGGCCCGTCGGGCATTCGCCGACCTGGCTGACTACCCAGCCACGATCCACCGCACGGAGATCCGAGAGGACGCCAGGCCGCACTACCACCGTCGGCTTACCGAGACGTATTATGTCCTCCAGTGCGAGGACGGCGCCCAGATCGAGCTCGACGGACAGCGCCATCCGGTGCGCCCGGGCACGTGCGTCCTCATCCGGCCCGGCACCGTCCATCGCGCCGTGGGAAAGATGAGCGTCCTGATCGTCGTGATCCCCAAGTTCGATCCCGAGGACGAGGTGCTGGTTGATTGACGCTGGACGCGACGCGGGCCGTCTTCGCGCTATTCCGAGCCGGCCGTGTCGGCCCGGCTCGGATCCGCTCCCGTTGATCTGGAGTACGACATCGATGAACAGAATGGTGCCGATTCTCGCGATCGCCCTGGGCGCGGCATTCGCTGCCGTGGCTGTCTCGGACAAGCGGGGCCTCGCGGGGGATGCCGCGTCGCGGGCCGCGTCGCAGTGGGGTGAGTCGTCCGCCCGAAACAACGCCTCCTCGGCCACCGGACTGCCGACCCAATGGGACCCCGGCACGTTCGATCCGCGCACCGACGACTGGATCGGCGAAGGGGCCAGAAGCGTCAAGTGGGTCGCGCGGCTGGGGCATCAGACCTATGGCACGCCGATCGTCGCCGGGGGCAAGGTCTTCTGCGCCACCAGCAACGGCGGCGGCTACGTGACCCGATACGGCAGGGACACCGATCTCGGGTGCCTGCTGGCCTTCCGCGCCGCAGACGGCGGGTTCCTCTGGCAGCTTTCGCGCGAGAAGCTCGCCGCGGGCCGCTCGATCGACTGGCCGGAGCAGGGCATCTGCTGCTCGCCGCTGGTCGAGGGCGACCGGCTGTGGATCGTCACCAACCGCGGCGAGGTCGCCTGCCTCGATACCGAAGGCTTCGCCGACGGCGAAAACGACGGCCCCTACAAGGACGAGCCGAGCACCGATCGCGGCGAGGCCGACATCGTCTGGCTGTTCAACATGATGAAGGAGGTCGGCTCGGTCCAGCACAACATGGCCAGTTGCTCGGTCACTGCGCGGGGCGAGCTGCTGTTCGTGAACACCTCCAACGGCGTCGATGAATCGCACGAGAACATCCCCGCCCCGGAGGCCCCCAGCTTCCTCGCCCTGGAAAAGGACTCCGGCAAGCTCGTCTGGGCGGATAGCTCCCCCGGCAAGAACATCATGCACGGCCAGTGGGGCTCGCCCGCCGTTGCGGAGCTGGGCGGTGTGCCCCAGGTGCTGTTCCCCGGCGGCGACGGCTGGCTGTACAGCTTCCTGGCCACGCGCGAGAACCAGGGCGGACGGCCGAAGCTCCTCTGGAAGTTCGACTGCAACCCCAAGGCCGCCACGTGGCAGAACGACGGGCGCGGCGACCGCAACGAGATCATCGCCACGCCGGTCGTGTGGGAAGGCCGCGTTTATCTGGCCACGGGCCAGGACCCCGAATACGGCGAGGGACAGGGGCACCTGTGGTGCATCGACCCGACCAAGCGCGGCGACGTGAGCGCCGAGATCGTCCTCGACCGCCAGGGCAGGCCGGTGCCTCACCGCCGCATCCAGGCCGTCGACGTCGAGGCCGGCGAGCAGGCCAAGCCGAATCCCAACTCGGCCGCCCTGTGGCACTACACGGGCCACGACGCCAACGCCGACGGCGAGATGGAGTTCGAGGAGACCTTCCACCGCAGCATCGGGCTGGTGGCCGTCCAGGACGGGATCCTCGTCACCGGCGACTTCGCCGGGCTGATCCACTGCCTCGACGGGAAAACCGGCAAGGTCCACTGGACCCACGACATGCTGGCCTCGATCTGGGGCTCGCCCCTGGTGGCCGACGGGAAGATCTACCTGGGCGATGAAGACGGCGACGTGGCGGTCTTCGCCCTCTCGGCCGACAAAAAGCTCCTGGCCGAGAACATGATGAACGGCTCGATCTACAGCGCCCCGGTGGCCGTGGGCAAGGTTCTCTACATCTCGACGCGGTCGCATTTGTTCGCGATCGGGGAGTAGCCGGCGACGAGACCGCCAACTGCCCGGGCGGGGAAACCGCTGATTGGCGCGAACGGACGCTGATGGCTGCGGGGCGCGATTGGATCGGGGCACGGAGAGAACGAAGTAGGCCCCCCGGGAGGCGCTCGGTCTTAACGCCGCCGTCTGTTGCTTCCTTCCCCGTCAGCGTCGATTAGCGGTTACGGCCGCTCGACGTCGGTCCGGAACGGCGAGGCGGGGATGCCCGCCTTGTTGGCCAGGTTGCCCTTGGGGTTATCTGCCCAAGCATAGCGCACGGCGACCGGGTCCTCGATCTCGTCGCTCCAGACGACGACCGTGTCGCCTTCGATCCTGGCCTTGGCCCAGACGAAGTCCTCCTCCGCTCCGGCGATGGCGAAGCCTTCGAGCTCTCCGCCGCCGTTGGCCACCAGACCGCCGCCCACGTGGTCGAAGTGGAGCACGATCGTGCCGTCCTTCTTCTCCATCGACTTGTAGATCGGGCCGGACCCGACGATGTCCTTGCCGTAGGTGGTCGCCAGGGCCCACACGGCGAGCCGCCCACCCACGTCCTGCTTGTTCTTCGGGTGGATGTCGTCGGCCTCGCCGATATCGACGGTGATCGCCATGCCCGTGTTCTTCAGGGCGAGCGTCTGGAGCATCTCCTCGCGCACGGTGACCCATCCGCTGGGCTCGACCGGCTTTTCCTGCGGCTTGCGGAAGTTGGGAAGCTGCACGAAGAGGAACGGGAAGTCGCCCTGCCGCCACCGGCTGCGCCAGTCGGTGATCATCGCGCGGAGCTGCAAGCCGTAGAGCGACGCGTTGTAGCGGCCGGCGTTGCTCTCGCCCTGGTACCAGATGGCCCCGCGCACGGCGTACGGCACGAGCGGAGCGATCATGCCGTTATAGAGGCTGGCCGGCCGGTGCGGGCTCATGCGGGGATCGCCCGGACTGCGCGGCCGGCGCGGCGGCTTCTTGCCCGCGGCCTTGGCCTTCTTGACCTGCTCGTTCCAGCGGGCGAGCTGCTCCTCGTACCTGGCCTTGGCTTCCTCGGGGTCGTAGCCGGCAATCTGCTGCTTCCAGGAATCCAGCAGCGGCTGGAGCTTGGGCAGGGCCTCCTGCACTTCGAGGCTCGTCCATGCCTGGACCGGGGTGCCGCCCCAGGAGGAGTTGATCAGGCCGACCGGCACGTCGAGCGTGTTGTGCAGCTTGCGCCCGAAGAAGAAGGCCGTGGCCGAGAAGCTGCCCACGGTCTCGGGGCTGCATACCTGCCAGCTCCCCTCGCAGTCGTGCTGGGGCGTTTCTGCCGGTGTGCGCTGGACCGTGAACATGCGGATCTCGGGCAGATCGGCCGCGGACTGCTCCTTGTCGAAGTCCTTGCAGCCGCGGACCGTCATGGCCATGTTCGACTGGCCCGAGGCAAGCCACACTTCGCCGACCAGCACGTCCTCGATCGCGAGCTTGTTGCTTCCCTGGACGGTCATCTTGTGCGGGCCGCCGGCGGGGAGCTTATCGAGCGTGACGCACCACTTGCCGCCGGCGTCGGTCGTGCCGGACTTGCTCTGCCCGCAGAGCGTCACCGTCACCTTCTCACCCGGCGAGGCCCAACCCCAGACCGGCACGGGCTCGTCGCGCTGTACCACCATGTGATCGGAGAACAGGGCCGGCAGCGCGACCTCGGCCCGGGCGGACGGGGCCAGGCCGATCACCGAGACCGCGACAAACGTCCACGCAACGAAACGCCTGCAACGCATGGTGCGAGTCTCCTGAAGGACGGTGCGGTTCACGTCAACCGGTACGCCAGCATGGTAAGCCGCGCGGCCGCGCCGTGCAAGCGCCGGCTGCGCACCGCGGAGGGGCATAGGCAGCGCCTTCCCCACGCAAGGTCAACACGCCTCTGGGGCGCAAACCGACAGCGCCATGAACAGGCGAGGGGCCGTATCGCGCAAAAACGCTGCCAGCCCCGCGGAGTTCAATTGCCCCTGGCCGGCGCGTCGCCATCGAGCGGGATCAGCCGGACCGTGCGAAAGTGGATCTCGCCGCCCTCGGATTGCAGGCCGATCTTGCCGGCCACCACGTGCAGGCCGGTCGCCTCGTTGACCTTCTCGCCGTTGACCTTGAGCGTGAGATCCTCGCCCTGGAGCGTGATGTCGTAGCGGTTCCACTCGCCGGGCTCCTTCTCGTTGCCCTGGGTCTTCTTCACGCCGGAAAGCTTGCCGAACAGCTTGCCCTCAGCCGAAACGGCCCGGTCGGCGTCGCCCTGGACGGGAAAACCGTGGAAGCCGTAGATGGCTCCCGCGTCGCCGCTCTTGAGCTGGGCCTCGACGCACCGGGGCAGGGCCTGCGCCTTGCCGGTGATCCGCATCAGCACGCCGCTATTGCCCGCCGGCTTGCCGGGCGCCCAGCGCCACTCGACGACGAGCTTGAAGCTGGTGTACTCCTTCTTCGTGGCCAGGTATCCCATCGGCTCGCCCTTGCAGACCAGCAGCCCATCGCGCACGCTCCACACGTCGGCTATCTTCACGTCGCGGTCGACTAGATAGTGTTCCCACCCCTCCAAGTTCTTTCCGTTGAACAGGTCCACGGCGCCTTCGGGCTTGTCCGCCGCCTGGGCCCACGAACCGGCCGCCAAGAGGACGGCGATCGCCGCCCCACGCAGGTTGAGTCTCATGTTGCTCCTCCCTTTCGCGTCGCAATGAAAGCGTTGCCTTGAGGTCGCATTCGCGATCGAAATACCAACAGAGCCTCCGTGCCGCCGCCTGGGTTCCTCACCTTGCGCACCTCGGGATCGTCCCATCCAAGGCCGTCTCTGTCAAGTCTCGCCCCGGCCCTCACGCGGGGCCGGAAGAGGCGTCGCGGACCTTACCCGCCCCTGGCACCCCCCCGTTCTCCACGACCCGAAGCAGCAGAAGCAGCCCCGCGCTGCGGGCGAGCCAGCCGAGGAGGAACGCGGCGTGGAAGTAGTCGAGCGTCGCGCCGCCGGGCAAGTGGAAGTCGTGGTCGCGCCAGGCGTCGGTGGCGAGCCCTCCCAGCACCGAACCGGCGGCGTAGCAGATTCCGCCGGCCGCGAAGAACGTGGCCACGTAGGCGGCGTTCTCCTCGCGCGGGGCCAGCTTCAACGTGAGGTTCGGCAGGCACACGTTCAGGCCGGCGTAGGCGATCCAGGCCACCCAGGCCCCGGCGAACCACCACGGCTGCTCGGGCGTGGCGAGGAAGTAGAACAGCAGCGCCCCGGAGGTGATCGCCAGCGAGCCGAACAGCACGGGCCGGTTGCCCCACCGATCGGCCCATCGTCCCATCGTCGGGCTGACCGCGAACTGGCCGAGCCGCATGCCCGTCTTCAGGCCGTTCATCGCCAGGAGCGTGGCGCCGAGCACCCATGGGTAGAGGAACTGCACCGACTGCGTCAGCCCGTTGGAAAACGAGAACCAGCAGCCGAAGAGCAGGAAAGGCAGGAATCGCGGATCGAGAAGCGGCGCCAGCGTGAGGCGGGCCGTCGGGGGCCCGCGCTGATCCTCCCTGGGCCGCTCCAGGGCCGGCATGCGCACCAGCGGCACCACGGCGACCAGCATCATGCCGGCTCCCAGCAGCGCCGGGATGAGATAGGCCGTCCATCGCGGCAGCGCGGGATACAGGGCACGGATGCCCCAGGCGTGCAGACCGGCCCCGAGCATGGCGGCGGCCTGAGCGAGGACCATCAGCCGCTCGCGCCGGCCCAGGAAGCGGCCGCGAATCCGCGGCGGGGCTGCGTCGGCGATCCACGACCAGAGCCCGACCGTGCCCAGGTACTCCAGCAGGTGATACAGGCACCAGAGCAGCACCAGGGCCGCAAGCGACATGCCGGGCGAGGGCATCGCGTCCGGCGCGGCGGCCCACGGCAGTCCGAAGAGCACGGCCGCGCTGGCCAGATAGGCCGCGATGCACAGCCGCTTCCGTCCGCCCAGCCGCGCGATCAGCGCGGGCGCCGCAATGCGCAGCAGCCCGGCGACGCGCGGGGCGGCCAGGATCAGGGCGATGCCCAGCCCCACGCGCGGCACACCCGCCTCGATGGCCAGGTAGATCACCAGCGTGCTGGAGATCAGGCCGTTGCCCAGCGCCCAAAGCCCACCGTTCCACACGGCTAGGCGCCTCGCCGTACGGCGGAGGAGGATCGTGCCGGTCCGGTTGGGGAGGCCTTTCATGGCCCCCGAGCATAGGGCGGCGCGCTGGGGCGTGCAAGCACCAGCGGTGCCTTCGTCGTTGACGCTTCGGATCGTCCCCACGAAGAGGAGGGGGAGCGACACCGTTCATTCGACCTGCGGCGCAGGGAGTCGCGTGGTGGGAAACAGCTCGCTGGGCGTGGAACGAAGGATGCAGGACGCGATGGTGTCGTGCGTGGACCGGATCGTCGGCCGGGAGGAGACGCTCCGGTCGATGCGCAAGGCGCTGTGCCGGACTTCGCACCGAGGGGGGCTGGCAGCGTTTTCGCATGACATAACACCCCCGCGTCGGCCGTGCGCGGCGCCATGCACTGGAGAATCAGCCTGGGCTCGCGTGGGGAAACGCTGCCTGTCCCCTTCCGCGTCGCGCGATCGTCCCACGGGGGACAGGAACCGCTCTCCCGGATGCCGCAATCCGATCCACGCCCAGGTTCGATCGCGCGCACACTCCTGACGCGGCTGCACTGCAGAAGGAGGACGCTTCCAGCCCCCTCCGACTTCGGAATTCCGACCTCCTACCGCACCCGCCGCCGGTTCTCGAACTGGATCTGCGTCACGCCGTCCGGCTTGCGCCGCGCCTGGGCGATCCTCGCGCGGAGCTGCTTCGAGAGCTCGGCCACGGTGTGGGCGTGATCCGCCGCGCCGGCCAGGTTGTGCATCTCGGCCGGGTCGGTCCGGTGGTCGTACAGCTCGTTGCCGCCGCGCCCCTCCTCGCCCCATTCGGTGTAGCGGTAGCGGTCGGTGCGGAGGCTGTAGCCGTCGGCAAACTGCGTCAGGGCGGCGGTGCGGGGCCGCGCTTCGGGGTCGCGCAGCACCGGGATCAGGCTCACGCCCGACAGGTACTTGGGCCCGCGCAATGTGCACAGTTCGGCCAGTGTGGGATAGAAATCGATCATCTCGGCCGGAGCCGCTGTGCTCTTGCCTCGGGCCTCGATTCCCGGCCCGGCCAGGATCAACGGCACGCGCGCCGCGTTCTCGAACAGCGTGGTCTTCTGCCAATGCCCGTGCTCGCCCATGTGGTAGCCGTGGTCCGAGGTGAACAGGATGATCGTGTTCTCGTCCAGGCGGGTCTTCTCCAGCGCGTCGAGGATGCGGCCCAGTTGCGCGTCGGCGAACGTGATCGAGGCGTAGTAGGCCTGGATCGCCTTGCGGGCGACCTCGTCGGGCAGGTTGAGCTGCTCCTTCTTGCGCGTGATCGAGTTGCGCGCGGGGGCGGGCAGCGTGTCGAGATAGCCCTCGGGAACCTTCGGCACGACGATCTTCTCCCGCGGGTACATGGCGAAGTACTTCTTGGGCGCCACGTAGGGAGTATGCGGCCGGTAGAGCCCCACGGCCAGGAAGAACCGCCGGTTCTCCTTGGCGTATTGCTCAAGCAGCCGCACCGCGTCGGTGGCCGCGATGCCGTCGGTCTGCTCCTCGTCCGTGCCGTCGGCGGCCAGCCAGCTCAGCGTGCCACCGAAGCTGCCGGGCCGGAGGCTGAAGATCAGGTGCTCGTCGTCCACATCGCGGCCGCGGGGATTGATGGTGTAATTCCAGGAATACGGATCGTCGTGGCCGCCGGTGCCGATGTGCTTAGGCACGTTGTAGTGGTAGATCTTGCCGATCCGCGTGGCGAAGTAGCCCGCTCCGCGGAACATCTGCGCCATGGTCTCGACGTTGGGCACGTGCTCGCGGAGGTAGATCGCGTTACGGCGGACCAGGGTCTGGTCGGGGTAGAGGCCGGTCATGAACGACGCCCGGCTCGGACCGCAGAGGGGATACTGGCAGTACGCCCGCTCGAACCGCACGCCGCGCCGGGCGAGCCGGTCGATGTTGGGCGATTGGACCAGCGGGTGGCCGTAGCAGGCCAGGTCGCAGTTCAGGTCGTCGCAGATGAGGAAGAGGACGTTGGGCCCTCTCGGCGCGGCCTTCGCGGCCTTTTCGCCCCGGGCCGCGTCGGCGACAAGTCCGGCCGCGAGGACGAGAATCATGGGGAAGCAGGTGCGCATGGTGTGGTCTCCATGGTCTTCGCGTGAAATGCGCAGACGCGCGGTTCGCGGGGACGACGCCGGTGCTAGCACGAGGACATGATACCATGCCCCCAGACGTGTGGCACCGCGGGCTCAAGGCCGGGCCAGCCCACGGCAGGGGTCGGCGGCCGCCCCGGCAAGCGGGTCCTCCGCGGCCCCCTGATTGAGAATCCATCTCAATGAGGCCTTGCTGGCGGACCGGACCGGCCTACAATCAAGTTATTCTCAGCCGTTCCTGGCAGAAATCTGTCGGCCGGGAGGCGCTCCGCCAGCAAGTCGGGGGGCTCAGCCATGCTCGTGCTCAACCGCCGCGTGGGTGAAAGGATTCTGATCAGCGAGAACATCGAGGTCGAGGTGCTGGAGATCCACGCCACGCGCGTGAAGCTCGGCTTCCGCGGCCCGCCCGAGGTTGCCATCCATCGCGAGGAGCTGTATCGCCGGCTTCTCGACGAGCCGGATCGCCTTCCGGCCAAGACCGCGTAAGGCGTCGCGGGACGGTCGTGCGGGCTCGGGACGTCATGTCCCGCGCGCCAGCCCGAACCGCTCGATGTGGACCCGTGGGCAGAAGCGCAGCCCGTGCGCTTCGCAGTAGGGCACGAGCCATTCCGCTTTTCGGGCCAGATCGTCGGACTCGGTGCCCTGCGGCATAAGCATCACGCGCGATCGATCGATCTCAGGCAGCCCGGCCAGGTAGGTCTCGGCCTCGCGGCAGTCGTCCGGGGTGTCGATGACGAACTTCCATTGGCAGTCGTATTGGACCGCCAGGCGGCGGATCACCTCGGGCACGTGTCGGGCGGTCTCGTGCCGCCAGGCCCAGCGCGGGTCGCGCTGGGCCGAGGGCGTGGAGTTCGACGTCTTGGGGCTGATCGACATCAGGTCGCACGCCACGGGCAGGTAGAGCGTGCCGGCCGTCTCCACGGTCACGTGGTGCCCGAGGTCCCTGAGCTGACGGCTCAGGGGGTTGAGCTCCGCCCAGAGCATGGGCTCGCCGCCGGTAAGCACCACGTGGGGCGCCCCGATTTCCTCGACGCGGAGGAGGATCTCCTCGACGGAAAGGTCCTCGCCCTCAGGTCGCCAGGAGGCGTACGGCGTATCGCAGTACCAGCACCGCAGGTTGCAGCCGCTGGTGCGCACGAAGACGCTCGGGGTGCCGGTGAGGAACCCTTCGCCCTGGATCGATCGGAAGATCTCGGCGACGCGCATGGGACTGACAGGGCCTGGTCGATCACCGCGCCCGACGAGATCTCGCTGGCCTGAAAACGGCCCCGGCCCGCGGGCGGCTACCGGCGGGCCGGGGCGACAGAGTCATCGCTGTCTTAGCGATCGCGGCGGGTCACTCGGCCTCGGATTCCGCGTCTTCGGAGGCTCCCGCGGCGGCGCCCACGGGCGTCTCTTCCGTGAGCGGCCCCGTGGAGCCGACGAACACGAGCTGCCGCTGCTTTCCGACCTTCTTGACCCTGACGGTGATCGTGTCCACGCCCTGGAACTCGCCCTTGAGCAGCTCCTCGGAGAGCGGGTCCTCGATGCGGTTCTCGATGGCGCGGCGGAGCGGGCGGGCACCGAAGTCGAGGTCCTTGCAGGCCTTCTTGATGAGGAACTCCTTCGACTCGTCGGAGAGCACGAGGCTCAGGCCGCGCTCCCCGAGGCGCTCGCGGACCTTGGCGGTCTCCAGCTCGATGACGTTCTTCAAATCGTTCTCCGTGAGGTGGCGGAAGACGATGACGTCGTCCACGCGGTTGAGGAACTCGGGCCGGAAGTGCTTCTCGATCTGCTCCTGGACCCGATCCTTCATGCTCTCGTACGAGGCGTCGTCGTCGGGCCGCTGGAACCCGAACGCCGACTCGTTCTTGATCGCCTCGGCTCCCGCGTTGGTCGTCATGATCATGATCGTGTTGCGGAAGTCGATGTTGCGGCCGAAGCTGTCGGTCAGCCGCCCCTCATCGAGGACCTGGAGCAGGATGTTGAACACGTCGGGGTGGGCCTTCTCGATCTCGTCGAGCA